>JANNXU010000027.1:0-39516 GCA_031409715.1 Gemmatimonadaceae bacterium | reverse complement strand
CTGTTCCTGCACCAGCCGCACCGCCCGCTCCCGGACCTCCGGGGAGAACGGCTTACTCGGCTTCCGACCCGCCCCTGTCTGTCGTGTCATGCTCCCAATCTCTCAAAGCTGGGAGCCTCCGGTAAACCCGGGGCGGTTCATGCTGCTTCAGGTTCACGGTAAAGCGTGGACACCATGGACACAGCTCCTGACGACGCTACGCCCGGCGATCATGTGGGCAGGACCGTTCGGGAGTTAGGCTTACCTGAACAACCAACACGGCACGTGCAGTCAGGTGCCCTCGCAATGAACTGGCACAGGGAATGTCGAAACCGACACGCTGCTTGTTTGATCCCATGTGCCACCTCCACCTCAAAACTTGGGCGAGTGAGGCGTCGATGAAATCGGGTCAGGTCCACCGCTCGGCATCGTGAAACGCAGGTGACCCGTTGTCTGACCCGAAACAGCCCAACAACGAAAGCGCCCCGCGTCACTGAATGACCGGGGCGCAAATCGCTGCATCTGAACCACGTACCAGAGCGGGAGACGGGACTCGAACCCGCGACATCAAGCTTGGAAGGCTAGCGCTCTACCAACTGAGCTACTCCCGCATCCCTCAAGCCTACCCGCCCCCAGCCCCTCAAACAAGACGACCAGCCCCGGCGCTCCAATCAACCCCGGCAACCAGGAAGCGGTCCGACCCGCCAATTACTTCTTGGGCGGCATCAGCACCGTGTCGATCACGTGGATCACGCCGTTCGACGCCGGCACATCCGTCGCCGTCACGGTCGTGGTCCCGTTCAGCATCACCTTTCCGTCCACGACCTTGATCGTGATCTTGCTCCCCTCGAGCGAGGTGGCTTCGGTCAGCGTCGTCACCTGTGAGGCCGGCACGTTGCCCGCGATCACATGGTAGGTCAGCACCTTGGTCAGCGCGGCCTTGTCGGCCAGCAAGGCCTCGAGATCCTTCGCCGGGATCTTCGCGAACGCCTCATCCGTCGGGGCCAGCACCGTGAACGGACCCGCGCCCTTCAGCGTCTCGACGAGCCCAGCCGCCGTCAGTGCCTTCGCCAGCGTGTTGAACGTGCCCGCGGCGACTGCCGTCTCGACGATGTCCTTCGGGCCCTCGGCAGGTGCGGGAGCTGCCATCGCCGGGGCGGCAGCGGCGCCGCTGTCCATGGCGGCGGCGTCATCCTTCTTGCCTGAGCAGGCAGCGAGCGCGAGCAGTGAAACGACAGCGAGGGTGCGATTGGCCATGATGATGTCCGGGTCTGGAGTGGTCGAGCTCGGTCGGCGCGTAATGCTGACGTGACGCATCGTGCGCCCCATCGAGTCGTTAAACGCCGTGACTGCGTGAAAGGTTCGCACGGATCGTGCCCCGTGGATGCACATACCGGGCACAGCCACACAATCCGCCGGACAGCCTCGTCGGTCAGCGAAGGCGCCAGCGTCAGCGAGGCGGCGCCACGTCCGGCTTGCGGTACGCCACATCCATGGCATCCAGCCGCTCGAGGTGCACCGTCAACCGACGCGAGAAATCGCTGAAATCCCGCGCCCCGCGCGCGCTCCACACCACCTCCGCCAACGCCGTCAGCCGCGGATACGCCATGTACTCCACCTCCTTCGGCGTGCGGATGTACTCCGTCCACACCTGCCCCTGCGCCCCCAGCACATGCCGCGCCTCCTCGGCCGTCAGCGCCGGCGGCACCGGCTCGAACGCATACACCGTGTCGAGCGGCATGAACCCGCCGATCGACAGCGGCTCCCAGCGCCGCTCGCGCGACTGATACTGGTCGAAATACGTGTGACTCGTCGGCGCCATCACCACGTCGTGCCCCGACCTGGCCGCCGCGATCCCGCCATCCATCCCGCGCCACGACATCACTGTCGCGCCCTCGGCCAGCCCACCTTCGAGGATCTCGTCCCAGCCCAGCAGGCGACGCCCGTGCTTCGTCAGGAAGGCATCCATCTGGCGGATGAACCAGCTCTGCAACTCGTGCTCGTCCTTCACGCCGAGTTCGCGGATCCGCGCTTGCATCAGGGGGCTCTGCTGCCACTGCGTCTTCCCCGCCTCGTCACCACCGATGTGGATGTACGGCGACGGGAAGAGCTCCATCACCTCCGTCAGCACGTCCTGCATGAAGCGCACGGTGCTGTCGCTCGCATTCAGGATGAAGTCGCTCGTGCCCCACACCTGCATCGGCTCGACCAACGTGTCGCGGCGCACGCCAAGCTCCGGATACGCTGCGATCGCCGCCTGCACATGCCCCGGCATCTCGATCTCCGGCACCACCGTGATGAAGCGCTCTGTCGCGTAGGCGACGATCTCGCGCACATCGTCCTGCGTGTAGAACCCGCAGTGCGGACGGCCATCGAAGACGCGCTTGGCCGGATCGGCGATGTACGCGCCCACCGCCGTCTGCGCCCGGCAGCTGCTCACCGTCGTGAGGCGTGGATACTTCCGGATCTGGATGCGCCATCCCTGGTCCTCGGTCAGGTGCCAGTGAAAGCGATTCATCTTGTGGCGCGCCAGCAGGTCGATGTACTTGCGCACGAACTCCTTCGGCATGAAGTGCCGCCCCGCATCGAGGTGCGCGCCGCGCCACTCGAATCGCGGCGCATCTTCGATGTGCACCGCCAGCATGGTCCACTCCGTGCCCAACACCGGCGCACTGCGATAGATCGCCGCCGGCAGCAACTGCTTCAGCGTCTCGAGCGCGTAGAACGCACCGGCCGCGTGCACCGCATGCACCGTCACGCCCGCCGGTGTCACGTCGAGTCGATAGCCCTCGGTGCCGAGTCCGACCGTGTCGCGCCCCGACAGCCGCACGATGCGGATCGCGTCCTTCGAGCCGGCGACCGCGCGCGTGATCGCGAGGTCGAAACCCGTCGCCGCGCCGATGTCGCGCAGGAAGCGACGCGCGACGCCGGCGAACGCAGGGTCCACGTGCACCAGCGTGCCGCGCGTGAGCGTGAAGCGGCCCGGCGCAGGCGTCAGCACCTGCGGCCGCGGGATGATCGCGTAGGCAGCGGCAGCGGGGGCGCGTGACGCAGGCGGGGCCGCATGCTGGATCGCGTCTGGTGTCACGACCGGCTCGGCTCCGCGCGCTGCAGTCACGGAGAGCGCGAGCAACAGTGCGGCAAACAGCCGAAATACGTGTCGGGCCAATGGGTACAGAGGGCGGCGGTTGTGTCGCGCTGTCCACCGCGCGGTGAGCGGAATCACACATCGACGTGACGAGGTCATGACTCCGATGTTGCGCGACTGCGCACCAACTGGCAACCATGTCGGCCCGCCGTGTGCCACCCACGCCGACGAAGCAGGGGGCGCGACCGTCACGACCGGCCGCGCCCCCCGTTCAGTCAGCATCCGGACGTCGGATGCTCCAGCCCTGACCGTCGCCTACTCCGCCACCACCCGCTTCACCTGCGTGCCAGCCGGCAGCGTCGCCGTCGGCGACACGGCGTTGATCAGCGCCAGCTGCTCGAGCGGGATCACCGACGGGTTCTGCTGGTTGAACTGCGTCAGCGACATCGCCGAACGCAGCGTGACGATCCGCAGCCGCTGCGGACGGACGTTCAGCAACCGCGGGTCGGTGACCCGCTGGAACGACCCGATCGTGTTGCGGAATGCGCCATCGTAGGTGTTGATCTGCGCGCGCGGCGTCATTGCAATCAGCTGGTACGTCGTCCCGTCCTGCTGGATGTAGGCGATGTAGCCGGCGAGCTGGTTCCCGTCCTGCGTCTGCGCGACGAACTGCGCCACCGCCGCCGCATTGCCGTTGATGGGCGATGTCGACGCCTGCCCCGCCGTCACGCCCTGCTGCTGCAGGAACTTCGACAGCGCCGCCTGTGGTGACACGTTCCCCGCCAGCGTCAGCGCGATCTGTGCATCCCCCTGCGCGCTCTGCCCGACCACCTGCTCGGCACCGTTCTGCGTGCGCCAGCCCGACGGGAAGTCGAAACGGAACTTCATCGTCGGCTGGATGAACGTCGCCTGCTGGAAGTACCCGTTGCGCGGGTCCTCGCCGAACACCATCCCGTCGATGCGCCGCAGGAAGGCCTCCCGCTCCACCTTCGTCCCCGTGAACGAGCGCCCCGCTGCGGCAATCCGCTCGTTCGTCTTCGCCACGCGGTTGCCCGGATCCGGGTGCGTCGACATCCACTCCGGCGTGCCACGCGACCCCTCACCGCCCGAGAGGCGCTGCAGCGTCTTGAACATCTCCGCCATCTCGGCGGGGTTGTAGTTCGCCTTCGTCATGTAGCGGAAGCCCAGATCGTCGGCCTGCGTCTCGTCGTCGCGGCCGTACTTCAGGAACAGCAGCCCCAGGCCCTGTTGCGCCAGCCCACCGAACTGCTGCAACTCCGGCCGCAACACCATCGCCCCGACCATCCCGATCGACAGGATCTGCTGCTTCGAGATCTGATTGACGGAATGCTTCGCGGTGACGTGACCGATCTCGTGGCCCAGCACCGAGACGAGCTGCGCCTCGGAGTTCATGTAGGTCAGGATGCCGCGCGACACGAAGATCGGGCCACCCGGCAGCGCGAACGCGTTGACGATCGGATCGTCGACGACGGTGAACGTCCAGGGCAGGTCGGGCCGCTCCGATGACCTGGCGATGGGCATGCCAAGCGACGAGACGTACCGCTGGATGGCCGAGTCGGGGTAGATCCCCATCTGCGCCGCCGCCGCCTGCGCCCCCTCCTGGCCCATCGCAATCTCCTGCCCCTGCGGAATCAGCGACAGCTCGCGGCGACCGGTCGCGGGATTCGTGGCACAGCCGACAGCCGAGAGCGCGATGGCACCGAACAGGCCCACACCACGCATGCGGGCGCCGATCGAGCGGCTCACAACAGGATGAAGTGCTGACATATGGATGTGATGAGATCGGGGTGTGCCCTGACGGTGGCGAGCGTGCTCCCCCGTCAGGGTCGTACACAAACAGCCGGTCAGGTCCGGCACACCATCAGCCTATGCATTCGCCGTACCGTTCCGGCTCGGCGGGTGCGGCGGAGATCGTCAGCGCTGGTCACAGGATGCTCCGGAGGAAAGGAGAAACGGGGGACGAGCCCTCCGGCGCGTGCATCGACGCCAATGTGGAAGACTACGCACGGTACAGCTCGGTCGCGCGTCCAGCCCGGCTGGCAGCCCGCCATCGCGCGGCGGAGCCAGCTACTGCCAGCGGAAGATGCGAAGTGCGACGGCAAGGCAGACGACGAGGTACACGCCGAGGACGGCGATCTGCGGCAGCACCGCGCCAAGCGACGCCCCCTGCAGCATGACGGAGCGCATCCCGTTCACCAGCGCCGTCAGCGGCAGCGCCTGCACGACGGGCTGGATCGCCGCCGGAAAGTTCGATGACGAGAAGAAGACGCCGGAGAAGATCCACATCGGCATCATCACCAGGTTCGTCAGCCCCGACACACCCTCCACCGTCCGCGACCGCGACGACACCAGCAGCCCGATGGCGCCGAACGCCGCTGCACCGATGAACGCCATGCCGACGAGGGTAGGCAGCGAGCCGCGCACCGGGACGTCGAGCACGAACACACCGAAGCTCAGCAGCACCGCCAGCTCGAGCCCGAGAAAGACGAGGCGCGAGAGCACGAACGACAGCAGGTACTCGAGGCGCGACATCGGGGTCGCCACCAGGCGCTTGAGCAGCTTCTTGTTGCGTTGCGTGACGATCGCGAACGCCAGGCTCCAGATGCTGCTCCCCATGATGTTCATGGCGAGCAGTCCGGGCAGGAAGAAGTCGATGTAGCGCGAGCCACGTTCGCGCACCGTCACCTCGCGCACGGTCACGACGTCGGCTCGGCCGCGGGCACGCTGCAGGACGTCATCGGTGGCCTGACGCGCGGCGCGTCCCTCCGGGCGCGCGGGATCGTAGCGATACTCCACCGCG
Organism: Gemmatimonadaceae bacterium; assembly: GCA_031409715.1. GTDB lineage: Bacteria > Gemmatimonadota > Gemmatimonadetes > Gemmatimonadales > Gemmatimonadaceae > JACMLX01. Next base: position 33,628 of record JANNXU010000027.1, on the reverse strand, counting down.
CCGCCGGGCAGCGGCTGCACCACCAGCGCGGCAGTCCCGGTGCGCAGCACATCGGCAACGCTGTCGGCGGGAATGAGACGCGCCCGCAGCGGAGCGCTGTCGCTGGCCGCTCGCGTGGCGCCGAGTGCCGCCGCGATCGACGCCGCCGCGCTGTCACCGGGTGCCGGCGCGACCACCGCGATGATCGCCTGCTCCGGTGCCTTGTCGCGGAACGCGATCGCCAGCCCGCCTGCCAGCAGCACCGGAAACACGAACGTCCAGAACACCGCCTCAGGCTCGCGCGTGAACTCGCGGAACCGCGCGAGGGTCAGTTGCCTCAGCGTCTCGATGCGCATCGGTCAGCCGTCCCGCAGGTCGCGGCCCGTCAGCGCGACGAACACATCCTCGAGCGTCGCGCTGTGCGTGCTCAGTTCCGTCCATCGCACGGCGCGCGCATCCGCCAGCGCCAGCAGCGGCGGCAGCACCGCCTGCACCGAATCCCCGCGCAGTTCGTACCCGCCCGCCGTCTCGCGCCCACCGGTTACGCCCGTCAGTGCCAGCAACTCGGCCAGCGCGATGGGATGCGCGTTGGCCGCACCGTCGCCGGTGCCCAGCCGGATCACGTGCTCCGCACCGAGTGATGCGATCAGTTGCCGCGGCGTGCCAAGCGCGATCACCTGGCCGTGATCCACGATCGCGATGTTGTCACAGAGCCGCTCCGCCTCGTCCATGTAGTGCGTGGTGAGCACGATGGTGCGACCCTCCGCCTTCAGCCCTTCCACCACCGTCCAGAGCTGGCGACGCGACTGCGGATCCAGACCCGTCGTCGGCTCGTCGAGGAACAACAGCTGCGGATCGCCGACCAGCGCGCACGCCAGCGCCAGTCGCTGCTTCTGCCCGCCGGAGAGCCCGCCCACGCGCGCGGTGCGCTTCTCGCCAAGCTGCACCAGCCCGATCACGTCGTCGATGCTGCGCGCGTTCAGGTAGAAGCTGCGGAACAGCGCCAGCGTCTCCTGCACCGACAGCTTCTCGGCAAGCTGCGTCTCCTGCAGCTGGATGCCGAGCTGCGTGCGCAGCCAGTGTGCATCGCGATCCCAGGTGCGACCCAGCACCCGCACCGTGCCGGCATCGGGCGTGTTCAGCCCCTCGCAGATCTCGATCGTCGTCGTCTTGCCGGCGCCATTGGGGCCCAGCAAACCAAAGCACTGGCCGGCAGACACGCGCAGGTCGAGGCCATTGACGGCCACCACGTCGCCGTACGCCTTGCGCAGGCCGAGCACTTCGAGGGCGAGCGGTGGGGTCTGTGGCGTGGTCATGGCGCGTACAAGATATCCGCACCTCGCCCCCTGCGCCTCACGCCCGCTACTTGGTCCAGATCCCCACGGTGCCGCACGTCGTCGGTCGTCCCATCATCAACTCGGCGGGCACCACACCCAAGCCGTTGTAGACCTCGATGCCGGCGAGATCGAGGGTGCTCACGAGATCATCGATGCCGGACCCGGACAACTGCGGCGCGGGAAAGCCGTTGATGAACAGCGAGAGCAGGCAGTTGCCGCGCCCGACGAGCGTCCCGCGTCCGAACCGGTCCTGCGCCACACGCACACCCGCCATCCCCTGAAACAGGTCGCTGGGGCGCAGGGGTGTGCGCCGCTCGATGTCTTCCTGCGTCAGGAACTTGCCACCAAGTGCGCGTCGCTCGGCACGCTGCATGAAGCCTTGCATCCGCTGCGGCACACGGTTCGCGCGCACCACCACCAGGCCGAGGTTCTGGCCGGCGTACTGACGCATGACGATGCGCGCGCGCTTGGCGGTACCGTCGGACAGGTCCACCGCCGCGAACGTCGGCGCATACCCCACCCGTCGCACCCGGATGAAGTGACGCCGCGGGGCCAGGTCACGGATCGTGAACCGACCGGCACTGTCGGTCTTCGCCTCGACCATCGCCGTCACAACTTCCACGACCACGTCGCGCATTGGCCGGCCAGCCGAATCCACCACGACGCCGAGCAGCGTGGTGGGGTCGGTGCGTTCGCTCACGACCTCCACGGCCACACTCGGCGTGGTGTCGGCGGTGATGTTGGCCTCCAGCTCACCGAACACCGTGCCGCGCCGCGCGAAGGTGACGGTGATCCGCCCCAGCGGCACTGGTGTGAGCCGGAAGTTGCCGGCGCTGTCGGTGAGCGTGGTGGTGCGTCGGTACGCGACCTCGATGGCAGGCATGGCGCGACCGGTGGAGTCGCGCAGCGTCCCTCGCAGCACCGGCGCGGGCTCCTGAGCGAGTGCCGGGGTGGCCAGCACGGCGAGCATCGCCGCAAGGCCGATGACGTGGCGCATGGAAGGCATGAGTGGAAGACAAACGGCTCAGCGCGTGGCTGGCGCGCAGGGCGCGGCAATCCGCACCTTGCCGTATGGTACTTCCGGTACGCCTGCGGAGGTCCGCGCCCACGGCCGCGTCCGCTTTGCAACGTGCGGTGATCGTCAGTAGGTACGGCCACTCCGGCTGGCATGGGTGCGGAATTACCACCTGCTCGCACGGCGCTGACGATCGAGATTCGTGTGGTTGGAACTGAACAGCACTAACGCAAAGGCGCGAAGACAACAGAAAGGGACAGAAAAGGTTTGGTGCGCGCTGCGGCCGGCTGTGGTGCGCGTGGCGAATGATTTTTGGGAACAGCAACTGCAACGGCAACTGCTTAACGCCAAGGCGCGGGGGCGCGGAGGCGCAACGCGGTCGGCCCACACGAGCGGCGTCGTGATCCGGCTCTCGACGGCAGGAAAAGATGTTGGAACAGCGCCAGCGAGTGCAGTTCCTACAACCCTGAAGGGCTGATACCGGGGCACGATGACCCGCGCTGCGCAGACAGCGTTGCGCCAGCGAGTGCAGTTCCTACAACCCTGAGCGGGTGATATCGTAGCGCGATGATACTCGCTGCGCAGAGAGCGTTGCGCCTCCGCGTCTTGGCGTCAAGCAGTTGCCGTTGCCGTTCTCAAAAGCAACGCAGCCCGGACTACGCCCACGTTGGCCGCGCGCCAGACCTCTTCGCGCCTTTCAGTCCCTTTGCTGCCTTTGCGTTCTGCAGTTCCCACCGCCAGAATCAGCGCGCAAGAGAACCTCAGCACCGTACAACGCTCAAGGGCGCGCCAGGACGAGCACGACGACCTGATCCGGCTGCGCAGCGTCGCGCGCGGGCAGCGCCAGCGTCAGCGTCGCAAGAGTCGCCGTCACGGACACCGGTGCGCCACCGTCGAGCAGGAAGGCGCGACGCACGCGCCGTGGCAGTGCCGGCAGCGCGACCACCGGATCCACGCCGTGCAGCAGGTGCACGTACACCGTGTCGCCACGCTGCGTCGTCACGCCCCAGGGGCGCGGAGTGAGCGGACCGGCGCGGGTGCCGCGGATCGAGGCGCCGTTCACTCGCATCCATTCCCCGATGGCCGCGAGGCGTGCGCTGGCCGAGTCGGGGAAGGTGCCGTCGGGGCGCGGGCCGACGTTGAGCAGGAAGTTCGCGTCGCAGCCCGCGGCCTCCACCATGCTGCGGATCAGCTGCGTGGACGACTTCCAGTTCCGGTCGTGCAACCGGAAGCCCCACGAGTCGTTCATCGTCTCCGACATTTCCAGCGGCAGCGCACCGATCACGGTGGTGTTGAAGCCCTGCCCGTTCGCGCCAGGCAAATCGCGCTCGAACGTCTGCACGTCCTCTCCCCAGTGTGGCGCCTCGTGGTTGTTCGGGATGATCAGCGCGGCGGGCTGGAGTCTGTGGATCAGGGCGTACGTCTGCTCCAGCCGCCACGGCGCCGTCGGCTTGTCCCACACGCCATCGAACCAGATGCCGGCGATCGGGCCGTAGTTCGTGAGCAGTTCGGTGAGCTGCGCATCCATGTAGTCGAGATAGCGCGGGAAGCTCCCCGAATCGGGACGCCCAGCCGTCGCGCCGGTCTGCCCGCGAGGGTAGTAGTCCGGATGATGCCAGTCGAGCTGCGAGTAGTAGAGGAAGAACCGCAGCCCCGCCCTGGCGCAGGCGTCGGCCAGCTCGCGCACCACGTCGCGTGCGAACGGCGAGCGCGTGACGATGCTGTAGTCCGACACCTTCGAGTCCCAGAGCGCGATGCCGTCATGGTGCTTGGAGACGAGCGTCACGTACGCCATGCCCGCGTCCTTGGCCGCGCGCACCCACGCCGTCGCATCGAACCGCGACGGGTTGAACAGCGGCAGCAGCGACTCGTACTCGGCGGCGCGGATGCCGCGGTTGTTCATCACCCACTCGCCGTCCTGCAGGCCCATCGCCGGCCCCCAGTGGATGAACAGGCCGAGTTTGGCGTCCTGGTACCAGGTGCGTGCGGCGAGGTTCTCGGGGGAGGGGTCGTAGCTGGCGGCCGTCGGTGCCGTCTGCGCGCGCAGCAGTGCGGCAGTCGACAGGATGGCGATGGCGGAGGCGGAGGCGGCGTGGCGGATCAGGGGCATGCTGGTACGCGGGTGTTTGCGGGTCCGTGAGACTGGCCTCGGGCGCGGCACTCTCGCCCCGCGGGTAAGCAGGTCCGTGCGTGCTCATCGCGCCAGTGCGGGCGCGCGGCTCCCGCATGCCATGACGCAAACAGACGCGAGCGATTCCGCCCACCGCGGCACCGCGCCGCCTTGCGCCCGCGAGGATTCTACCGAGCTGTCACCATGAGGCGCCTCCACCGCCCGCGTCGGCCCGGTTCCGGCTCGGCATGTGTGTGCCTTGGAGAGAGGCAGCCCGGCTGCATGGCCGGTCCGCACGGCGTCAGGTCTCCCGGTCCGGACAATTACTGCGCCGACGAGGCGCGTCGGGCGCTGTGGCTCGAACGCCCTCACGCTTCAATCTCTGGCGAACGCGCTGACGTGTCGCATCAACGAGATGCCGTTGGCCCCTGCGCTGCACGCTGTCCCGCGACGGCGTGTCGATGGACAGGGCACGCCAGCATCACCCGCCGTCGCCGCGCAAAGCGCGTGCGTGCGGGTGACGGCGGCCACGCTGCCCCTGCACCCTCAGACGATGGCGTTCGCAATCAGGAAGTCAGGGTTCTCGACCATGCCCATGAACTCGCCCATGATCTTCTGCACGACACTCCCGCCCATGTCATTCGCAAGGAAGCCGTCGAGATCCGGCACGTCGAACAGCTCCATGTACGTAAATGGCAGCGCCCCATCGCCCATCAGGCGCTTCTCGATGCGATGGTTCACGTACGAGGCCACGCGCGTGAGTCCACGCATCGCCGGGTAGTCGACATCGCGGACCCACGCCTGATATGCGTCGTCGGTAACGCCGGCCTTGAGCTGGTACGTGATGATGAGCTGCGCCATGTTCGTCTTCTGCGGTCGATGAGGAGAGATGCACACACCCTGATGGGCGTAACGTAACGCCTCGGACACGCCGCGGCCGTCGCCATGACGCGCATCGATCCGGTGCAACGCCGGCGCGCGTTGATTCCCGACGGGCCAGCGTGATCAGCGGCAAGTGTCGACCGACGCTCGCCTTCACAACGAGCACGTTCTCGGTCAAGGGGTCCGCGGTCAAGGGGTCAGAGTCCTTGATCCCAAGCTCACGGGGCAAAGTCCTTGGTCGTGATCGCGGATCTGGACCGCGATATGCGAGTCCGTGCCGCCCAGGATCAAGAACTCTCACCCGTTGATACGATCGCATCGTTCGAGGATGCCCGAAAACTCCAGCAATCGAGTCTCCGACAATCCCGGGGCGATTCACTCAGAAGATAGGCTTGGTGTCGTTGAAGACATGGCTCACCGCCGTGGTGTTGCTGCCGTGGCAGGCGAAACAATTGGCTCCCTGATTGAACGTCTCCATCGTCGTGTTCTCCAATCGGTTTGTGCCGACCTGATTGCTGCCGTTTGGTGAAGCACCGAAAATGGTCCACGTTGTGCCTTCGTGAAAGTAGTTTCTGCGCACGTCAGCGGCGTCCAGGACGCCGCGCACGACGTTATTGATACTGATGACTTCGGCGTTGCCGCCCGGATTGCTGCCGAGCAAGCCCCAAGGCATGGTGCGCAGGATGTTACTGGGGCTAATACTGAAACCCGGCACCGCCACGATGCGGTCGTTGGCTGGCCCGCCTAATCTCATGTGCATCTGGTTGAAGGGTGCCACTGCGCCATTGGCCGCAAACACCCACACGCCCGTCGTGCTCTGGGGCACAGTGGTGGTGCCAGCCGGCAGCTTGGTATACATGAATTCTGCGTTCGGCGCGTTACTCACGTGTTCAAACGTTGCCCACAACATTTCTGGATGGCCAGCCGCGCTGCCAACCACATGCATGCCCACCATCGCCAAGGTTACGGTCGTCGTACCATTGGGCACCCACTCGTTGGGGTTGGTCTTGTCGTAGGTCGGCACGATGGCTTTCATCTGGATGAACTGGCTTGCGTCGGCCAAGCCCGCAGCCTCCACCCACGAGGCCTTGATCTCCACCGCAAGTGCCTCTGCGTCAATGACAGGGCTCTGGCCCTTGCTGGTGGCGAACGTCAGCACGGAGTTCAGCTGCGCTTGGTTGGTTGGAAACTGCGTGCCAATAGGCACGGGTGTGCCTTGCATGCTCCGGAAGAGCGCAAACACATTGTTCACGGTCAACGAGTAGTACACCAACGAGCCGTTCTGTGCCAACAGGACCCCGCCATCGGCCTGACCTTGTTCGGTTTTTTGGAAGTTGCCGAATAGGTCCAGGAAAATGATTCGGTTGTTCAGCACCAGCTTCTGCACCAGGCTTGAGCGGTCGAACTGTTCGAACTGCGCCAAGCGCCTTTCAAATGGCAGGGCCTCGGGGTTGGACTTGGATCGCAGCAGCGCGCGCGGAGCCCTGATGTCGCGGCCTGCGCTGTCCAGCAGCACCACCGCGCCCTCGTTGGTTGTGCGGATATCGGCCACTTCCGCCTCATTGCCACCGGCGTCCTGAACCAACGGTCGGCCCGAGGGACCGAGCACCGGCGGCAGAACTTCCAGCAGCCGCAGGGTACGGGCTTGTAGTACGATGGGCAGACCCAACACGCCCCGCTGCGCCGTACGCACATTGAATGCGCGAACAACGCCAGCGCTGTGGGCCTCAAAGTGACGCTGGCCACTGGCGTCTGGCAGCGACACGTCGAAAAACGCGGGCGTGTTCATTACCAACCCGCCGCCGCCACCATAGCGCGGCGGCGCCGGCGAGGTCAACCACAAGAACATCTGTTCGGACCACTTGTAGAAACTGCAATTGGGCACGTTGGGGAAGGTGACGCTGTTGGCCGGCCTGACCGCACCATTGAGCGAGGCGCTGCCTGATTCAAACCAGGCGTTGACCTCGGCCGTGGTAATTGAAGCGCCGCACGCGCCGCCTGCGTCGGTAGGCAAGCTGAACTGCGTCAACGCACAGCCCGTCGCGAATGCAAGACTGGCCAGTGTGGCCACGCTGCGTTGCAGATCTCGCTGCGTCATCATAGTACTCCTCGAGAGAGGACTTCAAAACGGGGCACTATGTTACGATCGTGATTGCCCACGCGCGCGTCAAGAGTATTGTCGATACCGATTGAGACGGTGCAGTTCTGTTGGTCGATATTTCACACATGAGCTTCCTGATCGCCTTCACAACGCTGAGAGCGGTCGAAGCTCATCAGTATTCGATGCATTCCGAAAACGGTGTCTTGGACGTGAGCGCACCTTATCGGCGCTCCGCGGCACAGTCGTTCTACGCCGAACGTCGAGGAATTACGGGCGCGCGATTTTCCTGACCATACTGCGCCGCGTGAAGTGACCGCGGTTCCCGAGTACGTACGTCCGGCGGTGGCATACTCGGTGTTGCAGACAGGCGTCTGGCGATGCGTGTGAAACGTATTCGTGCGCGATGACGTGCGTACCTCGCTCGTGACGCGAGCGGGCACGTGCGCGACAAGTGCGTTCGATCAAGGGGTCCGATCAAGGGGTCAGAGTCCTTGACCCGAGGTGGCTCACACTCGCCCCTCGCGGTCCAGATTCGACCTCACGACCATTCGCTCTGACCCCTTGAGGCGGATCAAGGACTCTGACCCCTTGATCGGATATGGACGCCTCGATGTGGATCAAGGACTCTGACCCCTTGAGCGACACCTTGGTCAGGCCCCCTTGATCGACCCCGTGATCCGACTGCATCGTTCCGCGACGACAGGCGACTCCCGCAATCGAGTCACCAATCACGCCGTCGCTTCACCTCGGCATCTTCAATCGTACCCCGTCCGACTGACGTGCCGGCCGGAGCCATCTCTTTGGGAGACCCGACATGCCGAATGCCGATCACATGCGACTGGCGAGGATGGCGTCCTCCTGGGTGCGCCGCACGCTGCCGATGGGTGCTGACAACAACTTCACGGCCCCAGGAACGGCGTCGAGCCCTGATACCGACATCCGGCTGAAGATCTCGCGCTACCTGCTCGGCCAGCTGGTGGCATTGCTCGGACACGCCGACATCCCGCTCGACGAGATGACTCCCGTACAGGTCGCTGCCCGTCAGCGAATCAACGAAGTCGCGGCAAGATTCGGTGCCGGCAATTGCCACGAGCAGGCCATGTGCGCCTATCGCTGGTTGACCCAGAGGGGTGTGGTCGGCGTGAAGTTGGTGCGAGTCTCAATGGAACCATACAAGACTGACAACCACCTCTTCGTCGTCATCGGCGCCGCGGAGACTGGAACACAACTCCTCGACTTGGGTGACATCGTCTTCTGCGATCCGTGGCTAGCCGAAGCAGTGTCGCGAAATCCAGACACAGCCCAGCAATACCGCCTTCAGGCGCATGGCGCATTCGACAAGGCCAGCTTTCTCCTCTTCTTCACTGGGTTCAAATTCGGCAAGAAGAGGAGCGAGATTACCGTCGCGCTCGATGGCTGACATTGGCGCCGAGTACGGGTGCACACGATCTGACAACTCGGCCCGAAACCGCGCGTGCCTCGTCGCTGCATCAAGGACTCTGACCCCTTGAAGAGACCCCTTGAAATTGCGTACGGAAAACAAAAGCGCCGCACCGACCGAAGTCGCTGCGGCGCCCGCACATGGTGGAGGAAGGATTCGAACCTTCGAAGACCGGAGTCGACAGATTTACAGTCTGTTGCCGTTGACCGCTTGGCTACTCCACCGCTGATCACACACCCGCTCCAACACCCACGCCAGCACCACACGTCCCGGTCGCCAACGAACCCGCGACCGCCAGAAGCTGACGGCGAGAATCGAACTCGCAACCGCCTGATTACAAATCAGGTGCTCTGCCAATTGAGCTACGTCAGCGTAAACCGCACGACTGCCGACAGCCTCACAAACTAGCCCGACAGCCCCGACACATCAACCGCCCGCGGGCGCTCACCCAGACGCGCCAGACCCACCCGGCGACACCGCCACCAGCTTCCACGTCGTCCCCGACGGACCGTCCTCCAGCACCACGCCACGACCGGTCAGCTGAGCCCGGATGAGATCCGACTCCGCAAAGTCGCGCCGCACCCGCGCCGCCGCTCGACGCGCGATCATCCCCTCCACCCACTCGGCCATCCCCGCATCGGCAACCACCGGCGTCGGCACCACGTCCAGCACCCCGTCCATCACCGCAAACGCCGACCGCGCCCGCGCCAGCGCCGCCACATCGCTGCCACCCTGATCCAGCAACGCGTTGGCACGATTCAGAAACACCATCAACACCGACAACGCCGTCGGTGCGTTCAGGTCGTTCGCCAACGCCGCACGGAAATCAGCCTCGGCTTCCACCGCCACCGACGACAATGCCGACGGCGCCGATACCGCCGCCGCCAACCGCTCCGCGAAATCCCCAATCCGACGCACCGCTCGACGCGACGCCTCGAGCGCCTCCGAGCTGAGGTTCAACTGCTGACGATAGTGCGTGCTGAACATGAAATACCGCGCCGACGCACCATCCAGCCCCTCCCCCTCCAACTCGGCCACACCCCACACGTTGCCCACCCGCTTCGCCATCTTCGCACTGTCCACCAGCAAGAACTCGCCATGGCACCACGTCCGCGCGAAGACCTTGCCCGTCGCCGCCTCGCTCTGCGCGATCTCGTCCTCATGGTGCGGGAAAATCAGGTCCACACCACCGGCATGCAGGTCGATGGTCTCACCAAGGATGTCCATCGCCATCGCCGAACACTCGAGGTGCCACCCCGGACGCCCACGACCCCACGGCGAATCCCACGCCGCCTCGGCACGCTCGTCCTCCTCCTTGGCCGACTTCCAGAGCGCGAAGTCCTGCGCGTTCTCCTTGGTGTACTCGTCCTGGCTCACCCGTGCCCCTGATCGGATCTCACGCGTGTCCAGCCGCGACAACCGACCATACCCCGGGAACTTGTCGATCGCGAAATACACCGACTGGTCGTCAGCCTGGTACGCCACCCCACGCTCCACCAACCGCTCCACCAACGCGATCATCTGCGGGATGTAGTCCGTCGCCCGGGGATAATGCTCCGCCGGCTGAATGCGCAGGAACGCGCGATGCGCATGGAAGATCTCCACCACCGGGTCCGTCACCTCGCGGATCGTCTTCCGCTGCGCACTCGCCCGGATGATGATCTTGTCATCCACGTCGGTCAGGTTCATCACCTGCTCCACCGACCACCCACGCAACGCCAGCGACCGCCGCAACAGGTCCTCGAACAGGAAGGTGCGGAAATTGCCCAGGTGCGCAGGGTTGTAGACCGTCGGCCCGCACGTGTACATGCGAACACACCGACCGTCCGCCGGGGCGAATGGCTCGACCGCGCGGGTCAGCGTGTTGTACAGAAGAAACTCGCTCATCGATCCGGGACAGGAGCCACGCGCGTCGCACTCGGCAGAACACCATCATGCCGGCGGCGACCAGACACCGCTCCCCGCGAACCACGCACCGTGAAACTACTGATCCGGCGCGTGCCGTGCCACACGATCGCCCGTCCCCTCGGCAACCATACGGGCCGGCGCCGACCACGCCGGCACCTGCACCGCCGCCGACATCGTCACCGGACGCAACTGCCCACCAGCCAGCTCGAGAATCGGCCACGGCCACTCCGCCGGCGTGACCGAGGCAGCCAGCAAGACCGCACCGCCGACGGCCAGGAACGGCGCCACCAGATCCGCCAGGACGCGCAGGTCCACCGCCGGCGCACGCTCCGTCAACGCCGCATCGAGAATCACCAGCCCCGCCGCCACACCGTCGCGACGATGCAGCGCACGCGGCGCATCACCCGCCGGTGCGTACCGCACGGCAGTGAGCCCGCGCGGCCCCCAGCGCACCGTGCCCGAGTCACACCGCGCAACGCCCGCCGCCACCGCGCAGAGCATCGAGCGCGCGAGCGGCAACGCCCCCGTGATCGCCAGGGCATCACCCGGCATGAGCTGCAACGACACACCACCCAGCACCGTCACCCGTACGCGACAGGTACCGACACCGGCAGTGATCACCTTGCGGACACTGCGAAGACTGAGCTGCGGAAGAACGGCGACCGGCGACATGCACACCTCGTGGCTGGAGACACCGCCACGATGCACGCGCGTCGTCGCAATCACGGTACCCCGATCACGCACGCCGTGCGCAAAAGGCGCACGGCGCGAGATCACGCACGGTCAGCGAATCCGACGCCCCTTCTCACCATCCAGCCGCGACGCGTGAAACCCGGCGATCGCCTGCGCGATCGTCATAGGATCGAAGCGCACCGGGTCCGTCACCGGCAACCGCGTCTCCGCCATGCCACGCTCGATCGCATCGCGCGCCGCCTCGTCGCTCAGGTCGAACGTGTTCATCGCCACGGCGATCGTGGGTGCGTGACGTAGCGGCTTGGTCACGGCGTCATGCAACGCGATCAACTCCGTCAGCGACGGAATCGGCACCCAGTCGTTGTTGCGGATCGTCACACGCGAGGGCTGCGTGCACATCACCAGCGCATGCGGCAGCGACCCATGCAACAACCCCAGCGTCACGCCCGAATAGCCCGGGTGCAGCAGCGACCCCTGACCCTCCACCAGCACGATGTCCGCCCCTGCCGCCGCCGCGAGTACCATCTGCTCCGCTGCGCCGCCGACGAAATCCGCGACCACCGCATCCACCGACGTGCCCTTGCCATCGATGAAGATGCCCGTCTGCCCCGTCCCGACGAACGCCACCGCGTAGCCCATGTCCCGCAGTGCCGCCCGCACCGCGAGCTGCGTCGTCATCTTGCCGATGTTGCAGTCGCTGCCGACGGTGAGCACCACCGTCGTCTCCGCGCTGATCTCCCGCACGCGACCGCTCGACACCGGCAGCGTGGCCGGTGGCTTGCGCACGTCGAGTATCTCCACGCCATGCTGCGCCGCGAGCGCGGCGAACTCCGCGTCGTCACCGATGAAGGCGTGCAGTCCGCTCCAGATGTGCAGCCCCGACTCCAGCGCCGCACGCAGGATCGGACGCCACTCCGCCGGCAGCTGCCCGCCGCTCGGCGCGATGCCGATCAGCAGGATGTTCGGCTGCAGCGCCATGCCCGCCGCCACCGAGCCCACCACCGGAATCGCGCCGCCATAGCCCAGGACGTCCTGCGCCGTGCGGCCTTGCTGTGCGGCGTCCAGCACCGCGACCACCTGCTCCGGTGTGAAGCGGATGCAGCCGTTGGCCGTCTTGGACGTGAACGGGCCGAAGGCGCCGTCGGCGAGGATCAGGTAGCGTGGTGTGATCGACATGCCGGGAACAATAGGCACGCTGCCGCGCCACGGCCATACAGCGCACGGCGGCCCGTCACGCCGCGCCGGCGGCCCTTTCCGCGAGCGCGATCAGGTCCGGCGGCGGGCCCGATTGCACCGTCACGCCACCCTCGGGGGACGGAACGCGCAGCACCATCGTGCGATCCACCGGCAGCGGTCGCCCCACCACGCCCTGATAGATCCGGTTCACCAGCACCCGGCGCACCATCACCGTCAGCACCACCAGGATCGGCACCGCCACCACCAGCCCCACCGGCCCGAGCAACTGCCCGAAGATCAGCACCGACATGATGCTCAGCACCGGCGGCAGCTTCACCTGGTTCTGCGTGATCAGCGGCAGTACCAGGTTGCTCTCGATCAGGTGAATCACCGTGCCGAGGATGATCACGCCCACCACCCGCCACGGATCACCGTCGCTGGCGAGCACGAACAGCGCGGGCAGCACGGTGCTCACCAGCGTGCCGAAGAACGGCACGATCGCCACTGCGCCGGTGAAGATCCCGAACGTCAGCCAGTACGGCACCTGGAGCGCTGCCAGCCCGATCGCCGTCAGCACCGCGAGGATCACCATGCCCAGCAGCTGCCCCGTGATCCAGGCGCGCAGGTCGCGCGCGATTTCCAGCAGCACGTCACGCGCCAGTTCGCGGTGCGCCGGCGGGAAGAGCGCGATCAACCACTCGCGATAGTCGACCGGACGCCGAGCGAGATAGAGCGACATCACCAGCAGCGCGAACAGGTCGATCGTCACGTGCAGCAGCCCGAACACCTTTGGCAGCAGGCCTTCCAGCTGCTGGGTCGCCTGCTCGTAGAGCAGCGAGACCGCCTTGTGGTCCTCCGTTGCGACGTACTCCCGGAGTGGAGGAATGCGCTCGCCCAGTTTCGCGAGCTGGTTCTCCAGTCCGGTGATGTAGCGGGGCAGTTCCGTCGCCAGGGCGCGCGTCTGCTCCGACACCGGCGGCACGAGCAGCGTGACCAGCCCCACCAGTGCGCCGAGCGTGAGCAGCACTGCCAACAGGAGCGCGAGCGAGGAGGGCAGCCGCAGGCGCGCCGCCATCACATCGGCGACATTGCGCAGGAACAGCGACATCAGCACCGCCACGAACAGCAGCAGGAAGATGTTCGCGGCTTTCACCACCAGCAGGATCAGCGCCACGGTCACGACCGTGCCGATCAGCATCGGCCCGAATCGCAACCGCGGCGTCACCACCCTCGACGACGTCACTCCCTGCGGCCTCTCACGACGCGGCGGTGTCGTCCAGGTGTTCGAAATCCGCTTCGGCGATCTCGCCGGCACCCTTCGGCAACTGCTTCGCCTGCGGCGCGCCGGCGGGCAGCATCCCCATCTTCTGCTTCAACTCCAGCAGTCGCGCCTCGGCACTCATGCCGCCGGCCGCCTTCTCCAGGCGCTTGAAGTCCGACTGCAGCCGGTCACCGGAGAACTCCTCCTCGATCTCGGCGCTGGCCGTGAGCCGGCGCTCGTTCATCTCGATCTTCTCCTCCATCCGCGAGAACGCCTCGAACGCGCTCTTCTCGCTCAGCCCCGACATCGTGTTCTGGATGCGGGCCTGCGCTTCGGCACGACGGGCGCGCGCCAGCAGCAGGTTCTTCTTGCGCTTCGCCTCCTCGATCTTGTCGTTCAGGTCGCGGAGCAGCGACTTGAGCTTCTCCGTTTCCGCCTGATGCGACTCCCACGTGCGCTGCAGCGTCGCCGCATGTTCGGCGTGCTCCGACTGACGCAGCAGCGCCTGCCGGGCCAGGTCGTCGCGGTTCTGCTGGATGGCCAGCATCGCGCGCTGCTCCCACTCGCCGGCCTGCTTGAATTCCGCTTCCGCCTGGTCGCGCAACCGCTTCTCGTCGGCGATCGCCGCGGCCACCTGCTGCTTGGCCTTGGCGAGCTGCGAGCGCATGTCCAGGATCGACTGCTCCAGCACCTTCTCCGGATCTTCCGCCTTGGAGATCAGGTCGTTCAGGTTCGCCTTGATGAGCGAGGACAGACGGTCGAAGAGTCCCATCGGATCAGTGAACCTCGCGGAACGGGGCGAGCTCGCGGACGTGCGACGCGAGGGCAAGCGTCATGCTTTCGTACGCGGCGAGAAATTCGGAGAAGTCGAGGTTGGCCAGTTCCAGCGCCTCGGTGAGGATGATGTCGTTGCCGGAGATGCCGTACGCACCGTGCACCAGGTCGGTCGCGTTCAGCTCCAGCAGCCGGCGCGACAGCTTCGCGGCCGTCTCGGCGTTGTCCGGCACTGCCATGACGTTCATGCGCATCAGCAGCACCGGCGGGGTGAGGTGGCAGACCACCTGTGCGTCCGGCGTGCCGCCGGGGCGCACGACGAACATGCCCGGCTCGACTTCGGAGTAGCTCGCACCCTCGGCGCCGAGGCGCACGAGAAAGCTTTCCAGATCTTCGCGACTGACCATGAGGTGTCTCGGGTTGGGGCCGCCGCTCCGTACGCAGGCGGTGCCGGCATGTTTCGCTCCGACACGCGAAGCTACCGCGCCGCCGGGAGGGACGGCAGCGGGTTGCGCCGCCGTCCCTCGTGCCCCGCCACCGGCTACTGGTCGGCGCGCACGATGATCGAGCGAATCACCACACCGTCCGTCATCACCCGCACCAGGTGACCGTTCACCACGAAGACATAGGTGTCCGCATCGCGGTCCACCACGCGGCCGAAGCGGCTGAGGACGCTCACCGGCTGTCCCGGCGTCACGCCGGCCAGCGACCAGCCGCCGGACGACACCAGTCCGACCACCCGTTCGCCACCGGCCGGATCCGGCTGCACCAGGAATCCGACCCCCGCCTCGCCGCTTTGCAGCACCCGTCCCTCGGTCGCATTGCCCGCCACCTCGGCGGCGTCCGGCACCGCGTTGCGCGCCTCCCGTGGACGCATGCCCGTCGCGACGCGGCGCAGGCCGTCCGGGGAGACGAGCAGCAGCGGACGGAAGCCGAGGTTGCCGATCTTGCTGCTCGCGTTCGACGGCGGGCGCGGCGCGGTGGGCGTGGTCGACGGACCCGATGCCGGGAGCGTGGTCGAGCCGCCGTTGCGCGCCACCATCACCAGCCGACCCGCCTCCTCGCCCCACGGCTGCTGGCCGTACACGTCGCGGTACGCCATCAGCAGGGTGAGGCCATTGGTGCGGTCTTTCTCGAACAGCGCCCGCGCGTAGTTGAAGCAGACGCGCGTGCTCATCGGCTTCGTCTTGTCGCTGAGGCAGCTCGCGCGCCAGCTCGTCTCGGTGGGCTGCGTGGCCGTGCCGGTGAGGATGCGTCCGAAGATCAGGCGTGCCGAGTCGGGCTGGCCGGCCTGATAGAGCGCGATGCCGAGCGTGTTGAGGATCGCGACATCGCCCGAGGCGAGTTGCACGGCGCGCCGGGCGCGCTGCAGGGCGCGCGGCACGTTGCCCGTGTACGCATCCAGCAGCGCGAGGTTGGACAGGCTCTCGGGATGGTTGTCGACGTCGGCGATGCGCTCGAGCGCGGCGCGGGCGCGAGCCAGCAGCGCGGCATCGCCCGAGTTGTCGCCGCGCAGCCCTTCCACGAACCGTGTGCGCACGACACCGACCGTCGGCCGCACCGCGAGGGCACCGACCGGCACCGTCGAGAGCCACTGCGTGAGCAGCGCGGCGCCTGCGGCCTCGTCGATGAACGGGGCGCCAGGCAGCGCGCGCTTCACCGAGTCGAGCATCGCCAGCGCGCGATCCACCTCGATGTTCGCGGCGATCAAGCCGATCGCGCTGTCGTAGCGATCCTGCTCCTCCAGCATGCTCGCCCACAGGCGCATGTACAGCGCGGCGCGCCGCACTGCCGACGGGTGCGTGCTCATCACGCGCGCGCCGAAGAAGGCGTTGTCACCCGAGGCGCGATCCTCGGCCGCGTCCAGTTCCCAGAGCCGCACCAGTTCACCGGCATCGCTGAAGACGTTCGTCTTGCGCGTCGCGAACATCAGGTAGGCCGCCAGCGAGTCGGCGGCGAGCTCCAGCCCCTGCGAATACGAACGGCAGGCCACCACGCCGGGCGCGGCAACCCGCGTGCCCTCGGCGCGCGTCGCTGCGGCATCGCCACCTTCGGCCACGAGGGAGCTCCGTCGCCGGCAGTTGGTGTCCTGCGCGTGGCGCAGCAGCAGGTGCGACATCTCGTGCGCGATCACCGTCGACAGGAACACGTCGCTCAGTTCCGTCGCCGAGCGACCCGAGCGTGCCGCCGCCGTCGCGGCGCGGCGGTCGAGCGTCTCGATCATGCCGGTGTACACCACGATCAGGTGATAGCCATTGTCCGGCCACCCCGTCGCGAATGCGTTCTGTTCGTTCTTGTTGAGCACCAGGAAGCGCGTCGAGGCGCCGATGTCGCGTGCCGCCGCGGCGATCGGCTTGATCAGCCGTGCCACCCGCAGCGCCCGTGGGGTCCTGGACTCGCAGTTCGGCTTGGCGAAGTCCGGCTCATCGCGGAGGAACGCGCGGACCTGCGGCTCGAAGCTGCTGCCGACGGTGTTTTCCGGCATGGCCGGCATGGGATCGCAGGGCGCCTGCGCCATCACGGCGGTGCCGGCGAACGTGGAACTGAGCAGGGTCGTCGCGAGCAGGCGACCGGTGCGGCGGAGAGTCGTGGTGGGCATCGGAAGAGTCTGGGAGCGGACGGTGTGTCGTGCAATCTGCGTTGGGGGCCAAATGGTGAGCGCCGGTCCGGTCGGCGCCGGCTCCGAGGTGATGGACACGAAAGCGGCGAGGCCGTGTCCATGCAGGGCAGCAGGGGTCACCCAGTCGGGTCGGTTGCCGATGGAAGACCTCGGCCGTATTGCTTCAGGCGGTGCTTCGCGTCTGACGATGAAGACCGCACGACGATTCTCCCTCCACTCCCGGCTGCCGCACATGTCCATCCCGCATCCCGCGTCCCGCCAGACCCCAACGGTGCGCCCGCTGCAAACACCTGTCGCCCGGCGTCTGGCTGGGCTGCTGCTGCTCGCGAGCGTGGCCGCGTCGGTGCTGCCGGCGCAGGTCCGCCGCGGCCTCGTGGTTGGCGTGAACGACTACGAGGCGTTCATTCCCGCCACGGCGGCGCGCACGGCGACGGGCAGCAGCGGCCAGCGCACCCCGGCGCCCGGCGCCCGCAGCGTCGGCCCGCGAGGCACCATCAGCAACCTCGAAGGCTCGGTGAACGACGCCCAGGCCATCGCGCAGGTGATGACCGCGCGCTTCGGCTTCCGCCGCACCGACGTCCGCGTCCTCACCGACAAGGCGGCCACCCGCAAGGCGATCCTCGACTCGCTGACCGCGATGCTCGACCGGTCGAAGCCGGGCGACGTGGCGTTCTTCTCGTTCGCCGGACATGGGGCGCTGCGCCGGAACACGCTCACGCCGGGCAAGCAGGTGGACCAGACACTGGTGCCGGTGGACGCCAATGCCGGCGCCGAGGACATCCGCGACAAGGAGCTGGCGGCGATCCTCTCGCCGGCGGCGGCGCGCGGCGTGATCGTCACGGTCGTCATCGATGCCTGCAACTCGGGCTCCATCACCCGCGGCGGCGTGCCGCAGCTGCTGCGCGAGCGCTGGGCCTCCATCGATGAGCGCGACAAGGCCGAGCGCTACACCGGTGCCTTCCCGGCCGACATGGGCGCGCTGGTCATCTCGGCCGCCGAGGACACCCGGCCGGCCAAGGAAGGCACCGACGAGAACAACGTGCGCCATGGGCTGTTCACGGCGGCGTTCCTGCAGGCGCTGCTCTCCACCTCCATCAACGCCACGGCGCAGCAGGTCTTCCAGAGCACCAAGGCGATCATGCAGGGCCGCGCCCCCGATCAGGTGCCGTCCATCGACGCGCAGCCGGCTCGCCTGCGCCAGCCGATCTTCGGCGGCAACGGCAGCGACGGCGGCCGCACCACGGTCGCCGTGACGCAGCTGCGCGGGGACAAGGTCGAGGTGGACGGCGGCCTCGCCCTGGGCCTGCGCCCGGGCACCGAGCTGGCGCGCCTCGTCCGCGGCAAGCCTGATACCAGCTACCTGATCCGCGTCGAGCGCAACACCAGCATCGCCCGCAGCCTCGCCGACATCGTCAGCGGCAACGAGGATTCGCTGAAGGTGGGCGACCTGTACACGATCACCCGCTGGGTCACCGCCGACGAACCGCTGTTGCGGGTGTGGGTGCCCGCCCCGCTGGCCACCGACGCCGATCGCGACGCCGCCGTGGCCGAGGCGCGTGTGCTGCGCGCCAGCAGTGCAATCACTTGGGTGCAGGACCCCACGCGCCTGCCCTCGGCGACGCAGCCGCTGGTGACGGTGGCGTTCGAGGGTGGCTGGTGGACGCTGCGCACCGGTCGTGAGCGTCCGGTGCAGATCGGTGCCACGCTCAAGGCCGCGCGCGTCCTATCGGCCATCGGGCAGCTCGGCATCGAGAAGCCGGCCGTCTGGCTCTCCATCCCACCCACGCGTGCGCTGGATGCGGCGCTCGGCATCGGCGGTGCGACGCAGGCCGCCGGCATCGCCCGCGAGACGGCACCGGACGGCGCGTTCTATGTGCTGGCCGGCCGCGTCACGGACACCGAAGTCGAGTATTCCTGGGTGCGCGCCAACGCCTCGGCCGGTGACAGCACCACCAGCGCCTTCCCGGCGCGCAGCAACTGGTTCGCCAGCAGCGTCGCCGCCGGCGACTCGCTCCGCAGCCGGGCCGAGGCGCTCGGGCGGATGCGCACCTGGCTGTCGATCGCGGCGCCGCCTGACGACGGACAGTTCCCCTACCGGCTGGTGGTGGTGGACAGCACCACGCAGCAGCCCTTCGGGACGGATAGCATCCGGGTCGGTGCCAGCCTTCAGCTCCGCATGGAACGGGACAGCGCCCGGATGGTCGCCGCCGCCAGCCGGCAGCCACGTTTCGTCTACGTGTTCAACATCGATAACAAGGGCAAGGCGACGCTCCTATTCCCCGCCGACGGCACCAACGCCAGCAACCGGGTGCCGTATTTCATGGGCAACCGCGAGGTCTGGCCCGACACTATCACGGTCACCGATAAGGTCGGCCAGGTGGCGACCTTCTTTTCCGAGACCGCCGGGGTCGAGTCGCTGCTGATGGTGACGTCGGAGCAGGAACTGCCGCGCGACGTGTTCGAGTGGGACGGCGTGCTGGCGCGCAGTGGCGCGCGCGGTGGCGCCGACACCGGGGTGGAAGCGCTGCTGCGGAGCCGGATGGGCGGCACCCGCAGCCTGGGAGCGCGCGCCGGGTCGGCGCCGGCCACCTGGTCATTGCAGCGGGTGCAGGTGCGGGTGGTGCCCAGGCAGTGACGTGGATGGTTTGGCGCGCGGACTGTATGATTCAGATTGTGCACAAAAGATCCCGGGACATGACGGTAACCACATCGGCGCCGGTGAGCGCGAGCGAGGGTAGGGCCATGGTACGGAACGCTCGGCAGTCTCACGCATCCACCTTCCTTCGCAGGGTCGCGCGAGGGGGGATTCTGCTGGCCGCGGCGACGCTGGTCGGCACGCCGCTGCTGGCGCAGAACGGGCAGCGCGGGCTCGAGCAGCGCGGCGGCCCGGCAGCGGCCGCGGCGCCGAACAGTGGCTTCGGCACGTACTACGCCGTCATCTTCGCCGTCGGCGAACAACAGCCGGGTCTCGGCAGCCTCGCGTCACTGAAGTTCCCGCTCAAGGAAGCGGACAGCCTCCGCGCCGTGATCACGCGCGAGTACATGTTCGATCCGAAGAACGTGCAGCTGATCCGGAATCCCACGCGCACCGCGATCCTCGATACGCTGGCGGTGCTCGCGCGACGTCTGGGGCCGCAGGACAATCTGCTCGTCGTCTACAGCGGACATGGGGGCTTCGACGAGGGCGCGGGCGAGGGCTACTGGCTCGCCACCGACGCGGCCGACTCGCGCCCCAGCACCTGGATCTCGAACGGCGACATCTTCTCCTGGCTGCGCAAGCTCAAGGCGCGCTCCGTGCTGCTGATCACCGACGCCTGCTTCAGCGGATCGATCAGTCGCAGCGGCGGTGAGGGTGCCGCCGAGTTGGCGGCGGACTACGAACGGGCGATCACCGGCGCCCGGGCGTATGCCATCAAGAGCAGCCGGCAGGCCATGACGGCGGGCACTGCCAAGGAGACGGTGCCGCAGATCAGTGTCTTCTCGATGGAGATCGTGGCCGCGCTGAAGCGCCGCCGTGCACCCTTCTTCCTGGCGCAGCAGCTGGCGGCCGAAGTGAATCCGCGCGTGGCCGCGATCGCACGGACCACGCCGACGTTCAGCGCCGTGCCCGGCATTCCGTCGGATCAGGGCGACTTCGTCTTCATCCGGCGCGATGCGTTTGCGCAGGCCAGCACGGCCACCGCGCCGACGGTGGCGCTCAACACCAGCGAACCGGTGGGCGGCGTGCAGCGCGGCGGCCCGGTGACGAGCGCGCCAAGCCGAGCCACACCAGCGAGCGCCGCGCCGAGCAGCGCACCGGCGTCCCGCCAGCCTGCCCCGCCAGTCGCCGCCTCCACTGGCGCACCGTCCGGCGCACCGGTCGCGGCCGCGCCGCGCACCAGCAGCAACACCAGCACCAAGGTCGGCAACGTGCTCGATGCGCCTGCCGCGGCACCCGCCGGTCCGACTGCCGCACCCGCTCGCACCGCCCCCTCGACCTCACGCCCCGCGCCGGGCTGCGACGGCGGCGTGGCCTCCGGCTGCATCACCCTCGCCCAGAACCTCGAGTACGGCCGCAACAGCGTCACGCAGAACGTGCCGCGTGCCGTGGGCCTCTATCGCCTCGCCTGCGATGCGGGTGATCCGGAAGCGTGCATGCACCTGGGCCGGATGTACGACTCGCGCCACGACGGCGTCTCGATGGATCGCGGCCGGGCACGTACCCTCTTCGCCAAGGCGTGCGACGGTGGCTCGGCCGAGGCGTGCACCTACATCGGGTTGGCGACGGCGAAGGGCGAAGGCACCACCGCCGATGCCGCCAAAGCGGCGACGCTGTATGCCAAGGCGTGCGACGGTGGACACCTGCAAGGCTGCGCGCTGCTCGGTATCGCCTACTCCACCGGCACCGGTGCGCCGCAGAACGACACGCGCGCCGCGTCGCTGCTGCAGCGCGCGTGCGGCGGCGGCGAGACCCTCGCGTGCGGTGAGCTGGGCGTGCTGCAGGCCAGTGCTCGCGGCGGAATGACGCGGGATTCCGTCAAGGCCGTGGCCCTCTGGCGACAGGGATGCTCGGCCTTCGACACCGCCGCCGATGCCTGCGCCTGGCTCGGGAACGCGTATCTGCGCGGGTCCGGCGTGTCGCGTGACGACGGCCGCGCCGTGCAATACCTCAGCCAGGGCTGCGAAGGGGGCTTCGCGCTCGGCTGCACGATGCTGGCCGGCGTGTACGAGGTCGGCAGCAGCGCCACGGTGAAGAGCGCCACCCGTGCCGCCACGTTCTACAAGCGCGCCTGCGATGCCGGTGAGCCGAGGGCCTGTGCCTGGATCAGGGCAAACCCGCAGGCGCCGGCGAAATGACCGACGGTCGCCGCACATTGCGTGCGGCGACCTCGTCGTCCCACGGCTCGGCCAGTTCGCGCAGCACCGCCTTGGCCACCGCCGGGTGCACGGGTCCGGTGTGGGACAGCAGTCGGGCCAGCAGTGCGCTCATCACCGGCGCGGCATAGCTGCTGCCGGTGACGTTCCGCGACCCGCCGTTCAGCCACGGCGCATGCACCCCCTGACCGCCCGTCGCGAACTCGACGAGGTGGCCCGGCAGGTGATGGAAGACGCCCTCGGCGGTGTTCGCCATGTTCACCGACACCACCGACGGAAAGTGCGACGGCCACTCACGCCGGTCGATGTCCACGTTGGAGCAGGCGCTCACGACATGCACCTGCCGCAGGTACGCCTCGTCCACCCAGTCCTTGAACGGCATCACGTACGCGGCATCACCGCGGCAGCCGAAGCTGCAGTTGAGCACCTGATAGCCGCGTTCCATCGCCAGCCTCGCACCGGCCGCGATGATCACGCTGCGGCTGGCGAGGTCGGCGCCGAGCACACGGAAGCTCCCGATCTGCGCGGCGGGTGCGAGCGAGCGAATGATGCCCGCGATCGCGGTGCCATGTCCGTACGCATCTTCGCCGGCGCCCTCGCGCACCACCACGCGCGGGCCCTCGCCTTCGAGGATCACGTCGTCCGTGAGCGCCAGCCCCGCCAGCAGCGGGTGCGCGCCTTCGATCCCCGTGTCGAGCACCGCGATGCGCACGCCGCGCCCATCGCCCTGCCGCAACGCCTCGCGGGCCCCGTCCAGCCGCAGCACCGGCTCAGGCATCATGGAGCCCGAACAGGCCGTCGAGCAGTGCCAGGTCCAGCAGCCGCCCCGCCACGTGCACCTCACGCTCCAGCTGGTCGAGGTGCGCCGGCGCGAACCCCCGGCGCGGCGCATCCTGCACGAACTGCACGCAGCTGACCACACCGCGCACCGCGCCGGCGAAGACGAACGGTACCGCCATCATCGCGCTCGTCTGCACCTCGAGCAGCGCGTCGAGCGTGCCGTCGCGGCGCGTGTCGTCGGCGACATCGTTCTCGCAATACGCCTGCTCGGTGACGGCGACCATGCCGATGATGCCGCGGCTGACCGGCTGCCGGAACGTGTCGATCAGGCGTGCCGCGTGCGCGCCGCTGTTCAGCGCCGGCACCAGTGCGCCGTCGTGCAGCAGCCAGACGGTGCCCTCGTCGGCCCCGCAGTGGACGAACGCCGCGACGAGGCACTCACGCGCGAGTCGCGGCTGCTCGCTGCGCAGCCATGGGCCATCCACCAGGCCACCGCGCGCATGCAGGTGCTGTGCGACGCGTGGCGTGAGGAGCTGCAGCTCGGGATCTGGACGATAGCGGTGCGACATGATCGGGATCGGTCAGGGCGTGTGCCTTCGGTGCGTGAATCGGTCAGTACGTCGTGTGCTCACGACGTGGTGCGTGCCGCGCCGCGGAGTCGCCAGGCGTGCACGGGATGCGTGCGTCCACTCAGCTGCAGCAGACCCAGATCCTCCGCGCCGTCGGGCACGGCGTCGAGCAGCGCCAGCGCCTCGCTGGACACGATGATGGGACAGCGGTTGGCGCTCGCGTCAGGGAGGTCGAGCGCCTGCAGGCGTGCGGCGACATTCACGACGTCGCCCACGACAGTGTACTTGAGCCGCGTGCCGCCGCCCACCGTGCCGGCCAGCGCCATGCCGCTGTGAATGCCCACGCGCGCCTGCACGCCGGCGGTGCCGATGTCAGGCGGCAGCAGTCGTGCGATCGTGGCGGCGAGCAGGCCCGCGCAGCGCACCGCCGCCGCCGCGTCGGCCCGCACCTGCGCCGGCTCGGTGCGCGGCACCGGCACGCCGAAATCGGCCTTGATGCCATCGCCGGCGAAGTCGTCCACCAGGCCGCCGCAGGCCGCGATGTCGGCCGCGCAGGCGGCGGTGACATCGGTGATCAGCTGCATCACCCGCGCCGGCTCGGCCGACTCGCTGAACCGCGTGAAGCCGCGCAAGTCCACGAACAGCACCGTCACCGGTAGCTGCAGCGGCGCCGGTCGACCACCCTGCAGATACACGTGCCGCCGCTCCCACGCCTGCTCCGCCAGTGCCGGCGTGACGAAGCGCGAGAAGAGCAGTGACGTGAGCAGCCGCTGCCGCCGCGCCTGCCAGAGCGACACCAGCTGCGCGCCCAGCACACCGGCCAGCAGCGCCAGCATGCTCTGGCCGAGCGGCAGCCAGGTCGAGTGCACGTCGACGATCCAGACGGTACCCGCGACGAGGAGCACCGCGCACACGGCCGTCACCACCAGTGTCCACTGCAGCGCCAGCAATGCCACCACCGTCACGCCCACCATCAGCCACGCGCACACCCATCCGATCGCCTGCAGGATCCCCGCCTCGACGATCGGGGCGCGCCCGTCGGCGGCATCGGCCACTTCGTGCACGAGCACCGCCAGCGACGCCATCGCACCGACCGCCGTCGGCACCGTGCTGCCATCATCGATGCCGACGATCACCGCATGCCCCGACGCCGCCCGACGCACCGTGGCGAGGTCCATCGCCAGCACGCTGTCGATCGGGATCGTCGTCGCGCCGTACCAGCCCGTGTCACTCCGACTGAAGCGCAGCAGCATGTCCGGCGCATCACTGAAGGCGGTCGGCAGCGACCGGCACGCCGGCAGCGTCCGCAGCGTCGCCGCGATCTGCCGGGCGAACGTGCGCGGACACGCCTCCGGCATCGCGGCGTGCCGGACCACCCCATCCGCGTCGCGAACGAGGACGGAGCCGACGTACTTGCCCGCGAGGCTGAGCTGGCGCTCGAGCGAGTCGGTCAGGAACCAGGGGCGGCCACCGGTGGTGCCGCTGGTGGTGCGGCCGGTGATCACGTACGGAAGCAGGGTGTGCGGCGCCATGACCACATCGGGAATCGCACCCGCCGGCGGCACGGCGACCGAGAGATCGGCGGCGAGTGCCACCACGCGCGCCCCGGCGGAGTCGAGGCGCAGGGCGACGGCGGCGAGCTTCCAGTCCGCCGAACGCGCCGGCGCCTGCACGACGAGCAGTTCCGCCGGCAGCGGGGTATCAGCCAGCGCAGTCGCAATGCGATCCCACGCCGCATGATCCAGTGACGACGCGACACGGGTGACGTTGGCGAGCGCCAGCATCACCATTGCGAACAGCACACCGCCCCCGGCCGCGAACCACTGCGAGTCGGGAAGCCATTCGCGAAGTGACGGACGATCTGTCAGGCGGGGCACGGATGCATCATACTGCGATCACCCTGTTCCGCATGTCGTCAGCATCCACATCGTCCGCAGCCCCGACTCCGCCGTGCCACTCGTGAAGCCACACCGTCGCACTTCCCTCCCGGTCATGGTCACGGCGCTGCTGGCGCTGGGCGTGACATCGGCCCCGGCGCGCCTCTCGGCGCAGGATACGACCGGCACCCCATCGGCCGCGGCGCGCATGGCCGGACGCCTGCTGGTGGTGTTCCGACCGCCGCCGCGCGGGACGCGACGCGAGCGGTCACTCACCCGCGGCGAGTCCGGGGCGCGGGCGCTGGTGCCCGACGCCCGTGTCGATTCGCTGGTGCCACAGACACTGCGTGAGGCACCGTTCGTCGCCGTCTGCGCCACCGGCCAGCCCGATTCGGCGCGACTCACCGTGCGCGTGCTGGACACGGCCGGCGCCGCGACGGCCAGCGGCGGCGCGATGGTGCCGCTGGTGGCCGGCCTCAACCGCATCGCGCTCGCGACGTCCGGCATCATGCTGCACGACGGTGCACTGGCCGAGTGGACGCTGGCCACGCGCTCGGGCGAGGTGTTCCTGACGGAGCGCATCGAGCGGCGCGTCGTCCGCAGCACGCCGACCATCAACGCCCTCGCCCGCAACGGCATCTGGTACGACGCCCTCGATCTGTTCGTGCTGGATGCGCTGCACGGCATTCCCCTCGCGCGTGAGCGGTTCGATGCATTTGTGCGGGGCGGCGGGATCGACGAGTGTCCCGTCCCGCCAGCGCCCTGACGACGACGGGGGATGCGCCGTGCTGGCGCATCCCCCGTGTGGTGCGACGGGCGAACTGCCCGTCATCGCCGTCACCATCCGCTGCACTCAGGGACGGATGGTCCACTTGAAGCCGGGGGTGGCGTCGCCGGACACCGGGCCCCACGTGGTCGAGCTGCCATCGGTGAAGAGCGCGCGACCGTAGATGCGATGATCGCCCGGGCCGTAGTAGCCGCAGGCATCGCCCCACGGTGAGACCGTGCCGACGTAGCTGCCGTCGACGTAGATCTTCACATACAGGTCCACGCGGCTGTCCACGCAGATCTGGCCCGGCTCCACGGACGACGCGCCGCGCGTGCCCTTTGCCGTCGGCTGCGGCGTGGCTGCCTTGTTCACCGCATTCGGTGCATCATCCTGACGGATGTTGGCATCCGCACCGCTGCCGCGGCTGCGTGCGCCATTCGATGACGCGCTGGGGGTCCGCTTGGCGGCCGCAGCCTGCGCATTCGCATGGGAGGCCACTGCCATGGTGGCAACGGCGAGTCCCAGCCCAAGCAGTCCTGCACGAATAGTGGTACGCATGTGTTTTCTCGTCCTCACCCTGATAAAGGATTCCGCGCCGCACCCGGAGTGGGCAGCGCAATGATCTTGTACTGCGACGACAGTGTCAAGCAACCACGCCCTCACGTGCCTATTCTCGTCCGCCCTGCCCTTCCCGGCCACCTGCCGTACACCGTCCCCTCACCCTCGCCCCGCTCAACCACCAGCCGTCGTGCCACCGCCGGCGGACCGGGAGGTTCATGCCGGCACCGACGGGGCGCTGCGGTCGTCGTCGGTCGGGGGCCGTTCCCTGCGATGACTGTTCAGACACCACCGGTCACGCCACTTGTCCATGTCGTCCGCGCACGCGCCACCAGCGCCGTGAAGCGATGATCGGTACGCAGGGCGTCCCAGCGGGGATCCGACTGCAACTCCGCCGTCCACGGCACGCGGCGATCCATGGCCGACGCGATCGCCCGCAGCGCACGGAGCTGCGCCACCGGTGACAGCGGCGACGCTGCGCCGCGCACCCGTGCCACCCGGCCCGCCGCCGCGATCACGGGATCATCCAGCGCCGGCAGGCCTTCCGTCTCGTTGACGAGTGTCGCCAGTTCGAACGCACGCGTGAGCAGGAGCGCCATCATCACCGACCGCAACGCCGCGAGGTCCATCGACACGTCGTCGAACCAGGCGCGCACCGCCAGCGCCCGGGCCTGCGCCGCGTGCCCCAGCACCGCCAGCGCGCGCGCGCGGTAGGGCCGCACCTCGGCTGCCCCCGCCGCCGCCTGCGACGCCGTCAGTGCGCCGACGGGATCGAGTGCGGCCAGCAGCTGCCAGCGACAGCGAAGCGCCACGAGTCGAACATCGTCGGCGCGCAGGTGCTCCCACGCGCGGGCCCAGCTCCGCTGCACCAGCGGATCGTCGGGCTCGGGCGCCACATCATGCACCTCCGCGCGATCCAGCAACGCGTGCAGCACGCGCAACGATCGCTCGGCGCCATCACTCAGCACGGGTGGCGCCACGACCACCGCGTCCTCGTCGCCCGCCTGCCGCCCCGACACCTCCGCCGCGCCGTCGAGCACCTCGTCGCCCACCGCACACAGCGCCTGCGCGAAGGCGATCGCGGTGTCGTAGGCGGCATCGTCGTGCAGTGCGCGATCCAGCACGAACGCCAGCGCCGGATGGAGTGCGTCGGAGATCCGGGCGTTCGCGCCGGGCGGGCATCCCTGCACGAGCTCCGCCAGCGCCGCCGCGAGCGCACGCACGTCGCGTGTCACCAAGGCCGATGCCGCCGGGCCCGCCGGATCGAACCGCGTCGCGCCGGCGAAGCCGCCCAGCACCACCTGCCCCTCGTGCATGAACATCTGCCGCGTCGTCACGCCGCGATGCGCGATGCCCTGGCTGTGGCAGAAGTGCAGGAGATTGGCGATCGCAATGACGGCCGGCAGCATCGCCTCCACCGGCAGTGCCCCTTCCCGCCCGACGCGGTCCGACAGCGTCGTGGACAGCTCCGGCACGATCGCGTACAGCCAGCCATGCGCCCGGCCCGAGGCGAGCAGCGGCACCGCCGCGAGCTGGAACGCCACACACTCGAGGATGCCCACCTCGCGGGCGAGGCTGGCGGTC
This sequence comes from Gemmatimonadaceae bacterium, assembly GCA_031409715.1. Lineage (GTDB taxonomy): Bacteria > Gemmatimonadota > Gemmatimonadetes > Gemmatimonadales > Gemmatimonadaceae > JACMLX01. Next base: position 5,340 of record JANNXU010000027.1, on the reverse strand, counting down.
GCCATGCCATCGGCATCGCACTGGACGGCGATCACCTCCGCCGTCGCGCCACTGGCGCGGCAGGTGACGCCGGCAACGTGGCGCGCACCTGCCACGCGCCAGCCTGTGGCGAAGCGCCAGTCCTGGGCGAGGGTGTTCTGCAGCGCGACGAGGGAGATGTGCACAGGCGGTGTCGGTGACAGGAGGAAGGCAGCAGCGGCTCGCGCTCTCCCAACAGACACGCTATTCGCTCGGCTTGTCCCTGCCATCGCCCGAGCGGGTGATGCCCGCCTGCGGCATGGCAGAAGGACGGGAGGCGTGGTAAACTCGCGCGTGGCCCTATACGCCGTCATGCGTCCGCCGCCGCACCGCGCAGGTCGCGGCGCGTGCGTCTGCCATGCAGGCTGATCCGTCTCCCACAGCCATCCCGCTTCCGTGTCCACGCCCTCCACCGCAGCTGCCGCGGCCCTGCTGGCCAGTCGCGCCATCGACGGGGAGCTCGCCGACCACGAGTCGGCTGCGCTGGCCTCCGCGCGCGCGGCATCACCGCAGCTCGACGCGGCCGCGCAGCGCGTGGAAGTGGCCCACCGGCATCTGGCAATCGTGCGCGACGCCGCCGTGCAGGCACTGCAGGCGCCGGTCGTCTGGGGCGAGCAGCTGTTTGCCGCCCTGCGTGACCGGATCGCGCCGGTGGGTCGCACGCGGCATCGCATGGGCGAGGTCACCGGACGCGATGCGCTGCACGCCGAGGATCTCGACCTCGCGCAGGCCGCGCTGGCGGGTGAGGAGCACGCGCAGCGCGAGATCTACTTCGGCCACATCGCGCTCGTGCAGCACCTCGTGCGCACCCGTCGCCTGACGACATTCGGCGACGACATCGCGCAGGACATCTTCTTCCGCGTCTTCAGCCGGCTGCACAGCTACCGCGGTGACTCGTCGCTCAAGACCTGGATCCACCGCGTCGCGCTCAACCACATCAACAACGTGCTCACGCGCGACGTCCCCAAGCGCGCCCGCGAGATCAGCGAGTCGCAGCTCGAGGTGCCCGAGGGCAGCCCGACACTGATCGAGGCGGCGGTCGATCCGGGCGCCCTGCAGGACGCGCGCCTCGAGTCGGCCGAACGGCACGCGATCGTCAGCGCGGCGTTGCTGCGCCTACCCATCGCGGCGCGGACGGTGGTGGAACTGAAGGAGATCGACGGGCTGACCTGCGAGGAGATCGCGGTGATGCTGGCGGTGCCGATGGGCACCGTCCAGTCGCGGCTGGCCCGCGGGCGCGCGAAGCTGGCGGAGTACCTGGTCGCCGACAGCCGGGCCGTGGCGGCGCGATGACGGCGTGCTGACCGACGCCGAGGCCTGAGGCGGGCGCCGGCAACCGTCGCCGGACACTGCGCGACACAACGGGGTACGATCTGCCGTACGGGACACCGCAGCCCGGTGCTCCGTGCTGCCGGGCGCCGTCGCACGAACGCCGGTGCGCCGCCCGAGCGTGTCCCGCACCCCGCCCGCCATGCGTGTCACGAAACGACGTGTCCTTGCCGTGCTCGCGGTCATGCTGGTGCTGCCACCGCTGCTCTGCTACCCGTTCTACGGCCACACCCCGTGCGCCGTCGGCACGCGCATCCGGACGCTGCAGAGCGGCACCGAGCTGCTCGACGCCGATGGGCGCCGACTCGGCTTCGTCGACCAGACGCGGGAGCGCTACGTGCCGCTGTCGGCACTGCCACGGCATGTGCCGATCGCCTTCACGGCGGTCGAGGATCGGCGCCTGCACGCCTGGTATCACCGCGGCGTGGACCCCGTGGGCACGGTGGCGGCGGCGGTCGGCAACGTACTTCCAGGCGATGGACCGCGGCGCGGTGCGAGCACCATGCCGATGCAGCTCGCGCGCGCCCTCTGCGGCGACCGCATGCCGCGCGACCACCGGTGGAGCGGCAAGCTCGCCGAGGCGGGGCTGGGGATGTACCTGACGTCGCGATTCGGCAAGCGCGCGGTCACGGAGCTCTACCTGAACAGCGTCTATCTGGGGCGCAACCGCACCGGCATCGAGGCGGCGGCGCGCAGCTATTTCGGCAAGCCGGCGACGGCCCTCACCGCGGCGGATGCCGCCGAACTGGCGCATCTCGTCGCCAACCCTCGCGACCGCGATCCCGCCACGCGCGAGATGCCGGTGCGTCGCGCTGCCATCAGCAGCGTGTTCGAGCGCATGCACCGCTTCGACACGACGTTCGCCGTGCCCACGAGGCGGATCGCGCCATCGCGGGCGCGCATCGCATCGGCGACACGGCCGATGTATCGCGGCTACGTCTCCCGTGTGCGTGACGGCTTTTCGCGCTGCGAGCCGTCGGTGAACTGCCCGGTCTCGGTGCAGACTTTTCTCGATGCGCCGCTGCAGCGTGCGGCCGAGCGTGAACTGAGCCAGCTCGTGCGGCGGCTGCAAGGGCCGGACCGTCCCCGCCGCGGCACGGACACGATGCCGGCACGCGAGGTGGCCGGGATCTTCGTCGCGATGCGTGCCTCCACCGGCGAGATCGTCAGCTACACCGGCAGCCATGGACGCACACCGTCCGGCGCCGACCTGCTGCGGATCGGGCGCATCCAGCCGGCGAGCGCGATCAAGCCGCTGCTGCTGGCCGCCGCGATCGACGATGGTCAGGTGGACGTCGATGCCACGCTCGGTGACCTGATGGCGAACCACTGTCCCGACCCGCGAGTCCACGAGTATCTCGCCACGCTGAGCGGCGCCGATGCGCCGGAGCGCAGCATCAGCGAAGCGATGTACCGCAGCGACAACCTGCTCGGCGCGTGCCTCATGGCGGGGCTGAGCCGGCCGGCGCGGCAGCGACTGGTGGCGGCGGGCATCCTCCGCACCGTCGATGCGACCCCGGCCGATGGGCTTGGCCTGCAGACCGTCGCACCGCTGGACCTGCTGACGGCGTACGCGGCGCTGCGCAGCCGCGATCACGCCGTGCTGCCGCGGTTCAGCGCGTTCGATGCGAGCAGCGTCGCGCCGCGGCTCGTGTCACCGATGTCGGCGGAGGTGACGTACGAGCTGCTGCAGGGCGTGACGCGACAGGGCACGGCGTGGCGCGCCGCGAACCTGCTCAGCGATGACGACGCGCTCGCCGGCAAGACCGGCACGGCGGGCAAGGGGCGGGAGCTCGTGTTCGTCGGCTTCGCGCGCGACCTCGTCGCCCTGCTCTGGGTCGGCGTCGTGAGCGGCCCCGGTGCGGTGAGCCAGCGACACGCGTCGGAGGTGGTGGTGGAGCCGTGGGCACGCATCCTCCGCACCTACGCGCCGCGCGACGAGCCGGACGGCTGGGGACCGGACGACAACGCCGATCACGACGAACCAGCGCCGCACATCATCACGACCGATGATGTGCAGCGCTGGCTCAGAAAACTGTCGCGACGGATCGAGCGGCACACGTTGTAGTGCGCCGCCCGTCCGGCACGCGGATCACATCGCGACCTTCTTCGCCGGTGCCTTCGCGGTCGGATCGAGCAGGGATTTCCGGTTCCGCAGGTGCTCCTCCATCTTCAGTCGCGGCACACCCTGTTCCATCCAGTCCGGTGCCGGTGCGCCCTGCAGGAAGTGATCGAACCACTCCTGCATGCGGACGGCGTAGTCCTTCTGGTTTATCGGGCGTGCGAGGCCGTGATTCTCGCCGACGTACTCCAGCAGCACCACATCCTTGCCCAGTTCACGCAGGGTGTTGAAGTAGGTGATGCCCTGGTTGAAGTCCACCGCACCATCCCGGTCATTGTGCAGGATCATGAAGGGGATCTTCAGGCTGTCGGCGAAGCGGTTGGGCGAGTTGCGCAGGTACGCGTCGGGATTGCGCGCGTAGCTCGAGCGGAATCGCCCCTGGCTGGAGATGAAGATGCCCTGATTGGTGCCGCCGGTGTTCCAGTACACGCTGCTGAACATCGAGACCATGTCCGTCAGCGGCGCACCGGCGATGGCGGTCTTGAAGATGTTGGTCTGCGTGGTGATGAAGCTGGTCTGGTATCCGCCCCAGCTATGGCCCTGCAGTGCCACGTTCGCCGAATCGACGATGCCGCTGGCGATGGCGGCCTTCACCGCCGGCACCACACACCACACGGCCGAGCGGCCCGGGTCGTCCAGCTTGTAGGTGATGTCGGGCATGAAGTAGGCGTAGCCGCGCGAGGTGTAGACACTCGCGTTCGCGTATCGCGTCGCGTTCGGCTGCGCATACGCGTGGAAATTCTGCGACAGCTTCTCGTAGATGTACGTCAGCATCGGGTAACGCTTTCCCGGCTCGTAGTTGGCCGGCAGGAACAGCGCGCCCTGCAGCCGGTCGCCGTTGTTGTCGCACTGGTAGTCGATCAGCCGTGCACCGGCGCTCCAGGCCACGTCGGCCTGCTGCGGGTTGGCGTCCGTCAGTCTGCGCTCGTTGGCCAGCCCACCGTCGGCCGCATAGAAATCCGGGAAGCGCTGGAAGGTCTGCCGGGTGTAGACCCACACGTCCGCGTCTCGCGCCTGGCGGTAGTCCACCTTCGCATCCTCCCACGACAGCACGCGCACGCCGCCCTTCACCGCATCGACGGCCACCAGCCCTTCCTTCTTGGTGCGCTCGCCGTAGGTCTCGATGAAGAGCGGGACGGCGGGATCGATGCCGCGTTCGCGCGGCTTCGCTGCCACGCGGAGCTGGTAGCGCACACCACTCGACTTGCCATCGCGCGTGAGGTTGACCGCCGCGCCGCCGTTCACCGGCACACGCCACAGGTCCCAGTTGTCGCGCAGGAACACGACGCGCGAATCGCGGGTCCATCCCAGTGGCGGGCTGGCAGGCGGCTTCACGACGTTGTGATCGTCCTCGTCGTCCCACAACGTCGCGGCGATGCCATCGGTGATGCGACGGGAGGCCTGCGTCTGGAAGTCGTACAGGCTCCACTTCCCGTCGTCGTACCAGACCATCTTCATGCCATCCGGTGCCATCAGCTGGCCCGGCGGCCCACCCGCGTTCTGGATGCCCTTCGCGACGACGGTGCGAGCACCCGTGAGCACATTCACGGCGTACACGTCGCGCAGCTGGCGGCCATCCACGCTCGCCTGCCGCTCGTACGGCGACACGTCGAAGCCCACCGCCCACCGGTCGCCGTACCCCACCGTCACAGTGCGCACGCGATCGTCGCTGAGCTGCACCACCTTCGGCGACGCCGTGTGCCACGCGCCGAGGTAGCTGAATGTGCGATCGGCCGTCTCGGTGACCTGCTGCTGGCTCTGCAGGCGCGGGTCCTTCCAGTGCCAGAGGATCAGCGAGGGCATCTCGTCGTCCTGCCGTGCCGGCGCGACCTGTCCGCCGGCACCGGCACCGGGCGCCGGTGCATTGGCAC
>JANNXU010000026.1:0-2040 GCA_031409715.1 Gemmatimonadaceae bacterium | reverse complement strand
GGTGCTGGCGACGGTCACGAGTGCGTCAGGCCTGTGGCTCGCCGTCGTCGTCTACGCGTTGCTCAGCGGGATGGGCGAGGGATCTGAAAAATCCCTGGTCAGCGCGTTGGCGACCGACGCTGATCGTGGTACGGTCTTTGGCTGGTCCACGATGATCGGAGGACTTGGCGCCATTCCTGCCGGTCTTCTGTTTGGACTCATATGGCAACACGCAAGTGCGGGCTCTGCGTTCGCGGCATTTGGTGGCGTTGCGATTGCGAGCGCCGTGTTACTGCATACTGTGGTGCAATCTACTGACCGTCCGCTCGCTGCGTGCTGAGCGGACGGTCTCGACATTCCGCCGGATGATGACGCCGTCGTTCGGTGCACGCCGGCCAAGTTTGGCGCTATGCGGTTGCATTTCGCACCGGATGCGGCCCCATGCGGAGTCCGGCTGCACGAAGTGTCTTCTGTGTTTGCCGAAGGGCGATGACTCATTTCGCAGGTTGCGCAACCATCCGTGTCCACTCAAGACGTACGGGTGCGGCGGTGTTGCTACTTCCGTCTGCGCGCTCGCTCGCGCTCACGCTCTTCGGCCGACTCGCGCGCGCCCAGCCGCACGCCGAGGTTGAGCACGCGCCCTTCGAGCGGGGCCCACGCATCCGTCGTCCAGCGACCGCCTGCGCCTTGCATTGGGAGCAACAGCGGGTCGGTCCGCGTCTGCCGCACATCCAGCAGGTTCTCGAGGTTCGCAAAGACGACGACCTCGCCGATGCGCTTCTGTGCGAGCAATCCGACGAGTACGTACGGTCGGCTCTCGGCGCGGTACGGGTTGTCGGCGAGCGGTTGCCGACCGGTGTAATAGCCCTCGATTCCAACGCGTGTCCCGTCCTCCTCCTCGAACATGGCGACCACGCCACCGGAATGCCGCGGCGTGAGCGGCACGCCGCGGCGGCCGCCCGTCTCGACGTCCTCCTCCGTGACGCGTAGGTAGGCGTATGTCGCCGTCAGGACGAATGGCTCGCGACGGTAGCGCGCGAACGCCTCCGCGCCCCCTGTGCGTGTGGGGCGCACTGCATTGACCTGCACCACATCATCGCCCGTCGGTGCGCTGACACGGCGCAGTGCGGCCGCGTGCCGAATGTCTGACGCATAGACGGACCCATTCAGCTCCACCCCGCCGAGCAGCCCGCCCACGTCGGCCGAGACACTCCGGGCGCGTTCGGCGACCAGATTCGTCGGTCGGCGGATGCGGCTGAGCGCGAGTTCCTCGGTCTCCTCGGTGAATGGCGTTGGGGCGAAGAGCCCGGTGCCGGCGGAGAGCCGTGCGGTCCACGACGCAAGTCCGCTCGTAGAGCCGCCATCCTCACGCCCGCTCGGCTTCGCGAACGGGCGCACGAGTGCCGAGAGACGGGGGCTCACGACAGTGCCATACACGCTGTGTGCGTCCAGCCGCGCGCTCGACGTCAGGCCGAAGCGGTCGTCGGGTGTCCACGTGTGCTGCGCGAACAGCGCCGGCACGTTGAAGGTGTAGTCGAGGGCCGCCGCCGTCCGGGCGCGATACGCGTCGCGCTGGAACGCGACGCCCAAGACGCCGGTCTGTGCACCGATCTGCCGTGAGTAGGTAGCTTCACCGAACAGCGTCTGTCGGCGCTCGTGGTCATCGGCCGGACCGAAGGCCAGATCGCGCTCCTGCGACGTCGCCGACGCTCGTACGGCGAGGACCGCGTTCCCAACGAGAAACCGTGCGACCGTGCCGACGTCGCCGCGACGCGTCTTCACGCCTTGTGAGAAGGGTGCCCGGCCCGCGCCGATTCCGGTGGGGAGCGTGGCATCACCGACGGTGCCGCCCGCGCGGTTCTCGACCATGGCGCCGGCGGTCGCGAACACCGAGTGGCCTCGGGGACTCGTCCAGAACACTCGAGGGCGGAGCACGCCGCGCTCGTATCCCGCGAGATCGGCCCAGCCGTCATCATCGAGGTCGAGGCGGCGTTGACGGTGCGCACTGGCGAGCAGTGTGTAGCCCCACGCAGGCGAGAGTCGACGTGCGTCGAAGTACAC
>JANNXU010000025.1:0-3346 GCA_031409715.1 Gemmatimonadaceae bacterium | reverse complement strand
TGACTTTGCCGGGATCGACGGACTCGACGTGGTTGCCGTGCCCGTTCCACCGCGCTGAACACCCTCCGGCACGACCACGATGACGACCTTGGATCGCCTGACCACCGCCCTCGCCGACCGCTACCGCGTCGACCGCGAACTTGGGGCCGGCGGCATGGCCACCGTGTATCTCGCGCACGATCTGAAGCACGACCGCGATGTCGCCATCAAGGTTCTGCATCCCGACCTCGGCGCCGCACTGGGCGGCGAACGCTTCTTGAGCGAGATTCGCACCACGGCGCGGTTGCAGCATCCGCACATTCTGCCGCTGCTGGACAGCGGCGAGGCCGACGGTCTGCTGTACTACGTGATGCCGCTGGTGACCGGCGAAACGCTGCGCGCGAGGCTCGAGCGCGAACGACAACTCCCCGTCGCCGACGCCGTCCGTATCGCCCGTGAAGTGGCGAGCGCCCTCGACTACGCGCACCGGCAGCACGTCATTCACCGCGACATCAAACCGGAGAACATTCTCCTGCATGATGGCAGCGCGCTGGTTGCCGACTTCGGTATTGCGCTCGCCGTGCAGACGGCTGGCGGCCAGCGCATGACGCAGACGGGGCTGAGTCTTGGCACGCCGCAGTACATGAGCCCAGAGCAGGCGATGGGCGAGCGCACGATCGATGCGCGGAGCGATGTGTACGCTTTGGGCGCGATGACCTACGAGATGCTCGCGGGTGAACCGCCGTTCACAGGCCCGACCGTGCAGGCGATCGTGGCGAAGGTGATCGCGACGGATCCCGTCGCAATCGAGTCGCTGCGGAAGGCGGTGCCGGCGAACGTCGCCTCGGCCGTACATTCGGCGCTCGAGAAACTGCCGGCCGATCGGTGCGAAAGCGCACGACTCTTCGGTGACATGCTCGCCGACGCGCGCGGCGCCTATACTGGAACGTCTGCTCGCACCGCGCCGGTGGCGCAGCCGCCGTCCGTGTCGAAGGCATCGCGCGGCGTGCTGGCGGGTGCGATCGTGGTCGCAGCGCTCAGCGTCGCTGCGGCCGGTGTGATGTGGCGTCGCGGAAACAGCGCGTCGAGTGAACCCGTGGTCGCGCTCACCCTCGACCAGCCCAATGCGCGTCCCGACCTGGCGCGCTTTGCGGTCTCCGGCGACGGCACCCGGTTCGCGTTTTCGACCGACGAAGGGATCGTGCTGCGCGATGCTGGCCAGCGCGAGTATCGCCTGCTGGCGGGAACGGAGAAGGGGGAGTCACCGTCGTTCTCGCCCGACGGTGACTGGATCGTCTACCAGATGAATGGCCATTTGCGGAAGGTGTCGGTGGCGGGTGGCGCCCCGGTTGCGATCATCCCCGGTGATTCACTCGTGGCCGGACGAGTCAGCTGGGGCGATGACGGCAGCATCGTGTTCGAGACGAAGTCCGTGCTGGGCCTGCTGCCCGCAGGCGGGACGGCGCGCGTCCTGCCCAAGGCCGTGGCGGCAGAGCAGCCGCGCATGACACCCGACGGGCAGGGCATCCTGTACGTCGACAATCGGCAGAACGCCAAGCTTGTGTACTACGACCTCGCGCTCGACTCGGCGTTCGTGCTGATGGAAGGTGCCGCGGAGGCGCAGCTCCTGCCGACTGGCCACATCGTGTACGGGTCGGCGGCTACCGGCCTGTACACCGTGAAGTACGATGCATCACGGCACACGGTCTCCGGCACACCAGCGCCTGTCGTGCTCGACATGCAGGCCAACGGCGGCGTCGCGCCGTTTGTCGTGACACGCAGCGGCACGCTGGTCTACCGAGCCGGTGTCGACGCCGAGTCGCGCGTCGTGCTCCGATTACCGAACGGCAGGCTTGATACGCTGCCGCTCGCGCCGAAGGTGCTGAGTTACGCGCGGTTCTCGCCTGATGGCCGGTACCTCGCGCTTACCATCGGGGCGGCGCGCGGCAGCAACCGACACACGGCGATCTATGACTTCAACGTCGGCACGCTCACGCGCATCACGCAGGAAGGGGGGGCGCACGCGCCGGTCTTCTCCCCCGACGGGAAGCGCATTGCGTTCACCGCGGAAAGCCCAACAAGCGATGCGGAGGACATCTTCGTGCAACCGGTGGATCGCAGTGCACCAGCGATCGCCGTGACCCACCTGCCAAATGATCAGCATGCAAGCGCTTGGCCGAGCGACACGTTGCTGGCATACTCGAACAACACGTCGGCGCGCACGCTGGGTGGCTCGGTCGCCGGCCAGACAGCTGGTCTCGTCAATCCGGTCAGCAAGACCGCGCCGAAGCCACTGCTGAATGCGGCATGGGGCGAGTTCGACGCGGCGGTCTCGCCCGATGGCCGGTGGATGTCGTTCACCTCGTCCGAATCGGGCACGCCGGAGATTCACGTCCGCGCCATTTCCTGATGGCGCGTCCGGTGGAAACTGGAAGGTCTCGTCAGGCGGTGGCGTCCGGTCGCGCTGGTCGGGCGATGGTCGCACCATCTTCTATCAATCGGCGCAGGGCACGGCCATAAGTGGCACGAAGGTGACTCCGGGCATTCCGTTCGGCGTTGGCGCGACGGACACCGTGCTGAAGGACCGGCCGTACGGCGCGGCCTGGGACCTCGATCGTGCCACCGGACGGATGGCGGTGACGGAGACTGTGGCGGATGCGACGGTGCGGATCGTGGTGATGCAGCACTGGCTCGATGCGTTCCGTCGGAAGCAAGCAGAAAGGCCCTGACCGGCCGCGTGGCGGCTCACGTCGCGATCGAGGAATCGTCAGAAGTGAGTGGTATGGAGTGGCGTCTATCGCGACGGTCGGTTTGAAGTGCGCGTTCCACGCCCGCGTTGCCCAACACGATTTCTGCATTCCGCTGCAGTCCGTGCAGCTTCGCCCGATTCATCGGTGACTTCCGGAACGCGGTGCTGAACTGCTCCTGATCCAATCTGAGTATGTCCGTCGCCAGCGTCACCGCATCCTTCCCCGCAATGAACTCCCGCGCCCGGAACGGCGAGTCCTCCGCCAGCGCCTGCGAGAACTTCACGTTCCATGGGCAGACGGACTGGGAGATGTGTCGGTATAACCGTTTTGAGGTCGTGCTCTCGACCGGTGGCCGAACTCGTGGCACGCCGGGCCGCGGAGCCCCCCTTCGACACGGGCCCCCTTGAGCCGGGGCGCGTGACGCGCTCCACGGCCGTCTGCCGCTGCCCCGACCGCCCCGTGAACTTCGCGATGCACCAAACGGCATCCAAGATGCCTTCCTGACGTGCACGCGCGCCGAAGTTTCGGGGCTCGTCGGGGATATCGCGGCGATGGTGGCGCCCCTTCGGAAGTGCCTGACGATGCCGAACGGATACGAGCTCGGAGCGTTGCGAACA
>JANNXU010000024.1:0-13497 GCA_031409715.1 Gemmatimonadaceae bacterium | reverse complement strand
AACGCCATCACCTGCGCCAGTCCCTTCTTCGCCTGAATCGACGTGATCGCCGCCGTCAGCGTCGTCTTCCCGTGGTCGACGTGCCCGATGGTGCCCACGTTGAGATGCGGCTTGTTCCGCTCGAACTTTGCCTTGCCCATGACAGCGCAATCCTGGAAAAGAGGTGGTGAGGTGTCGGTCCAGCGGATCCACGCGAGCCGCAGGGATGCCGCGGCTAGCGCAAGCGGCGGGTCTGCTCGTGCACCATGTGTGGCACGCAGCAAATCCGCCGGGGTGGTACAATCCAACAGAGCTCGCAATCGGGATCGAACCGATGACCTCATCCTTACCAAGGATGTGCTCTACCGACTGAGCTATGCGAGCGGAACGGCCTGAGTTGAGCGCGCCGGAATGCCAGCGGCTCCACCACAGTCTGAAAACCTAGCCAGACCTGACGCACGGATCAAGGCAGGGGGTGTGACCGCACAGCGCTTCCGGCGTCGGGTGTACCAAACTGGCGGGCCCGGCCGTGAGGCTGCGGCGACCACCAGCGGCTCAATCACGGTGGCGGGCTCGTCAGGCATCGCCTCCGCCGGACACTGCTTGCCGACAGTCTGGAAGGGAGATAAGCTAGCCTGACGCCGCCCACCGTACCACGTGCACGTCGGGCGGGAACAACTGCGCCTTTTTTCTGAAGGCGCCGGCGGTGATGTCCGCCGTGAACCGTGCTCCATCGGGCTGTGCCACCACATCGGCACGACCGGGTGCTGCGCCAATGACGTCTGCCTGCTCACGCTGCCTCCGGCGCGTGGCTCGGTGGAGCCGTTGGCGCTTTTTTCGTGCCAGCCTCTGCCGACCCGCGACCGGGATCACCTTCCGATCTGCGACGGATGACGGAGACTCACCCCAGCACGCCCCGCCTGGCGCACCCCGACCCGATGGGCGACGCACGCGACGTGCTGCGCCACACACGGTACCTCGCGCGCTGGACGATCCTGTCGGCGCCGATCGCCGCGCTGGCCGGCTCGGCCGTGGCGCTCTTTCTCTGGGCGCTGGACCGGGCGACAGCGACCCGCGAGGCCGAACCCTGGCTGCTCTGGTGGCTGCCGCTGGCCGGCGTGGCGGTCGGCGCGCTGTACCATTGGCTCGGCCGATCCGTCGAGCGGGGCAACAACCTGCTGGTGGACGAGATCCACGAGCCCGGGGGCGGCGTGCCGGCCCGGATGGCGCCGCTGGTGCTGGTCGGCACGCTGCTCACGCACCTGTTCGGCGGGTCGGCCGGCCGCGAAGGGACGGCGGTGCAGATGGGCGGTGCGATCGCGAGCACGATCGAGCGGCTGGCCTTCGCCCGGTTGCCGGGGTGGTTCCGGCTGACGACGGCCGAGCGACGCGTGCTGCTGCAATGTGGCGTGGCGGCGGGGTTTGGCGCGGTGTTCGGGACTCCGATCACCGGCGCGGTCTTCGCACTCGAGGTGCTGGCGATCGGCCGGCTGTCGTACGCGGCGCTGGTGCCGTGCCTGATCGCCTCGCTGCTCGGCGATGCCGTGACGGCGGCGTGGGGGATCGGGCACGCGAGCTATCCGTCGCTCTCGCTGGCGGCCCTCGGCGTGGCGCGGATCGACCTGCTGCTGCTGGGCAAGGTCGTCGTGGCCGCCGCACTCTTCGGCGTCACGAGTGCACTGTTCGCGGGAACGACGCACGCGCTTGCCGAGCGCATGAGGCGCCACGTCGCATCGCCCTGGCTGCGACCGATGATCGGCGGCACACTGGTGATCGCACTCACGTTCGCCGTGGGTTCGCGTGACTATCTCGGGCTGGGGATGCAGTCGGCCGATCCGCAGGCGGTGACGATCCTCTCGTCCTTTCACGTCGGCGGCGCCGCGACGTGGAGCTGGCTGCTGAAGTTCGTGTTCACGGTGATCACGCTCGGCACAGGCTTCAAGGGCGGCGAGGTCACGCCACTGTTCTTCATCGGTGCGACACTGGGGAACACGCTCGGCGTCACGCTGCACGCACCGGTCGAACTGTTCGCGGCGCTCGGCTTCGTGGCCGTGTTCGCGGGGGCATCGAACACACCGCTGGCGTGCACGATCATGGGCCTCGAGCTCTTCGGTGCCGATGCGGCGATCTACATCGCGACGGCGTGTTTCATCGCCTACCTGTTCTCGGGGCACACGGGCATCTATGCGGCGCAGCGGCCCGGGACGCCGAAGGGTGATCTTCCAGCGATGCACTCAGGTGGCGGCGGAGACGCGGAAACGGTGCGCTGAGGGCCACGGCTTCAACCGGACGCTAGACTCCGTGCATCACCCGTCGCATGGAGATTCCGGATGTCCCGTCTTGCCCGTCAGTTCGCACAGGGGTGCGTCACGTCCCTGTTTTGCGCCACCGCCGCAGCCGCGCAGCAGGGCGGCATGATTCACCCGCCCGGCATGCAGCACACGCCGGGCATGGAGCAGCGCGCGGCGGTCCCTCAGCCGACGCAGGGTGGGCAGGGCGCCTTCGCTGCGGTGTCGGAGATCGTGCGGCTGCTCGAGGCCGACAGCACGACGGACTGGTCGAAGGTGAACCTCGAGGCGCTGCGGCAGCATCTCATCGACATGGATGCCGTCACGCTGCGCGCGCGGGTGCAGCAGGTGCCGGTGCCGAGCGGGCTGCAGATGGACGTGACCGGCGATGCGGCGGTGGCGGCGTCGATCCGGCGCATGGTCACGTCACACGTCGGAATGATGGGCATGGATGCGCCGACGTGGCGCGGGACGGTCACGCCGCTGGCGGGTGGGGTACGCTTCACCGTCAAGGCCAAGGACGCCACCGACACTGCCGGCGTGGCGCGGATCCGCGGGCTGGGATTCATCGGGCTGCTGACGCAGGGTGATCATCATGCGCGTCATCACCTGATGATCGCCAGGGGCTCCGGCGAACACGCGCACGACATGGAGTGATACCGCGGCCGCGTGCACGTTTCCACACATACGAAGAGGCCCCGGAGTGCGTGCTCCGGGGCCTCTTCGTATCCACGATTCAGGCCGCGTCGGTCAGCGGAATGGGCTCACGGGCAGACCGGCTTGCCGCGCGGCAGGGCGAGCGTGCACGCCTTGGTCTCGCCATCCCTGGTGATGCTGATCTTCGCGGTGCTGGAGCCGTCGTAGGTGACGACTTCGCGGCGTGACGACGAGACCGGCGAACCTGAGCCGAAGCTGACCGTGACGCTCATCGCTCGGACGACGGTGCCGGCGGTGGGGTACGGATAGCCGGTGGTGACGACCGGGATCACGAGGCCGGTGGTAGTGTCACCCATCACGCGCAGCGAGGTGAAGGCGCCGTTGGTGCTGGTGCCCTCGGTGGTCTCGCGGCCTGCCGAGGCGCCGTTGATCGTGCGGCGCGTGCTGCCGGCGGAAAGCCCCGTCACGACGCGCGAGCTGGAGCTCGTGACGACGGTGCGTGCGGTGGTGATATCGACGCGCGCGGTGTCGGTGCCCGGGGGGCCGAAGCCGTGCCCGAAGCCGCCGCGACGACCGGGCGTGAACGTCGTCGTGCCGGTGACGCTGCGGCTGGTCTCGATGCGATCGGTGGTGGCGGTGTCGCGAGCCGACTGCGCCACGCCGGCGGCGGTGCTGAACTTGAAGGTGCGGCTGATGGTCAGGCTGTCACGCACGATCGGCGTGCAGGTGACGACGCCGCTGGCGGCGTTGAACGACGTGCAGGTGGAGGCGGAGAAGTGCTCGCCGAACGGTCCGCGGCCGATGCCGGGGCCAAGCGGGATGCCGCCGCTGAACTCGTCGCGGAACCCGCCGCCCATCATCTGGCTGCGACCCAGGCTGTCAGCACCGAACGCGCGCGGGCCGTTGCGATGGCGGGGGCCGAAGACGCCGGTGTTGCCGTCGGCACTGTAGCTGCTCGAGAGCGAGTCGTAGCCAGGGGCAGCGGTCATGAAGGCGGCAGAGACGAGGGACGACTCGAGCTGACGCGATTGCGTGGTGCTGTCGGTGCAGGCGACAGCGCCCAGCAGCAGGGCACCGACGATGGTGCGGGATGTGAGCGACGACATGCGCGTAGGGCTCCAGCATGAGGGGACCACGGACTCTCTGCGGCGGCGAATTCCACCGGGCGATCGGTCCGTCACAGCAGGAGACACGGGTGCGGTTCGTTACCCCCACGCCGACCGGCATCAGGAACGCGGTGTGTTCGACCCGCGATGGTTCGTCAGGACTCGTCGCCTCCCGGCAGCCATTCCGCGAGCGCGACCCGCAACATCCGGAGCGCCTTCCCCATCTGGTTCTCCACGGTCTTGGGTGCGATGTCGAGCGCCTCGGCGATCTGCGCATAGCTCATGTGATGACGTCGGGAGAGCTCGAACACGGCGCGACACCGATCAGGCAGTGTGGCAACCGCCTGCGCGATGGCCATCTCGAGTTCGACGGCGTCCACCATTGCCGGGGCGGTGGCGGCGTGGGACTCCTCGCTGACGTCCCGCGCGGCGGCGCGAGCAGCCACCGCGTCGTGACGGACGTGGTTGAGCGCCCGGTTGCGGGTGGCGCGCATCAGGTAGCGTCGCGGCTCCTGCTCGAAGGCGAGGGTCTCGCGTCGGCGCCAGACCTCCAGCAGCACGTCCTGGACGACCTCCTCGGCCACGCCGGCGTCGCGGAGCATGTAGGTGGCCACGCGCACGAGCGGGGCGTACCAGGTGCGGAAGATCGTGTCGAAGGCCGCCTCATCGCCCCGGGCCAGCCTGGCGAACAGGGCGCGCTGCTCCTCCTCGGGCGGGAACCCGGCCGCGGCGGCAGCGGAAGCGTCTGGCGACACGACGATGGACGTCCTTGACGATGGCGCGGAGACGCCCATGTTGCGGCGTCGTGGAGTGGGATAGGGGTACCGGACCCCAACTGTGTCTCAAAGGTATATGAGCGATGAACCTGCCGGCTTCGAGCCGGGTGACGGGACTCCGGTCCACGACGAGGCGCTCGACGCGCTGATGGCTGGGTGGGTGACGGCATCCGCCGAGCCGATCGATGTCGAGGGCGCGCTGGCGCAGGTGAACGCCCGACGACGGCGCGAGACCGCTGCCGTGGGCGACGAGCTGGCCGCGCGCCGGCAGCGCCGCGCTGCGCCGCCGGTGACGGCGCTCTGGCAACGGCCGGTGTTCCGGATCGCCGCGGCACTGATTGCCGTGGCCGGTGTCGCAGCGGTGATGCGCATGCAACGCCCACCCGCCGCCACGTCCTACGTGACCACCACGGGCACGTCGAGCGCGATCCGGCTGGCCGACGGCACCGATGTCCGCCTCGGACCGGGGAGCCGCCTGACGCTGCAGGCCGGCTACGGCACCTCGCACCGTCGCGTCACGTTGCAGGGCGAAGCTTGGTTCCGGGTGACGCACGATGTGGCACGGCCATTCGCCATTCGCGTCGGCGCGACGACGGTGGAGGACGTGGGCACGGCGTTCCTGGTCCGCGAGTCGGAGGCACGCGAGGTGTCGGTGCGCGTGGCCGAGGGTCTGGTGCGGGTGACGACGCCGTCGGCGGCGCGTGATTCGAGCGTCACGTTGCGCGCCGGCGACGGCGCGGTGGCCTCGGCGACGGGCATCGCGGTGGCGGCGGGTCGGGTGACGGCCAGCGAAGGGGCGGCACTGGCCGCGGGGCGCCTGACGTTCACCGACGCATCGCTGCTGGAAGTGCGCGAGTCGCTGCACCGCTGGTACGGCGTGACGCTGCACATGGACGACAGCGTGTTGGCGGCGCGTCACGTGACGGCGGACTTCACCGGCGAGCCGCTCTCGCGGGTGGCGTCGGTGCTGGGCCTGACGCTGGGTGTCGAGGCGACGGTGCACGGTGACACGATCGAGCTGCGCGACGCGGCGGGGGTGCCGGCACGACCATGAGCAGTCGGAGACGGCGAGCGACGCGCGCGCTGCTGGCGACAGCGGCGAGCGTGATCGTCGGCAAGGGCGCCCTGGCGCAGGCGACACCGTGTCCGGTGCTGGCCCGCGACAGCGCACGCGTGTGGGCGGCGCCACTGGATCGTGTCGTGACGCTGCAGGCAAGCGGTGCTTCGTTGCGGACCGCACTGGACCTCGTGGCCGCGCGGGCGCAGGTGCGCTTGTCATATTCGTCCGACCTGCTGCCGCTGGATCGCGAGGCGTGCGTGCCGCAGGGCGCGATGCCGCTGGGCGCGGCGCTGGCGGCGCTGTTGTCCGGCCTGCCCGTGACGCCGACGGTGAGTGGCGGCCTGCAGGTCGTGCTCGCGCCGGCGCGTGGCGCGGTGGACGTATCCGAGCACACCGCGACGCTCGACCGCGTGGTGGTGACCGGCACGGCGAGTGGAGGCGCGCAGCGCAGCCTGCCCTATGCGATCGACGTCGTACAGGGGCGTGACCAGCGCGGCGCCGCTGCGCCGAGCCTCGCGACGATGCTGAACGGGAGCATTCCGGGGCTGTGGATCTGGGGTGATTCGCCGACGACGCTGCTGGCGCGTTACGGCAGTGTGCGCGGCGCGAGTTCGTTCGGCGTGAGCGCACCGAAGGTGTTCGTGGATGGCATCGAACTGGCCAACCCGCTGCTGCTGACACGGATCAGCGCCGATGCGATCGAGCGGATCGAGGTGATCCGCGGGCCGCAAGGAGCCGCTCTCTACGGCGCCGATGCGATCAGTGGTGTGGTGAACGTGCAACTCCGCCACGATGGCGCGAGCGATGGCTCCCGCGACGCGACGCTGCGGTCGAGCGCCGGTGCAGCGCAGTCGGATTACGTCTCGTCGGGCGTCTTCACGCAGGAGCACACGCTGGCACTGCGTGCCGGGAGCGCGGAGCGGTCGCTGGGGGCCGTGCTGGGGATGACGACGACGGGTGCCGTGGTGCCGGGTGGCAGCACGCGGCAGTTCAGCGCCGATGTGAGCGGCCGACGCGTGGGCCGCCAGACGATCGCGTCGGGGACGGCGCGCATGTGGGTGGCGCAGGCCGATTCGCCGGTGAACCCGTTGCTCGCGAGGATCGGTGCGCAGGTGCCGGGCATCGGGACGTTCACACCCGAACCGACGCAGGCGGTCTCGCAGTACACCGTGGGCGGCACGATCACGCATTCACCCGACGAGGTGTGGACGAACACGCTGACGGTGGGCGTGGATGGCTACCGCCTGTCAGGGCTGGCGGTGGACTACGTCCCCGTGCCGTCGGCGCTCGATTCGGCGATGCGCTCGACCCGGGGCGGCGCAGACAAGGGGACGATCCGCGCCACTGCCGTGCGTCGCTATGCGCTCAGCGAGCAGGCGAGTGCGACCCTGACGCTGCTGGCCGATGCGGCGATGCTGCGCGACGGCACGTCGTCGACGCTGCCCGTCAGCGGCGCCGGCCCGGGCACGCCGCCGCCGGAGTCGGTGCGCTGGCTGAGCACCGGTGGCCTGAGCGTGCAAGGCGGCGTGTCACTACGCGAGACGTTCTATCTCTCAGCGGGACTGCGCGGCGAACGCAACGATGGTTTCACCGACGCGAGCCGGTTTGCGCTGCTGCCCGCGCTCGGCGCGAGCGTGGTGAAACAGGTGGGCGATTTCACGTGGAAAGGTCGTGTGGCGTACGGCGCCGGGATGCGGCCGGCGCGGACGCCGGTGCGCGAGACGGCGTGGCGTGGGGCCGGCTTCGGCACGATCGGTCGCGATCTTCTGCCGGAGCGTCAGGCCGGAGTCGAGGCCGGCGTGGACCTGTTCTGGAAGCGAGCACTCTCGCTGCAGGTGACGCGCTTCGACCAGCGCGCCTCGTCGCTGATCCAGCAGGTGCCGGTGGCGTACGGCCCCGCGCGCATCGAGACCGAGGGCGGCGAGATGCGGCGCGCGCCGCGTGTGGGCTACGTGCTGACCAATCTCGGCGCGATCACCAATCGCGGCTGGGAGTTCGCGCTGCGGCAGAACGTCGGTACGCTCAGCCTGACGGGAACGATGTCGCTGGTCCAGAGCATCGTGGACCAGGTCGCCCCGCGCTATGCCGGTGACCTGCGCCCCGGCGACCGCATGCTGGCCGTGCCGGCGCGCATGTCGGGCCTCACGCTCACCTGGCTGCCTCGCAACTGGCAGATGCAGGTCGGTGCGACGCAGGTGGCCGACTGGATCAACTACGACCGGCTTGCGCTGTCATCCACATGGCTGCGCGGCGGCGCGCCAGCGGATGGCTTGACCGGGGCGGCGCTGCGCCCGTACTGGCTGCAGTACGGCGCCGTGACACGGGTGCGCGCGTCGGTGATGCGCGACCTGACCAGCTCCCTCACGTTGCGACTCATCGGCGACAACCTGCTCGACCGCCAGCGCGGCGAGCCGGACAACGTCACGATCATGAGCGGCAGGACGTTCTCGTTCGGGATCGCGGCGCGCTTCTGAGCGGCAGGCGTCGGCGCAGTCAGTCAGGCGGGACGGACGTTGACCAGTGCCGCGGCGCGAACTGTCAGCGTGGCCGACGGATGGGTACACCGGGGCGCACGCCGGTCAGCACGCTCTGGCGCATGACGAGCTGCCCGTTGATGACGAGGTGCACGACACCCACCGCGTAGTGATGCGGGTCGGTGTAGGTCGCACGGTCCTCGATCTGCGCGGCGTCGAAGATGGTGACATCGGCGAAGGCGCCCTCGCGCAGCACGCCCCGATCGGGGAGGCCGATCATCGTGGCCGGCACGCTGGTCATCTTGCGGATCGCATCCTCGAGCGAGAGCACGTGACGCTCGCGCACATAGCGGGCGAGCACCCGCGGGAACGCGCCGTAGCTGCGCGGATGCGGGAAACCGACGCCCGGGGTGACGAGGTCGCCATCGGAAGAGATGGAGGCCATCGGATGCTGCAGGAAGCGATCGAGGTCCACGTCACTCATGCCCTGGAACACGCCGATGAAGCCGCCGGCGGCCTGCAGCGTGATCAGCGCATCGAAGCCGGCATCGAGTGTGAGCGGCGCACCGGCGAGCCGAAGGTGGTCTGCCAGCGTCTTGCCGTTGAGCGATGGCGTGACCGGATGCACGCGAAACTGCACGCTCTCGAGCGTGTTGCCCGTCTGCGCCGCGAACACGGGGCGCATCTCCGCAATCAGCCTCGCGCGGGTGGCAGGATCAGCCGCGCGGCGCGCGAACTCCGCCGTGCCGCCGGCCAGCGCCCACGGCGGGAACATCAGGTCGGAGTAGGTGCTGTAGGCGAGATACGGATAGACGTCGAAGCTGGTGCGTGTGCCGGCGCGCGTGGCGGAATCGAGGCGCTGCAGGATCGCCGCGCTGTGGGTCCAGTTGGCGGCGCCGGTAATCTTGAGGTGGCTGATGTGGACCGGCACCTGCGCGGCCGAACCGATCGTGAGCGCCTCGGCGACCGCAGCATCCAGTGCTGCGCCCTCGTCGCGCAGGTGCGTGACGTAGAGCGCATGCGGCCGCATGGCGGCGCGGGCGAGCGCGATCACCTCGGCGGTCTTCGAGAAGTTGGCGGGGGTGTATTCCAGTCCCGTGCCGAGCCCGAAGGCACCGTCGTCCATGGCGCTGCGGACCAGTGCCGACATCGCGGCGAGTTCGCCGGCGGTGGGATCGCGGTCGTCGAGCCGCATGATGCGCTTGCGCATCCAGGTGTGACCGGCAGTCCAGGCCGTGTTGGGCGCGACGCGGAGCGTGTCGAGGAAGGCGCCGAGCGGGTAGGGCTGGTCCATGCTGTGCAGGCTCGCCACGATGGTGGTGATGCCCTGCCGCAGGAAGTTCTCCGCGTCCGGATGGTCGGCGATATCGCTGATGTGCGCATGCGGCTCGATGAAGCCGGGGCTGACGACCAGTCCCGTGGCGTCGATCACGTCACGCGCCGACTCGTCGATGCGAGGGGCGATGCGTGCGATGCGGTTGCCGCGGATGGCGACATCGGCGATGCGTGCATGCGCACCGGTGCCATCGATGACGAGGCCATGCCGGATCACGACGTCGTAGGGAGGGGCGACATCGGGGGCGGGGCGCGCGCACGCCGCGGGCAGCAGCGCCGACGCGAGCGCGAGAACGGCCGGCAGTGCGTACTTCACCGGGTATCGCGTCAGTAGAAGTATCTCCGCCAGCCCGTCACGTCCTTGCGCCGCATGCGCCAGAAGATGGCGATGCCCGAGATCGTGAGCGCGATCAGCGAGAGTGCCCAGAACATCGCGCCGACCAGCCCGCCGTCGCCGAAGAACTCCCCGCTGTGGAGGCGGATCAGGAACGGCTTGTCGACGTACTCCTCGGTGCGCAGGATCGTGCCCGTCTTCACGCTCACGACGTACTTCTTGTCCTCGCCCCCGGTGCGATTGCCGGTGTAGACGGCGACGGTCGGTTCGCCGCCCTTGAGCTGGATCTCGACCTTGTCCACCGGCGCGCCCGCGGCCTGCGCCGCGACGGCCGCGAGGGCGCGGGTGACCGGATCGCTGACCAGCGCTGGTGCGGCCACGGTGAAGGGGCTGACGGTGCCGCGCGTGGCTTCGCGCAGCGCCTCCTCGTCGCCGAAGAACTCGGTGATGGCGAGCAGCAGGCCCGTGACGGAGGCGAAGAGCAGGAAGAGTGCGGCCGGGAAACCGATCCAGCGGTGCCAGCGGCGCCAGAAGGCAGGGGTCATCGAGAGCGTGTGGTGGGTGGGGCCATTGATGTGCGGCTGGGTTGCCGGCGATGCCGTCGGGTGACGTGCAGCGCACCGCAGCGCCAGCGTTGGGGACATGCACTGCAGATGCCCGGGCGGCAGGCGACCTCAAGTCACGGCACCTTCACCACCAGGGCCGCGCCGGCGTACCGCTGCGGCTGCACGTTGCGCACGCGCACGACGCGCCGTGTTCCGCGCGATGGCCACGTGACCTCGACATCCACCCATTGCATCTCGGGCAAACCGAAGTGGACGGGCATGTCGTTCTGGGAATTATAGCCCGATCCGGTATCGACGAGTTGCGTCCCGAGGAGCGTGCGGGTGCCGGCGGCGTAGAGGCGCACCTCGGCGCCGGCGCGGGTGGCGCGTCCCTTTCCGTTCACGACGCGCACGAAAAGCGAACGGCGCGCCACCGAGGGATCGAGGTCGTTGCGCAGCACGAGGTGCATGCCGGTGGGCTGTGCACCGGTCAGCGCCAGGTCCAGGTCACCGTCGCGGTCGATGTCGAACCAGAGCACGCCGTGATCGGCCTGCAGCGCCTTGATGTTGGCCGGCGTGACGTCGTCGAGGTGCGAGCCGGTGTTGTGGAAGAGGAAGTCGGGATAACTCGTGCCGCCGGTGACGGTGCCGTTCACGTACAGGTCGAGTGCACCGTCGTGGTCGATGTCGGCCGTGGCGCAGGCGTCGTACCGACCGTCGGCCCCGATGCCCCACGCGGACGACATGTCGCTGAAGGTCCCGTTGCGCTTCAGCAGCAGGCCGTTGGGCCCATAGTTGGCAAAGAGCAGGTCGAAGTGCCCGTCGCGATCCATGTCGGCGGCGCAGGGCCGCACGGTGCCGTTGGTGGCGAGGCCTGGCGCCCGTCCGCCCCACTGGGCACCCATCGCGGCGGCGATGTCCGTGAAGTGGTCGCCGTCATTGCGGAACAGCGCGTTCGCGTCGCCATCCTGATTGGCGACGAGGTAGTCGAGATCCCCATCCTCGTCGACGTCGACCCACAGCGCCCCGACGCTCTTGCGCGGATCGGCGAGTCCCAGGCTGTCGGCGACGGCGGTGAAGGTGCCGCGCGTGTTGCGGAAGACCATGTTGGCGCGATCGCGGAAGGCGACGGAGAGATCGAGATCGTCGTCGCCATCGAAGTCCACGAAGCTGAACTGGCGCACGCCGCCGGTGGCGACCGACACGCCGGCAGCGGCGGTCACGTCGACGAACGTGCCGCCATCGTTCCGGTAGAGCTTGAGCACCGACGCGGTGCCGGGTGCGAATCCGACGAGCAGGTCGGGATCGCCGTCGCCGTCGTAGTCGGCCCAGGCGGCGGAGCGCACCGCCCGCGCATCCGCCACACCGGCGGCGGCCGCGACATCCACCAGCACGCCGGCGTCGTTGCGATAGAGCCGGTTTGGCGTGCCGCCGAACCCGACGAACAGGTCGAGGTCACCATCGCCATCGTAGTCGGCAACCGCGTTGGTGAAGCTGGCGCCCAGGCCAAGCAGCTCCGGCTGCAGCGCCGTGAACCGCGGCGGGTCGGCGGCGAACGCCGCTGGCAGCAGGAAGAGCGGTGCGAGGACGGCGGTGCGCAGTGACATGTCGGGGGCCGGAGGCGGGGAGTGGTGCGGGGACGGCTACTGCTTCATCGTGGCCGATGACGACGCGGCGACCTTCTCCGCTGCCTCCATGACGCGCAGCAGGTTGCCGCCCCAGATCTTCGCGATCTGCTCCTCGGAGTAGCCGCGACGGACGAGTTCGAGCGTGACGTTGAACGTCTCCGACGCATTGCGCCAGCCGTCCACACCGCCACCGCCGTCGAAGTCGGACGAGATGCCGACATGGTCGATGCCGATCATCTTCACCACGTAGTCGATGTGGTTCACGTAGTCCGCGACCGTGGCCGGCGTGTCACCCAGCGTGCGACGCGAGATGATCTCCTCCTGCCTCGCGAGATAGGCGTTCTTGCGTTCGGTGGGCAGTGCATCGATCTGGGCACGCATCCCGTCCTGTGCCACGGCGGCGATGCCGAACTCCGCGCGCAGGGCGGCGATCGCGTCGGCGCGGATCTGGTTTCGCTCCGCATCCTTCTTCGGGTCGCACTTGACGTAGCTGTTGAACGCGACGAGCTGGATCACACCGCCGTTCTTCCCCATGGCACGAATCTGCTCGTCGTCCAGGTTGCGGCTGTGGTTGCAGATTGCGCGCACGCCGCTGTGGCTGGCGATGATCGGGGCACGCGAGAGCTCGATGGTCTGCAGCATGCTCGCCTTGGACGGATGCGAGATGTCGATCATCATGCCGAGGCGGTTCATCTCGCCGATCACCTGGCGACCGAGCGGGGAGAGACCGTTCCAGCGCCAGACGCCATCCCGTTCGCCGGTGTTGGAATCGGAGAGCTGGCTGTGCCCGTTGTGCGCCAGCGACATGTAGCGGCCGCCCAGCTCGTAGAAGCGGCGGACGTTGGTGATGTCGGCGCCGATGGGGAAGCCGTTCTCGACGCCGATGAAGACCACCTTGCGGCCACTGGCATAGATCGCGCGCGCCTCGGCGGCGCTGGTGGCGAGGCCGACGCGCGTCGGCGCGATCTGCTCGGCGAAGCGATGCACGGCGGCGAACTTCTCGAGGGCCTGCGCGTTGGCGCGGGCGAAGGCGGCGCTGTCCAGCTCCGGTGTCTGGCCGACGTAGACGATCAGGAAGGCCGCATCGAGGCCGCCCTCCTCCATCTTCACCAGGTCCACCTGCGTGCGCGGCAGGCGTGTGGCGTAGTTCAGCGTGTCGGCGCGGAAGTTGGCCGGCGCGATGTCGACGTGAGTATCGATGGTGAGCACGCGCTCGTGGATGCCGCGGGCGCGCGCGATCATCGCCGCGTCGGGGGCGGGCCGGGCTGCGGGAGGCGTGGCAGTGCGGGCACTGGCGCACCCCGTGAGGCCGGCG
>JANNXU010000023.1:0-47015 GCA_031409715.1 Gemmatimonadaceae bacterium | reverse complement strand
CGGGCTTCCACATACGCACTGCTGGTCTAACTAAAAGTTAGGCAGCCAGGGCCAAGTTGTTGTTGGCGATTGTGTTTTCCCAGATGGATTTACGAGGAGTCCGAGAACCTCGACACGCTACCGTAACTGCTACATCCCCGTCGAAGCCAAGTCGCCCCCGACAGATACTGCAAGCGTAACCTACTCAGGATCGGCCCCCGGCGCACCTCTGCCAGACGTCACTCCGCCTCCCCGTCCTCAGGGATACCCTCTCCCTCATCCGCCTGTTCCCGCTGCAGGGGCCGCGCGTACCGCACGCAGTTGCGCCCCTCCCGCTTGGCCACGTACAGCGCCTTGTCGGCGGCAGGGAAGAGCTCGTCACCAGTCCGCGAGGTTTCGGGGTACGACGCGACGCCGAACGATGCAGTCACGTGCACCAGATGCTCGCCGACGCCGATCGTTCGTGCCTCGATCGCGGCCCGCATGCGCTCCGCGACCTCCCACGACATGGCCACGTCCGCCTTGCCGAGGAGCATGACCAGTTCCTCGCCGCCGTAGCGCGCAACGAGATCCACGCCACGCACGTTCTGCGAGAGCGACGCGGCGATGGAGCGGAGGACGTGGTCGCCGACCTCGTGACCGTACAGGTCGTTCACGCGCTTGAAGTTGTCCACGTCGCAGATCACCAGCCCGACGTTGTGTCCGAAGCGATCCGCCTCGGCGATCGCGCGACCCAGCGCCTCGTCGAAGGCTCGACGGTTGGCAAGGCCAGTCAACGCGTCGGTCCGCGCACGGCGCGTCGCTTCCTCGATCTGCCACACCGTGTCGAGCGAGACCGACGCGACGGCGCCGAGCAGGCGCAAATTGCGCATGTCACGAACCAGCACACCTCCCACCGCTTCGCTCTCGACGACGATCGCGCCGGTCACGGTATCGCCCTGCCGCAGCGGCACCACGCTCATGCTGCCAAGCTGCGTGATGGTGTGGCCATTGCTGTAGACCGGCGTCACCTGCTCCACCATGCGCGCGTCCTCCCAGACCTGTGGCAGGCCCGTCGCACACAATTGTCCGACCAGTGAATCGGAGGCGATCGGTGATCCACGCTGGAGATGGTGCCCCGAGGTGACGCTTTGCGTGACGCCGGTGGATGTCTCGCGATACCAGCGCACCAACGATGCGCGCGTGGCACCGGTCACGGCGAGCGCCGAGTCGCAGATGGACTGTCCGAGGGTATCGATCGTGCGCTGCTGCTGAAACGTCTGCGACGCCTGCAGCAGGCCCTGCGCCTGGCGGTTCTGGCGACTGTACTCGGTCTGCGTGTCGAGCAGCTGGGCGAGCAGACCGAGGTTGTCCGCAAAGCGTGGCAGCCAGCGGCCGAGCACTTCGGTCGACGTGCCAAGGCGTGCGGCATGCAGCGACAGCACACCGCAGGCGTGCGATGGTCCGGGCACCGAGACGGCGGCCACCAAGCCCTCGGCAGCCCCGTCGAACAGCGCCACCCGCAACGCGCTCTGCACGGCGACGAGTTCACTGCCGAGTGCATGGTGCCCCGACTCCCACGGCGCGCCGTCGGTGCTCGCCCACGCCGTGGGCACGAGCGCGACGCCGGAGCGTCCGGCCCGCCAATAGACGGCATCGGTGGCACCAAGCGTATCCCGTACCTGCCGCAGGTACCGGGCAAGGGCCTCGCTGCGCATGCGGGCCTCACCGGCTTCCGACTCCATCACTGCACGCACGTCGAGCAGCGCCTGAGGCAGTTCCAACGCCGCGTCACCGGGTGCCGCGGCGAAGGCTGGCAACTCGGCGAGCGTGCGCATCGTCCCACGCTGCATCGAGCGCATGATGTACGCGACTGGCAACACGGCGACCGTCAGCACCACCGTCACGCCGTACCCGACGTCGGCGGTGGCGAGACTCGCGCCACCGAGTGCCGGGGCGACGAAGGTGACCGCGAGAATGCCTGTAGCGCCGAGCAGCACGCCGGGCCACTCGGTGGCGACAGTCGTGCCCAGCGCACAGACGCTTGCCGCGATGAACGCGACCGAGTGTGAGCCGCCGGTCTGCAGCGCGACGAGTGCGGCGAATGGCGCGAGCAGGCCCGAGGCATAGCCGAGCGCGCGGTGCAGCGACTGGGTGGCGGTCGGTAGCATCAGCACCGCCGCGCCGGCCGCAATGACCACGGCGAGGGCGACGACGACCACTTCGGGGTGCAGGAACGCGCTCGAGGTCACGCCGGCGATGCCATTCCGCGACGCGAATACCGCGGCGGCGATCCACGGGACGATCAGCAGCAGCAGGACGAGTCGGGACCGCGCGGGAGGATGCGTCACGGGATGGGATGCTGACGTGCAGGCACTGCGCGACATGCCGAAGAATGGATAATTAGCACAGAGGATCGGCTGCGGGACACAAACGCATGGCGCTGCCACCCGACACATGTGTGCCGGTGGACGATGCCATCAGAGCGCTGGACGACCGAACCGCGCCGAGGACACCAACGCCATGGCACGGTCATGGGTCGGCACCGGTTCACGCGTCGATGCGACTCTCCTGCAGCGCACCGTCGGTCCCGTCGGCAGCCGCTGGCACGGTATCCAGATAGCGCTGTCGGTTCTGGAGATAGTCGCCGAAGATATCCTCGACCTGCCCCAGCGAATCCACCTGATGCAGCCGGGCGCGGAGCTTGGCCGACCCTGGCAGGCCCTTGCAGTACCAGCCCAGGTGCTTGCGGAACTCGATCGCAGCACCACGGCGGTCTGCCTCGTACACATCGGCCATGCGCGCATGCCTGATCGCGATCGCGAAGCGTTCCTCGACGGGTGGCGCCGCGGGTGGCGTCCGTCCCTCGAGCAGCGCGCGCGCCTGATCGAAGATCCACGGTTGCCCGAATGAGCCGCGCGCAATCATGACCGCATCGCAGTTGGTCTCCTGCCGCATGCGGAAGGCATCCTCGGCAGTCTTGATGTCACCGTTGCCGATCACCGGGATGGAGAGCGCCGCCTTCACCGCGGCGATCTCGTCCCAATGCGCATGCCCGGAGTACATCTGCGTTCGGGTGCGCGGATGCAGAGCGAGGGCGCGGGCGCCGGCGTCCTGACACCGCAGCGCAATCGTCACCGGATCGCGCATCTCCTCGTTCCAGCCGCTACGGATCTTGACGGTCACTGGCAAGTGCGTACTGCCTGCCACGGCGCGAATGACGGTCTGCACCAGATCGAGGTCGCGCAGGCAGCCGGACCCGCCGTTGCGCCGCACGACCTTCTTGACCGGGCAGCCGAAGTTGATGTCGACGAAATCCGGATGGAACACATCCGTGACGAGCGCCGCGGCCTCGCCCATGGCGACGGGATCGGCCCCGAAGATCTGCACGCCGATCGGGTGCTCCTCGGGCAGGAAGCGCAGCTTCGCGATCGTCGCCTCATTCTCGCGCCGGATGCCTTCCGCCGAGAGGAACTCGGTCACCACGACGTCGGCGCCATGCGTGCGGCAGAGGCGCCGGAACGGCGACTCGGAGACACCCGCCATCGGAGCGAGGAACAGTGGCACGGCGTGCCCGACAGGATACGGAAACATCATGCAAGAAAGGTATCTGCAGAACCCGGATACCGCCGCGCCCGCCGTTTGACACCCCCCGAACCGGGGGGTACTTTCGCAAGTTCCCCGGGGCTGGACCATGCCCCCGTCACCTGTACGACGCGGTGCGGCAGCGGCAGCCGACGCAAGGAACCCGATGGAACTGCGCGAGTTTTTCTCACTGGACGCCGTTCAGCTCGACCTTCAGGGCAGCACGAAGGACGAGGTGCTGAAGGAGCTGATCGGGCTGCTGCGGCTCGACGAGAAGTCCGAAGGCATGCTGTTCAAGATGCTGAAGCGCCGGGAGAACCTCGGATCCACAGGCATCGGACGCGGCCTCGCGATTCCGCACTGCCGCTCCCTCGTCGTCAACAAGCTGCGCGTTGCGTTCGGACGGAAGATCGATGGCGTGGACTTCAAGGCGATGGACGACAAGCCGGTCCACTTCTTTTTCCTGATCGTCGCGCCGCCGCTCGAAGTGTCAAACCAGTACCTGCCAGTGCTTGGCAAGATTGCGCAGTTCGGCAAGGAGGCTGACGTGCCGAAGATGCTGGCGGCGCTCACGTCGCCCGACGACTTCATGCGCCTGCTGGCCGAGAAGGACGTCTAGCCGACGCGCGCCCGCTGCCGCAGGGGCGCGCCGTCACTCCCACTCGATCGTCGCCGGCGGCTTCGAGCTGATGTCGTAGACCACACGGTTCACGCCATCCACCTCGTTGATGATCCGGTTCGAGATGCGGCCGAGCACCTCGGACGGGAACGGGAACCAGTCGGCCGTCATGCCGTCGGTGCTCGTGACGGCACGCAGCGCAATCACATGCTCGTAGGTGCGCCCGTCGCCCATCACGCCGACGGAGCGCACCGGCAGGAACACCGCGAACGCCTGCCAGATGTCGGGATACAGTCCGGCCGCGCGAATCTCCTCGAGGTAGATCGCGTCCGACGCGCGCAGGATGTCGAGGGCGTGCTCGGTGACCTCACCGAGGATGCGGATCGCCAGTCCAGGACCGGGGAACGGGTGGCGACCTACCATCTCCTCCGGCAGGCCGAGTTCACGGCCGACGTTGCGCACCTCGTCCTTGAACAGCTCGCGCAGCGGCTCGATCAGCGCGAACTGCATGTCCGGCTTCAGACCACCGACGTTGTGATGCGTCTTGATCGTCGCCGACGGCCCGCCCGTGGCACTCACCGACTCGATCACGTCCGGATAGAGCGTGCCCTGCACGAGGAACTTCGCATCCTTGCCGGCATCCGCGCTTGCCTGCTCGAACACGTCGATGAAGGTGTGCCCGATCCGCTTCCGCTTCACCTCCGGGTCGCCGTGGCCGGCCAGTGCGTCGAGGAACTGCCGTTCGGCACGCACGGTGATCAGCGTGATCCCAAGGCCGGATGCGAAGGTGCGCTCCACCTGTTCGCGCTCGTGCAGACGCAGCAGCCCCGTGTCGACGAAGATGCAGGTCAGCTGGTCGCCGATCGCCTTGTGGACGAGTGCGGCCGCGACGGCGCTGTCCACTCCGCCGGAGAGTCCGCAGATCACCTGCGCGTCACCGACGCGCTCGCGGATGCTCGCCACCTGCTGGTCGATGAAGTGCCCGGGCGTCCAGTCGGCCGTGCAGCGGCAGACCTCGAAGAGGAAGTTCTGCAGCATCTCCGCGCCGCGCACGCTGTGCATCACTTCGGCGTGGAACTGGACGGCGTGGATCGGCTTTGATTCGTGCCGGAAGCCGGCCACGGTCGTGCCGCTGCGTGCGGTCTGCACGTAGCCGGGTGGCACGACGTCGACGTGGTCGCCGTGGCTCATCCATACCGTCGAGCGATCGCCGACCTCGAAGCCTGCAAACAGGCCCTTCGACTCCATCACCTCGACATCCGCGCGGCCATACTCGCGCCGTCCGCCACCGATGACGCTGCCGCCCTGCAGGTGCGCGATGAGCTGCATGCCGTAGCACACGCCCAGCACCGGCGCGACGTCGAGCAATGCCGGGTCGATCGTCGGCGCACCGGCGTCACTGACCGAGCTCGGGCCACCGCTGAGGATGATGCCGGTCGGGTTCCAGTCGCGGATCCACTCCAGCGACCGTGTCGAGGGGTGGATCTCGGAGAAGACACGCGCCTCGCGGACCCGGCGCGCGATGAGCTGCGTGAACTGCGACCCGCAATCGATGATGAGGATACGGCTGCTCACCGCGCGCTCCATGTGTGCTCGGTCAACTTGATGATCTCGACGTGGCGCGTGTCCAGGTCGAGGATGGCACCGGTCGGTGCGCCATGCAGCCACCCGCAGGCCTCACCGGGGTTCACGATGAGCGTCTTCCCGCGCGTCTTCATCTCTTCACGATGGGTGCAGCCGTGGATGACGATGTCGTGCGACTCGACCGAGCGGGCATTCGCCTCGTTCAGGTCGTGCACCACGAGAATGCTCTTGCCCTTCAGCTCGAAGCTGTGCGGCGACTCGAAGAGTTCCGAGCCCAGCCCGGTCATCGCCATCGCACGCAGCGCCTCGTGGTCGCCGTCATTGCGGCCGAACACGCCGTTCAGCGCGAGCTGCAGATCCTGGATCGGGCGGAGGCTGAATGGCGAGCAGAAGTCGCCGGCATGGATCACGTACCCCACACCGCCTGCGGCCATGCGCGCCGCGAGCTCCGCGACGGCGTCGATTCGGTCGTGCGTGTCGGCGAGCAGGCCAATGCGCATCAGTCATGTCTCCAGTCGGGGGCGATGCGCTCGAGCCGGATCAGGTCGTCGAGCGTCTCACGCGCCGTCACGACGGCCCAGCGATCGCCATCCACGAGCACCTCGGCAGCGCGTGGGCGCGAGTTGTAGGTCGAGCTCATGACGTACCCGTAGGCGCCTGCGGTGCGGACCGCGAGCAGGGTGCCCGCGCCGACATCCGGCATGTCGCGGTCCAGTGCGAGGAAGTCACCACTCTCGCAGACCGGGCCGACCACATCGACGGTGCGCACCGCTGCCGCGGTCGGCAGCACCGGCTCGATGGCATGATGCGCCTCGTACAGCGAGGGCCGCAGCAGGTCGTTCATCGCCGCATCGACGATCATGAAGTGCTTGGGTCCACTCGACTTCCGGAAGAGGACCTCCGTCAGCAGCACGCCCGCGTCGGCCACGAGAAACCGGCCCGGTTCGACGATCAGGTCCACGCCCGCATCACCGAAGGTCGTGCGCAGCACGCCGGCAAACGCGGCCAGGTCGGCGTCGGGCTCGCGCTCGGTGTAGGCGATCGGAAACCCGCCGCCGACGTCGACGGCACGCACCGAGGTGATTCCCGCCGCACGGATCTCATCGAGCAGTGCCCGCAGGCGCCGCTGCGCGTCGGCGAACGCCTCGACCTCGCCGATCTGCGAGCCGATGTGCATGTCCAGGCCGATCAGGTCGATCCCGTCGAGCGCTGCGGCGCGTTGTGCTGCGGCCAGACCACGCGTGGCCGGGATGCCGAACTTCGTCCCTTCCTCGCCCGTCGCGATGTAGGCATGGGCTGCGGTCACGTTGCCGACGCCGGGATTGATCCGCAGCGAGACCGGCGCCGTGACGCCGCGCTCGAGTGCCACCAGCGAGAGCAGTTCGAGCTCCTCCTCGCTCTCGACATTGAAGCAATGCACACCGAGGTCCAGTGCCTGCGCCATCTCGCGTCGCGTCTTGCCCACGCCGGCGAAGACGATCTGTGACCCGGTGAAGCCCGCCAGGTGCGCGCGGTGCATCTCGCCGGCCGACACCACGTCCACCCCTGCCCCGCACTCGCGCAGAAGCGCGAGCAGCGCCAGGCTGGAGTTCGCCTTCACGGCGTAGTGGATGTGCACCGGCAGCCCAGCCAGCGCCGTCGCGAGACGCGCATAGGCACTGCGGACACTCCCCGCGGAATACACGTACGTGGGCGTGCCAACGGCCGCCGCGATGCCGGTCAGCGAGGCATCCTCGCAGACCAGCGTCCCGTCGCGCCGGTGGAACCCCGACATCAGTACGCCTTCGCCCATATCACCTCGTGCGTCGCCGGCTCACCGGTCACCATGCAGCGCGCCGGGGCAACGGCCGAGCGGAACTCGGGATCGGGGATGCAGCGAATGGTGGCCTTCGTCTCCTCCTTCACCTGCGCCTCGACCGCCGGATCGCCGTTCCAGCCCGCGTACACGAAGCCGCCCGGCCCATCCATGATCTCCTTGAACCGATCGTAGGTGATCTCGCCGCGATGGCTGTTCGCCTCGCGACGGGCCACCGCGGCGGCGAACATGTCCGCCTGCATCGTGTCGAGCATGGCGTGGATGGTGTCGAGCACACCGTCCAGCGACACCGCGTTCTTGCCCTTCACGTCGCGCCGCACCAGCACGCACTGGTTCGCGGCCACGTCGCGTGGACCGATCTCCATCCGGATCGGGATGCCCTTCAGCTCCCAGTGGAAATACTTCGCGCCGGGCTTGATGCCGACGCGATCATCGACGTGTGCCGTCACGCGGCCGACGAGGCCACGCTCGCGTCCACTGATCTCCGCCTTCACCCTGTGCGCCAGCTCGAACACCGTGGCGCGCTCCTCGTCAGTCTTCCAGATCGGCACGATCACCACCTCGATCGGCGCCAGCTTCGGCGGGATCTGCAGGCCGTTGTCGTCGCCGTGCGTCATCACGAGCCCGCCGATCATGCGCGTGCTCACGCCCCAGCTGGTGTTCCAGGCGTGCTCGATGCCGCCGGCCTCGGTCTGGAACGTGAGGTCGAAGGCCTTCGAGAAATTCTGCCCGAGATTGTGCGACGTCCCCGCCTGCAGCGCGCGGTTGTCCTGCATCATCGCCTCGCACGAGAAGGTGCGCAGCGCGCCAGCGAACTTCTCGCTCTCGGACTTCTGGCCGGTGACCACCGGCATCGCCATCCACTGT
Organism: Gemmatimonadaceae bacterium; assembly: GCA_031409715.1. GTDB lineage: Bacteria > Gemmatimonadota > Gemmatimonadetes > Gemmatimonadales > Gemmatimonadaceae > JACMLX01. The sequence goes on along the minus strand of JANNXU010000023.1, from coordinate 38,586 downwards.
TCCATGAAGGTGCGATACACGCCGAGCATCTGCCGCGTCTCCGCCTCGGCCTCGTCGTGCGTGGCATGCGCCGTGTGACCTTCCTGCCACAGGAACTCGGTGGTGCGCAGGAAGAGGCGCGTGCGCATCTCCCAGCGCACCACGTTGGCCCACTGGTTGTAGAGGAACGGCAGGTCGCGGTAGCTCTGCAGCCACTTCGCGAACATGTGGTAGATGATCGTCTCGGAGGTGGGGCGCACCACCAGCGGCTCCTCGAGCTTCGAGCCGCCGCCATGCGTGACGACGGCAAGCTCCGGCGCGAAGCCTTCCACGTGGCTCGCCTCCTTCTTCAGGAAGCTCTCCGGGATGAACAGCGGGAAGTACGCATTGCGGTGCCCCGTCGCCTTGAACATCTGGTCGAGCGCGAGCTGCATGCGCTCCCAGATGCCGTAGCCGTCGGGGCGGATCACCATGCAGCCGCGCACCGGCGAGTAGTCGGCCAGCTCCGCCTTCAGCACCAGCTCGTTGTACCAGGCGCTGAAGTCCTCGGCGCGCGTCGGAAGCTTCTTGTCGTCGCTCATGCTGCTCCGTCGGTGCCATGCGGCACCGGCTGTTGGAATACCTGCCAGCTCACTGCGTGTCGGCGAGCCAGCTCGCCAGCACCACGGTCGTCTCCTCGCCACTCACCAGGTCGCGCAGGGTGCCCTCGCCCGCGGCGTCGCCACGCAGGATGAGGGCGTGCGCGGCCCCGGCGCTCACGGCCGCCTTCAACTGCTTGCCGAGTTGCTGTGGCCGCAGCGCATACTCCACACGTCGTCCATGCCGCCGCAGCGCACCGACGATTTCGCGAACGGTCGCGGCAGCCACGTCGTCGCCCGCGGCGACGTAGAATTCCGGCGCCGGAGGTGCCGACGGCAGCAGCCCCCGATCGCGCAGCAGCTCTCCGAGCACGACATCACCCCAGCCAAAGCCGGCCGCAGGCATGTCCACGCCGCCAAGACCCTTCAGCAGCTCGTCGTATCGTCCACCGCCGCAGACGGCACGCAGCTCACCCTTCGAGTCGAACACCTCGAAGACGATGCCGGTGTAGTAGGCGAGGCCTCGCACGATGGTCAGGTCGAGCTGCACCCACGGCATGACCGGCGCACCGATCAGGGCTTCGGTCATGGCCAGCGTCTCACGCATCGCGACCAGCCGCGCGGCACCGTCGGCATCGCCGAGCAGCGCTTCCAGCGCAGAGACGCCGTCGGCCACGGTGCGCTCGATGAGCGACAGCAGCGCATCCACCTCCGTCGCGCTGCAACCGGCGGCGACCAGCTTCTCGACCGACAGTTCGCGTGGCGTGCGATCCAGCTTGTCGAGCACCGCGTAGATCGCAGGCACGCGCGCGGCCGGGTGGCCGAGCGCCGCCAGCACGGTGTTGAGCAGCCGGCGGTCGGAGAGTCGGATGCGAACGTCATCGCTCGTGAGGCCGAACTCGCGCAGCATGTCGATCACCATCGCGAGCAGTTCGGCGTCGGTCGCCTCGCCGCCGTCGCCGAAGATGTCGGCGTTGAGCTGAAAGTGCTCGCGCAACCGGCCGCGCTGCGCCCGCTCGTAGCGGAAGAGCTGCGGAATGGAGAACCAGCGCACCGGCTTGCGCAGTGCATTGGCCTGCGCCGCCACCATCCGTGCCACCGTCGGCGTCATCTCGGGACGCAGCGCGACGTCACGGCCACCCTTGTCCACGAAATTGTAGAGCTGATCGACGATCTCGGCGCCGCTCTTCTTCGTGTACAGCTCCAGCGGCTCCAGCGGCGGCCCGTCATACTCGACGAAACCGTACCGCGCCGCGACACGGCGCCAGGTGGCGAAGATGTGGGCGCGCTCGGCGAACGACGGCGGATAGAAGTCGCGAAAACCGTTGAGGGGGCGGATCGAGGCCATCCGGCAAGCTTACCCGGCAAGGGGATCGATCTGCAACCGCTGCATCGCATCCCCCACCGTGTGAAAGGAACCAGTCACCAGGACCGTCCCAGCGCCCTGCGCCGCAGCGTCGAGCGCCGCGTTGAAATCCGGCTGTGCGATCACCGTGCACCGTCCGCCGGCCGCAGCGGCAGCGTACTCCGCCACGGCGGCCAGCGGCCAGCGGCGGGACGCTGGCGCGGTCGGCGCATCGGTCAGCCAGAGTGCATCGAGGTGGGGCAGCAACGGGTCGAGCATGGCGCGCCAGTCCTTGTCCGACAGCACGCACATCACCGCCACCAGCGGCCGTGGCAACGCCACCGCCGCCAGCGATCCCACGACCGTCTGCATGCCATCAGGATTGTGTGCCACGTCGAACAGCCAGCGGCCCACGCGCTGGAAGCGACCCGCCAGCCTCGTTCCCGCTGCGCCCGCCACGAGATCCGCAGTCGTTGGGACGAATGGCGCACCCGCCGCACGCAGCGTCGCGATCGCCGTCGCCATGTTCTGCGCCTGATGCGTGCCCATCAGCGCACTCGTGACCTCGAGGTGCGCATCGCCATCGCGCAGGCGGATCGCGGTGCCCGACTCCGTCAGCCGGACCGACTCGAGCGGCAGCGTCTCCGTCGTGACGACGATCGGGCGCGCACCGGCGCGCTCCGCCGCCGCGACGAGCGTGGCGATGACCGCCGGATCCCGGTCACCGATCACTGCCGGCACGCCAGGCTTGAAGATGCCCGCTTTCTCCAGCGCGATCGCCTCGACGGTGTCGCCGAGATACTCCCGGTGATCGAGGCCGATGGCGGTCACGGCGGCGACCAGCGGCGTGATCACGTTGGTGGAGTCGAGGCGGCCGCCGAGTCCCACTTCCACGACGGCGATGTCGACCTCCGCGTCCGCGAGCAGCGAGAAGGCCATTGCCGTCGTCGCCTCGAAAAACGTCGCGCCGAGTGCGTCGATGTCCCGCTGGTAGCGATGCATCCAGTCCAGCACCTGCTGCTGTCGCACGGCGACACCGTTCACGAGCACCCGCTCGGTGAAGTCGATCAGGTGCGGCGACGAGTATCGTCCCGTGAGGAAGCCCATCTGTTGCAGCACGGCATCGAGCGTGGCGCAGGTGCTGCCCTTGCCGTTTGTCCCGGCCACGTGCAGTGCGCGCAGACGCAGGTGTGGGGCGCCACACACATCGAGCAGGGCCCTCGTTCGATCGAGCCCGAGTCGCACACCCTGCGTGGTCCGCGCGGCCAGTGCGGCGATGGCCGCGCGGTAGTCCGGAGACGCCGCGCCACCAGCCGTCATCGTCGTCAGGCCGCCGACCAGCCTGACGCGGCGGGCTTTCCGGTCATATGGCGCAAAAGCCGACCGACGGTGGACTTCAGCTCATGCCGGTGCACGACCGAGTCCAGCATGCCATGCTCCATCAGGAACTCCGCCGTCTGGAACCCATCGGGGAGATCCTGGCCAATCGTCTGCTTGATCACCCGCGGGCCGGCAAAGCCGATCACGGCGCCCGGCTCGGCGATGATGGCATCACCCAGCATGGCATAGCTCGCGCTCACGCCACCGGTGGTCGGGTTGGTGAGGATCGAGATGTAGGGAATCCGTCGCTCGCCGAGCATGGACAGCATGGCCGAGACTTTCGCCATCTGCATCAGCGACAGCACGCCTTCCTGCATGCGAGCCCCGCCCGATGCGGAGACGATCACCAGTGGAAACTTCTTCTCGAGGGAGTGCTGGCCGAGTCGCGCCAGCTTCTCGCCGACCACGGAGCCCATCGAGCCGCCCATGAAGGCGAAATCCATCGCGCCGACGTTCAGCGGCATGCCGGCCAGGCGCCCGGTCGCCGTGATGACGGCATCCTGGTCGCCAGCGCTGCCGGTGGACTTCTTCAGGCGCGCCGGGTAGTCGGGAAAGCTGAGCGGATCGGTCGAGCGCAGTTCCGAGTCACGCTCGTCGATCGAGTCCTCGTCCAGCAGGATCGACAGGTACTCCGACGCCCGGATGCGGCGGTGATAATCGCAGTTCGGGCAGACGTTGAGGTTCCGCTCGAAGTTGTCGCGGATGTCGGTATGCCCGCACGCTTCGCACTTGACCCACGCATCACGCGGGATCTCCAGCTTTTCGCGCCGGGGCTGCCGGGGCTTCTTCTCCTTGCGGAACCATGCCATCCAGTAATCTCGCCAGAATCGAGGGGTCGGGCAATGCTTCGGGTTGGCACGCGGGACGCCGGGACGGGCTCGGCTGAGCGGACCAGCGCGTCGTCAGATGACCGCCAGGTCCCCCCGACCGCGTCCCTCGCCGCTGACCCGCATGAGGATGCCCACGGAGAGCCAGGACGCCAGCATGAAACTGCCGCCGTAGCTGAAGAACGGAAGCGGAATGCCGGTGATCGGCATCAGGTTGAGCGTCATCCCGACGTTCTCCACCACATGCACCAGCCAGCTGGCGAGGAGCCCGAATGCGATCAGGCTGGCAAACGGATCGTTGGCCCGGGACGAGATCCGGATCGCCCGGAGGAACAGCGTCAGGAACAGCGTCAGGGCCAGTGTCACGCCGAGGAAGCCAAGCTCCTCGCCAACGACGGCGAAGATGAAGTCCGTCTGCTGCTCGGGCACGAAGTTGAGGCGTTTCTGCGTGCCGAGTGTGAAGCCCTTGCCGAGCCAGCCACCAGACCCGATCGCGACCTGCGACTGGATGACGTGATAGCCCGACGCCTTGGCATCGATGCTGGGGTCGAGGAAGACGAGGAGCCGCTTCTGCTGGTAGGGGGCAAGCTTTTCCCACAGGATTGGCGCGACCACCCCGGTGACGACATTGATGCACACCAGCACCACGCCCTCCACCAGATAGGGCCGGTACAGCCAGACCAGCCCCACCAGCAGGACGAACCACGCCCCCCACAGTCGTGTGCTGAAGGCCAGCACGAGACTGATGGCCGGACTGGCGATGAGCAGCAACAGGCGCCAGTTCACCCCGGACCAGAACAGCATCGCAAAGAAGATCCCGATGAAGACGATGCCAGTGCCAAGGTCGGGCTGCAGCATGATCAGGACCCATGGGATGCCCACCACGAGCGCCGGGTGCCAGAGCTCGAGCAGCGACTCGGGTGGCTCCCGACGGTTCGCCAGGACGCGCGCGAGCATCAGCACGACGGTGATCTTCGCCAGTTCGGCGGGCTGCCCGATGCGTATGCCACCGATCACGAGCCAGCTCTTGGAACTGGCCGCCGTGCCGGCCCCGCCGCCGATCGCGAGTGTCAGCAGCAGCATCACCAGCGTGATCACGTACGCGAATGGGGTCAGCCAGTCGAGAAAGCGCACTGACGCGCGACTCGCCACGAAGGCCGCAGCGACGGCGATCAGAAACCAGGTGGCCTGCGTCCGCCAGAGTGTGGCCACGAAGGTGACCGTATCGGTCTGCCCCGCCGAGTAGACCATCGCGATGCCGAAGCTGCTCAGCGCGACGGCAATCAACAGCAGCGGGATGTCCGGGATGCGGCGCGTCATTCGGTCGACAGGAGCGGCGCCGTCGCGCCCTTCAGGTAGTGCGCCATCACCTTCGTTGCGATGCGTGCGGCGACATAACCATGCTCGCCGTACTCGACGAACACGCCGACCACGATGCGCGGCTTGTCGGCGGGGGCGAAGCCCATGAACCAGGCGTGATCCGGATGCGGCGGGTTCTGCGCCGTCCCCGTCTTGCCGGCGACGGTGATGCCTTCCACGCGCGCGCTGTTCGCCGTACCGCGGCTGCTGACGACCCCAGCCATCGCCAGCCGCAGTCCCTGCAGCTGCGGCTCGGTCAGGTTCATGATCTGCACGCGCTCGGGGTTCCGCGAGACGATCTCGGGTCGCGCCGCCTTGCCATCGGTCGCCAGCGCCGTGTAGAAACGCGCCATGTTGATGAGCGTCTGCGCGTTCTCACCCTGGCCGATGGAGAGGTTGAGCGACACCGAACCCGCCACCCAGCCGCGCGACCCGTACCGCTGATTGAAGTAATTCTGGGCATCGGGCGGAAACTGCGGCTGCGTCTCGTTGGGCAGGTCCACGCCAGAGCGCTCCCGCATCTTCAGTTTCAGGCCACCCGCCACGAGGCGCGTCAGGCCGAGCTTCAGGCCAACCTGATAGAAGAACACGTCGCAGCTCTGCTCGATCGCCTGCCGCAGGTTGATGTCGCCATGGCCGCGATGATTCCAGCAGCGGAAGTAGCGGCCGTAGCGATAGCCGCCGGTGCATGGGACGGGCATGTGATCGTCGAGCTGCACCAGCCCAGCCTCCATCGCCACTGCCGCCGTGGCAAGTTTCCACGTCGAGGCAGGGGGATAGCGGCCCTGGATGACCTTGTTGTAGAGCGGGCGTCGCTCGTCGGTGTTCAGTTCGCGCCAGTAGTCGGCAGGAATACCGCCGACGAAACGATTCGGGTCATACGTGGGGGCGCTGTGCAGCGCCAGGACGGCCCCGGTGGACGGATCGAGGGCGACGACGCCGGCGCGCAGCGAATCACCGAGCAGGCCGACCACGAACTGCTGCAGGTCCATGTCGATGTTCGTCCGCAGCGGCGGTGCGGCCACCGGACCGCGTTCGGCGCGGGCACCGACATCACGGACGACGCGGCCGCGCGCATCGACCTCCACGTAGCGAATTCCTTCACGGCCCCGGAGCTGCGCCTCGTAGGCGCGCTCCAGCCCCCCTTTGCCGATCTGCTGGCCGGGCTTGTAGTCGCTGTGCGTCGAGTCGGCCAGTTCGCGTTCCGTCACCTCACCGGTGTAGCCGACGAATGCGGCGACGGCGGGGCCATCCGGGTAGTAGCGCTTGGGCGTGCTCTGGATGATCAGGGTCGGATTCTCCACCCGACGCTCCTCCAGCACGGCCACCACGTCGAACGGCGCATCCGGCAGGATCACGGCAGGTCGCGTGGGATTCTTCCGCCAGCGGCGAACGGCGGCCTCGACCTGATCGTCCGTGATCGGTATGATGTTCGCCAGCCGCCGCATCGCACTCCGCAGCGAATCAGCCGTCGGACTCAGCAGCGAGACGGCATAGCCCGGCAGGTTCTCGGCGATGATGCGACCGTTGCGATCGTAGATGATCCCACGCGGCGCGGCGAGCGGCACCTCGCGAAAGCGGTTCTGCTCGGCCTGCGCGAGATACTCCGTGTTGCGCAGCACCTGCGCCCGGAAGAACGCCCAGCTCAGTCCGAGGAAACCACAGCAGAGGAGCAGCCGGGCCACGGTCGCGCGACGGGCAACGTCGTTCGGATGATGACTCATGACGAGGCGGACCTCAGCACCGGACGCAGGACGGCGAACAGCACGGCACCCACGCCTGCCGTGACGGCAGCGGACAGTGGGGCCCAGACCAGCGCAGCGACGGCGAAGCCCGACTGCAGACCGCCGCCACTGATGAGCAGTCGCATGAGGATCACGCCCCATGCGCTGGCAAAGATGATCACGCCGTCGAGCACCGCGTTCTCGGCAAAGAACGCCGCCTTGAGCCAACTCGTGATGTACCCGATCATGGTCATGGCGAGCATGCCGCTGCCGAACCCCGACGGTGAGGCCGAATCGCCGGCCATGCCGAGCAGCAGGCCGATCAGTGCGGCAGCACCGGGTCGCACGCGGATCGAGAGCAGCAGCAGCGCCAGCACGAGAAAGTCGATCTCGACACGATCACCGATCAACGGGCGAAGGAGGAAGTGCGCGACGACGAGCAGGAGGACGGCGAGCAGCAGACGGAGCCAGTCGTACAGTCGGCTCACGCACCCGCTCCGGACGGTGGAAGGCGGAACGGATTCTCTGGAGGTGCCGGACGTCGGGTGCGATTACGCGCCGCAGCGGAGTCGGGACGCGCTGTGGGACGGGGGCGCGTCGCGCGGCGTGCGGAGTCCGTGCGCACCGGCGGCTGCGGCGGCACGCCACCGGTGGCAGCTCTCGCGGCCGTCGCGCGGCGCACGGAATCTGGCCGCGGCGGTGTGCCAGCGGTGGCAGCTTTCGCGGCCGTCGCGCGGCGCACGGAATCTGGCCGCAGCGGCGCGCCAGCGGTGACCGCTTTCGCGGCCGTCGCGCGGCGGATGAAATCTGGCCGCGCCGGCGCTGCCGGACGGGCGACTGGGCCAGGTGCGCGCACTGTGCTGTCGGAACCGACCATCGACGGGCGCGCACCTTGCGGCGCGGAATCGCCCTCGACGCGCACACCGCTGTCGCCGCTGTAGATCGCGGCACGGCGCAACGAATCGAGCAGGGCGAGCTTGGCGAGACGCGCCTGTACGAGGCGCACCGAGTCGGCCAGCATCGAGTCGCCGGCGGCAGTGATGACACGCTGTGTCGCGTCTGCCGCCGTGCCGGTGCTCCATGCGCCCGTCACGCCGGCCGCCGCGCGCGACGGCAGCAGCACCATCGCCGACATCGCAGCATCCGGCGACACGATTGGTCGAAGCAGGTAGGTGCGAGCCCAGCCTTCGATCGTCTTCGTCTCGCGCAGCACGACACCGATGGGAATGCCGCGCGGGAACACGTTGCCAAGGCCGGAGCTCACGATCAGCATGCCCGGCTTCAGTTCACTGCGGAACGGCACGCCGCGCAGTTCGAGCAGGAAACGGTCTGCACCGGACCCGAGATGCGCCGCGACGATGCCGAAGGCGCCGCCGTCGGGCGACGTCGCGCTGACGCGGAAGTCCGCATGCGTCCACAGGATCGCGGTGCTGACATTCGGCTCCACCGTCGTGACCATGCCGATCAGTCCTTCGGGAACGACGAGTGGCGAGAACGGTCGGATACCGGCGTTGCTGCCGGCGGCGAGGATCACGGTGTTCTCGTCGCCGCCACGCTGCGGATGCACCACCTCAGTCGCAACGAAGCCTGACTGCAACCGTTGACCAAGGCCGATCAGCGCGCGCAGGCGCTCGTTCTCGACGCGCAGCGGATCGGCCTGTTGCGCAGCGAGCGCCAGGCTGTCGACACGGCTCACGAGCGATCCGTGCGCCGCAATGGCCTCACGGCCCCGCGAGGCCCACGCCTGCGCCGACACCAGCGGTGCCGCGACGGTGGACTGCAGTGCGCCCTGCACACGGCTGCGCGCCGCCGACGGCAGGATCAGTGCGGCACACGAGACGACGAGCGCCACGACGAGCAGCGCGATATCCGTGCGCGTTCCCGTGCGAGACGCCCGCGCCATGCCCGGCTCAGCTGCTCAGCACGGAGCGGTACTTCTCCTCGTCGTCGAGGATGCGCCCGCACCCGCGCACGACACACGTCAGCGGATCCTCGTCCACATGAATCGGGAGGTTCGTCTCCTGACTGAGCAGCAGGTCGAGGCCGCGGATCAGCGCGCCACCACCGGTCATCACGATGCCGCGATCGACGATGTCGGAGGCCAGCTCCGGCGGCGTGATCTCGAGGGCGCGGCGCACTGCGTCCACGATCTGCTGGATCGGCTCCTGAATGGCCTCACGAATCTCCGACGAGTGCACGCGGACGGTCTTCGGGATGCCGCTCACAAGGTCACGTCCCTTCACTTCCATGTCGCGCTCCTCACCGACGGGATACGCGCTGCCGATCTGAATCTTGATCTGCTCTGCCGTCGGCTCGCCGATCAGCAGGTTGTAGTTCTTGCGCATGAACTGCACGATGGACGTGTCGAGTTCATCGCCACCGGTGCGGATCGACGTGTCGCTCACGATGCCGCTCAGCGCGATCACCGCGATCTCCGTCGTACCACCGCCGATGTCGATCACCATGTTGCCCGTCGGTGTCTCCACCGGCAGGCCCACGCCGATCGCCGCTGCCATCGGTTCTGCGACCATGAAGACTTCCTTCGCACCGGCACCGAGCGCGCTGTCACGGACGGCGCGCTTCTCCACCTCGGTGATGCCGCTGGGCACGCACACGATCACCCGCGGCTTCACCTTGAAGACGTGGTTTTCGATGATCAGTGTGAGGAAGTACCGCAGCATCTTTTCCGTCACGTCGAAGTCGGCGATCACCCCGTCCTTCAGCGGACGGACGGCGATGACGCCGTCAGGTGTGCGCCCGAGCATGCGTTTCGCCTCGAGCCCGACCCCCTTGATCTTCTTCGTGTCCCGATCGATCGCGACCACCGAGGGCTCGTTCAGCACGATGCCCTCCCCCTTCACGTAGATGAGGGTGTTGGCGGTGCCGAGGTCTACGGCGATCGCGTTGGCCGGGAACAGGGATCCCGGCTTGAAGGGCCAGCGAAACGGCATCAATTGGACGGAAAGGGTCCGGGCGTCCGGACCGACTGAGGCGACGAGTAAAAGACCAACGGCTTGTCGTACAACAACATACACAACCGGACATAGCCGGTGAAGTGAGACGACAACCGCCTGTTCCCGATTCCGCAGACGACATCGCACGGAGGCGGCGGCACCGCACCGCGGTACCGCCGCCTCAGGGACACCGCCGGTCGTGCAGTCGGTCAGGCCACGAACTGCGCCGGGTCGCTGAACGGGAGCCCGAACGACTCCGCCACCGCACGGTACGTCGTCTGCCCCGCCGTCATGTTCAGCCCCTTCAGCAGCGCGCCATTCGCCGCCAGCGCCTTTCGCCAGCCATGCGTCGCGAGCTGCATCACGTACGGGAAGGTTGCGTTCGTCAGCGCCAGCGTGGAGGTGCGCGGCACGCCACCCGGCATGTTGGCCACGGCGTAGTGGATCACGCCGTCCACGGTGTAGGTCGGATTTTCATGCGTCGTGGCGTGGATCGTCTCCACGCACCCACCCTGGTCCACCGCCACGTCCACGATCACCGACCCGGGACGCATCCGCTTCAAGTCTTCCTTGCGGATGAGCTTCGGTGCCTTGGCCCCTGGAATCAGGACGCCGCCGATCACCAGATCGGCGGTCGAGATCTGGTCGAGGATGTTGTGGCGATTCGAATGGATCAGTGCGACGTTCGCCGGCATCACGTCGCTCAGGTAACGCAGCCGCTCGAGCGAGAGGTCGAGGATCGTCACCTTCGCGCCCATGCCCGCCGCGATCTTGGCGGCGTTGGTGCCCACCACGCCGCCGCCCAGAATCACGACCTTCGCCGCCGGCACCCCTGGCACGCCGCCGAGCAGCACACCACGGCCGCCGTACAGTTTCTCGAGGTACTTGGCCCCCTCCTGCACCGCCATGCGGCCCGCGACCTCCGACATCGGCGTCAGCAGCGGTAGCTCGCGTGAGGGCAGCTCCACGGTCTCGTACGCAATGCAGGTCGCGCCGCTCGCCAGATGCGCACGCGTCAGTGCCTCGTCCGCCGCGAAGTGGAGGTAGGTGAACAGCGTCAGGTCGGCCCGGAGATGCGGCCACTCGACCGCGATCGGCTCCTTCACCTTCAGCAGCAGTTCGGCGGCCGCCCACGTGGACGCGGCATCCGGCATGAGGACGGCGCCGACCTCGGCGTAGTCCTCGTCACTGAATCCGCTTCCGACACCGGCACCGGTCTCGACGTGCACGACGTGGCCGGCCGCCACGAGCGCTTCGGCGCCGGCGGGGACGAGCGCCACGCGATTCTCGTTGGTCTTGATCTCTTTCGGGACGCCGATCTTCATTGGACGGAGAGTGACTGGAATTGTGGAGGCAGACGACGCATCATGCTGCGGCCGCAGGGCCAAGGCTGAGCACGCTGCACCGAGCAGGATCGAGGAAGGACGCACAGGCGGCACGCACCTCGGCCGGCGTCACGGCATCGAGTTCAGCCAGCAGCGCATCGATCGGGCGATACGGCTCGTCATACAGTGCCACCTCGGCCGCCCGGTACAGACGCGCCGAGACCCCTTCGAGTGACAGCACGAGCTGCCCCTTGAGCTGGCTGATGCCGGTGGCAATCTCGTCGTCCGTCATCGCGCCGGCGGCGACACTGGCCATGGCATCCTGCACGACCCGGAATGCCTCGCGCGCCTGCCGCGGCGCGGTGGCCAGGTAGACCCCGTGCTGGCCATTGTCGAGGAACGTGTTGTAGAACGAATACACGCTGTAGGCGAGCCCCAACTCCTCGCGGACCTGCTGGAACAGCCGCGAGCTCATGCCACCGCCGAGCAGCGCCGTGGCGACCGAGAGCGCATGACGCTGTGTGTCGCCATGGCGAGGGGCATCGCAGGCGAGCACGATGTGCGTCTGCGCGATGTCCTTGCGCATGCGATGGTGATAGCCGCTGGCGATCGTCACCGGCGCGTCGGGCGCCGGCAGCCATGTTTCGACGCCGCGGGCCTGGGTGGCCCACCCGGTGGCCTCGAGAACGTCGAGAAGCTGCTCGTGCGTCACGTTGCCGGCGGCGGCCACGACGACCTGTGGCGGATGGTACGCCCGCTCGTGCAACGCACGCAGGTCGGCGACCTGCAGCCGCTTCACGGTGGCTGGTGTGCCAAGGATCGCGTGACCATACGGGTGGTCGGGATACATCCGGCCCGCATGCAGATCGAAGATGACGTCGTCGGGCGTGTCGTCGACCATCGCGATCTCCTCGAGGATCACCTTCCGCTCGAGCGCCAGGTCGTCGCCGCGCAGGGCGGGACGGAAGCAGAGTTCGCAGAGGACGTCGGCTGCCTGTGACAGGTGCTCGTCGAGTACGCGGGCCTGGAACGACGTGTGCTCACGCGTCGTGTACGCGTCGAGCGATCCACCGAGGACCTCGAGGGAAAGTGCCAGCGCCTTGGCGCTGTACTTCGCGGTCCCCTTGAACACCATGTGCTCGAGCAGGTGGGCGATACCCATCTGCTCACGCGTCTCGTGCATCGAGCCCGAGCGAACCCAGGCCCCGATGGCGACCGACCGCACTCCCGGAACGAATTCCGAGAGCACGGTCAGGCCATTCGGCAGCACCGTGCGCGAGACGCCTGTCTCAGGCGGCGTCGCGAGTGCAATCATTACCGGCGCCGCGGGGCGCCACGTGAGCCGCGATCACCACGATCGCCACGCTCCTCACCACCCGACGACTCCCGCGGGGCTGACGGCTCCCGATCCACATGGCCTTCCGGCTTCGGCAGCAGGGCCTTCATCGACAGGCGCAGACGACCACGCTCGTCACGGTCCACGAGCTTCACCGTCACGCGTTCGCCCTTCTTGAGCACGTCCTCGACCTTGTCCACGCGCTCCCACTTGATCTCGGAGACGTGCAGCAGGGCCTCGGTGCCAGGCATGATCTCGACGAACGCGCCGAAGGCGGTGATGCTCTTGACCGTGCCTTCGTACGTATCGCCGACCACCGGCTCGGCCGTGATCGCCTTGACCATCTGCTTCGCGCGTTCCATGGCCTCGCCACCGACGGCAGCGATCGTGACCATGCCGGAATCGTCGACCGTGAGCTCGGCCCCGGTCTCGTCCTGAATGCCACGGATCGTCTTGCCCTTGGGGCCGATCAGGTCGCCGATCTTCTCGGGGCTGATCGTCAGCGTGACGATGCGCGGCGCGTACGGCGAGAGCTCCGCGTTCGGGGCGCTGATGGCCTTCGCCATCTCACCGAGGATGTGCAGGCGGCCGTCCTTCGCCTGCGCCAGTGCCTCGGTCATGATCTTGAGATCCAGCCCGTCGATCTTGATGTCCATCTGGATCGACGTGATGCCATGCTCCGTGCCAGCGACCTTGAAGTCCATGTCGCCGAGATGATCCTCGGTGCCGAGGATGTCGGTCAGGATCGCGTACTTCTTCCCTTCCTTGATCAGGCCCATCGCGACGCCGGCCACCGGCGCCTTGATCGGCACGCCGGCATCGTACAGCGACAACGAGCTGCCGCAGATGGAGGCCATCGAGCTCGAGCCGTTCGACTCGAGGATTTCCGACACGATGCGGACGGTGTACGGGAACTCCTCGAACGGCGGCAGTACGGCCTGCACCGCGCGCTCGGCGAGGTTGCCATGGCCGATCTCGCGGCGGCTGGTGCCGCGCATCGGCTTCGCCTCACCGGTGCTGAACGGCGGGAAGTTGTAGTGGAGCATGAACGACTTCGTCTGCTCCTGCGCTTCGTCGATCGAGTCGAGGCGCTGCACGTCGTTCCCGGTGCCCAGCGTCACGGCCACGAGCGCCTGCGTCTGACCACGCGTGAAGAGCGATGACCCGTGCACACGCGGCAGCAGGCCGGTCTCGATCGTGATCTGGCGCACTTCGTTCGCGGCACGGCCATCGACGCGCTTCTTGGTGTCGAGCACCTGCGCGCGCAGCGCGTCGTACTCCATGCCATCGAGGATGCTGGCGGCATCCTTGCCCATGTCCGGAGACTCGGCGACGATCAGCGCGGCCACTTCGCGCTTGACCATCTCGATCGCGTGCACGCGGGTGGCCTTGTCGGCCTGATTGAGTGCCTTGGCGATCTTGTCGGAGGCCAGATCGCCGACGCGCTTGACCAGCTCGGCCGCCGGCTCGTGCTTCGCCCACGGCATCGGGGCCTTCGCGCCGGCCGCCTTGAGCAGTTCCTGCTGCATCGCGACGAGTTCCTTGATGCCCGTGTGCGCGACGGTGATCGCCTCGACCACGTCCTCCTCGCTCACTTCCAGCGCGCCGCCCTCGACCATCATGATCGAATCGGCCGAGCCGGCGACCATCATGTCGATGTCGCTGTACTCGAGCTGCTGGAAGGTGGGGTTGAGCACCCACTTCTCCTGGATCCGGCCGATGCGCACGCCGGCGATCGGCGTGTTCCACGGCGCCTGCGAGGAGGCGAGTGCGTAGCTCGTCGCCAGCAGGGCCAGCGTGTCGGCCTTGTTCTCCTGGTCGGCCGAGATCACGTAGATCACGACCTGCACTTCGTTCTGGAAGCCTTCCGGGAACAGCGGGCGGATCGACCGGTCGACGATGCGACAGGTCAGGATCTCGTTGTCCGACGGGCGGCCTTCACGCTTGATGTAGCCACCCGGGATCTTGCCGGCGGCGTAGGTCTTTTCCTTGTACTCGACCGTCAGCGGGAAGAACGGGAGCGAGGACTTGTTCTCGCTCACGGTGACGGCGGCGAGCACCATCGTCTCGCCGTAGGTCACGAGGGCCGATCCGGCGGCCTGCTTCGCCATGCGGCCCGTCTCGATGATGAGCTTACGGCCGGCGAAGGTCTTTTCGATTCGATGCATCACGTGTGGATGTCGGCTGCGGGAAACGCAAAACGCGCGGGACGTCCGATGACGCCCGCGCGATTGCCAAGGAGGCCCGGATTAATACCGGAGGCCAAGGTCTGCGATGATCTTCCGGTAGCCGGCAAGATCGGTCCGCTTGAGGTAGTCGAGCAGACGACGACGTCGCCCGACCATCTTCAGCAGGCCCTGACGCCCGTGATGGTCCTTCTTGTGCGTCCGGAAGTGACCGGTGAGGTAGTTGATCCGTTCCGTGAGAATCGAGATCTGCACGTGCGTGGAGCCGGTGTCGGTCTCATGCTGACGGTGCTTCTCGATTGCTGGAGCCTTTTCGAATGCCATGGTCCTGGGTCTGCGCGGCAACCGCGCGTCCGAATGTCCTGAATGATCGTAAGCCCTGAACAATACGGGGCCTGACGGCGGAAGTAAAGCGCGGCGGCGACACCTGCTCCGCCAGTTCGGGCAGCCTCAGCCGCGAAACCGCTCCAACACCTGCGAACCGACCCGGGCCAGGTCGTTGAAGGTCGTGGTGATCAGCAGCAGCAGGACCAGCCCGATCCCGGCGTACATGATCGCGCCCTTCGCCCGCTCACCGAGCGGCTTCCCTCGCGCCGACTCGAGCACCGCCAGCACCACCTGACCACCATCCAGCACGGGCACGGGAAGCAGGTTCAGCACGGCGATGTTGACGCTGATCAGCGCCATCAGCATCAGCACGCTGCTCAGGCCGCCCGCCTTGGCCGTCTGGAACGATGCCTGCGCAATCATGATCGGCCCACCCAGCTGCTTCGGCGACACCTTGCCCGACAGCAACCCCCCGAGCACATCGAAGGTGCTCACCACGGTGTCCCAGGTGTACGTTACGCCGTCGCCGAGGGCCGCCACCGGTCCGACCGACATCCGCGACGACGAGGCGCCGATCCGGCCGACCGTCGTCACGACGCCGGTCTCGGGATTCGTCTCCTTCGCCTCCGCCGGCGTGATGCGGACCGATTGCGGTGCGCCTGCACGGATGAACTGAAACTCCAGCGGAACCGTCGCCTTCGGCGTCACCAGCGCCACCAGGTCGGTCCAGGCAGCCACGGGCGCGCCGTCGATCGCGACGATGCTGTCACCGGCGACGAGGCCAGCCGCCGCCGCCGGCGTGTCGGGCAGCACGGCACCGATTACGGCCGACGGATTCGGCGCACCGTTCACCAGCCGAAGGCCGGTCACGACGACGATCGCCAGCAGGAAATTCATCGTCACGCCCGCCAGCATCACCAGCAGCTTCGCGCCAAGCGACTTGGACTCGAACCAGCGCGACGATGGCACGGGCTTCGGACCGAACGGCACCATCGCCTCCGGATCCCATGCCACGCCCGGCTCACCCTTCGGGACGCCGTCAGCGGCAAGCTTCCCGCGGCCGGTCCCACCCTCGAACGCCGCCATTTCCTCATCCTCGCGCGAGGCCATGCGCACGAAGCCGCCAATCGGGAAGAGCGACAGGCGGTAGTCCGTCTCGCCACGCCGGACGCCCCAGACGCGCCGGCCCCAGCCCAGCGAAAAGACCGGGGCGTAGATCCCGACGGCCTTCGCCGCGAGGAAATGGCCGAGCTCGTGCACGAACACGACGATGCCGAACACCAGCAACGGGGCCAGCAAGGGCAGTAATCTCATGCAAACTCCAGCACGTGGGTGCGCGCAGCCGCATCGGCCGCAACGAGCGCATCAAGGGTATCGCCAGGACGATGGCCGATCGCCTCGAGGGCGCTGGCAATCGCACGGGCAATGTCGCCGAAGGCGAGGGCGCCGTCGAGGAAGCGGGCGACGGCCACTTCGTTCGCGGCATTGAACACCGCTGGTGCCGCCCCGCCCTGTCGCCCGGCAGCGATGCCGAGACCAAGCGCAGGGAAGGCGTCGTGACGCACGGGTTCGTATGTCAGTGGCGAGAGCGCCACGGGGTCGAAGGCAGGTACCCCGGTGTCGGCAACCCGGTCCGGGTGTGTGAGCGCGTACAGCACCGGCAGTTCCATGCTCGGCACGCCGAGCTGCGCGAGCACGCTGCCGTCCACGAACTCGACGAACGAGTGCACCACGCTCTGCGGGTGCACGACGACGTCGATGCGATCATACGGAATGCCGAACAGGTGGTGCGCTTCGATCACCTCGAGTGCCTTGTTGGCGAGGGTCGCGCTGTCGATCGTGATCTTTCGTCCCATCGTCCAGGTGGGATGCTTGAGGGCATCGGCCACGGTCGCCGCCTCCACCCGCGCGCGCTCCCAGGTGCGAAACGGTCCCCCGGACGCGGTGATGATGAGACGCCGCACCTCGTGCATCGGCCGCCCGGCAATGCACTGCAGGATGGCCGAGTGCTCGCTGTCGACTGGGACCAGCTCACCACGTCCACGCCGCGCCGCCTCATTCACCAGTGCGCCAGCCATCACCAGCGTTTCCTTGTTCGCCAGCGCCACGCGCTTTCCGGCCTCCAGCGCCGCGATCGTGGCACGCATGCCAGCGGCGCCGACGACCGCGTTGATCACGGTGTGCACGTCGTCGCGCACCGCTGCGGCCACGAGGCAATCCTCACCCATGACCCACGCGGCGTCGGCGTCGCCCGATGGCTGCACCAGGCCGACGAACGCGGGGGCATGCGCGGCCACCTGTTCGCGCAGCAGGCCGACGTTGTTGAACGCGGTCAGTGCCCGCACCCGGAATCCCGACTGCTGCCGCGCGAGCACGCGCAGCGCCGTCGTGCCGACGGAGCCGGTGGAGCCGAGGATCGCCACGCCGCGCGGCGTCATGCCTGCGGTGCAGGAATGAGCAGGGCGTTCAACAGCAGCAGCGCCACCGGCAGCACGAACAGCAGGCTGTCCACGCGATCGAGGAAGCCGCCATGCCCCGGCAACAGCGACGAACTGTCCTTCACCCCGACCTCGCGTTTCAGGAGCGACTCGAACAGGTCACCGAGCTGCGCGACCACCGCGATCACGATGCCGAACACCAGGATGCCCACCGGTGACAGGCCGAGCTGGCCCTGCGGGACGAGCAGGTGTCGTACGTACAGCCAGGCGATGCCCACGCTCAGGGCGACACCGCCAATCGAGCCCTCGACGGTCTTCGCCGGACTCACCGACGGCATCAGTTTCGTTCGCCCGATGGCTCTGCCGGTGAAGTACGCGCCGACGTCCGAGGCCCAGGTGAGCAGCACCGGGAACAGGAGCACGAGGCACTGACCGGTGCGACCGATCGCGTAGTTGTGGTAACGCAGTTCGTACGCGAAGCTCAGCATGCCGCCGGTATACAGCGCGATGAACAGCGTCCCGGCGGCGACCGCGAGCGGACGCTGGTCGATGGTGCGACGGAAGATGGTGGCTCCCGTCACGGCGAGCAGCGCCGCCGCAAACCACGCCGTGTTTGGCCGCACGATGCCAAGTCGCATCGCATGCGAGAGCAGTGGCAGCGCCGCCGCGATGCCGATCGCGGCGGGCTCGAGCGGCAGCATGCCCGACTGCCGCGCCATGCGGCAGAGTTCCCACGCCGCCACGCCCGCGACGGCACTGAGCAGCGTGGCGAGCGCCGCATCACCGAACCAGGCGGCTGCGACGGCAATGGGGGCGATGATCAGCGCGGTGATGATGCGTCTGGCGAGCTCCGGCATCCCGTTCGTCAGACCGTGACCTTGCCGTACCGACGCTCGCGTCGCTTGTAGTCGAGAATGGCCGTGAACAGGTCACGCCGCCCGAAATCGGGCCACAGCACACCGGAGATGTAGAACTCGGTGTAGGCGAGCTGCCACAACAGAAAATTGGACACACGCTGCTCGCCCGACGTGCGGATCAGCAGGTCGGGATCGGGCATGCCGGCCGTCATCAAGCGTCCGCTGATCGCCTCCTCATCGATGTCCTCGGGGGCGAGTCGTCCCTCGCGCACATCGCGCGCGAGGGATTGCGTCGCGCGCACCAGCTCCGTGCGGCTGCCGTAGGAGATGAAGATGTTGAGGTACAGCGTGTCGTTGTGCGCCGTGGTGGACTCGACCAGCTCCACCGCCTGCCGGGCGCCGGGGGTCAGGCGGTCCCGTTCGCCGAGGATGCGCACCCGTACGCCGCGTGCCGAGAGCTCCGCCACTTCCTTGGCGATGTACTCCTCCAGCAGCGACATGAGGGCCGAGACTTCGGTCGTCGGGCGCTGCCAGTTTTCCTGCGAGAACGCGAAGAGTGAGAGGTGCTGCACCCCCGCCTCGATCGCCCCATGCACCACCTCACGGACCGCCTTCATTCCCGAGCGGTGCCCCAGCGGACGCGGCATGAAGTGCTTGCGCGCCCAGCGACCGTTGCCATCCATGATGATGGCAACGTGCCGCGGCGGTGCGCCAGCCAGCCGCACCTGCTCGAGCAGATCGGGGGTCGAGAGGGTCGAGGTGGAGGCCACGACCGTCCTCAGACTTCCATGATCTCGGCTTCCTTGACCTTCACGGCAGCCTCGATCTTCGCGATGAAATCATCGTGCAGCTTCTGCAGGTCCTTCTCGGCATGCTTCACGTCGTCTTCCGACACGTTCTTCAGCTTCTTGAGCCGGTCGCGGGCATCGGTGCGGGCATGCCGGATGGCGATGCGTCCATCCTCGGCGAGCTGCTGCAGCACCTTCACCAGCTCCTTGCGCCGCTGTTCGTTCATCGACGGCAGGGACACGCGGATCACGCTGCCCTGATGCGCCGGATCGAGGCCGAGATCCGACTCGCGGATCGCCTTCTCGATGGCCTTGAGCTGGCCCTTGTCGAAGGGCGTGACGAGCAGGGTCCGCGCCTCCGGGGCGGAGACGCTCGCCACCTGGTTCAGTGGCACCGTCGAGCCGTAGGCTTCGACCTGTACCGTGTCGAGCATGTTCGGTGACGCCTTGCCGGCACGCACCGTGCCGAACTCACGCTTGGCGTTCTCGAGCCCCTTCTCCATGCCCGTACGCGTTGACTTCAGGATGTCCTGGATCATGACACGAAGGTTCCGACGCGCTCGCCACGCACTGCACGGGCGATGGCACCGGGGGTGTGAGTATTGAGGACGATCAGCGGCAGCGAGTTCTCCTTGCAGAGCGTGATGGCGGTCTGGTCCATCACTGCAAGCTCACCGAGCATGACGTCGCGGAAACTGACGGTGTCGTACCTGACGGCGGTCGGGTCCTTCTTCGGGTCGGCGGAGTAGACGCCATCCACGCTCGTCGCCTTGATGATGACATCCGCCTTCATCTGGATGCCGCGCAGCACGGCCGCGGTATCAGTCGAGAAATACGGGTTCCCCGTGCCGGCCGCGAACAGCACCAGCCGTCCCTGCTCCAGATGGCGCATGGCGCGCCGGCGGATGTACGGCTCAGCCAGCTCCTCCATGCGGATCGCCGTCATGACGCGCGTGTCGACGCCGAGCTTCTCCAGCTGGTCCTGCAGTGCGAGCGCATTGATCACCGTGCCGAGCATGCCCATGTAGTCGGCACCGACGCGGTCCATGCCATTCTGCGCCAGCTGGGCACCACGGACGATGTTGCCACCGCCGATGACGAGACCGACCCGGCACCCGAGATCGACGACTTCCTTGATCTGCTCGCAGAAGAACGACACACGCTCGAAGTCGTAGCCGATCTTCTTCTCGCCGGCGAGCGCCTCGCCCGACAGCTTGATGAGCACACGCGGGTAGCGGATGCCGGGTTCATCGGCTGCCGTCCCGGCAGCCGACGTCCCGGCACCTGCTGCCGTCATCGCACTGGCGGGATCGCTCACGCGTCGCCGAGGGCGAAGCGGACGAAGCGCGTCACGGTGATCTCCGTGCCGGCCGCCTTGCCCGTCTCACGGACCAGGTCCGTGATCGTCTTCTTCGGATCACGCACCCACGGCTGCGAGATCAGCGACATGTCCTTGAAGAACGCCTCGAGCTTGCCGGCGGCGATCTTGTCGATCATCGCCTCTGGCTTGCCGCTCTGGCGAGCCTGATCCTCGGCGATGCGCTTCTCCTTCTCGACCAGATCGGCCGGAATGCCGCTGCGGTCGAGCGCCAGCGGGTTCATCGCCGCTGCGTGTTCGGCGATGGCCTTGAGCATCGACTGCACCGGCTCGCCGCTGGCGACGTCGGCGTTGCCGAGTGTCGCCTCGACCATGACGCCGACCTTGGCGTTGTGGTGCGTGTACATGCCGACGGCGCCGTGGCCGGTGGCGTAGCGCGCGAAGCGACGGACGTTCACGACCTCGCCCAGCTTCGCGGAGCGCTCCTTCACGACCTCGTCCAGCGACTTGCCGCCTTCGGCGCCGACCGGCGCGGCCAGCAATGCGGCGACGTCGGCGACGTCCGTGGTCATCGCGTGTGCGAGCACCACGTCGACGAGCGCCTTGAAGTCATCCGTGCGCGCGACGAAGTCCGTCTCGCAGTTCACCTCGGCGAGCACGCCGACGGCGGCATCGGCGGAGACGGCACAGCCGATCATGCCCTCGGAGGTGGTGCGACCGGCGCGGGATTCCGCCTTGGCGATGCCCTTCTTGCGCAGGTATTCGACGGCGGCGTTGAGATCGCCGTTCATCTCGGTGAGCGCCTTCTTGCAGTCCATCATGCCGGCGCCAGTGCGCTGCCGCAGTTCCTGGACGTCCTTGGCCGTAAAATTCATCGTCGTCATGGTCGGGAGACCGGATCAATCTTGATTGTGGAAACGCCGCCGGCTGAGGGCCGGCGGCGTCGGGAAGCTTACTCCGGACGCAGGAGCGCGGGTAGCCGCGCCCCGGCTCCGGGGTGGGCTGGATTACGACGCGTCGTCGGGGGTGTCAACGGCAGCCGCGGCATCCGGACCACGGAGTCGCGCCTGAATCGCCTCGGGCTTGGCACGACGACGGCGGCGCTGGCCAGCCGGGCCGCCTGCGCCCTGCCCACCACCGGCACCGCCCTGACCGCCACCCGGCGCACCACCGCGACGACCGCGGTCATCACCACGGCCGGCGGATTCCATGCCACGGTCGGAGCTGTAGGTGCTCTCCTCCGACTCCTCTTCCGCGACGCGGCTCGGGGCCTCACGACGGGCCTCCAGGATCACGTCGGCGATTGCGCGGGCGATCAGCTCGACCGAGCGGATCGCGTCGTCGTTGCCCGCGACCGGCACCGTCAGCAGGTCCGGATCCGCATTCGTGTCGGCGATGGCGATGATCGGGATCCCGAGCTTGTTGGCTTCCGAGACCGCGATGTTCTCCTTCTTCGCATCGACGACGAACATCAGGCCCGGCAGGCGCGTCATGCTGGCGATGCCCGACAGGTTCTTGGAGAGCTTGTCGCGCTGGCGGCGCATCATGAGCTGTTCCTTCTTCGTGTAGTTCGAGAAGCCGCCGCCTTCCTCGCTGCCGGCCTCGAGCTCCTTCAGCTTCTTGAGCTGCTTCTTGACGGTCCCGAAGTTGGTCAGGAGGCCGCCGAGCCAGCGCTCGGTGATGAACATCGAGCCGCAGCGCTCCGCTTCCTGCCCGACGATGGCCTGGAGCTGCTGCTTGGTGCAGACGAAGAGGACCTGCTCACCGCGGAGCACGACTTCGCGCGCCAGCTTCTGCGCGAGTTCGAGCTGCTTGAGCGTCTTCTGCAGGTCGATGATGTGAATGCCATTGCGCTCGGCGAAGATGAACTTGCGCATCTTCGGGTTCCAGCGGCGCGTCTGGTGGCCGAAGTGGACACCGGCCTCCAGGAGCTGTTCGATCGTGGGCTGCGACATGATGGTCTCACTCAGAAGGTTGGATCCGCCGCGTCCGTCATCGTGCGTCGCAACCGGCAGCAGCCGGCACCAGCGGGCACTCAGGACGCGTGAGAGATACGAGCAGTGCCATCGCCCGGCGCAGGAATGCACCGGGCGATGACGACACCGACTAGCGCTTGCTGAACTGGAACTTCTTGCGTGCGCCCGGCTGGCCGGGCTTCTTGCGCTCGACCGAGCGGGCATCGCGGGTGAGGAGGCCGAACTCGCGAAGTTTCTTCTTGTGGTCGGCGTCGATCTGCACGAGGACGCGTGCGATCGCGAGGCGCAGCGCACCGGCCTGGCCCGCCTGACCGCCACCGGTGAGGTTCGCCTTCACATCGAAATTGCCGATCGTGTCCGTCACGGTGAACGGCTGCTGGATCGACGTGACGAGGGACGGGCGCGGGAAATAGTCGCCGAGCGTGCGGCCACCATTGATCTCCCACTTGCCGGTGCCCGGCGTGATGTAGACGCGGCACACCGCTTCCTTGCGGCGGCCGACTGCGTGGAGCTGTTCGGTCGCCATTACTTCGTCCCCTTCGCGGCGGTCAACGTGAGCGGCTGCGGCTTCTGCGCAACGTGGTCGTGGGTCGGGCCGGCGAACACGCGCAGCTTGCGACGCAGCGTGCTGCGACCGAGGTCGGTCTTCGGCAGCATGCCGTACACCGCCTTCTCGATGACGCGCTCCGGGTGCTTTGCGATCATGTCCGCAAAGGCCGTGTACTTCTCGTGACCCATGTAGCCGGTGTGACGGAAGTACGTCTTCTGCTCGGCCTTACGACCGGTGACACGCACCTTGCTCGCGTTGATCACGACGACGAAGTCGCCCGTGTCGGCGTGCGGCGTGTACATCGGCTTGTGCTTGCCGCGAATGACCTTCGCGACTTCGGCAGCGAGACGGCCGAGGACCATGCCTTCGGCGTCCACCACCCACCACGCGTGATTCAGATCCGCGGGCTTTGGGCTGTACGTGCTCTGATTCGGATGCATCAACACTTACGACGAAAATTGAGCCAGCGCCGCACCGGTGCAGAATGCAACCCGGGTCTTGGCCCCCTCGAGGAGGGTGTTTTGGACAGACCCGAAGCATAGCCGATCGGGGAAGTCAGGTCAACACAAGAGGTTAGGCGGCACACACGGCGGCCAGCCATGATCGAGCGAAGCCCTTGGCAACCGTTTGTCCGGAGGGCGGTTCCAAGAGCCGTGTCGCGTTCCCGCGCCTCCTCCTGCCCTGCGATCCGGCCCCGTGCTGCTCCCTGCCCTGCTCTTTCAGCTGGCGCTGCCATCGCCACCAGCCAACCCGCTGGACCCCGCGCCGATGCGAACCATGCCGGGGACCGAGGCACCCGCCTACCGTCCGACCAGGGCCGCCACGGCGCCGCAGATCGACGGCCGCGATGACGACGCGATCTGGCAGACCGCCCAGGTGATCACGGACTTCCAGCAGTTCGAACCCACCGAAGGCGCCGCGCCCAGTTTCCGCACGGCGGCCAGAGTCGCCTACGACAGCCGACATCTGTACATCTTCGTCCGTGCCTTCGATCCGCGCCCTGACAGCATCCTCGCGGTCCTGCAGCGCCGCGACGGTGTCGCGTTGTCGGACGACGTGATCATCGGCGTGGACTCCTACCACGACCGCCGCACGGGCTACCTCTTCCGTCTGACGGCAGGCGGCGCCATGGCTGACGGCTACATGTTCAACGATGGCCAGCAGGAAGACTGGGGCTGGAACGCTGTCTGGGAGGGCGCCGCCAGGGTGGACTCGCTGGGCTGGACGGCCGAGTACCGCATCCCGCTCAGCCAGCTCCGCTACGCGCCCCGGGGCGACAACACCTTCGGCCTGAGCATCATGCGCCGGATTGCACGTCTGGGAGAGCGTCCCGTCTGGCCGCTCATCCGCCGCTCCACGACGGGCATGGTGAGCCAGTGGGCCGAGGTGCCGGGCTTCACCGGGCTGACCGCACCGCGCCGCATGGAACTGATGCCATACGGTGTTGGTCGTTACGGCTACGCTCCCCGTGGAAACGGCACCGCGCGGGACGCGGCACAAGTGCAACTCGGCGCCGACCTCAAGCTCGGCGTGACCTCGAACGTCACGCTGGACGCCGCCATGAATCCCGATTTCGGCCAGGTCGAGGCCGATCCTGGCGTGTTGAACCTCAGTGCGTTCGAGCAGTTCTACGCCGAGCGGCGGCCGTTCTTCCTGGAAGGCAGCGGCATCTTCCGTTACGACATCGACTGCAACGACGGGGCATGCACCGGCCTCTTCTACTCACGACGCATCGGTCGCTCCCCGCAACTGGGCAACCGGTACGGTGACGCGGCGTCACCACAGCAGTCCACGATTCTCGGCGCCGCCAAGGTCACCGGACGTTTGGGCAACGGCCTGTCGATCGGCGTCCTTGATGCGGTGACGGACCATGTCGCCGGCACCGAAGGACGAACGATCGAGCCGATGACGAACTACGGTGTCGTGCGCCTGCAGCAGGACCTGCGCGGCGGCAATTCGGGGCTCGGGCTGATGCTGACCAACACCGCGCGGCGGCTCGACGCGTGGACGACCGATGTCCTGCGCGAGACGGCATGGACTGGCGGCCTGGACGCCCGCCATCGCTTCGCCGGCAACAGATACCAAATCTCGGCGCAACTGGCTGGCAGTCGCGTCAGCGGATCGGCCCCGGCGATCGCCGCGACGCAGCGCTCGAACGTGCACCTGTATCAGCGGTCTGACGCCTCGCATCTGGCGTTCGACAGCACCCGCACCGAACTGTCGGGCTTGATGAGTGCACTCTCGTTCGAGAAGCAGGGCGGCGGGATCCTGCGCTTCAGTACCAATGCGTGGTATCTCACGCCGGGCTTCGAGATCAATGATCTGGGCTTTCGCACGCGCAGCGACGAGATGGGCGGTTCGGCATGGTTCGCGCTGCGACCGAGCAAGCCGTTCGGCATCTTCCGCCGCGGCCAGGCGAATGTCAACGCATTCGGCACCGCGAACACCGGTGGCCTGATCATCGGCAACGGTGCGAACATCAACGGGAACGGACAGTTCCTGAACTTCTGGAACGCGTACAGCGGTGTCGGGATCAACAACGTCGTGACGACCTACTCCGACCGCGATGCCCGCGGCGGCCCGGCGCTCCGCCGGCCGCCACGGCTTCAGGCATGGGCTGGCGTGGACGGCGACAGCCGCAACGCGATCACGCCGAGCCTTGGCGTCTTTGGAGGCCGGCGCACCGACGGTCGCGGCAATAACTGGGAAGTCAGCGCGGGCGCGACCGTCCGACTGGGTCCGCAGGTGAACGGTGTCGTGCGACTCAATCACGGTCGCAACATCGATGACCAGCAGTGGATCGCGAACTACACCGATGATGGCGTGACATCCTACACGTTCGCGCGGCTCTACCAGCGCACGAGTTCGATCACGATGCGCCTGAACTACACCATCACGCCGCGCCTCAGCCTCGAGAGCTATGTCCAGCCGTTCGTCAGCACCGGCTCGTATACGGACTGGCGAGCCATTGCCGATGGACGCGCGGCGGACGTGGCGGCACGATTTCGTCCCTACACCTCGCGCGGCGACCCGAAGGGCTTCCGGTTCGGCCAGTTCCGCACGAATAACGTGGTGCGGTGGGAATATCGCCCGGGTTCGGTGCTGTTCTTCGTCTGGTCGCAGGGCCGTGACGCCTTCGCCAGCGAGCCATCAGCGCCTGGCGCGCAGCTCGGTTTCGACGCGCTCTTCAGCGAGCGGCCGAAAAACGTCTTTCTGCTCAAGGCGAGCTACTGGCTCGGGCGCTGACGCGTAAGACCCTACGAGAGCTCGACCAGCACTGCCCCCTTCTGCACCGCCGACCCGGGTGCGACCCGGACGGCGGTGACCGTGCCGGGACCGGCGGCCCGCAGTTCGTTCTCCATCTTCATCGCTTCCATCGCGATCAGCGTCTGGCCAGCCGCGACGACATCGCCCACCGCCACCGCCACGCGGACGATCATGCCAGGCATCGGCGCCACCAGCGGTGCGGGTCCGACAGGACCGGCGGACGCGGCGGCGCGATCGCGGATCGTGCGCGTACGCGCATCGAGCGCGTCGACGACATGCCGCTGTCCGTCCATCAGCAGCGTGTACTGACCGCGGGCGCCGCCGCGCCGCACGATCACGCGGTGCACCGCGTCACCGATGCGCACCTGGCGCACGCCCGACCCCGGCACGTCGGTGAGCGATGCCGACACCAGTTCGCCGTCGATCAGCACACCGTCCGCCGTGACCTCGAGCTCGTGACGTGTGCCCTGCACCTCGACGACGTACTTCATGCCGGCTCCCGGTCGATGACGCAGACCGTCTCCACATGCGACGTCTGCGGAAACATGTCGAAGCCCTGCACGGAAGTGATGCGCCAACCGTCGCCAAGGCGGCCGATGTCGCGCGCGAGGGTGGCGGGATCGCAACTCACGTACACGATGCGCCGCACGCCCGCAGACGGCGCGGCGATCAGTGCCGGGACCACCGCATCCACACCGCCGCGTGGCGGGTTGAGCACGACGACCTGCGCCGGCAACGCATGCGGCAGCATGTGCTCGACGCGCCCGGTGAGCACCCGTGAGAGCGGATCGTCGCGCAGCGCTGCGCCGGCCACGGCCGAGGCCTCGGGGTCGAGCTCGATCGCGGTGACACGACGGCCGTCGCGCAGCAGCCGTGCCGAGAGCGCACCGCTGCCGGCGTAGGCATCGACGACGGAGTCCGGCGCCAGCGCCTCGACGAGTGAGGCCACGTGGTCGCGCAGCAGCGCAGCGACCGCCGGATTCACCTGCGCAAAACTCGCACCGGCCTCCTGCACCGTGCGCGTGTCGTGCCGCAGCGCCCGCACCTCGTCTTCGCGCACCCACCAGACCGCGCGCAGGTCACGCACGCCGGCGACGATCGCCTGGATGCCGGCCTGCTTCCACTGCGTGCCACCCTCGACGGTGAGGGCAAGCCCGCCCGCGCCGAGGAGTCGCATCGTCACGCGCAGCGCACTGGCGCGTGGCAGCTGCTCGGCCACCGCCATCAGCTGTCGCCACCCGTCCATCACCTCGGGTGCGGTGATGAGGCAGACCTCGAGGTTGAAGATCTTCGTGGGTTCGCCGGCGACGTGCAGTCCGGCCATCCAGCCCGACGGTCGCATGCGATCCCGCTGCATGGCCAGCGTCAGTGCATTGCGGTAGTGCCATGGCGACGGGCTAGGCGTCACGCTGACGGCTGGCACGTCCTGCTTCCCGATGCGCACCAGTGCATCACGAATCAGCTCGCCCTTCACGGCCAACTGCGCCTCGTAGCGCAGTCCCTGCACCTGGCATCCACCGCACATGTCACGCGTGTAGTGCGGGCATGGTGCGGGCTCGCGGTCAGGCGAGGCTGTGATCTGCGCCAGGATGCGGCCGCGCGCGAAGGTGCGCTGGCGCACGAGCGACACCGAGACGACGTCACCCGGCACCGCACGCGGCACGAAGACGACCATGCCGTCGTGCCGCGCGATTCCGTCACCGCCGGCGGCGATCCGCTCGATCGTGACCGTTGCGGCGTCGCTCATCGGGACTGCACTCCCTCGAGCCGTGCCGCACGCTGCCACGCGTTTCCGCCTGTGTCTTCGCTGCCGGACACTGGCGCAGGGGGGCGCACCGCGAGCCGGTCCTGCTCGGCGATGAGGGCCGCCGCGATCACGGCGGCGCGCACCTGCGCCGCATCGGGGCGTGCTGCGCCGAGCGCGGGAAGCCGCGCCTCCAGCCACTGGATGCTGATGTCGCCACTCCTGAATTCCGGGTCTTCCATCATGCGCAAGTGAAACTCGCGCGACGTTTCCACACCTTCGATCTCGAGCTCGAGCAGGGCACGGTGCATGCGCGTGATGGCCGCGTCCCGCGTGCCGGCGTGCACGATGAGCTTCGCGAGCATGGGGTCATAGTAGAGGCCCACGTCGGTTCCGACCTCGATGCCGCCATCCCAGCGGATGCCCGGACCACTTGGCACTTGCAACGAGGTGACGCGTCCCGTCGACGGCAGGAAGCCGTTCTGGAAGTCCTCGCTCGTGATGCGGCACTCGATCGCCCAGCCGCGTGGCACGATCAGCTCCTGCACGAACGGCAAGCGCTCGCCCGCGGCGATGCGGATCTGCCACTGCACGAGGTCGATGCCCGTCACCAGTTCCGTGACCGGGTGCTCGACCTGAATGCGCGTGTTCATCTCGAGGAAGTAATAGTTGTCATGCGCATCCAGCAGGAACTCGCAGGTACCGGCGTTCACGTAGCCAGCGGCGCGTGCGGCCGCCACCGCCGTTGCGCCCATGCGGGCACGCAGCTCCGGCGACACGGCGACGCTTGGTGCCTCCTCGATCATCTTCTGGTGGCGGCGCTGCACCGAGCATTCGCGTTCGCCAAGGTGCAGCATGGTGCCGAACATGTCAC
This sequence comes from Gemmatimonadaceae bacterium, assembly GCA_031409715.1. GTDB lineage: Bacteria > Gemmatimonadota > Gemmatimonadetes > Gemmatimonadales > Gemmatimonadaceae > JACMLX01. The sequence goes on along the minus strand of JANNXU010000023.1, from coordinate 9,454 downwards.
CGAGCACCTGGATCTCCACGTGCCGTGGTCCCTCGATGTACTTCTCGACGTACACGGCGTCGTCGCCGAACGCCTTGAGGGCCTCGCGCTTCGCGGAGGCGAGTGCCTCCGGCAGCTCGTCGGCGGTGCGACAGACGCGCATCCCTTTGCCACCACCGCCGGCCGCGGCCTTGAGCAGCACGGGAAAGCCGAACTGCTCCGCCACGGCGAGTGCTTCCGCGGCACTGGTGAGGGCCGTCGTCGTGCCCGGCACGACCGGCACGCCGGCATTCACCGCGAGCGTGCGCGCCGCCGTCTTGCTGCCGAGGGCGGCGATCGCCTCGGCCGGCGGCCCGACCCAGACGAGTCCGGCCTCGCGGACGGCACGCGCGAACCACTCTCGCTCCGAGAGAAATCCGTAGCCTGGATGGATGGCCTCGGCGCCCGTGCGCTGCGCGGCCTCGAGCAGCCGTTCGCCAACGAGGTAGCTCTCTGCAGCCGGCGCCGGACCGATGCGCACCGCCTCGTCGGCCTCGCGCACATGTGGGGCGGTGGCATCGGCGTCGCTGTAGACGGCGACACTGGCCACGCCCAGTTCACGGCAGGCGCGGATCACGCGCAGAGCGATCTCGCCACGATTGGCGACGAGCAGTTTCGAAAACACGAGTGCGGCGGTCGGGGAGGACGGGCGCCGGACACCGGCGCGTCAGCGAACCCGCAACTTAGCGCTGGCCGAGCGTCCGGTCTGTCCCGAACGGGCACGGCGCCGCCCCCGGTGTACCGGGGCGGCGCCGTGCGGGCTGAGCGTGAGGTCGCCGATCAGGCGATACGACGGCGGCGCGAGAGCAGTGCCATGCCGATCAGCCCGGTCGCCATCAGCAGATAGGTCGACGGCTCGGGGACGACGTTCACGGGGCCAGTCGTGCGAACCAGGAACTCCTGAATACCACCCTTGCCGCGGGAGACGTTCACGTCGGTCACGACTGCCCAGCCGTTCTTGTTGACCGTGGCGAGGTCGGCGGCGCTCACCTTCTGGATCCAGCTCAGGACGTTCGAGTTCAGCGTGGACGACGGCTTCCCCGAGACGATGTTCCACATTGCACCCTGAATGCCGGCCCATTCCGTCGTTGGTGCGGTCGCGAAGTTGTCGGCGAGCCACGCCATCTGCAGGTACTTGGTAAAGGCATTACCGCCACCGAGTGCCTGACCCTGACGCGTCAGCAGGCCGATATCCGCGGTCGACGACGAGAGCAACGTGACGTTGGCGTTGTAGTTCGCACCATTCCAGTACGCGTTCTCGAAGTCGACGCAGAAGATCTGCTGCAGCGGCTTCGCGAACATGTTGAACGACGCCTTCAACGGGCCGGCGGGCTCGACGAAGCCCTCGGCATAGTAGGCCGTCACGGCGGTGGAGCCGGTGGACACGGTGACGTTGGTGTTCTTTACGTTACTGGTGATCGCGAGCTGCGCCGACGCGGTGAGCGGCAGCGTGATGACGGCAGCGGAAGCGAGCGCGAGGAGCAAACGCATGTTGATCTCGTGGATGGGAGCGCAGAAACGAACTCGGCGTCCTCATCCATAGTGCATCTCTTGGGCCAATGGCAGCGCTCGCTCCACGCCTGTCGCGTAACTGCATACTGTGGAGCGACTTGCGTCGTTCACGGCAGCGGCTGCGCATCACCCGCGCAAGCATCTGTTCTCCGCAGACCGTCGCATTTCAACGACAGGCGCTGCAGAACGCGTGACCCGTTTCCGACAACGGACGGGTGCGGCGGCGCTACAGCGGAATGTTGCCGTGTTTGCGCGGCGGATTCCTGTCGCGCTTCGCGCTGAATGTTTGCAGCGCGTCGATCAGTCGCGGGCGTGTATCGCGCGGATCGATGATGTCATCGATGAACCCCCACGCTGCCGCCATGTAGGGATTGGCGAACTGCTGCCGGTACTCCTCGACCTTCGCGTCCGTCGCCTCGACCGGATCTGCAGCCTCGGCGATCTCGCGCTTGTAGATGATCTCGACCGCGCCCTTGGGCCCCATGACCGCGATTTCCGCCGTGGGCCAGGCGACGTTGAAGTCCCCGCGAATGTGCTTGGAGCTCATCACGTCGTACGCCCCGCCGTACGCCTTCCTGGTGATCACGGTCAGCTTGGGCACGGTCGCTTCGCAATAGGCGTAGAGCAGCTTCGCGCCGTGGCGGATGATGCCACCATGTTCCTGCGCGACCCCGGGCAGGAAGCCGGGGACATCCTCGAAGGTCACGATCGGAATGTTGAAGGCATCGCAGAATCGGATGAAGCGGGCGCCCTTCATCGACGCGGCGATGTCGAGCACGCCGGCCAGCACTGCGGGCTGGTTCGCGACGATGCCGACGCTCATGCCACCCAGATGTGCAAAGCCGCAGAGGATGTTCGGCGCGTAGTCGCGGTGTACCTCGTAGAACGTCCCGTCGTCGACGATGCGCCGGATCACGTCCAGCATGTCGTAGGGTCGGTTCGCGTTGTCCGGCACGATGTCGAGCAGCGCCTCGTCGCGACGGTCGCGCGGGTCGGTGCCGGTGCCGCGTGGTGCATCGGCCAGGTTGTTCGACGGAATGAACCGGAAGAGCTCGCGGATCTGTGTGAGGCAGGCCACCTCGGAGTCGGAGGCGAAGTGAGCCACGCCCGAGGTGCCGGCGTGCGTGTCGGCGCCGCCCAGCGCCTCCATCGTCACATCCTCGTGCGTGACGGTCTTCACCACGCTGGGGCCTGTCACGAACATGTAACTCGTCCCGCGCACCATGTAGATGAAGTCGGTGATGGCCGGGGAGTACACCGCGCCACCCGCACAGGGGCCGAGGATGGCCGAGATCTGCGGGATGACGCCGCTGGCGAGTGTGTTGCGGAGGAAGATGTCGGCATAGGCGCCGAGCGCCACGACACCTTCCTGGATTCGGGCGCCACCGCTGTCGTTCAGGCCGATCATCGGCGCGCCATTGCGCACGGCATGATCCATGACCTTGCAGATCTTTTTCGCGTGTGCCTCGGCCAGCGAGCCGCCCAGCACGGTGAAGTCCTGCGAAAAGACGTAGACGAGACGACCCTCGATGCGGCCGTAGCCGGTCACGACGCCGTCGCCATACACCCCACCCTCATCGCTGCGCGCCGTCACGAAGCGATCCATTTCCACGAAGCTGCCCTCGTCCAGCAGCACGTCGAGGCGTTCGCGGGCGGAGAGCTTGCCCTTGGCATGCTGGGCAGCCAGGCGGTCGTGGCCGCCGCCGAGTTCAGCCTCGGCGCGGCGACGTGCGAGCAGGTCGAGCTTCTCGGACATGGTCATGCGGAGGGAAGGTAGTGGCCCCTGGGCAGGGGGGCGACAGGCGATGGTGGACGCGACGCCCCATTCGATGGAGCTTGGAGGCATGACACCATGCGCGTCCTGCTGACCGGCGCCCGGGCGCCGGCCACTCTCGAACTGGCCCGGCTCCTTTCGCGCGAGGGGCACGAGGTGCATGTCGCGGACACCTGTCGATGGCACGTCTGCCGGACCTCGCGACATGTCGCCGCCGCGCACCGGCTTCCTGCGCCACGCGCGGATCTGAACGGCTACGGTGCGGCGCTGCGACAGCTCGTCGCGCGGCACGGCATCGACCACATCGTGCCAACCTGTGAAGAGATCTTTCACATCGCGGCTATCCGGGAGCCACTGGGTGCGGCGGTCGCCTGCGAGTCTCGCGAGCGGCTGGTCGCCGTGCACGACAAGTGGCGGTTCATCGCGATGACGCGCGAGGCTGGTTTGCCCGCGCCCGCGACGCACCTGCTGGATGCGACCGCACGCACGGTTCACTACCGCGCACCACTCGACTGCATCGTCAAGCCACGGTTCTCGCGCTTTGCGACGCGGGTGCAGCGCGTTGCGGCCGGACATGCGCTCCCGCGCGTGGTGATGGCGGAAGATGTCGAGTGGCTGGCGCAGGAGTTTCTCGCCGGCGAGGCGCTGTGCAGCTGGAGCGTGATGGCAGCGGGTCGGCTCACCGCTCACGTGACGTATGCCGTAGACGCCAGCGCTGGCCGGTACGGTGCCGCCATCGCATTCCACAGTGTACGCAGGCCGGCCGTGCTGGCCTGGGTTGAACGCTTCGCGGCGGTGCATCGGCTGACGGGCCAGTTCGCATTCGACTTCATCGCCGGCGCCGACGGCATCCGCGCGATCGAGTGTAATCCGCGGCTGACCAGCGGCATCCACTGCTTCCGCACCGTGCCAGGCGTCGCGGATCGACTGCTGTCACCGGATGCCGCGCACGCACTGATCGAGCCGCCCGACGGGATGTACTTCCGCAGCCGGCTGGCGCTGTGGATGTACGGTCACCGAGCGCAGGCGGGCGCCGGCTTGCTCGACGCGCCCGACGATCCCTGGCCGCGACGCCTGCAGCTGCTGGCATGGGGTGACCTCCTCCTCCGTTCCGCCATCGCCGGCATGGACCCGAGGCGATTCAGCACGCATGACATCGAGTGGAACGGCGAATGAGCGCCGTCGATGCGCTCTGGGCGCCGCTGGTGGAGCATGGCAGTCAGTGGTGCGCGCCGAACGTGCATGCCGCGGCGCAGTGGCTCGTGGTCGATGGCACACCATGGCGTGCGGCTCTGACGCTGCCCGGCCCGCGCAACAGCTATGTCGTGAGCCCTGCCGGCCAGTATCTCGATTACGCGATGGAGGAGACGCGCCGACTGGGGCCGGCGCAGCGGCTGTTCTCACGCACGACGCTGCACGCCATCGCGCCGGTGCTGCGTCGGCTCGATCCCGTGCTGTGCCTCGATGCCCTGCCCGTGTCGACCGTGCTGCGTCCATCACGCACTCGCGCCTCCTGGGCGACGCTCACCGAGGCGGCGCGCGTCGCTCATCCCGCAACGCCGCGGGTGGTGCGCGCGATCGACAGCGTCACGGGCGCAGATACGTTGGCGCACCTGACGTCACTCGGTTACGAGCTCATCCCGAGCCGTCTCGTCTTTCATCAGGATCCCGCTCGCGTCGCATTCTGGAGCCACCGCAATCTGCGCCACGATCGCGCACTGGCGGCGCGCGCGCCGCTCGAAGTCCGGACGCTGCATTCGCCCGATGCGCCGCGCATCGCCGATCTGTACTGGATGTTGTACGGCGATCGGCACTCGACACTGAACCCACGCTTCAGCCCGGAGTGGCTGGCACACGGCATGGCCGCAGGGGTACTGCGCGGCGAAGGCATCATGCATCACGGGCAGCTGGCTGCCGCATACCTCTCCTACTCCATCGACCATGTGATGACGAATCCCGTCTTCGGTTACGACACGACCCTGCCGCAAGCCATCGGGCTGTATCGTCGCCTGAGCCTGCTGGCGCTGGAGTCGGCGCACCAGACCGGCCATCTGCTGCACGCCTCGAGCGGTGCACCGGCATTCAAGGCGACGCGCGGTGGGCTGCCGGCGATCGAGTATCACGCCGTCGACCTGCACGGCGTCAGCGGGCATCAGCGCCTTGCCTGGGACATCACCCTGCGCATCGCCCGCCGGATCGGTCCGGCGATGCTGCGCGCCGCACACTGACCGCCGTGGTCACCTTCCCGGTCTTCCGGTACCTTCGCTGCATGCCCACTCGACTGTCGTCCGCAGGCGCGGCGCTCGCGCTGCTCTGTACCGCACCACTGCTGACGGCATCGCTGCTCCGTGCGCAGCGCACGTCGCCTGCCGACACGATGCCGGTGATCGAGCGGACCGGTGGCCTTGCGCTCGGGCTCAGCGGATTGCGCAGCAGTGACGGCACGACGGTCGTGGCGGATGTGATGTGGGCGGGACCGGAGATGACGGATGGCCCCGGATTCCGCTTCCTGCGCCAAGGACTGGCGCCCCGAACGCACGGCTACGCGGCGATGCTCTTCATCGGCGGACCGCCCCGAGACGCGGCACAATGGCTGCGCCTCGACTTCGGCGTGGGGTACGTCGGTCAGCAGTCGGACCGCTCGCTCGGTTTCTTCACGCGACATGGTCTTGGTGTGCAGCTCGGCTCGACGATTGCGCCCGCGCGCTTCGGTTTCGTCAGGCCTGAGCTGAACGGCTGGGCGGTGATCGGCACGTCGGCGCAGTTTCTCGGTGCGTCAGTGGGCGTGCGAATGCTCGATCCCCGGACGCGCTGAGATGCGCGAACTGCGGAGCGCGAATCGCAGTGGGCTCCAGAGCAGAGGGAACCTACGTTGCGGCATGCTGAGGGAGACCGTGGGACGCGCAGTGACGGCGGCGGCGATCGCGATACTGACATCCGGCAGCACCCTGCTCGCGCAGGATGCCGAGGGCTCGCATGCCGTAGCGATCGGCGGCGGACGTCAGGGGCCCGCCGGATGGTACGACCTCATGAACCAGGGCTCGACCTTCAACGTTGGCCTGCGCCTCATTGCGCAGCAGTCGGCTCCGCGCTCGGCCGCCTTTGCGGCCATGGGGATTCTCGGTGGCATCCCGTCCACGAGTGCACGCTGGCTTCGGGTCGACGTCGGCGTCGGATTCGCAGGACAAAGCGGTTCACGGCAGCGATGGTACAACTATTTCGGTCCCGGTGTGATCGCGTCAGCGACGGCGGGCGCCTTGCGATCACGCCGCGTGCAGCCTGAGCTGACGGCATGGACGATGGCGGCGACCTCGGTTGCACTGACCGGCGTGTCGCTTGGCCTGCGCGTGATGGAACGAACCCCGCCCAAGCCCGTCCTATCGCCAGAGCGGTGACGTCACCTGCGTCGCGGCCCATCAGTCTCGCTGCGATCCTCAACGCTCGTTGGCGCCGCGTCACCAATCAGTGATGCCGCCTGAACGGCGCCCGCACCGAACCGCGCCCGCACCCGGTCCATGGCCGCGGCGAGCGCTCGGTCGCGCGGCGTCTCCTGCACGACCAATGCAGCATCCGGCATCAGCGAGAGCTGCTCGGCGAGATCACCATCATCGAGTTGCGTCAATCCGACGCCGAGCAGGCGCACGGGCAGCCTTTTCGTCTGGCGCAGCTTGCGCAACAACTGACGCGCGGCGGCGAAGACGGGCCGCTCGGTGCTGACCGGCATGTCGAGTGTCTTGCTGGCGACGCGGGTGGTGAAGTCGTTCGTGCGCAGCTTGACGGTGATGGTGCGCGCGCGCATGCCGTCCTTCCGGAGGTCCGCCACCACGCGAACCGCGAGTCGCTGGAGCTCGACCTCGAGCACACCATCGTCACTGATGTCGTGGTCGAACGTATCCTCGCGGCTCATCCCCTTCTGCGTCTCGCGGCCGTGCAGTGCCGACGCGCCCTGCCCGCGCGCCTTCCGGGTGATCCACTCCGCGAGCTTGTCGCCGAGGTAGCGGCGCACGATCTGCGGGTCGGCATCGAGCACGTCGGGCACACGCACGAACCCGAGGCTGCGGAGCCGCTCCTGCGCCTTGGGGCCGATGCCGGGGATCTCGGCGAGTGGCTGGGTGCGCATGAACGCCTCCTCGCCACCACGGGGCACGATGTGCACACCTGTCGCACCGCTGCCAGGGATCGGTTTCGCCGCGCCGGCAGCGATCTTTGCGATGAGCGTGCTGGTGCCTCCGCCGATCGAGATACTGCAGCCAGTGTCATGGATCACGGCGGCGCGCATTCGACGCGCCGTGTCGTCGAGCGGCTCGTCGCGATACAGCGCTTCGGTGCCGGTCATGTCGAGGTAGAACTCGTCCACACTCGCGGCGACCACCATCGGCGACCAGCGCGCCAGCACGTCTCGAATCGCGCGGCTTTTTTCACCGCAGGCGTTGCGCGGTACCGGCACCGCCATTGCCTGAGGACAGAGCCGCAGGGCCTGCGAGATGGACATTCCGGAGCGCACACCAAATGCCCGGGCCTCATAGCTCGCCGAACAGACGACACCGCGGCTCCCGGGCCGGCCGCCGACGATGAGCAGTGACGCTTTCCCTGCCCCGTCCGGATCACAGAGCCGCGCCACGGCCACGAAAAACGCGTCGGCATCCGCGAGGAGGATGCGCGGTTCACGTGGCTCATGTTCAATTGGGCGCTGCGTCATCCCGAATGGTACCCGAAGGGCGCCCGCCCGGGAACCGGAATGCAGACCGCCCCGCCACTCGGGAGAGCGACGGGGCGGCGTTGTACAGTGTGCGTCAGAGGATCACTCCTCGTCAGCGGGCTCCTCGACGGCGGCGACCACTTCCGGCTCCGCGCCTTCCGGCTTCGGCTCCGGCTTCGGCGGCTGGTCGGCCGGGATGTTGTGCACCGACAGCACGATCCGGCGGTGGATAGGATCCACCTCGTTCACGGTCATGTCGAGCGTCATGCCTTCCCAGATCACCTCGTCGAGCTCCGTGAACTGGAGCGGGACATTGATCTGGTTCTGCGGCACGAACCCTTCGATGTCGTTGCCGACATCGACGACCACACCCTTGTCGGCGAGACGGACGACCTTGCCCGAGATGACGAGGTTGACCGGATACGTCTCACCGATGCGCAGCCACGGATCCTCCTCGGCCTGCTTCAGGCCAAGGCTGATGCGCTTGTTCTCGGCATCGATGTTGAGGATCACGACGTCCACCGAATCACCCTTCTTGACGACTTCCGACGGGTGCTGGACGCGCTTGGTCCAGGACATGTCGGAGATGTGGATCAGGCCGTCGATGCCCGGCTCGATTTCCACGAAGGCGCCGAAGCTGGTGAGGTTGCGAACCTTGCCCGAGATCCGCGTGCCGACCGGGTACTTGAGCGGCAACACGGCCCACGGATCCTGCTCGGTCTGCTTCATGCCGAGCGAGATCTTCTCCTCGTCGGGATCCACCTTGAGCACCACCGCCTCGATCGCCTCGCCGATGCTGACCAGCTTCGACGGGTGACGCACGTTGCGGGTCCAGCTCATCTCGGAGATGTGCACCAGGCCTTCGATGCCCGGCTCGAGCTCGATGAATGCGCCGTAGTTGGTGATGGAGACCACCTTGCCGTTGACGCGTGTACCGACCGGGTACTTCGCGGCGACGTCCTTCCACGGATACGCCTGCAGCTGCTTGAGGCCGAGGGAGATGCGCTCACGCTGCCAATCGATGTCTAGAACCTTGACGTCCAGTTCCTGACCGATGTGCACCATCTCGGTGGGGTGCGAAATGCGGCCCCATGACATGTCGGTGATGTGGAGCAGGCCGTCGACGCCACCGAGATCGATGAATGCACCGAAATCCGTGATGTTCTTGACGACGCCCTTCCGCACCTGATCCTTCTCGAGCTCCTTCATCAGCTTCTCGCGCTTGCCGGCGCGCTCGTTCTCGAGGATCACTCGGCGCGAGACGACGATGTTGCGGCGACGCTTGTTGAGCTTGATGATCTTGAAGTCGTACGTCTGGCCAAGGAGTTCGTCGATGTTCGGGACGCGACGGAGCGCGATCTGCGAACCCGGGAGGAACGCATCGACACCCATGAGGTCGACGACGACACCACCCTTGATCTTCTTGACGAGCGTACCGGTGACCGGCTGAT
>JANNXU010000022.1:0-136364 GCA_031409715.1 Gemmatimonadaceae bacterium | reverse complement strand
ATTCACAAGAAGTGGAAACCCCAACCCGCGCCGATCTGGGGCGCGGCACTCCCACACTTCAAGGTGCTCTTCGGCGCCCGCGTCCCAGATCGCGCATGATCCCCAACGCGGCTCATACACAAACTTCCTGACACACCCTTTTTTTGGGGGGGGGAGCGACGGATCTTCTTTGAGTCCGCCTCTCGCGCTAGGGCCACCGGCGGCTTTGCGGCTGTGCGGCTGTGCGCAGGTTGATGTGGCGCAGTCCATGCTGTTGCAGTCGCGCTCCAGGCGGACGTCGGTGTAACCAGATGCTTCGAATTTTCCTGTGAACGGCAACGGCGGGTGCTGTTCCCTCAACAAGGAAGTCGCCGCACGTCATCGTCTGCTGGCCGTGCGAACGGAGTCCCCGCGCAGTTCTGCGGCTGTGTGCGGTTCTGCGGCTGTGTGCCGTTCTGCGATACGCTGTTCGGCTGTTCGACTGCTCGCCGATCTGCCGATCTGCCGATCTGCCGATCTGCCGGGCAAGTTTCGATCACCGCTCCGACCGTCCGATCAGCGCGCCGGCCGGCGCCGGCGGACGGGTTTCTTTGCTGGCGCGGATGACGGCGCCGGACGGCGAACGGTGCAGGTGAGGGGCGACGCCTCGCCGCGTTTCACGCCGCCGGCAGGGCCCGTGCACACCACGTCCTCAGCGCTCACCTCGCGTCCCGACGCGACACCCTTCCGCGGAGCGGGCGTGATCCCGACTGCGGCGTAGAGCGAGTCGGGCGTGTACAGCACGCCGCCCTTCATCACCAGCTCCATGCGGCGCAGGTCGCGCATGCGCCGCGACGGATCGCCGTCGACGAGCACGAGGTCGGCGAGCTTGCCCGCCTCGATGCTGCCCCAGCGCGCGTCGTGCTTCATCACACGCGCCGCACCGAGTGTGGCGATGTAGAGGACGTCGGTGTTGCTGATGCCGGCCTCGGCGTACAGCTCGAGTTCGCGGTGCAGTGAGAAGCCGGCGCTGGCGTCGGTGCCGGCGACGATGCGCACCCCTGCATCGTGCAGGCGCTTCACGAGGCGCTCCATCGCGATGAAGCTGCCGCGGTAGACCGGCTCCAGTGCGGTGGTGACCGGCAGCCCACCCGCCAGCAGCCCGCGACGTGCGACGGCCGGCAGGCGGGTCGCGACGGGAAGGGTGGCCTGGTCGTAGGTGCCCGGACGCGCGGTGAAGAGCTGCTCGAAGACGTTGAGCGTCGGGTCCACCACCACGTCGCGTTCCTTCAGCAACGCGATGAACCGCTCCACCGCCTCACTGCGCAGGTCGAGCGCGCCGGCGCGGCGCGCGACGACGGTGAAGCGCTCCGGCGTGCGCGTGTCCACCGCCGAGTCGCCGAGGAAGTTCAGGAACAGGAAGTTCGCATGCTGCAGCTCGTCGGCGCCCCCCTTCACCATCTGCTCGGCGGTCATCCCGTTGGGCACGTGGCCGCTCACGCGCAGGCCGCGCGCGTGGGCGGTGCGCACGATGGTCTGGAACAGCGCCGGGTCGAGCGAGGAGTAGACCTTCACCTGCTCATATCCGTCATCCGCATACGCCTCGACCGCGGCGCGGGCGGCTTCGCGCGTCGTGACGAGGACGGTCGTCGGCGCGGCAAACGGTCCGGTGCCATCGATGATGCCCGCCTTCAGCACGCGCGGGCCGAGCAGTGCGCCGGAATCGAAGCGCTGGATGCGGGCGGTGAGTTCGGGGCCGTCGTTGGCGAGGTCGCGTACCGTGGTGACGCCGGCGGCCAGATGCAGGAGGCCATCCTCGTCCTGCACATGGACGTGCATGTCCCAGAGTCCCGGCAGCAGCGCACGGCCGGCGGCGTCGATGACCTGCGCGCCCGCGGGAACGGCGACGGCACCATCCGCACCGACGGCCTCGATCACCGCACCGCGCACGACCACCGTCTGGCCGGCCAGCATGCGGCGGGTGGTGGCATCGAAGAGGTTGGCATGGACGATGGCCACCGGCCCGCTCGGCTTCCGTGCGAGCCGGACGGCGAGGGCGACGTCGCGCGCGCGTGTCGCCTCGCGCTGTGATTCGACCAGCCCGCGCGCCGCCGATTCGAAGCCCCGACGGATCACCATCTGCCAGGTGTTGCCACTGGCAAAGAGCCGACCCTGCTCATCGAGCCAGACGGCTTCGGGCGTCAATCCGAGGCCGGCGAGTCCCACGCTGGTGACCCGCATGCTGCGGTCGCCGGCGGTGACGGTCCGTGACTCGCTGCCGTCGATGGTGACGGCGCTGCCCTCGGGCAGCAGGGTGACGCGCTTCGTTCGTGCGAGTTGCACGGCACGGGCGAGCGCTGCGATGTCGGTGGGGATCGTTTCGAGCGGGAGATAGAAGCTGCGACCCGGCGGCGTGCGTCCGGCGGCGTTGTCGTTGCGCCAGGTGAGTTGCTGCGGACCGGTGGGCTGCACCGACTCGCGGACGGGCTGGCGGAGGTAGCTGGTGCCGGCGAGCTGCAGTCCGATGGGCATGCCAGCCTTGTCGACGCGCAGGGTCTGTCGCAGCGCCGGGCCGCGGCCGCGGTCGTTGTAGCTGTAGGCGGTGCTGATGGTCCCGCCGCTGTCGGGCCACTGACGGAGCGTGCCCGCCGGCCGGCCGGCGATCAGCACGGTGTATTCGGACGTGTCGCCGGTGGCTGGCGCACCCGTCGGCGGCTGGATCGCCGCCAGCGCTGCTGCAGCAGCCGGTGCCGCTGCGTTCCGGTTGCGCGCCGCCTGCGGCACCGACGCCACTTCGGGTGCGCCGGCACTGCGGCAGCCCGACATGACGACGAGGCACAGCACACCGAGCAGCGTGTGCGGCGGACAGGTGGCGGGGCGGTGGTGACGCAGGGACATGGTGGACGCGAACGTGGCACCACCCAGGCCGTCGCGGCTCGGTGTGGTGCCACCAATCTGTAGCAGCTTCCGGGCCGCTGATACCGGCCGCTGACCCTCACGCCATCAGGGCACCGTCAGCGCGCCGTCAGACGAAGGCGCCGTGTCCGGTGAGGGCCCGTCCCACGATGAGCGTGTTGATCTCGTTCGACCCTTCGTACGAATAGATCGCCTCGGCATCGGCGAAGAAGCGCGCCACCGAGTGGTCGAGCAGGATGCCGTTGCCACCCATCGACTCGCGGGCCAGTGCGACGACCTCGCGGCACTGGGCGGCGCAGAACTGCTTGGCGAGGGCGGAGTGGTGCTCCTCGCACTTGCCGGCATTCTGGAGCCGTGACACCTGCAGGGCGAGCGCCTGCATCGAGGCGAGCTTGCCGACCATCTTGGCCAGCATCGACTGGATGAGCTGGAAACTGCCGAGCGGCCGGCCGAACTGCGTGCGGCGCTGCGTGTAGGCGAGGGCGCGTTCGTAGGCGCCAGCGGCACAGCCCACGGCAATCCACGCCACACCGACTCGAGTCATGCCCAGGACGCGCGCAACATCCTTGAATCCGTTGGCGCGCTGCAGGCGGTTCCGTTCGCTGACATGGACGTGATCGAGGGTGATATGGCCGTTCTGCAGCATCCGCTGCGCGATCTTGCCCTCCATCTTCCTGACCGAATAGCCAGGCAGCGTCGTCTCGACGATGAATCCTTTGACCTGTTGGTCAGCCACGTCGCGCGCCCAGACCACGACGAAGTCGCCAAAGGTCGAATTACCGATCCAGCGCTTCTCGCCATCGATGATCCACGAGTCACCATCGCGCCGGCATGTCGTCGTGATACCGCCAGCAACCCCCGATCCGACGTCTGGCTCGGTCAGGCCGAATGCGCCAAGTACCTCCCACTTCCGCATCCGGGGCAGCCACTCCTCCCGCTGCTCCTTCGAGCCGCAGAGCAGAATTGACCCGAAGGCCAGCCCACCATGCACCCCCAGGAAGGTCGCGAACGAACAGTCGACACGGGCGAGCTCCATCGTCAGCACGCCCTCGGCAACGGAGTCGTGGCGCACCTCACCGTCGGGACCGGTGGGAAAGATCGAAGCCAGCAGGTCGAGCGACGCGAACTCGGGAATCAGGTGGTACGGAAACTCCGCCCGCTCCCAATAGTCGTTGGCGATCGGGTCCACCTCGCGATCCATGAACTCCCGCGCCCGCAGCCGCGCAGACTCGACGGATGGCGGCAGGTCGCGCAGCAGGTGGAGGAAGTCCACGTCGATCTCGGGGGCAGCCGGGGGCGCCACCTTGGCCTTGCTGATCGACCGGCGGGCACGTGCCAGCGCCGGGCCATCCATCTTGAGAAGCTGCTCCACCGCGCCCGCCAGTTCGGGTCGTTCGGCGAGTCGCGCCAGCATGTCGGCCAGACGCGGGTCGAGCGGTGCGATGTCGGTCGGGGACAGGATGTCTGTGGCCATGGCTGCAAGCCCTGCTGAACGGCAGGTGTGGAGGCGAGTGAGGAGAGCGCGACGTTCGACGTGCCGTTGACCGGGGCGGCTGCCGTGTGGAAGGACTCGCACCGGCGAGCGCCGTCACGCGCATCTCGAAGCTACCCCGGGGTCTGCCCTCCCGTACAACAATCATGCGACGGTCTCGTTCCATCGTCGGCGGACCGTGCGGCAACTCTCGCCCGTGCTCAACCGGCAACAGTTGCCGTCTCGACCGAGCTGCCGCACCACGGATGGGGGAGCCCAAGTTCGACCACCGTCTGCGGATAATTCGCAACGCATTACCTGACAACATGTTGCACGGCACAGGCTGACAATCACACGCCGCCAGCCCCGACTGGCATCAGCCGTGCTTTTCCATGGTTCCGACGCGTGTCCCCTCACCTCGGTTCACCACCATGGCGCTGTTCAACTTCATCAATCGGGTCTCGTCGGCCGGTTCCCTCAGGGAAGCGATGGATCAGAGTGCCCTGCGGCACCGCCAGATCGCCGACCGTGTGGCCAACGCCACCATGACGAACCGGGACGGCTTCGTGCTTCCCGCCGGCCAGACCGCGCAGTCGGCCGTCAGCGGCGAGCGCGGTCCCGTCGACACCGAGCAGGAGATGGCCGCCCTGGCCAACGAGCAGCTGTACTTCGAGACCGCAGTGACGCGCCTCAAGGGCACCTACGACTCGATCCGCCGCGCGATCAGGGACCGCTGAGCATGCCGAAGATTCCCGGCCTGCTGCCCTTCCTCGGCGGCCCCGCCATTCGCCCGATGTTCCGCGCGCTTGGCATCGCCGCCAGCGGCATGTCCGCCCAGCGCACCCGCATCGAGGTCGCGGCCAGCAACCTCGCCAATGCCGACGTCACACGAGGCGCGGACGGCAAGGCCTACAACCGCCGCATCGTCCAGCTCCGCACGGCCACCCAGGAGCAGCAGACGGGGAGCTTCCGCTTCCCCGACCAGCTGCCCTTCGTCACCGCGCCATTCGGCACGCCGCAGTTCAATGTCCCGGCTGAACGGTCCAGCCTCGACACGGGCACGATGCACGACCCGAACTACGGCGTCACCGTCGAGGGCATCCAGGAGGACACGACGCCCGGCGCCCGCGTCCACATGCCCGGCCACCCCGATGCCGATGGCGAGGGCTACGTCACGCTGTCCAACGTGAGCCGGACCAACGAGCTGATCGACCTGCTCGATGCCCGCCGCGTCTTCGAAGCCAATGCCACGGTCTTCCAGTCGGCCAAGCAGATCCTCCGCAAGTCGCTGGATCTCTGACCATGGCCCTCTCCCCACTCACGGCGCAGCTCCCGTCGGTCGTCGGCGCGCTGCCCGACCTGTTCCGCCGCCCCGACGCTGCCGACCGCTCGCCGGACGGTGCCACCGCCGCGACCGCCGGCGCCACGGCCGATGCCGCGGCCGACGAGCCGCCGCGCTCCATGCTCGCCCGCACCACCGACGACACCACCCGGCTGCTGGCGCGACGCGCCGCACTCGGCCCACTGACCTATGGCCGGCGCGCACTGCCGGCCGACGCTCCCACCGCCGCGCCCGTGGGCATGCGCGGCGCCCATCTCGACGTGCGAGGCTGATTCACCATGACCATCGATCGCTTCGGTGCCTTCGCCCAGCGCGTGGCAGACTTCGGACTCCCCGGCGAAGGAGGGCGCAGCGTCCCCGTGCTGCCCGAGCCGGACAAGGGCGGTGCCTTCGGCGACGTGCTGACGCGCGCCGTGAACGAAGTCAGCGCCGCGCAGGACGTGAGCGGCGAGACCACACGCCGCTTTCTCAACGGCGAACAGGTGGAGCTGCACCAGGTCATGTCCGCCGCCAGCGAGGCCGGCATCGCGCTGGACACGCTGATCGAGGTGCGCAACAAGGTGGTCGAGGCGTACCGATCCATCCTGACCATGCAGAGCTGACCTGATGCCTCCGGCAATCGAGCAGTTGTTCGAGCGGCTGGGTGGCCCGCGACGCGTGGCCATCATGGGCGTGGGCGTGGTGGCGCTGGTCGCGATCTTCGGCATGGCACAGTGGGCGTCGCGGCCCGAGATGGTGCCGGCGTTCAGCGGCATCCCGATCGAGAACGTGAGCAAGATGACCGATGCCCTCGATGCCGCCGGCGTGAAGTACGAGCTGCAGCGCGGTGGCACGGAGATCACGGTCGCGACGACGGACGTCGCCCGTGCCCGCGTCGTCCTCGCCGCCTCCGGCATGCCGGCGCAGGGCCGTCCCGGCATGGAGCTGTTCGACCAGCCCAGCTGGGGCATGACGGACTTCGCGCAGAAGATCAATTATCGTCGCGCACTCGAGGGTGAGCTGGAGCGCACGATCAGCACGATGAAGGGCATCGAGCGGGCGCAGGTGCACCTCGCGATCAAGGAGACGCAGGCGTTCCGCCGCGCCAGCGACACGCCGGCCGAGGCGAGCGTGGTGGTCAAGCTGCGCAACGGGCAGCGTCCCGACATGGACGTGGTGCGCGGCATCTCGCAGCTCGTCGCCAGCAGCATCGACAACCTCGACGCACGCCGCGTGGCGGTGCTCGACGACGGCGGCCGCCTGCTCTCGCGCATGCTCGACGCCAACGACCCGGCCTCGCTCAGCAGCGCACAGCTCGAGCAGCAGCGCGCGGTGGAGGATCACCTGGCCGAGAAGGCGGGCACCATCGTCAACCAGATCGTCGGTGCCGGCAACGCCACCGTCACCGTTGCCGCCGACCTGAGCTTCGACCAGGTGGAGCGGATGTCGCAGGTGGTGGACCCGGAGAAGCAGGCGCTGAGCACCGAGCAGAAGGCGGAGATCACGCCGGGCACGGACGGTGGCGCCGGCTCGACCAACGTCGCCAGCAGCTACGACAACTCGCGCGTGGTGGAGACGGTGAAGTCGGCCACGGGCGTGGTGAAGCGCCTCACGGTGGCGGTGCTGGTCAAGGACCGTGTCGACACCAAGGGCGTCAGCACGACGCGGCCGCAGGCGGAGCTGGACCAGATCGAGGCGCTGGTGCGCAACGCGGTCGGCTTCGACTCCACGCGCGGTGACATGGTGAAGGTGGTCAGCAGCACCTTCGAGGGCGTCACGGCGATCCCGCCGGAATCGACTGGCGAGAAGCTGCTGCGCACCGTGCAGCAGGTGCAGCGCCCCGCGCTCGGCGTGTTCGGGCTGCTGCTCGCACTGGCCGTCGCCTTCCTCACGATGAAGACGCTGAAGGCGCAGTCGGACAACGCCCGCGCGGTGGCGCTGTCTGCCGAGCGGCCCGCGCTGGTGCAGGACGGCGCCATGGGCCAGCTCCCCGAGCAGTCGAGTGCCTCGGCACCCACCCAGGCCGTGATCTACGATGCGCTCGAAATGCCGGTGAACCCGCTCAAGGAACGCGTCGTCGCGACGGCCGAGGCCTATCCCGACGTGTCAGCCAAGATCCTGCGAAACTGGATGCGGAGTGCCTAGCGTGACCCGGACCCGCGAGCTCACGTTCGAGTCGCTCAATGGGCGACAGAAGGCCGCGCTGCTCTGCCTTGCGCTGGGCGCCGATGCGGCCGCGAAGGTCACACAGCGGCTCTCCACCGACGAAGTGGACCTGCTGTCGTTCGAGATCGCCCGCATGGACGATGTCGCCGGCGAGGTGATCGACCGCGTGCTGGAGGAGTGGATCGAGTCGGCGATCGGCATCGGCTCGCTGAGCAACGGCGGCGTCGGGTACGCACGCGAGGTGCTCGAAAAGGCATTCGGGACCACCAAGGCGGCGAGCATCCTGCGCCGCGTGCAGGGACAGCTTGCCGACACCGCCGGACTGACACGCCTCCGTCGCGCCGATCCGCAGCAGCTCGGCAACACGCTGCGCAACGAGCACCCGCAGACGATCGCGCTGGTGCTGGCGCACCTCGATCCGCAGCAGACGGCGAACATCCTCAAGGAGATCCCATCGTCCAAGGGCGGCGAAGTGGTCTACCGCATGGCCGGCATGGAGAAGGTGCAGCCCGAGATGCTGATGCTGATCGAGAAGCACATCGGCTCGGACACGACGTCGATGATGGCCGAAGGCACGGCCTCAGGTGGCCCGAAGGCGGTGGCCGAGGTGATGAACTTCATCTCCGGCACGCTGGAGAAGGAGCTGCTCGAGGGCGTGGAGGAGCGCGACCCGGAGCTCTGCGAAGTGATCAAGAACCTGATGTTCGTCTTCGAGGATCTCATTTCGCTCGACGACAAGGCCATCCAGCGGGTCCTGCGCGAGGTGGAGGCGAAGAGCCTCGCCCTCGCCCTCAAGGCCGCCAGCCCGGAACTCAAGGCGAAGATCCTTGGCTGCATGTCGCAGCGTGCCGTGGCGGCACTGCAGGAAGAGATGGACATGATGGGTCCGGCGCGCATGAAGGACGTGGAGGCGGCACAGACGGCGTTCGTGTCGCAGGTGCGCCGACTGGAGGAGATGGGCGAGATCGTCATCGGCGGCAAGGGCGGGGACGATGTCCTCATTTGAGCCGCTGTTCGGGGGCACGGAGCGCCGCCGCCAGTCGCCACACGTGGTGCGCCCGATCCGCGCCATGACGGGCTGGATGCCGGTGCAGGTCCGTCTCGACACACCGGCGCGTCCATCGCTGTTCGACACGAGCATCGAGGACGAGCAGGCCGCGCAGGCCGCCGCCGAACTCGCCGCACGGGAGACGGCACGGCTGGCCGAGGTGGCGGCGCGCCAGGCGGAGCTGGACGCGGCCTACTTGCGCGGCATGAGCGAGGGACGCGATCAGGGCGAACGTGCGGAACGCGCCCGCCTGCGCGGGGCCATGCTCGCCACCGAGAGTGCGCTCGACGACCTGCGCGCCGGCGAGGCGCGCTGGCTGCACAACATCGAGGAGAACATCGCCGCCATCGCCATCGGCGTCGCGCAGCATGTGGTGCAGCGCGAGGTCGCCACATCGAGTGAGATCGTGCGCACGATCGTGACGCGCGCCGTGGAGGAGTTCGGGCTCGACCAGCCGCTGATCATCCGCGTCAATCCGGGCGACCACGAGTCGCTGCAGGCCGCCGCGCGCGACGGGGACGACGACGCCATGACCGCCGCCATGCGCCCCCGTGAAGTGCGCTGGGTGGCCGATGCGCGACTGGAGCCGGGAGGCTGTGTGGTCGAGGGCCGCGAACGCATCGTCGATGGCCGCGTGGACACGGGCCTCGAGCGCCTCTACCGCCGGATGACCTACACCCATGCCTGAGACCCTCGTCGCCCGCGAACTGTCGCGCCGCATTGCCGAGATGCCCCGCCTGCAGACCTTCGGTCGCGTCGCGCGCATCGTCGGACTCGCCATCGAGGTCAGTGGCCTCGAGATGGGACTCGGCGAGCTCGCGCGCATCACCAACACGCATGACGCACGCTCGGTGCTGGCGGAGGTCGTCGGCTTCCACCAGGCCGGCTGCCTGCTGATGCCACTGGGTGAACTGGACGGCATCGCGCCGGGCGCGAGCGTCGTCGCCCTCGGTCGCTCCTTTGGGGTGGACGTGGGCCCGGGACTGCTCGGTCGCATCCTCAACGGACTCGGACATCCGATCGACGACAAGGGCAAGCTGGAGGTGGAGGAGCGCGCCCCGCTGCAGGCCGAGCCGCCCAACCCGCTGCATCGCGAGGTGATCAACGAGACGATGCCCACCGGCGTGCGCGCCATCGACGGCCTGCTCACCATCGGCAAGGGTCAGCGCATCGGCATCTTCTCCGGCTCCGGCGTGGGCAAGAGCACGCTGCTGGGCATGGTCGCGCGACAGGCGCAGGCCGACGTGAACGTGATCGCACTGCTCGGCGAGCGTGGCCGCGAGGTGCGCGAGTTCATCGAGCATTCGCTGGGTGAGGAGGGACTGAAGCGCAGCGTGATCATCGTCGCCACCGGTGACCAGGCCGCGCTGGTGCGCGCGCGCGGCGCCCTCGTCGCCACCGCCGTCGCCGAGTACTTCCGCGACCAGGGCAAGCAGGTGCTGCTGATGGTGGACTCGATCACGCGCGTGGCCATGGCCTGGCGCGAGATCGGGCTGGCCGTCGGCGAGCCGCCCACCACCAAGGGCTATCCGCCATCGGTATTCGCCGCGCTGCCGCGACTGCTCGAGCGTGCCGGCAACGGACGCACCGGTGGCATCACCGGCGTCTACACGGTGCTGGTGGATGGCGACGATTTCAACGAGCCGATCGCCGATGCCGCCCGCTCGATCCTCGACGGCCACATCGTGCTCACGCGCAAGCTCGCCAGCGCCGGACACTTCCCGGCCATCGACGTGCTGGAGTCGAAGAGCCGCGTGCGTGACCTGCTCGTCACCGATGCGCACCGGCACGCCGCGAACCTGCTGCTGCAGCTCGACGCGGCGTGGCGCGAGAAGGAGGACCTGATCCTCGTCGGCGCGTATCAGAAGGGCAGCGATCCGCAGGTGGACGCCGCCATCGCACTGCGCGACGCGATCCTCGCGTTCCTGCGCCAGCCGCCGTCGGAAGCGACGCCGTACGACACGTCGGTGGTGCAGCTCCGGCAGCTCCAGGCACGCCATGACCACCTGATGCAGCAACGGGTGCCGGCATGACGAAACACTTCCGCTTCCGGCTGCAGCGGGTGCTGGAACTCCGCGAGGAGGTCGAGCGTGCGCGGGCCATCATGCTGGCGCAGGCCGAGGTGCGGGCCGCGGCGGCGCGCGAGGCGCGAGACCACATCGCGGCAGCCCGCGAGGCCGGCCGCGACACCGTCGCCGGCGCCACCACCAGCGGCACCACCGTCGGCACCCTGCGGCAGATGCAGTACGTGCTGGGCGCACTCGACACGCAGGTGCAGCAGGCCGACAGCAGCATCGTCACCGCCGACAGCGTGGTGCGACATGCGCAGGACGCACTGCGCAGCGCATTCCAGGCGCGTCGCACGCTGGACACGCTGCGCGAGAAGCAGCAGGGCGCGCATCGCGCGGCCGAGCAGCACGCCGACCGCGTGCTGATGGACGAGATCGCGCTGACGCGCTTTCACACCACCGACACCTCTCCACCCGATCCGGAGCGCTAGACCATGGGTAAGCTCATCGTGCCACTCGTCATCGGCCTGCTGCTGGGCCTGAGTGGAGGCGGCTTCTTCGCCGTCTACCAGGCCTCGGCGGCGCACGCGTCGGCGGTGGATGATGCGAAGAAGTTCGGACTGAAGCCGGTGGCCGACTCGTCGCACGGCGACAGCACCGCGGTCGCACATGGCGAGGGCACGGCCGCCGCCGCGCACGACTCCACCGCCGACGCCGGCACCACGGCAGCCGCAGCCACGACGCCCGCCGAGCCGGCCCCGCACACCGTCGCCGCACCCGTCACGCCTGCTGCCGAGGCACACGGTGCCACGGCCGGCCATGAGGCGACTCCGGCTGCGACGCCCACGCCGACACGCGCCGTCGCGGCCACCGTTCCTGCCGGCGCCACCCCGTCGCTCGCCACGACACCCGAGGACGAGGCCCATCAGCGCCGACTCGGCAAGATCTTCGCCACCATGAGTGCAAAGGACGCGTCACGCGTGCTCAGCCAGATGTCCGACAATGACGTGGCCGTGATCCTCGGCCGACTCAGTGACCGCCAGGCGGCGGCGATCCTCACCAACATGCCCGCACCGCGCGCCGCGCTGTTGAGTCAGATGCCACCGCGCCGTGGAGGTAGCCAGTGAGCACCCTGCTCCCCGTGCAGCCCGCTCCGGCACGTGCCGGAGCCGCCTCGCCACCCGCACCGGAGCGTCGTGCCGATGGGCCGCGCTCCGACTTCGCCACGTCGCTCGCCAGCGCCCGCAGCGACGCGCGCGCCACGTCAGCCGCCGCCCCGTCACGCGACACGGACGTCGATGCAGCGACCGCACGCCAGACCGCCCAGCAGCGCTCACAGGCACAGCTCCTGATGCTGCGCGGGGCGATGCGCTTTGCCGCCACGCGCGGCGATGCGAGCGCCACGCCGACACCGACGGAACTGGCACTGTCACGTCCCGATGCTGCAGTGTCGCTGCCCGATGCACCGCCCGCCGACGGCGAGAGCGTGGTCGATCCGTCACCTGATGCGATGCTGATGTTGCTGCCGCTGCCACGCGCACCGCGCGCCGACGAGACGGGACCACTCACCTCTGATCCGCCCACGACCGCCACACTCCCGCACGACGCCATCGTGGTGTCGCTGCCCGAGTTCGCGCCACCGGTGGACGCTGCGGAGCACGGCACCGCTGCGCAGGCCGACGACAGCGCCGCGCCCGCCGCGACGATCGCCGCCTTCCAGCTCGTCGCCGCACTGCCAATGCTGCTGCAGCCGATCGCCGTGCCGGAGCAGGATGCGCTG
The DNA here is from genome assembly GCA_031409715.1 of Gemmatimonadaceae bacterium. Classification (GTDB taxonomy): domain Bacteria; phylum Gemmatimonadota; class Gemmatimonadetes; order Gemmatimonadales; family Gemmatimonadaceae; genus JACMLX01. The sequence goes on along the minus strand of JANNXU010000022.1, from coordinate 123,695 downwards.
CCGGAGACGCTGCCCTCGTGGGTCGCGGCCACCGGGTCCACGTGGACCATCGGCGAGCCGAATCGCCGCGCGCTGGCGGCAGCGGCAGCGCTGCTCGAGGATCACTTCGATGCGCCAGCGTCGCAGATCAGCGACGGCGCCGCATCACCCGCGACCACCGCTCCGTCCGCGGCGAGCGGCACACCGACACCTGCCACCGACGCGGCGACGAGCGACGAGACCACGCGTCCGGCGCCGCCGACCGACGTCGCTGCCTCCGCAGTGCGAGGCACACCCATCGCGCTGGCGCCTGCTCACGAGGCGGCGATGAACGACGACGCCACGTTGCCGGCCGTACCGATCGGCGCCACGGTGTCGGCAGCGAGTGCAGCCGCAGCCAGCAGCACACCGACGGCACCGACCGCTGCCGCAGACGCGGCGCCGAGCCGCGACGCCAGCGACCCGACCGACGCCGCTGCGGCGCTGCGACGCCGCGGTGGCGCCACCACCGTGCAGACCGACATCGCCGCGCTCGACCCCGCCTTCCGCGACAAGCTCGAGAAGGTGATGGAGCGGATGCGTGCCGAGTTCGGGCACACCGTGACCGTCGTCGAGACGGCGCGGTCGCAGTCGCGGCAGGAGCAGCTCTATGCGCAGGGACGTACCGCGCCCGGTCCGGTCGTGACCTGGACGAAACAGTCGCGCCACACGAGGGGCATGGCCGCCGACCTGATGGTCGATGGCGCGTGGGAGAATCCGGAGGGCTACGCGCACCTCGCCACCGTGGCGCGCGAGGAAGGGCTGCGTACCCTCGGCGCACGCGACCCGGGCCACGTCGAGATGTCGGGCGATGGCAGCGTGTCGGGCGAGACGCTCGAGTCGCTGCTGGCCGACCTGCAGGGTGGCAGCGGTGACGAGGCGCGGACCGCGCGCGGTTCCGTGCAACGCGACGCCGACGCGCGCGCAGACCGGATGGCACAGGTCGCGAACGTGGCGCAGGTGGCCCGCGTGGCGACGGTGGCACAGGTCGCGAGGGTCGCCGACGTCGCCCGCCCTGGCACAGGACCGCGCGAGTCGTCGTCGCACGGGGGTGAGTCGTCGTCGCCACTGGCCGTGTCGGCGCCCGCTCCGCTCCTCACCGGCAGCGACGTCGGCAATGCCATCCGCACCGCAACACCGGTGGGCGCCGTGAACATGGCCGACCGCATCAGTCAGCTCATGGACCTACAGGCCACACAGGCCGCCAGGCCGCTCAACAGCGTGCTGCTGCGCATGCAGGACGATGGGGGCGTCGAGGACCAGATCCGTATCGATGCCCGCGGCACGACGGTGGGTGCACGCCTCGGCATCGGCGATGCGCAGCAGGCCGCCGCACTCACCGACAGCGTCAGCGAGCTGCGCGCGGCACTGGAGCGTCGCGGCCTCAGCACCGACGGCGTGCGCGTGCAGGCCGTGCGGCAGACCGACAGCGCGACCTTCGCGCGCGCCACCGCACCGATGCTCGAACTCGCCGCGACGCGCGCCGCCAGCGATGCGCAGGCACAGGGTGGATCGCGCGACCAGACCGGTCGCGACCAGCAGCAGCGCGAGGCGCTCGCCCGCGAGCAGGCCCGTCACCCCCAGCGGCCGTCGTCCGACGACCCGCGTCACCGCTCGCGTCGCGAGCAGCCGGAGACCCGTCAATGAGCACCATCGCTCCACAGGCCCCGAACCAGGCCACGGCGCTCGCCGCCACCAACGCCGCGAAGAGCAGCACGGCTCTGGCTGAGCTGAACAAGCGGAACCAGTCGATGGGCAAGGATGACTTTCTCAAGCTGCTGATCGCGCAGCTCAAGAACCAGGATCCGCAGCAACCGGCTGACAGCGCGCAGATGGCGGCACAGCTCGCGCAGTTCAGCAGCGTCGAGCAGCTCACCAACATCGCGCGCACCCTCGACTCGCAGAAGGCGTCGCAGTCCGACCTCATCACCGAGGTTGCCTCGAGCACTGCGGTGAACAACATCGGTCGCGTCATCACGGCCAGCAGCGACCTGCTGGAACTGAATGGCAGTGGCAGCGAGACGCTGAGCATCACCGGCAGCGGCGGGCCTGCCACGCTCAACATCTTCGACGCCACCAGCGGCCGTGCGATCACGTCGCGCAACATGGGCTACCTCAGTGCCGGCACGAACGACATCGTCGTCGGCAAGGCGCTCAAGGACCTCACGCCGGGTGTCTATCGCATCACGGTCACGTCGGCCGCCGAGACCAGCACGGGCCCTTTCACGACCGCCGTGCGCGGTGTGGTGTCGGGCCTGGAGCGCGACGCCAAGGGCCTCACGTACGCCGTCGGCCGCCTGCGCATTCCGCTCAGCGCCGTGACCGCGATCAACACGAAGTGATGCGGCGCCAGGCCGCACCGACCTGCCGGACTGACCTGCTGGACTGACCCTGCTGGACTGACCCTGCTGGACTGCCCTGCTCCACTGCGCCGAGCCCGTCGCCGTCACGCGGCGGGACACCACCATCCCGTTCGTCGTCCCTCCCCTACCCCATCTCCTGCCATGCTCCGCTCTCTCTTCGCCGGCGTCTCCGGTCTCCGGAACCACCAGTTCCGCATGGACGTCATCGGCAACAACATCTCGAACGTCAACACCGTCGGCTTCAAGGCGGGACGCGTCGCCTTCAAGGAGGGTTTTGCGCAGCTCCTGCAGGGTGCCAGCCGTCCGCCGGGTGACCAGGGCGGCGTGAACCCGATCCAGATCGGATTCGGCTCACAGATCGGCTCCGTGGACCAGCTCTTCACGCAGGGCAACGTCGAGACCACCGGCGTCACCACCGACCTCGCCATCCAGGGCGACGCCTTCTTCGTCGTGCGCCAGGGCACGCAGACGTTCTACACGCGCTCCGGCAATTTCCAGCTCGACGCCGAAGGGCGGATGGTCTCGCCGACGAATGGGTTCATCGTGCAGGGCCGCATGGCGCAGGACGGGGTGTTCAACGACACCATCACCGACATCGCGCTGCCGTTCGGCCAGAAGGTTGCGGCCCGCGCCACCAGCAGCGTCACGGTGGCGGGCAACCTCAACTCGTCGGCGGACAACTTCAATGCCGCCGACCCTGACGGCGCCGGCCCGCTGGCGGGTGGCTTCGGCCCCGACACGCGCGGCGTCGCGGCCAACGCCGGCACCTTCACCAATGGCACCATCGGCATGTTCGACGCGCTGGGCAACAAGGTCGACGTGAAGATGTGGATGTGGAAGACGGCCAGCAATCAGTGGGACTGGCAGATGGACGAGTCCACGCTGCCCACGGGCTACGCGCTCGGTGCCGACACCCCCGGTGCTCCGATCGGTGCCGGCGGTTCGGTGCTCGGCCGCTTCACCTTCGACCCGACCACCGGACTGCTCACGCAGTCCACCATCATCGGCGGCGGCGCGGCCGGGACGGGTGTTGCCAGCCCCACGCTCACCATCACCGGCCCGGGCGGCGCCACCATGTCGGTCACGATGAATCTCGGTGCCGAGGCCGCCGGTACGGCTGTCGCCGGCACGCTCGGTGGGCTCACGCAGTTCGCCGGTACCGGCACCGCCGTTCTCCGTGACCAGAATGGCTACACCGCCGGCCAGCTGCAGAGCTTCAGCATCGACCGCGGTGGCGTCATCAGCGGCGCCTTCACCAATGGCGTGAACCAGACCCTCGGCCAGATCGTGCTCAGCGACTTCAACAACCCCGCCGGCCTCCTCCGCACGGGTGACAACATGTACTCGGTCAGCGGCAACTCCGGCGGCGCCGTGCTGGGCTACGCTGACGAGGGGAGCCAGAGCTTCATGACCAGCGGCGCACTGGAGATGTCGAACGTCGACCTGGCGCAGGAATTCACCAACCTCATCGTCGCGCAGCGCGGCTTCCAGGCCAACAGCCGCACGATCACCACCAGCGACTCGATGCTGGAAGAGCTGGTGAACCTCAAGCGCTGATGCATGACGGGGCGGGGTGGCCGGGCACGCGCCCGCCGCCCCATCCCGGCACGGCCCGCCGCTGGTCGGCGGCGGGGCACCGAGCATCGCGCCGCCTCCGCCCATCGCGGGGGCCGGCTGCCGCGCATGTGGCGCGCACCGCCGGTGGCACACACACGGCGCCCGGCAGGAAGTGACTGCCCGCACCCGGCACGGTTTGCCGTGGCACAGGGGCAGCGACGCTGCGGCAGGATCCGCCATAATCCGCAAGTCGCTGCCCGACAATCACTTGCGAACCACCGACCGGCGCAGTCCGGTGTGGCATGGGCACTGCTTTGAACAGGACCAGACGCCTTCCGTCTTCCTCCCGTTCATCAGGATCGCTCCATGTCCACAGAAGAGACCGCCCCCGACGGCGCCGAAACCAGGAAGAAGGGTCTCCCGCCCTTCGTGATGCCGATCGTCCTCGTCGTTGCCGGACTCGGCGGTGGCGGCTATCTCGGCGCGAAGGTCGTCGGGCCCAGGCTCGTCGCCGGATTCAGCGGGGGACTCACCGCTGCCGAACTGGCCGCCCACACACCGACGAAGAAGGCGCACGCCGAGGGCGAGGCGGGGGCGGACGACGAGGAGGCGACCGATGAGGACGCAGCGGCAGAACCTGAGGCAAAGGGCGAAGGCGAACATGCGCTCACGGCCCCGCCACTCTACACGCTGAGTGACCTCGTGCTCAATCCCGCCGGTTCGGGCGGCACGCGATTCCTGATGCTCTCCGTCGCCTTCGACATGAAGGACTCGGCCGCCGTCGAGGTGCTCAAGCAGCGTGACGCCGAGATCAAGGATGCCGTGCTCGCGCTCGTCGGGGCCAAGACCGTCGAGGAGCTCGCCGAGGTCACGACCCGCGAGCCACTCAAGGCCGAGATCCGCACCCTCGTCGGCAAGATCACGAAGAAGCCCAAGGCCATCAAGCGCGTCAGCTTTCCGCAGTTCGTGATCCAGTGATGCACTGACGATGGCGAACGCGACCCTCAACCAGAGCGACATCGACCGCCTGCTCGGCGGTGCCACCGGCACTGCCGGCGACACGACGACCGGCGGACACATGGCCGGCGCAGCCCAGACTGAGGTGCAGCGGTACGATTTCCGTCGTCCGCACCGCGTGTCCAAGGAGCGGCTGCGCACCATCGAGGCGATGTACGAGCGCATGGTGAAGAACCTCGAGAGTTACCTGATGTCGCGCGTGCGCGGACAGGTGGAAGTGCGCCTGCAGAGCGTCGAGCAGTTCAGCTTCGGCGAGTTCACGCTCTCGCTGCCCACACCCTGCTGCAGCTACATCACCGACATCAACGGCGCCGATGGCCTGCAGGGCGTGATCGACTTCGGCAGCGACTTCGCCTTCTTCCTGGTGGACCGGCTCTTCGGCGGCGGCAGTGCGCCGACGATGATGCAGCGCCCGCTCACGGAGCTGGAGCAGGATGCAGTGCGCATCATCGCCGAGCGGACCGCGAGCATCGTGCGCGACGTCTGGCAGGAGGTGATGCCGATCACGCTCGCCGTCAGCGGCTTCGAGGCGACTCCCGAGATCCTCAAGGTCTGCGCGCGTGAGGATCCGGTACTGGTGGCCAACATCGAGGTCTCGGCGACGAACGTCACGTCGCTGATCATGATCTGCCTGCCATTCGCATCACTCGAGGACTATTTCACCAGCGCCGACACGCGCCGCGTCTCCGGCACCGCGCGCAACGAGGCCGAACTCCACGCGCAGCGGAAACAGGCCGAGACCTCGCTGCGCAACACGAGCGTGCCGTTGGCCGCCAGACTGCCGGAGTTCCGCCTCACGATGCGGGACCTGTCGCAGGTGACGGTGGGCACGGTGATCAACACCGGTCTCAGCGCCAGCACGCTGCTGTCGGTGACGGTCGCAGGTCAGCCGCGGCTCGTCGCCACCGCCGGTCGCACCGGCGGCAAGCTCGCCGCGCGGATCAGCGACGGCCGCATCCCCCACAACCGCATCATCGGCTCGATCTCCAACGACGCCGACTACGCCTCCGACTCCGACTCCGACGCGCCATGAACCAGGACGAGATCGCCGCCCTCATCGCGGCCAAGAATGCCGGCCTTCCCCTGCCGGACGCGGGGACGGCCGCTGGGACAGCCGACGAGTTCCCCAACGACTTCTCCGAGCTCGATGGCTCGGTCGGATCGCAGGCCGAGGTGCCGATGAGCATGCTCATGGACCTCACGCTGCCGGTGGCGATCGAACTGGGTCGCACGACGATGTCGGTGCAGGAGATCCTGCAGCTCGGCCGTGGCTCCGTCGTGCAGCTCGAGCGGCTGGCGGGCGAACCGATCGACATCTACGTCGGCGAGCGACGCTTTGCCGAGGGTGAGGTGGTGGTGCTCGGCGAGAACTTCGGCGTGCGCGTGACACGCATCATCAGCCGCAGCAGCGCATCGGCGGAGCTGCTCGGATGACCGTGGCCGGGTACGCCGGCATGCTGGCCACGCTCGCCTTCGTGCTCGGCCTCGTGCTGCTCGTCGCCAGACTCGCAAAGCGGTACCTGCCCGGTACCGTGCACGCCGCCGGCAGCACCGCGTTCACCGTCGTCCAGCGCATTCCGCTTGGCCAGCGCCAGGGCATCGCCGTGGTGCAGCGCGGCGACCTGCTGATCGGCGTGAGCGTCGGCGAGGGCGGTGTGCGCACCCTCTTCACCATGCCCGCCGGTGGCAGCGGCACCATCGCCGAGCCGGTGCTGCTCGACGACGAGGAAGCAGCCCATGCGAGCGACGGCGCCCTCCCGCTGCCGTTCCCGGGAATCGCGGCCAACACACGAACCACGGACGGAATGCCACTCGCCGCGGCCTTCGGCACGGTGCTCCGCGACGTGATGGGTGGCGCTGCCGCGCGGCGGCTGCTGTTCGGCGTCGGATCGCTGGTGGCCGCGTCGCTGCAGGCGCAGCAGCCGGCCGCGCGGCCTGCGGCACCGGCACCGCGCCCCGCGGCCGCCACGGCTCCCGCAACCGCACCGACAGCCGGCCAGGGCGCCCTCCGCACCCTGCCACCAGCCGCCGCACAGCCCGGCCCGCGCGACCTCCCCGTTCGCGCCACCAGTCAGGTGCCTGTCCCCAGGCCGTCGACACCCGCCGCCACCGCCTCGCAGAGCGGCGGGGTGGCCACGACCGCGCCGAATCTTCCCGCGTCACAGGCGCGCGACATCGCCGCCCTGCAGCAGCGAGCCAGCGGCAACCCGCCACTGACGACCCCCGAGGCGCAGGCGATGGCCGGCCGCGCCGACAGCATGCTGAAGAAGTTCTCGCCACAGATGGACCTGAAGGTGGGCGGCAACGCTGCCGGTGAAGGGCTGCGCCTGAGCGGCACCGTCGGCATCGTGGTCATGATGGGGCTGCTCTCGCTGCTGCCCATGCTGGTGCTGATGATGACGGGCTTCACGCGCATCCTCGTCGTGCTGCACTTTCTCAAGCAGGCGCTCGGCACGCAGTCGGCGCCGCCGGGTCAGCTGCTCGCGGCGATGGCGCTGCTGCTGAGCGGCTTCGTGATGGGCCCGACGCTGAGCGAGGTGAACAAAACCGCACTCGAGCCATGGATGGACGGCACGATCGAGCAGGTCGAGATGATGTCCCGCGCCGTCACGCCGTTCAAGGCGTTCATGGTGCGACAGGTCCGCGATCAGGACCTGCAGACGTTCGTCGATCTCGCCGACATTCCGCAGCCCGAATCGCGCGAAACCGTGCCGCTCACGATCCTCATGAGCGCCTTCGTCACCAGCGAACTGCGCACCGCCTTCCAGATCGGCTTCGCGCTCTTCCTGCCGTTCATCGTCATCGACGTGGTGGTGGGCTCGGTGCTGATGAGCATGGGCATGGTGATGCTCCCGCCGGCGATGATCTCGATGCCGTTCAAGCTGCTCCTGTTCGTCCTCGTGGACGGCTGGGGCCTGGTGATCACGGGGCTGGTGCAGAGCTTCCGCTGATGGCCGTGGCACCGGCAGCGCTGCCCGACCTGCTCACCACCACCGGTGCCGCGACCTTCATCCTCCTCGTCGCACGCGTCGGCGGGCTGCTGCTGATCGCGCCGATCTTCACCTCGAAGTCGGTCCCGATGAAGCTGCGCACCGCCGTGATGGTGCTGTTCGCGGTGGTGATGGTGCCGATCGCGAAGACGCACCTGCAGGGCGCGCCCGCCCTCACGCCACTCGCCTTCTGCAGCGAGACGCTGATCGGCTTCGGCCTCGGCCTTGGCAGTGCGCTCGTCGTCGGTGCGGCCTCCGCAGCGGGTGACATGATGTCCGTGCAGATGGGACTCGCGGGTGCGAGCGTGCTCGACCCGATGACGAACATCCAGGTGCCGGTGCTCGGGCAGTTCATGACGGCGTTCGTCACACTGCTGCTGCTCTCCAGCGGTGGCCACCTGGTGATGATCAATGGGCTTGGCGCCTCGCTCGAGGCGTTGCCACTGGGCGTGACGCCCGACATCGGCAGCGGCATGCTCTCGATGTCGAAACTGGGTGGCGAGCTGCTCTCGCTCGGCGTGATGTTCGCCGCACCGGTGATGGGCGCCACGATGCTGGCGAACGTCGCCCTCGCGATCCTCACACGCGCCGCGCCGCAGTTGCAGATCATCACCGTCGCCTTCCCGCTGCAGATCGCGACGGGGCTCTTCACGCTCGCCGCCGCGCTCAGCCTCACCGCCGTCTGGTTCGGCGGCTGGGCCGAATTCCACGAGGGGCTGCTGCTGCGCATCCTCGGACCCATGCTGCAGCCGGTCCGGTAGCGCAGGCACGTGGCCGACGACTCCGAGAAGACCGAGGACCCGACCGGTAAACGGCTCGACGAGGCGCGAGCCAAGGGCAACCTTCCGCGCAGCGCCGAGCTGACCACGGCGTTCATGCTCTTCGGCTCGGCGGTGATCCTCACCAACGTCGCGCCGGCGATGGGCAACTTCCTCGTGCAGGTCATGAGCACAGGGCTGTACAACGCCGGCGCAAACCGGCACGAGCCGCTCGACCTCCTCTTCGACGTGGTCGCACTCGGCTGGGCCACGCTCGGGCAACTCGCACTGCTGCTCGGCGCCTTTGCCGGCGTGGCGTTCGTGATCGGCGCGTTCCAGGCGCGCGGCGCGCTCAGTCCCAAGGCCATCGAACCTTCGCTGGAGAAGCTGAATCCGCTCACGAACCTGAAGCGGATGTTCGGCACGCAGGGGATCGCCGAGCTGTTCAAGAGCCTCGTCAAGCTGCTGATCATCGGCAGCGTGGTGTACAGCGCGGTGGACGACATGTGGCGCGACGTGCTGGCGATCGCGCAGCACGGCCCGATGGGCGTCGCGACGCTGTTCAAGCTCCACGCGACGGGCATGCTGCGGCATGCCGGCATCGCGTTCGTGGCCCTCGGCACCGCCGACTACGCCTTCTCGTGGTGGCGCTGGCACAAGGGGCTGATGATGAGCAAGCAGGAAGTGAAGGAGGAGGCGAAGAGCGCCGACGGCGATCCGATGATCAAGCAGCGCATCCGGTCGGCGCAGCGTGCCATGGCGCGCAAGCGGATGATGGCGGGCGTGGCCACGGCCGACGTGGTGATCGTGAACCCGGTGCACATCGCCGTCGCGATCAAGTACGACCCGTTCCTGGCGCCGGCACCGGTGATCGTCGCGATCGGCCAGCGCATGATCGCGGAGCGGATCAAGAAGCTGGCGTTCGAGGCGGGGGTGCCGGTGGTGGAGAACATCCCGGTGGCGCGAGCACTGCTGGCGAGCAAGGTGCAGCCTGGCACGCAGATCCCGATCGAGCTGTACGTGGCGGTGGCCGAGGTGCTGGCGTTCGTGATGCGGCAGAAGGCGAAGTTCGGCCGCGGGTGGATGGGGACGCACACGGTGGACGACTAGGGGCATCGCGGGCGGGTGCCGGCGGCGGGTCGGGACCACTGGTGGCCGGCGCCGCCCTCTTGACAGTACGCTGGCCTGATGTCAGTGTACTGACATGACCAGCACCGATGCCGTCGTGACCCCCGCAGAACGACTGCCCACCCTCACCCGCCAGGCCATTCTCGACGCCGCCTTCCAGCTCCTGCGGGATGAGCCCGGCGTCCCCTTTTCACACGAGGCAGTCGCGACGCGGGCTGGAGTCGCCGCACGCACAGTCTACCGGCACTTCGCCGCCCAGAGCGATCTCACGCTGGCGCTCTGGGAGCGCATCCGCGACACGACGGGCACCCGCTGGCCACAGGCGGAAGCCGAGATCCTGCCACGGCTCGCGCAGACCTTCGGTCAGTTCGCGGCACATGAGACGCTCACACGCGCGGTCGTCGCGGCCGCATCCACGGCGCCGGTCGCCGTGCACGGCTCCAGCGAGGGCCGAGCCGCGTTCCGGCGCAGCCTGGCCGACCTGCTCGCCCGCCTCGACGACGACGACGGCGCGCAGCTCGTCGCCGGCTGCCTCGCCATCTACAGCGCGCCGTTCTGGCTCATGCTCCGCGATCGCGGACACCTGACATCGGACGGGGCCATCGCCGCCGCCGCGACTGCCATGGACGCACTTCTCGCCGCCGCGCACCAGCGCGCGTCGGCCCGCAGTACCGACACCACGACCACCTGAACCGAGAGACCCGTCGCATGAGCGTATCCACCGCGATCGAAGCCCCACCAATCCCCACCCCCACCGCCTTCGTGCTGGCCGACACCGAAGGTCGCACCGCCGCGCCGCTCAACATCGTGGGCGAGGAGACGCTGGTGAAGGTTGGACCCGCCGACTCGCAGAACCAGTTCGCCGCCTTTCACCTCGTCGCGCCGCCGATGTCCGGACCGCCGCTGCACGTGCACTCCCGCGAGGACGAATGGTTCTACGTGCTCGACGGGGAGCTGGTCTTCGAGCTCGATGGCGCACGATCCACCGTCGCGGCGGGAGGCTCGGTCTGGCTGCAGCGCGGCGTGGTCCACCGCTACCAGAACTTCACCGACCGGGATGCGCGACTCCTGATCGTCACGGCACCCGGCGACTTCCACGGTTTCTTCGTCGAGATCTCGGCAGCAGCCCCAGCCACGGGCCAGCCTGACCCGGCAGTCTTCGCCGCCATCGACGCGAAGTACGGCATCACCACACTCGGCCCGCCAATGCTATCCTGAGCCCCTGATCGTCAGCACGTGACCGCCCGGAACGGATGACGCACGATCAGCGACCGGCAGCGGCAACTCCCGCACGGAGCAGGCGGCAAAGACTGCCGCCCGGCGTCTTCCGCCGTCCCGGAGCGAGCGCGACAATGAACATGTAAGTCATTATCTGACAGAGAGTTGACCGAGCACGGCGGGGGCCATCCCAGATGGCACCCGCCGTGCTTCTTCATGTGTCCGTCTCCAGACCCCACGGCACATGTCGCACGCACAGATCGTCGATCTCGCTCGCAACGCCATCCTGCTCTCGCTGCTGATCTCGGCACCGATGCTCGCCGTCTCACTCGGCATCGGCCTCGTCGTCTCGATCTTCCAGAGCGTCACGCAGATCCAGGAACAGACCCTCGTCTTCCTGCCCAAGCTGCTCGGCGTCTCGGCGATCTTCCTCCTGGCGCTGCCGTGGATGGTCCAGCTGCTCGTCAAGTTCACGAGCGAGCTGTTCCGTGGCCTGCCCAGCTTCGCGGCCTGAGGACCGACACCATGGTCCACTCCCGCTCCCTGATCCGCTTCGGTGCCCATGGCGCCGACGGCCGCGCCCGCTGCTACGACGCGCCCGCACCCGGCACCGCCTCGCGCTATCACGCACCGAGCCGCCGCCAGGAATCGCGCATCGAGCACCCGGCACCACGCACCAGCGGCTATCGCGCCCCCGCAGCGCGCCATGACGGCAGCTACACCACGCCCACCACGCCGATGCGCCGGGAGCGCGGCGCGTGAGCACTGCCGCCGTCGCACTCCCCGCAGGCGGCGCGAAGCCGGCCCGCGTGGCCGAAGTCGTGCTGGCGATCGGCGTCGTCGCGATCGTCTCGCTGCTCATCGTCCCGCTGCCGGCGGTGGTGCTGGACCTGCTGCTCGCCGCCAGCATCGCCAGCGCGCTGGTGGTGCTGCTGGTCGCGCTCTCCACCAAGGATGCGCTCGAGTTCTCGTCGTTCCCCGCCGTCCTCTTCATCCTCACGCTGTTCCGTCTCGGGCTGAACGTCAGCTCGACGCGCCTCATCCTCGGTGAGGGCCACGCCGGCAACATCATCCAGGCGTTCGGCACGTTCATCCTCCGCGGCAACTACGTCGTCGGCATCGTCGTCTTCCTGATCCTGCTGGCGATCAACTTCGTCGTCATCACCAAGGGTGCGGGACGTGTCGCCGAAGTCGCTGCACGCTTCACGCTCGACGCCATGCCCGGCAAGCAGATGGCGATCGACGCCGATCTCGCCGCCGGCCTGATCGACGAGCAGGCCGCGCGCACCCGCCGCGAACGCGTCTCGCAGCAGGCCGACTTCTTCGGCAGCATGGACGGCGCCTCGAAGTTCGTGAAGGGTGACGCCGTCGCGGCGCTGCTCATCACCGGCATCAACATCATCGGCGGCATCGTCATCGGCGTGATGCAGAAGGGGCTGCCGCTGGCCGCCGCCGCCAACAAGTACGTGATGCTCACCGTCGGTGAAGGCCTCGTCAGCCAGATCCCGGCGCTCATCATCTCGGTCGCCGCCGGCCTGATGGTCACCAACTCCGCCAACGGTCGCGGCATGGGTGACGTGATCAGTGGCCAGCTCGCCAACCAGCCACGCGCGATGTGGATCGCAGCCGGCGTGATGACCTCGTTCGCCGTCATTCCCGGCCTGCCCGCCTTCCCGTTCCTGGCGCTGGCCGCGACGATGGCCTTCGTCGCCCGCGGCGCGACCGCGATCGAGGAGCGCGCCGAAGCCGCCGCCCTCATCGCCGATGCACCGAAGCCGCAGCTCCCCGCGGTCACCGACCCGATGCAGGACCTGCTGCAGATCGACCCCATCGAGCTCGAAGTCGGCTACGCCGTGATTCCACTGATCGACGAGAAGCAGGGCGGCGACCTCCTCGAGCGCATCTCGCTGCTGCGCAAGCAGGGCGCGCAGGAACTCGGCATCCTCGTGCCGGCGATCCGCATCCGCGACGACATCCGCCTGCCTGCCAACGAATACATCGTCAAGATCCGCGGTGCCGAAGTGTCGCGCGCCGAAGTCATGCCGCGGTTCCTGCTGGCGCTGAACACCGGTGGCGTGATGCAGGACGTGGATGGCATGGACACGATCGATCCCAGCTTCGGCATGCCCGCCAAGTGGATCACGCCGGCCTCGCGCATCGAAGCGGAAGCCGCAGGCTGGGTGGTGGTCGAGCCGAGCACCGTCATCGCCACGCACCTGATGGAGACGCTCAAGGCGCACGCCGCCGACCTGCTCGGCCGTCAGGACGTGCAGGAGATGATCGATGCGCTGAAGAAGAGCCATCCCGCGCTGGTCGAGGAGATCATCCCGGCGCGCATCAACCTCGGCACACTGCATCGCGTGCTGCAGCGCCTGTTGCGCGAGCGCGTGCCGATCCGTGACCTCGTCAGCATCCTCGAGGCCCTCGGCGATGCCGCCGAGCAGACCAAGGATCCCGAGCAGCTCACCGAGGTCGTGCGCCGTTCGCTGTCGAACTCCATCAGCCGCCTCTTCCTGGACGGCAGCGGCAGTGTGCACGGCGTCACGATCGGCCCGCGTCTCGAGCAGTCGCTGATGGGGCTCTTCGGATCGCGTGGCACGCAGCAGGGCATGTCGCTCCTGAATCCCGACACGCTCGCCACGCTCCTCCGCGACCTCAACACCATCGCGACGATGCACGCGGTAGAGGGTCGCCCGCTGCCGCTGATCTGCCCGCCCACGCTGCGCGTCGGCGTGCGCCGTCTCATCGAACCGGTGCTGCCGAACGTGCCGGTGATCAGTCTCGCCGAGCTCCCGGCCTCGGTGAACCTCACGTCCGTTGCCACCTGGGAGTTGCCGCATGCGGCTTGAAACGTTCCGCGCCCGTGACCTGAGCGCGGTCGCACGCAGTGCCGAAGCCCTCTTCGGCGATGATGCCGTCGTCCTGCACACGCGTGCCATCCGCGATGGCAGCGAGCAGGTGGTGGAAGTCGTCGCGGCGGCCGCGGCCGACGTCGATGCCTTCCGCGCGCAGCTCACGCCCGAGCACCTGCCGCTGCCCGCCACGCGTCGCAGCGGCCGACCCTACGTGGTCGCGCTGGTCGGCCCGACCGGTGCCGGCAAGACGACGACGATCGCGAAGATGGCGGCCAACGTGCACGCCTTCGGCACCTGGAAGGTCGGCTTCCTCACCCTCGACACCTTCCGCGTCGCCGCGCTCGAGCAGATCGCGACCTTCGCCGAGATCACCGGCTGCCCGCTGGAAGTGGCGTACGACGCCGCCGATGCGGTGCGCGCGCTGGCGCAGCTCGACGACTGCGACGTGGTGCTGATCGACACGCCCGGCCGCAGTCCCAAGGCCGGCGCGCGTGACGAGGAATGGTGGCCGATGCTGCGCGCACTGCAGCCCGACGAGACGCATCTCGTCATGCCCGCCGGCATCCGCCACGACGTCGCCGCCGTCGCACTCCGCGGGCACGAGGCGATGCGCCCGACCCATCTGCTCCTGTCGCGACTCGATGATGTGCCCGACGACATCGGTGCCGCCGATCTCGCCGGCCTGCTCGCCCTTCCCGCCCGCTGGCTGACGGATGGACTGGACGTCCCCGCCGACCTCAAGCCCGCGCCCCAGCGCATCCTCGCATCACTCGGCCTCGTGGCCGCACAGGTAGCTGCATGACGAACTCCGCCCGCACCCGCCGTCCGCTCATCGCTGCCTCGCAGCCGACCGTCGCCGCCGCCGCCAACGCCGTCATGCCACTGCTCACACCTGCCCCCGTCCGCTCCGCGCGGTCAACCCTCACGACGACGACGCGCACCGCGGGTGCCGCACCGTCACCCAAGCGCAAGGAGTCGACGATGGATCCACAGGTCCCGCTGTGGCGCGCGCTGTCCAACGGCGATCCTGCCGCACGCGAACAGCTCCTCAAGGAGCACCTGGGGCTGGTGCACCACGTCGCCCGTCAGATGTCCAAGACGCTGGCCGTGAAGGCGGATTTCGATGAGCTGGTGAGTTCCGGGTCGATCGGGTTGATGTCGGCGCTGGAGGCGTTCGACGTCGAGCGCGGCCTCGCCTTCAGCACCTTCGCCGCCCCGCGCATCCGCGGCGCGATCCTCGACGAGTTGCGCCGGCAGGATCACGTGCCGCGCTCCATCCGCCGCAAGACGCGCGAGATCAGCCAGGCCCGCGAGACGCTCGGCCGAGTGCTCAACCGCAATCCCACCGACCGCGAGGTGGCCGACCACCTCGGTGTGGACATGCAGACGCTCTGGAAGTGGCGCTCCGACGTCGAGGGCGCGCACCACGTCCCGCTCGACCGCAGCCCCAGCGAGACCGAGACGCTCGCGCCGACGCCGATCGAGGTGCTCGCCGACGAGGCCAACGCCTCGGTGGACGACATCCTCACCCGCGAGCAGGAAGTCGTGCACCTGCGCGACGCGATCCTGCACCTGAAGGAGCAGGAGCGCACGGTGCTGAGCCTCTACTACTTCGAGGAGATGAAGCTCCACGAGATCGCCGAGGTGCTGCAGTTGACCGAGAGTCGCGTCTCGCAGATCCGTTCCAAGGCGCTGCAGAAGCTGCGCGCCGAGCTGCGTCCGCTGCGCGAGGAGGTGGCGTGATGGTCATCGACGCCGGAAGCATCACCAGCGTCCTGCCCGACCAGGTGCTGCAGGGGACGATTGCCGGCATGCCGGCGGATTTCGTGGCCGCTGCGACGGGGCTCACCGCCGTGCTCGGATTGTCGCTCTACACCATCTGGCGCAACCGCGTGCGCGCCACGATCCCGAAGGCTACGCCCTCGGCAACGAGCGGCTTCACGCGGTGGCTGACACCGATGGGGATGCAGTCCATCAGCGCCGCGCAGGCAGTGGCGCCGCGCACACCGAAGGCCTCCGGGTCCAGCCGCGCGATCAAGGTGAGCACACCGGTGTCGAAGGTGAGTGCGCGCGCGCTGCGCAGCGCCGATGCCACTCCGCTGGACATCGCGCGCAAGACGGGGCTGTCGCGTGATGGCGTGGCGATGATGCTCGCGACATCGGGGCGTCCGGCACCGAAGCCGGCGGCGGTCGCGAAGCCAGTGGCGGTGCCGGCGCCGACGCGGACCGTGGCGACGGGCAGGACACCGGTGATGCTGGCACCCGGCGCGTATACCGCGGCGCCCCGCACGGCGCCGCAGGCGGCGGCGCGGGTGCTGGGGACGCAGTTCAATGCGCGATTGGGGTGATCGTCGCGTGCAGTATCACACGCACGACCGTCTCGGCGGTCGTGCGTTCGTGCGTTGGTGACCGTCAGCGTTGCGCCGGTGGTTGTGGGCCATTCGAGGGGTCGGACATTCAAGGGGTCCATTCAAGGGGTCAGAGTCCTTGAACCGACGAGTGTCGCGCACATGCATCAAGGGGTCAGAGTCCTTGAACCCTCCAGTGTCGCGCACATGCATCAAGGGGTCAGAGTCCTTGAACCCTCCAGTGTCGCGCACATGCATCAAGGACTCTGACCCCTTGAAGGCATCTGACCCCTTGAAGGACGGATCCTTGAAGGACGTGCCCCGATGCCCTCCGCAGCGACGGTGGCGGGCAGAACATCGCATCACTGAACAGGTACGCCTGCGCCACGTATGGATACGGCATCGTGGCCCATGCCTTCGCGTACTTGTATCCGGTGCCCGACCCCACCTTCCCCGTTGAGCCGGGGCAGGTGCGGTAGCCGTTCACATCGAAGCGAAACGCCAGCGAATCGGCGTCGTAGCGGAGGAGCGTCAGGGTGAGATGACGCTCTGTGGTGTCACCCGGCTGGATGGGTCGCGCCTGGAGCAGGCGAGTCAATTCCGCTCGCATGGCACCGAATGCGATGCCACTGCTGTCAGGTGGCAAATCAAGTGTCCACCCCGTCGGCGCGCGGTCGAAAACGCGTCTCGCCATGTCGTACGTCAGCTCGCGCAGCACCGCGTTGTAGATGACGCGCGTGGCCTGCGAGTCGCGGGCGGCACGGCTGATTGCCGGACACTGCGCACCGAGCGGCAGAGCAGCAGACAGGCAACACGCGGCGAGCAGCGCTGCAGTGCGACAGAAAGGATGTGATGTCACGATCGGAGGATCCGGACGTTCAATCCTGTTGACGCTTCGACAGTAGGGCACGCGGACAAACTGCACGACCGCCGCGCTCGTGCATACCACCGTCGAGTCCTTGAACCCTCGAGTGTCGCGCACATGCATCAAGGGGTCAGAGTCCTTGAACCCTCGAGTGTCGCGCACACGCATCAAGGACTCTGACCCCTTGAAAGAGTGTCGCGCACACGCATCAAGGACTCTGACCCCTTGAAAGGACCCCTTGAAAGAGTGTCGCGCACACGCATCAAGGACTCTGACCCCTTGAAGGACCGACCCCTTGAAGGACCGACCCCTTGAAGAACCCCTTGAAGAGAAGAGGCCCCTTGAAGGGACCCCTCGAAGGACGCCCCCCTGAACACCGATGCGTCTCGGACCTCGATGGTTCGCGGACGCCCGCACCACAACCCTCCCACCCTCCCTGGTTGCCAATCGGCACACTCTACCGCCAACGGCACTTCTTGCCGCCGCAGCACCAACAACGCGCACCGGACGATACCAGCTAACTCTCACGAACACAGCGACTTAGCAATCACCACCCACTGGCCCCCCCCTTGCACATGGACTCGGCAGACATCTGCCCCCCGTCCATGCCACCGATCCTCCGCAACACCGGCCTGACCTCCGCCGCCGCCGCGCTCCACTTCTATGAGCGGCGCCAGCAGTCGATCGCCAACAACCTCGCCAACGTCGACACCACCGGCTTCAAGAAGGAACGCGTCTTCGGACGCCTCGTCGACGACGCCGTCGCTGCCGCCGAGTCGATGACCGATCGCAGCCAGGGCGACATCACGCCCACCGGCAACGCGCTGGACCTGGCGGTGCAGAACGACGCCTTCCTCGTCGTCCAGACCCCCGACGGTGAACGCCTCTCCCGCGGCGGATCCCTCCGACTCGATGAGCAGCGCCGCCTCGTCACCGTGCAGGGCCACCTCGTCCTCGGACAGGACGGCCCCATCACCCTCCCCGAAGGCGACGTCGGCATCGGACGCGACGGCGTGATCACCGTCCAGCCCCCTGCCGGCGGCGATCGCACCCTCACCACCGGCAACCGCACCGCCCGGCGCAACGCGGCCGTGCTCCGCCTCGAGACGGTCCCCGCCAACACCGCATTGCAGCACGCCGGCGGCGGGCTCTTCATCCCCGCCGCCACCCGCACCGCCGCCACGCCCGAACAGCGGCAGGTCATGCAGGGCGCCCTCGAAGCCAGCAACGTCAACGCCATCGAATCGCTCACCGAGATGATCGACACCGTCCGCGCCTACGCCGACGTGCAGAAGTCCATCTCCGTGATGGATGACATCCGCGGCATCGCCGCCAACCAGATCGGCAAGTCGGTCTGACCCTCACCGGAGCTCACGCATGGATCCCGCACTCCGCGCCGCCGCCAGTGGCATGCGCGCCCAGCAGACCCGCCAGGAAGTGATCGCCAACAACCTCGCCAACGTGAACACCACGGGCTACAAGCGCAGCCGCGCCAACTTCGAGGACCTGCTCTACCAGACCGTCACCGGTCCGCAGGTCATCGGCGGACAGGCGGCCAACACGCTCCCCGCCGTGCAGATCGGTCGAGGCGTGCGCCTGGCCGGCGTGCAGAAGGATCATGAACAGGGCTCGGTCGAGACCACGCAGAACCCCCTCGATCTCGCCATCGAAGGCGACGGCCTGTTCCAGGTGCAGCTCCCCAGCGGCGCCATCGGCTATACCCGCGACGGCAAGCTGCAGCTCTCCGACCAGGGCGTGCTGGTCACGGCCGACGGCAACCCGATCGTCCCGAACATCCGCGTCCCACAGGGCTCCTCGGCATTCAGCGTCGGGCCGTCCGGCATCGTCAGCGTCATGCGCCCCGGCAGCTCGATACCGGACGAGCTGGGCCGTATCGAACTGGCGCGCTTCACCAACCCGCCCGGCCTGATGTCGATGGGACGCAACCTCTACAGCGCCACCCCCGCCAGCGGCGAACCGATGGTCAGCTTCCCACAGGACGAAGGCACCGGCAGCCTCATGCAGGGCACCCTCGAGATGTCGAACGTCGAGGTCGTGACCGAGATGGTGGACATGATCACCACCATGCGCGCCTACGAACTCACGTCGAAGTCGATCAAGACCAGCGACGACATGCTGCAGATCGCGAACGGCCTGGTCCGGTGATGCGCCGATTCCTGCCGCTCGCACTGCTGCTCGCCCTCGCGCTCACGCTGCCGCTCGCAACCTGCCCCGCCCAGGCGCAGTCGTCACGACGCTCGGCACTCGACTCGCTCGTCGCACGCATCTCGCACGGCTGGGGCACCGCCCCCTGCGACGACGGCTGCGTGCAATGGACGGTCATGCACGGCGATAGCGCTGCCCTCCGCGCCGAGGGCGCCGAAATCAGCGGCAGTGAGCGCACGGGCATGTACACGGTCACCATCCGGCCGGCGCGCTACGCCGCACCGCTGCTGGTCGGCCGCCTCCGCCTCGCCCATCGCCGCGATGGTGTAGTCACGGTCCGCCCGGTCACCCGCGGCGCCACGCTCACCGCCGACGATGTCGCGCTGCAGTCGGTGCGCACCTGGGGCGCCCCGGTCACCGCGTCCGCCGCCACGTCGTACATCGGCACCGAGGCCCGACGAGCCATCGCCCCCGGCGAGACGCTGCGCCCCTCCGACGTCACCGCCGCCCCCATCGTCTTCGCCGGCGACACGGTCACCGCCGAGCTCATCCGCGACGGCGTGCGACTCGCGATGACCGGCACCGCACTCCAGACAGCGGCCCTCGGTGGACGCGTGTCCATCCGCCTCGACCGCGGCCGGCGCTTCGCCGGCATCGCTACCGGACGCAACACCGTGAGACTCGACTGATGACCATCTCCCAGCGCGACATGATGCGCATCACCGCGCTCGTCGGCCTCAGCCTGCTGCTGGCGCGACACGCACACGGCCAGGCGCGACGCGACAGCGTCGTCGTGCGGCCCGCCGCCCCCGCCGCGGCCAGCGCGTCGCGCCCCGGACGCCTGAACTGGACCTCCGACCGCCGCGCCTTCTCGGTCGGCGACCTGATCATCGTCCACATCGACGAGTACACGCTCGCCTCGGCCAACCTCACCGACAACGCCTCGCAGCGCCGCAAGCGCAACACCGACGCCGAGCTGGTCACCCCCGGCGCCGCTGCCGGCGCGGGCATGGGCGCGAGCTTCAACACCAGCAACAACGGCGAGAGCTCGCAACGCGGCGACCGCTCCCGCCAGCTCCGCCTGGACGGCGAGATCACCGCGCGCGTCATGAGCATCGATCCCGTCACCGGCGTCCTCTCGATCAAGGGCAGCAAGACCATCGGCGTGGACGAGGAACAGCAGCTCATCAGCTTCGCCGGCGCCATCCGCCCCCAGGACCTCAGCGGCAGCAACACCATCGCCTCCTCCCGCGTCGCCGACGCCACCCTCGACATCACCAACAAGGGCAGCCTGGGCAAGGCCAAGCAGGGCCTGCTCGGAAGGATCCTCACCGCCTTCTGGCCATGACCGTGCCGCCCTCCGGCCCCCCGCACACGCCTCGACGGGGAATTCAGGTCCTGCTGTTTTGTGCCATACTGTCGGTAGCATGCATGGTTTCTGCATCGATACTGCGCGGACAATCACGCATCCGTGATCTCGTGCTCGCCGACGGTGCGGCCCCGCTGCGCGTCGTTGGATACGGGCTCGTGGCCGGTCTCGATGGCACCGGTGACCGCGGCATGGGTGGCTCGCAGGGTGGGCAGACCGTGCAGAGCATCGTCAATCTTCTCCGCCGATTCGACATCACCGTCCCGCCCAACGTCCTCCGCTCCCGCAACGTCGCCGCAGTGCTGGTGACGGCCGAAGTCTCCGCCTATCTGCGGCCTGGCGGACGCTTCGACGTGCAGGTGGCCAGCATCGGCGATGCCCCCTCGCTCCGCGGCGGGATGCTCTACATGACGCCGCTCGTCGCCGAAGTCGGCGGCACGCCCATCGCCACTGCGCAAGGCGGCGTGGTGCTCTCGGAAGGCGGCAGCGGGACCGGGTCGCGGGGCTACGGCACGCGCGTCGAGACCAGCGCCCGCATTCCCGCCGGTGGCGTGGTCGAGAGCGAGATCCCGCGCGGCACCTACGGCAGCGCCACGACCGCGCTCGCGCTCCGTGAGCCCGACATCGCCGTCGCCAGCCGCATCGCCGCGATCATCGACAGTGCGATGGGCGCCGGCACCGCCCGCGTGGACGATCCCGGCTCGGTGACGATCACGCTCAAGGATTCCACCGGCTCGGCCCGCAGCCTCGCCCTCGCAAAACTGCGGGAGCTGCCGATCCGCATCACCCGCGGCGCCCGCGTCGTGATCGATGGTCGTGACGGCACCGTCGTTGCCGGCGGTGACGTGACCGTGGGTGAAGCCGTCGTCACACACGGGCCGCTCACCCTCGCCATCGGCGGTGGCGCCGACAGCACCGCGGCGCCCGCCGGCGAGGTCCGCCTGCTGGCCGGCGTGTCGGTCCAGCGCATCGCCAGCGCCCTGCACGGTATCCGTTCCTCGCCGCAGGAGATCGCGGCCATCTTCAGCGCCCTCCGCGAGGTTGGCGCCATCTCGGCCGAGGTGGTGATCCGGTGACGATTGGTTCCGTGAGTGGCGCCGCTGGCGCCGGCTCCCCGAACGATCCGCGTGAGGTGGCGATGCGGAAGGCCGCCAACGACCTCCAGGGGCTGTTCGTGCAGCAGCTCTACAAGACCATGCGCGACAGCGTCCCCACCGACGGCGGGCTCGTCGAGCGCAGCCAGGGTGAGGAGATGTTCGCCGGACTCATGGATGAACGCCTCGCCGCCGATACTGGTACGCGGTGGCATCGCGGTCTGGGTGACGCGATCTACCGTGCAGTCCGGCAGAAGGCAGGGCTCGATTCCGCCCCGGTGACGGCGCCAGACGCCATGCCGGCGGCGCCGCACTCCCTTCTCCCCGCCGCGCCTCGTGCGACACCCGTCCGGACCCCCTGAGACATCCATGCTGCCGACATATGCACCGAACTACGCTCCCACCGCCATCCGCCGCGAGACCGCGGTCGAGGTGCTGTCGGATGTGCTGGGCACGGAGCGCCGGCTCCTCGAGGAGCTGATGCACGTCATGCGGAAGCAGCGGGCGGCCGTCGAGCAGGACGACCTGCAGTCGCTGGACGACAGCGTGTTCGCCACCTACCGCGTGCTCGCCACCCTTGGCGAGGCCCGCCGCCGCCGCAAGAGCGTCAACCGCCTCCTTGGCGGTGCCGAGGACATGAACGTCAACGATCTCGAGGAGATCCTTGGCGAGCGTGCCACCCGCGAGGTGATCGAGGCCCGCAACGCGCTGCAGCAGGCCGCCGCGCAGCTCAGCCACGAGGTGGACATCAACAAGCAGGTGCTGCGCCTCGCGATGGAGAACGGCAACGACTACGTGCAGAAGCTCTTCGGGGCGCCGCAGCCCGCGGCCACCTACGTCGGCCCGTTCGCCGGCAGCAGCGGCGCCCACGCCCCGTCGCCCGCACGCCTCACGCCGGCGATGGTGCCGACGCAGGCGCGCTTCCTCGATCGCTCCGTCTGAGACGCATCGCATGTCATTCGGCGGCCTCCTCAGCATCGCACGCTCCGGCCTCGCGGCCAGTCAGGCGCTCATCTCCGTGACGTCACAGAACGTCACCAATGCCCAGACCCCCGGCTATTCGCGGCAGCGCCTCGAGTTGACGCCGAGCGATCCGCTGCAGCTGCCGCAGGGCAACTTCGGCACCGGCGTCTCGATGCGCGGCACGATGCGCATGCGCAATGAGATGCTCGACGTCGGGTACCGCCGCGACGCGCACTACGCGTCGCTCAACGAGGAGCACCGCGAGGCGATGACGGCGATCGAGAACGTGCTCGGTGAACCCTCCGACTCGGGCCTCGCGTCCACGCTCGAGCAGTTCTGGAACTCGTGGAGCGACCTCTCCGTCAGTCCGGAGTCGGGCGCAGCGCGTGGCGTGGTGCGCCAGCGCGGTGCACAGGTGGCCGCGCAGCTCAATACCTTCGGCGACCAGATCGTCACGGCGCAGACCGTCGCGCGCACACGACTCCTCCAGACCGCCGACCGCGTCAACACGCTGGCCGCCCAGGTGGCGGAGATCAACGCCCGCATCGTGGCGGCCGAGGCGGGTGGCACTGAGGCACCGGACATGCGCGACCAGCGCGACCTGAAGATCGACGAACTGGCGAACCTCGTCGGCGCCACCGCCTATCCGCAGGCCAATGGCTCGGTGAACGTCAACATCGGCGGCGACTCGCTGGTGGACGGCGGCAACTTCAAGACGATCCGCATCCAGTCGGAACTCACGGATCCGACACGCCTCGGCATTGCCCTCGGCGGCCTGTCGGCCAGCGGCGGCCCCACCGAGACGATGTATCAGGTTGGCGGCCAGATGGCCGGCACGCTCACCGCGTACAACGACACCTATCCCAACGCACTGACGAAGCTGGACGGCATTGCGGCGGCGATCGTCACCGAGACGAATGCCGTGCACACCACTGGCTTCGTCGGCAGCACGGCCGCACCGAACTTCTTCAGCGCGGCGCACACCACCGCCCGCACCATGCGCCTCGATGCGGCGATCGTCGCCGACGTGAACACGATCGCGGCCTCGGGCATCTCGGGCGAGAGTGGCGACAACACCGTCGCCCTCGCGCTGTCGCAGATGCGCGATACGAAGGTGCCCGTCAACGGCACGGTGCAGTCGATCAACGAGGGCTACCGCACCGTCGTCGCCTCCATCGCGACGACCACCAACGCCGCCAACGCCGCCGCCACCAGCGCACGCACGCTCGCCACGCAGAGCGATTCGCGCCGCGAGAGCGTCAAGGGCGTGTCGATCGACGAGGAGATGGTGAACCTCATGAAGTACCAGCAGTCGTACGCCGCCGCCGCGCGGCTCGTCTCGGTGGTGGACCAGATCTCGCAGACACTGATCAACCTCGGGCGCTGACGGCGTCGCACGAGCAGGGCCGGGTGACGCGGAGTCGTGACCCGGGCAGCACTCACAATTCGCACTGGGGAAGCACGGATGCTGATCCTGAGCAGGAAGGCCGGTGACGCGATCGTCATCGATGGTGGAATCCGGATCGTGGTCGTGCACTGCGACCGCGGTGGTGTACGCATCGGCATCGAGGCACCGCCGGAAACGACGATCCTCCGCGCGGAGCTGGTGGACCAGGTCGCCGCGCAGAACCGGCGCGCGAGCGTCGTCACGAGCGTGCCGGCCGCCCTCGTTGCGCCGGGTGGCGCGCTGGCGCCACGCGCCGCGCCGCCCCGACCCATCGACTGAACCCGTCAGCGCCCGCTGGCGCCGCGTGGTGATGCCACGCCGGCACCGCGGGTGAACGCCGTCATCGGATCCACTGCGGGAGCGGGCACCACGCCGACGGACCGCATCGTGCGCAGCAACTCGTCGGCCGTCTCCAGCCCGCGAGCATGGCCAATGGTCTCGGCCAGCCGCACGGCCTGACTGAGAAGGGCCAGCCCGGCGTCGCGGTTGGTTGCGGTACTCGCGAGCAGCACACCCACGTCGCAGAGTGTGTCCAGGTAGATCGTCGCATCGGTGGCCGACGCCGCCTCACGCACCGCACCCACCAGCACGCTCGCCGCCGCGTCATCCTGCCGTGCCGCGAGCAGGCGCGCACCCTGCAGCACCGTGCGACCGACCTGCGCGCCCTGACGCCACCGCTCGGTGTGCTCGTACGTGATGCCCTGACGGAACGTGCCAAGCGCCATCTGCACGAGCGGTCGCATGCCGGCGGGCACGGCATCGAGGTGCGGCTGCAGGCTCACCGCGTCGTTCTGGTATTGCGGCGTGGTCTTCAGCATGCTGCCCGGTGTCAGCCGGTACCAATTGAGCGCTTCGGGCACGATCTCGAGGCGCTGACCGGCGTGCACCGCTCTGGCCCAGTACTCCCAGTCCTCGTGGCCCACCTTCACGACCTCGCGGAAGCCACCGAGTTCGAGGAACGACGACCGGCGCACCAGCGCGTGCACGGCACCGAAGCAGTTCTGCAGTGTGCCCACCGAGAGGGATGCGCCGATGGCGATCCACGTGCCTGCGGGGACCTGATCCGGCGCCGGCGGCTCCATACCGGTGAACTCGTCCATGCCGGCCAGCACGATGTCGGCACCGGTGCGCATGGCGGCCGTGACCTGCATCGAGATCCGGTGCGGCTTCGCAATGTCGTCGTCGTCCAGGAACGCGACGAACTCGCCGCGCGCATGCCGAACCCCGGTGTTCCGTGCCGCGCCGAGGTAGCGGTTCTCCTGCCGGATCACCCGCCACGGACGGCGCTCGCGCTCAGCGCGTGCCTCCAGGTCGGCGAGGCACGCCACCGCAGCGGAATCGGTGCTCCCGTCGTCGACGATCAGCAGCTCGAGGTTCGGGTAGTCCTGCGCCACCACCGACGCCACGGCCTGCCGGAGCAGCGCCGCCCGGTTGAAGTGCGTGATGCACATCGTCACCAGCGGCAGCGTCGATGGGTCGGGGCGCACCACCGCGCTGGTGCGACCACGCCGCGCCGGGATGGTCTGGTGGAAGGCCAGCCAGGAGCGCACGCGATCCTCCCGCGCGATGCGGTGCCGCGCGGGGTGCACCCCCTCGTGCAGGGCCCGTCGCAGGCGCGCCGTGAGCTCGGCAGGCGTGCGCTCGTAGCACACGCGGTCCGCGTCATCGTCGTGAACCAGCTCGGGGATGCCACCCACCCGCGACGCAAGGAACGGAATGCCATGCTCGAGGCACTCCATCACGACGTAGGGCGAGTTGTCGAGTCGCGACGCCATCACGGCCAGCCGTCCCGGCACTGCGAGGTAGGCGAGCGCCTCCTCCTGGTGCAGGTGCGTGAGCACGGTCACCGGGACGCGCCACGCGGCCGTGCGCTGACGCAGGTACGCCGCACCGCCGATGCCGTTGACGATGCCCTCCTTGCCGAGGAACGTCACCGCGACGGGGGGATGCCGTTGCGTGAGCAGTGACTCCACGGCATCGCAGAACAGCGCGAGGCCCTTCAGTTCCTGCAGCAGCCCGAAGAACACGAGCTCCGTGACGCGCTGTGGTCCGGCGACCGGCGGGCGCACGGCGGCGCCCGCTGGCGCGACGAGGCTCTGCTGCACGTAGCACCGCGCCGGCAGCGTCCACGCCTGCGAGCGCATCCAGTCGAGCATGAACTGGCTGGGGCTGATCACCACATCCGCCAGCTCCACGCTGCGCCGCTCGACGAAGTCCACTTCCATGTCGAGCACCCGGCTCACGTACTGCTGCAACGCCTGCTTGAGATAGAAGTGCGGGCTGTGCACCGTCACGCAGAGCAGGGTCTCCGGAAAGCCCAGCCCCTGATGCTTGGCAAGCAGCGTGTAGTGCCCCAGTCCCTCGAAGTCATTGAAGTGAATGACGTCGAAGGTGTCCGCACGCTTCAGCCACTCGTACACCTCACGGTTGGCGATCACGTGCGGCGCGCCATGGAAGCGGACGGCGGGACGGCAGGTCAGTACGTGGAGCGTGATGCCGCGGCGTGCATACTCCGCCACCCACTGCTCGAAGGTGCCGTCGTCCGGCGGGTACCAGCGCGCCAGCAGCACCGTCACGTCGTGGCCGGCCGCGACGAGCGTCTGCGCGAGCTGCGCCACCCAGCGTGCGACGCCACCTCCGCGCGTGGGTCCGGAGATGCCGTTCGACACGATACACACGCGCCGCCTGACGCCGTGGTCGCAGGTGGGCGTGGTGGGCAGCTGCAGGAATCGGCTCACGTCGGGAGCGGCGGGCGAGGGCGCGATCGCCGCGGCCGGCGCAACGCCTGCGTCCGGTGCCGGTGTTGTTACCGGAGTTGTTGCCGGAGTTGTTGCCGGAGTTGTCGACGGAGTTGTCGACGGTGCGATTGCCGACGAAGGTGCGGGCGCCGGTGTGGGCGCCGGTCTGTCGCAGAGGGCCGCACGCGCCTGCTCGAACAGCGCCAGCAGCTCCCCCTGCACCGCCGCGTCCGTGGCCTGCGCCACATAGTCTCGGCAGAGCTCCGCACAGCGGCGCAGCACCGGTTCCAGCGACGGGAACAGGTCGGGGTGGCGCGACACCGTCAGCAGGCGGATCGCGAGCTCCTCACGCAGCTCGGCCACGGGCTGCCGGGTGGCGTAGTTGCGCTGCGTCGTCTCGTCGAAGACGAACAGCGGCTCGCGCACATACGCGAAGTCACCCGATTCCAGCAGCCGCGTGGCGAATTCGTAGTCGGAGGCCCACGACAGCCCCGTGTTGAAGTGCAGTGCGCGGTCCGCAATGGCGCCCCGGCGGAACAGCTGCGCCGACGGACCGGCGGCGATGTTGCCGCGCTCCACGCAGTACCGGATCGCCTCCGTGCCGGGCATCAGGCAGGAGCGCTCGAACAGCGGCAGGAAGTGCGTCCGACCGCCCTGCTGGAGCAGCGTCAGTGACGAGCGGGCGAGCACCACCCGGGGGTGCGCCTCCATGACCGCCACGAGCTGCCGGATGCACGACGGCATCAGGACGTCGTTCACCATCACCAGCTTCACGAATTCACCCTGCGCCACCGTCAGGCACTGGTTCCAGTTGCCGACGCGGCCCACGTTCCGCGCGTTCTGGTAGATCACCACCCGCGGATGGCTTGCCGCGATCCCGCAGGCTGCGGCCAGTGTTCCGTCGGTGGAGCCGTTGTCGATCACCACCACGTCGATGTCGGCGAAGTCCTGCGACAGCACGCTCTCCAGGCAGCGCGTCAGCGAGCGGCCGGCATTGAACACGGGAACACAGACGGTCACGCGTGCCGGCGCTGCGCTCCGCACCGCATGGCGGCCGGCGGGGAAGGCGAGCATCGGCTCGCCATCCACCAGCACCGTCTCGAATTGACCGACGACCGGCGTGAACGTCAGGGCGGCTGTCGGACCAGGTGCCGCGCTGACCGTCGGGATGGCCCGGGTGGATGCATCAACCGGCCGTGGTCGCATTCTCATGTGGTGTGCTCGCGCGGGTGGCGTTCGGAATGACGTGCAGCAGTGCGTTCAGGGTGGTGCCACGACGGCGCGGCACGGCCGGCGGTATGTCGGATGGGGGACGGAGCCATCACGCGGCCTCGGCGGCCACGCACTGCGCGGGGAGGTGCTGCGCGATGATGGACGCGAGCTCACGCCCCTTCTCGCGCGAGGTCTCGGTGCGGAGCGTCTCGCGCAGCGCGTGTGCCGTGAGCCGCTCACGTGCGGCATCGTCGCGGATCCAGTGGTCGAACTCCGCCGCGATGGTCGCATCATCCTGCGAGGGATCCAGCACGACCATCTTGTCGGCGTACCACGATTGCGCATCGGCAGCGGGCAGGTCGCCCAGCAGCAGCGTGCCCGAGGCCATCGATTCGAGGTAGCGCGGCGTGATGCCGGCAGTGTCGAGCGTGGTGATGGAGAGTTCCGGCGTCGCCAGCCCGTAGAACGGATCGTCCAGACCGGCGCGCGCCACGCTCATGTCCAGGTACTGCACCGCAAGCCGAGCCCCGGCAGTCCCGCCGCGGTTGGTGGCGGTGGGGCTGATGCGGCTCGCCGCCAGGGCCGCCGCATAGTCGTGCTGCGTTCCGGGAGGGTTGGAGGCGAGCCCGACGCCGGTGATGTCGCACACCGACCATCCATACTGTGGCGCGAAGGTCCGCACGATGCGGTTGAACCGCTGACGGTGCGGATAGTCCGGCGTCTCGCTGCCACCGAGGATGACATCGAAGCGCTTCTCGCCGCCATGCGGGTGAAAGATCGACGTCTCCACTCCCGGACGCTGCAGCACCTTCGGCACACCGGGGAGCAGCCGCGCGAACAGGTCCATCGCCGACTGGTGCCGCAGCACCATCAGCACGTTCCGGTGCCGTCGCAGCGCCTCGGCCACCTGCAGTGGATGGCACCAGTAGTCGTGCGTGACGAACACGAAGAGCGTGTCGGGGTGCAGCGGGAGCTGCCGGACGGCGGGATCGGTCAGGAGCGTGAGCTCGTCGAACACGACGACGGCATCACAGCCACCGGCAGCATGGCCGTCGGTACCGTACGTCACGGTGCACCACTCGCGCAGGTGATGGAACTGTGCGGCCTGGTAGCTGACCTTCAGCTGTCGCAGCGCGGCGAAGTCAGGATCGGGATGATGGACGTGGACACGCACGGAGCTGGGACCGGTGTTGAGCGCCGCAGCCATGACCGCGGCGCATGATGAAGGCACGAACGCGGGACGGCGCGGTGCAGCGACCGCTCACCGGCAGTCGTGCGTGCGAACGTCGCCGATGCGCGCATTTGGTTCCTGCCGAAGACGGCGGGCATCCGCCACCGCACGGGGCGGGGCACTCACGTTCCAGTGTCTGCGCCGGCTCCTGATCCGGAAGGCGCCGGCCGGCGCGCACGGGCACACGACCGGCACACGCGACGTCCTCACGCGCGGCCGCCTCCGGGCGACAGCGCCTGGCTGTACTCGTTCACGAACAGCGCCAGGTCGTCCGGAATGCCCAACCCATACATCCCGGCACCCTCGCTGCCCACGTTGTACACCTTGATGTGGGCGCCCTCGTCGATCAGCGCATTGTAGGTCGGCGCGACGTAGAACTCACCGTTCACCCGCAGGTCGTCGGCGATCATCCGGTCCGCGGCGCGCACGAAGTCGCGGCCCCGCGCGAAGTTGTAGATCCCGACGGTCGCCTCGTGCGAGATCACTTCCTTCTCGATCACGCGATCCACACGCCCATCGGCGTCGAACCCGACGTATGACCACTTCGGATGGTCGGCGCGGAAGGTCATGATCAGGCCGTCGGCATCGCTTGCGTCCTGCACGGCCAGATAGGCGTCGATGTCGATGTCGACGTACTGGTCGCTGTTCGCCAGCATCAGCGGCTCGTCGCTGTCGATGAACTCGCGCGCCAGCAACACGGTGCATGCCGCGCCCTGCGTCACTTCGCGCACGGGGACGATCACGCAGCCAGGGCATATCCGCTCCAGCTCCGCCCGCAGCACGGTCGTGTCCAGGTGCTCCTGCAGGCAGAGATAGATGAAGCGATGCGGTCGGCTGGGGCGCACGTTGGCCGTCACCCACTCGATCATCGGCATGCCGTGGATCGGGATCAGCGGCTTGGGGAGCGTGACGCCGACCGCAGCGAAGCGGCTGCCCCGCCCGGCGATGGGAAGGACGATGTTGAGCATGGGCGTGGGCATCAGGTCAGCGCGAAGGCGCGCGTAGCGGAGAAGGTGCGGACGTCATCGGGCGTGCCGAGGCTGTGCATCTGCTCCCGGGCCATCGGGTAGACCGTCACGCGGCGTCCGGAGAGCACGTACTGGTTGTAGACCGGGCAGACGAAGAACTGCCCACCCACCGCAGCGTTCTTGAGGATGACCTGCTCGGCCAGTTGCAGGAACTCGCGTGTCGAGCGGAAGTAGTAGAGCCCCGCCGTGGCGTTGGGGCTGATGGGGCGCTTCTCGGCGACCTCCACCACCTCGCCCTCCTCCACACGCGCATACGACCACTTGGGGTGCGTGGACGGGAACACCATCATGCTGCCGTCGGCGCGGTGCGCACGAGCCGCGGCGAGGAACGAGTCGATGCTGGCATCCACGAACTGGTCGGCGTTTGCCACCAGCAGCTCGTCGTCGTCCGCGCCCAGCTGGTCGGCGGCCAGCAGCACGCTGCACAGCGCGCCGGCCGTCTGCTGGGCCAGCGTCACGATCCGGCATCCCGGGGCAAGCTGCTGCAGCACGTCGCGCAGCGCGAAGCGGTCCACATGCTCCTTGCGGCAGACGAAGATGAACTCGTGCGGCTCACGCGGGGCGATGTTGCGCAACACGATCTCGATCATCGGGCGACCCGCGATCTCGATCAGCGGCTTCGGGAAGAGATAGCCGTTCTCGGCGAACTGGCGGCCCTCGCCGCTCATGGGGATCACGATCCTCAGCATGCGATCTCCAACGCCGGAACCTGCTCCACCTGGGTGATGAACTCGCGGACACGGGCGTAGGTCACGTCCTGGAACCCCGCGACCTCGCACACGTGCACGCCGGCACGCCGGGCCGCCTCGATGCCGGGCGGGGCGTCCTCGATCACCACCACCTCGTCGGGACGCAGCCCCATGCGCGTCATCGCCACCTGGTAGATCTCCGGATGCGGCTTCGGGCGCTGCACCTGCTCATTGCCGACCACGAACTCGAAGTACGGCAGCAGTCCAGCGCGGCCGAGCATCAGCTCCACGCTCTCGCAGATCGCATTCGAGCAGACGGCCATGCGATAGCCGTCACGCGCCAGTCGACTCATCAGGTATTCCTTGTCGAAGGCCGGCCAGCAGCGCGCCAGGATCTCCTCGCGCGTGTAGACCTGCTTCACGCGGTTGATCAGGTCATGCAGCCCGCGTGGCAGCCCCTTCTCGACGCTCAGCATCTCGAGCTTGCGCCGCGTCGGCAGTCCGTTGTAGCTCGCCACGTGCTCGTAGCGCGAGATGGTGTAGCCGAACATCGCGAGCGCCCGGTTGAGCGCCTCGTAATGCCATTCCGTGGCGTCGATCAGCACGCCGTCGAGGTCGAAGATGACCGCCTTGATCTGTGACATCGCGCGACCGCTCACTGTTCGGGGGAATCGGGGGCAAGGAGATACTTGTCTCCCGCCACACTCGGCGTCTTCACCACCACCGTCACTGCGTCCTCGAGCACCTCGAAGTCCGCGTCCTCACCCGGCTCCAGCCGGACGATCTGCCCGGCGACCACCAGCCGGCCATTCATGCGCACACGGCCGCTCACGACCAGCGTCAGCTCGGTCGCGATGCGATGCACATGGCGCGGCTCGACTGCGCCGGCCAGATATCGCTTGCAGGCCACCTCGCACACGTCGGTGTGCAGCACGACCGGCGCGAACGCCCCCACGAACCAGCCGCCCGTCATGTCGGCCAACTCGGCGATGATCACGACCGGTGCTCCGCCGCGGCGGCGTATGGCTTCGCCGGTGCCATGCCGACGTGCGCCGCTGCCTCGAGGGGATGGTCGGTGCAGATCGACGCGACGCCCCACGCCGCAAAGTCGTCCCAGCGGCGGCGCATGGTATCGGCATCGAAGCCGTGGAGCTCCGGCGAGATGGCGTGCACCTCGCGGCCGGCGTCGCGCAGCCGTGCAATGCCGTCACATGTGGCCCAGAGCGTCTCGAATTCATCGAGCCAGATCGAGCGCGCCTCACTGATCGCCAGTGCCCGCTCGATCGGCTCGTCGCGGTCGCTGACGCGCGCGGCCAGGTGCAACCCCGGGTGCAGCGCGGCCAGCGCGCGTGCCATCCCGCCGGCCACCGGCTCGATCAGCTCCATGTCGAAGAGCATCACCTGTTCGACGAGCCGGTTGGACGTGACGAAGTCCACCAGCGTAGCATCCCAGCCCAGCTCCTTCACGTTCAGCGCGATCAGCTGCGATGGATACCGGCGCCAGAGTGCGGCATGCTGCTGTGCGCAGTCGCTGCCGTCGCTGCCGGGCACCGGCATGGGGTCGTGCGCGATGTAGAGCGTCCCGTCGGGGCGCCGGCGAATGTCGGTCTCGAGGCCGAAGCCGAGCGACATCGCATCGGCCATCCTGGCGAGACGGTTCTCATGGTCCGGCTCGGGGCCGGTCAGGTTCCCACGGTGTGCGAGTATGAGCATGGCGCGGTGCGAGAAAGCACCTCCCGTGCCATCTCCGGCCCGCCACGCGACGACACCCACCGCCCCGCGCATTTGTGCATGTGCTGCAAGGGGAAAGCCACGTGTGCACTGCGGCACCCCGGCGCGCACCGCACTCCCTCGCGCCGCACCTGGGCGGACGAAGCTGCCGGGCCGACGACGGACGTTTGTGCCGGTCGTGACGATCCTGCCGCCGTGCCGGTGGGGACCGGAGGTCACCCGTTGCGTGGCTCGGTGCATCGAGTTTCCTCAAGCGGGACAAGGGCAAACCGATGATCCCCCCACCCGGTGCGAGGCCCCGCTCCGGCGCCATGGGCGTCTGGCCCGGACCCTGCTTTTCACGGCTCCCGATCATGCGCGCACCGAAGGGCGGTGGCGCCTGTCCCTGTGAACTGCTCCCCAAGGAGATGCGCCCAATGCGAACCATGACCCGTAGTGCCGCCACCACCTCCACCTCGGAGTGGGCCTCCCCGGCCGACCCGCAGCCCGCCGCGGCCACGGCCGTCACTGCGGTCACGGCCGTCGCTCCAGGCAACTCGTACACGAGCATGCAGCGTGAGTACTACGAGACCACGGCGAACATCATGAACGAAGTGAACCACCGGCATCACAACGCGAATCAGGACTACTGGGACATCCTCGTCGCCGACACCGAGTCGGGATTCCGTGAGCGCACGGGGCTCGACTTCGGGTGCGGCTGCGGACGCAACATCCAGAATCTCTGGTACCGGTTCGCACGCATGGACGGCGTGGACATCTCCTCGGAGAATCTGAAGCACGCCCGCCAGAACATCCTCGCGCAGGGCTGCCCAACCCATCGCTTCGGCCTCGCGCAGGTGAACGGCGTCGACCTCGCCCCCCTCGCGTCGGGACGGTACGACTTCATCATGTCCACCATCGTGCTGCAGCACATCGCGGTGCACGAGATCCGCCGCCAGTACTTCCACGAGTTCTTTCGCGTCATGGCACCCGACGGCCTGCTGTCGCTGCAGATGGGCTTTGGTGAGGGGTACGGCAAGGCGGAGTACACGGACAACCACTACGACGCCCTCGGCACCAACTCGCACCACGACACCAAGGTCACCGACCCGGAACAGCTGCGCGCCGATCTCGAGGCAGCCGGCTTCACCGACTTCCGCTACACGCTGCGCCCGGCGTTCTCCGATGGCCACCCGTTCTGGATCTTCTTCAAGGCACGCAAGCCCGCCCGGGCCTGAGTTCCACTGACCCTTCCGACGACAGAACTCCGACTCCCATGGCTACGCTTCCCCTCGATCACGCATTGGCCGGCACCGCATCCGTCGCCGCCGACCTCCCGACCGGCGAGGCGCTGGCGGAGATCGCCGTCGCCTTCCTCGACGCCGGCATGGTGCGCGCCTCCGCGCATCTCTTCTCCATGGCGGCCGACGCCGGGGCCGACGCTGGTTTCACCGACGCGGGTCGCCAGCGCGCAATCCAGATCGGTACCACCGACGTCGCGGTGACCGAGCGCCTCGTGCAGGACGGCGCGCTGATGATTCCGTCGGCGGAGCGCCGCGATGACGGTACGCCACGCTTCTTCCTGCCCATCGACGCCAGCATCGCCGGCCAGCCGCACGTCCTGCATGTCATCAGGGCCGAGCTCGATGGCGACGGCACCGACGCCGAGCTGCGCAACTTCCTGGCGGCCTTCCTCCAGCCGGGCGACCTGCTCGTGGACTGCGACCCGGGATTCGGGCTCGCCAGCCTGTCAGCGGCCACCATGCCCGAAGTCGCGCCAACGGTCATCGCCCGCGCTGCCGACGCCGATCACGCCACCTTCCTGGAACAGTGTGCCGCGGTGAACGCCACTGCCGACATGGTCATCGTACCACCGGCCGGTGACAGCCCGTCGTCACTCGCATCGCTGCTCCAGCGCCACCAGGCCACACAGGCTAAGCGCCTCGTCATTCACGCCGGCAGCGCCGACGACCTGGCGGCGATGCATGCGGAGCTCGTGGCCGCCCTGCACGACCATCGGTGCGCGGCAGTCGCCTGGACTCTCGGGAGCGATGTGGCCTCGAGCGCAGTCGCCGAGTTGCTCGAGTCGCGGGGTGGACGCCATTTCGTCGTCGCGACCGATGCCGATGGGGTGTTGCTGGTGCCCGAGGGTGAGGTGCAGGGCAGCTCGCTCATCGTCACCATCCCCGCCCACGGCATGGCGGCACGACAGGCGGCCTGACGGGAGCAGGAGCGTCGGCGCGGACATCCGCGCCGCGCTACCTCCGCGTCGACGCCTGAATCACATGCCGGCGCATCACCTCGAGGCCCAGCACCGCCAGCTCCTCCGCAATCGCCTCGGGCAACAGCGTCTGACGCGCCGGCCGCCGCGCCAGGCCCAGCTCGAGTGCCGCAGTCACCTGCTGCACCGTGCGGACGGAGTCGAACTGCGCGACCACGCGGGCCCGCGCCGCCGCTGACGCCGCCCTCAGCGTCGCAGGATCGAGGAATGGCCGCACCCCGTGCACGTATGGCGCGGCATCGTCCCGCGAGGCGTCCACCAGGCTCCCGACCCCCGGCACCACCAGCTCGCGCTGCCCGCCCACGTCGCTCACGACGGGCACACACCCCATCGCCATCGCTTCGTACAACGAGCGCGCGATCCCCTCGATCGCCGACGTGGCGAGAAACAGGTCGGCGGCGGCGTACACCACCTTCAGCTGCGCTTCGTCGATCTCCCCGAGGAACCGGCATCGGTCGGCGAGACCGAGCGCCACCGCCTGATCATGCGTCGCGAGCAGCAGCGGTCCGCCACCGGCGAACACGAGCACCACGTCGTGCCCATCCTCGCGCAGCCGTCGCAGGACCTCCACCGCGAGGTGCGGGCGTTTCTCCGGCGACAGGCGCCCGGCGAACAGCATCACCAGCGTCCCCTCCCTCGCTCCGAGCGACGCACGCACCTCCCCCTGCCGCGGGCCCGCATGCTGCCACCACTTCGTGTCGATGCCGATGTGCGCGGCCCGCGTGCCGTCAGCGTCGCAGCCACCGTCCACCAGCTGCTGCACCAGCGCCTCGCTCGTGGCGAGCTGCGCATCGAGCTGGCTGGTCCACTGCATGGCCATCGTGGTGTAGCTGCCGTACATCCCGGTCTCGAACCAGTCGGTGTGCACGTAGTCCACGAACGCGACGTCCGGATGCCGCGCGCGAAGCCAGGGCAGCGTATGGAACCCAAGAAAGGTGTGACTGAGCAGCACCACCTCGATCGCACGCGTCGTGATGAGCCAGTCGAGGTAGGCCGGCACCGCCCCGATCGGCACCGCCGCCGTGGCGTGGTGCACATCAGGCGATGTGGCCTGCACGGCGTGCAGTCGCCAGTCGGTGCGCCACACTTCCATGGTGCAGGTGGTGACGGCATGTCCCGCAGCGGCGAGTCGTGGCAGCAGGTCGGCGTTGAACGCGGTGTAGCCGCCCATGGGGAAGCCCTGCAACAGCACCAGGACCCGTCGGCGCGTCGTCGGTGTGCGGCACACGGTGAGCGGTGGCGGCGGCACGGCGACCAGTCGCTGCACGGGGTTCGCCGGCAACCCCGACGCCATCGTGTCGAACAGCTGCGACTCCGCGATACCGAGCGTCGTCAGCGCCGCACGCGCTTCACTCTCGAGCGCCGACACCCGGGTCGCGTCGGCGGCGGTCCGGATCAGCGGGTCGGTGACGGTACCGATCCCGCGACCGGCGCCGCGCACGAGCCCGATCACGAGGGCGATCGCCGTCGCCGGGTGCAGCGCGGCCCCGGGGGAGAGCACCGCACGAACCGCCTCCGTCCGCGCGACGACGAACTGCGCCGCCTGCGCGCAGCCGATCGGCTGCACGCCACGCACCGCACCGGTCACGCCCAGCACACCGGGCCGCGTGTGCAGGAACCACACCGCCCGTTCGCAGGCGGTCACCTCCAGCTCCGTCCCCGCCAGCACGAAGGCCGTGTATTCGTGCGTCACCCCGGCAAGAGCGTGCGGGTCGGTGCACAGCGTCGTCCGTACGCTCTGGGCCTGCACCGACTGCGCGGTGCGTTGGCTCACGGCTGCTCCCACCGCGTCGTGCAGCAGGAAGACCGGAAGGGTCGTGTCGCCGGTCGTCACTCAGCTTCCGCTTCGCATCCACAGCAGTCCACGCAGCGCCAGCGCGGCCGGCTCGCGGCGCGCCAGCAGGCCCGCCGGCCAGTACGCCGATCCGTAATCACGCAACAGCGAATCGGCGGTGAACGGTCCGGGCGAGAATGCAGCGAGCGAGCGGCTCCGGTCGGTGCCCAGCCCGTCACCGTGACGCACGTCACCGATGGCAGCCGCCTCTTCCGCCGTCGGCGCCTGGATGGTGCGTGCGAGGGGACGCAGCGCCCCGTCCACGCTGATCGGCTGCTCGCCGAACATCCGCTGCTCCGATGCCAGGGCGCGCACATACGTCAGCACGCCCTCACGCAGCGCCGCATGCATCGCGCGCTGCGCATCGGAGTGATCGACCGGCCCATGCACCGGCACCACGCGTGCGCCGTCACTGCGGAATCCCCGCAGGCTTCCGCGCTCCGTGGTGCAGATGAATTCCACCAGCTGCCGCAGCTGCAGCACCGCCGCCGCATGCTCCTTCGGCGCGCCGAAGTCGAACAGGAATCCCGAGGCCACCGAGCCGCCCAGGTCCTGTGCGGCGTGAGGCAGCGTGCCGAGATAGTAGCCATGCACGTCGAGTCGCACCGTCTCCACCCCGGCGGCGGCCACCAGTGCCTTCTGGATCGTGCCGTTCCAGCCGATGTCCACCAGCGCGATGCGTCCCGGTGCCAGCACCCCTTCCTGCCGCAGGTAGCCGAGCAGCGCCTGCCGCTCCACCGTCGAGCGGGCCAGCAGCGCGGTCAGGATCTCCGTGCGGGCGAACAGTGACAGCAACTTCAGCATCGTTGCCGAATCAGCCGGTCGCACGATGTCGTCGGCGTGCAGCCCCACCGCCCGGAACGACCGCGCAAACTCCGCCGACTTCACCCCCATCCGTTCGAGGAATTCGCGCGCCGGCATGGGATTCTCGCACGCCAGCAGCTGCGACGTGATGGCGCCGAGTCCCGACGGCAGCGCCGGCAGCATGTACGCACGCCGCGATGATTCCAGCAGCGCCGTCGTCGGCCCTCCGCGG
The DNA here is from genome assembly GCA_031409715.1 of Gemmatimonadaceae bacterium. Taxonomy (GTDB): domain Bacteria; phylum Gemmatimonadota; class Gemmatimonadetes; order Gemmatimonadales; family Gemmatimonadaceae; genus JACMLX01. The sequence continues at coordinate 85,780 of JANNXU010000022.1, read as the reverse complement.
TCGCCGAGCAGTGCCGCGTACACGTCGTGCATGATCTCGCCGTCGCGCAGCAGGAAGTACGCGCGGTCGATGCCATCGCGCACCAGGCGGTCGTGCAGCCAGAACGCGAAGCCGGACAGCAGCGGGCCCGCCACGGCGTACCCGAAGCGGAACCAGAACGGCAGCGGCGGATGCACCGTGCGCGCCGCGATCTGCGACAGCCCGAGCGCGATGGCGTCACCCGGCCGCGTGGCCCGACCGTCACTGTGCCGGCTGCCCGCCCACGGATGCAACACCGTCACGAAGCCCTGCTCCCGCGGGATGTCGTGATCGGCCGCCGGGTGATCCCCGATGTGCAGCACCGCCGATGGTGGCACGTTCGCCTCGGTGGCGATCGCCAGCAGCAGTTTCCCTTCGCCCTTGCTCATGCGACAGTCGGCGGAGCTGATGAACTCCGCGCCGTCCACGGCATAACCGCACGTCTCCAGCAGCTCACGCAGGAACTCGGCCTCGTGATAGGTGTCGCTCACGCACCACACCGTCTTGCCGTCGCCCATTGCGCGCGCGAACACCGTTTGCAGGTACGGATGCGCCACGCAGAGCGCCAGCTCCACCAGCTGCTCCGCCCGCACCATCGCCGGCACCTCGGTCGCCGGCTTGCCCAGCAGCTCCGCCATCACCGCATGGATCTCGTGCAGCGTCACCTCGCCCGATCCGTTCGCGGTGGCACCACGCTGACGTGCGCGGCTCTCCGCCTCCTGGCGCACGGTGGCCAGCTGCGTCGCATCCAGCCCCCAGCTGCTGAACGGGGCGGGCGTCGCGAGATGCAGGAACACATCGCGTGGCGACGCGACCTTTCGCACGACCAGCGTGTCGAAGACATCGAAACTCACCACCTGTGCCGCCTCCCACGCCACATCGATGGCAGCGACCGCGGCATCGCCGCCCGACGTGAGCGTGTGATCGGCAGCGACCGCCGACGCGACCGCATCGAAGAGGCGCGCCGCATCGCCGGCCAACGACGCCGGCTGGGAGGCCGGCGGCGTGGCGCGGAGCGTGGGCGTGGGCGTGGCGCTCGCAGCGGATGGCCACGGCTGAATGCGGTCGGGCAATGACATGACGGGGCCGGTGACGGGGCAATCGGGGGTCGTCCCCGTTGGCAAAGCAGCCTCCGTGCCATACCGCAAACGCCTGTGTGACAACGACTTGCGTTTGTACCAGTGCCGTATTCCCGGCCACGCACGGCCGATCTTGCCGCGGCGACGGCAATTCGCGCCGCCTACCCTCAGCCGGCAGCCGCCTCACGCGCCCGGCGCCGCGCCTCGCGCAGGCTCGGCAGCGCCCACAGCAGGCTGCAGGACCCGCGACCAAGCGTCTGCTCCACCTCCAGCCCGGCCGCCGACAGCAGCGCGCCAGGCAAGTCGCTGGGCGCCATCGGCGGCGGAGCGGTGCCATCGGCCACCACACCCGCGTCGCGCGTCGCCGACAAGGTGAGCTGCGCCTCGTCCGGCGTTCCACCGCAGGTGATGCGCACCACCCCACCCGGCGCAGCGAACCGCTTCAGCGCCGTCAGCGTGACCAGCATCGCATGCACGAAGAGCGGCTCGACCACCAGCACCGGCGGGGCATCGTCGTGTCCGGCGAGCGTCACCGTTACGTCACCGAGCGTGGCGTGATGCGCGTGCAGGTCGATGGCCGCAGCAGCCACGTCCTTCAGCAGCACCGGCAGAGGCGCGTCGGCCGCATGCACCGGAATCGCGCGCAGGGCTCGCAGCAGCGTCGTCAGGCGCTGCACCTCGGCGGCCAGCGCCGTGGCGATGTCGTCGCCCAGCGGCTGTGCCGGATCCTGCGCGTCGATCGTCGCTGAGATGGCGAGCGCACGGTTGCTGAGCGCGTGCGCCAGGCCATGCGTGATCGCATCAGTCGTCTCGAGCCATGACAGGACGTCGGCCCAGGCCGGCTCACGCGGTCCAGGCCAGCCGACCGGCGCCGTCACGGTGCCACACCCGCAGACCCTGCAGTCCAGCAGGGCGGCGGCCACGCCGATACTCCCCTGCGGAAGGCGACCCACGGTCGTCCGCTGACCCCTTGCCCGGATAGACCCCGCGTGTTCCTGATCATCGGCCTCATCGTCGTCCTCGGATCCGTCATCGGTGGCTACGTGATGCACCATGGCAAGGTTGGCGTGCTGTGGCAACCGACGGAGTTCATCATCATCCTCGGTGCCGGGATCGGCTCGATGCTGATGGCGAATCCGCCGGCGGTGCTGAAGCACGTCTTCGCCGGCGTGCTGGGACTGCTCAAGCCCAATCCCTTCGACAAGAAAGCGTACGGCGAGCTGCTGCAGGTCCTCTTCCAGATCTTCAACAAGGCGCGCAAGGACGGGCTGGTCGGCCTCGAGGCGCACATCGAGGATCCGTCCAAGAGCGACATCTTCAGCAAGTACCCCGGCTTCATGCACCACGCGCATGCGGTCTCGCTGCTGGCCGACACGCTCAAGGTGCTGCTCACCGGCACGATCGAGGATCACAATCTGGCCGAAATCCTCGACATGGACCTCGACCAGCACCATCACGAGGCCAACCTCGTGCCCAACGCCATCGCCGCCGTCGGTGACGCCATGCCCGCCTTCGGCATCGTCGCCGCCGTGCTCGGTGTCATCATCACGATGGGCGCGATCGGCGGCCCGCCGGCGGAGATCGGTGCCAAGGTGGCCGCCGCCCTCGTCGGCACCTTCGTCGGCATCCTGCTCTGCTACGGGCTGTTCGGCCCGATCGCGAAGGCGATCGAGATGCGCCTCGCCAGCGAACACGCCTACCTGATGTGCATCAAGACGGCGCTGCTCAGCTTCGCCCGCGGTGACGCCCCGATGACCGCCGTCGAATTCGCGCGACGCAACATCGAGCCCGGTGACCGCCCGACCTTCGCCGAGCTCGAAGAACTCGCGAAAGCGGCAAAGGCCGCGTAATGGCGAAGGATGGCAAGAAGATCGTCATCGTCAAGAAGAAGAGCGGCGGCCACGGTGGCCACCATGGCGGCGCATGGAAGCTCGCCTACGCCGACTTCGTGACGGCGATGATGGCCTTCTTCATGGTGCTCTGGCTGGTCGGCCTCGACTCCGAAACGAAGAAGGCGGTCGAGGGCTACTTCCAGAATCCCATCGGCACCCGCAACGCCTACAGCGGTGGCGCCTCACCGGTGGCTTCGGGCTCGTCACCGGCGCGGGTCAGCAAGGAGGCGCTCAAGATCATCGTGCGCAAGTCGGAAGAGCAGCAGTTCCGCGAGTTCAAGAAGCGGTTGCTCGATCGCATGGACAGCAACCCCTCGCTGCAGGGGCTCGAGAAGTCGATCGAGGTCATTATCACCCGCGACGGCCTGCGCATCGAGCTGGTGGAGAAGGGCAGCGGCGACGACTTCTTCCCGCAAGGCTCGGCGCAGCTCCGGCCGCGCGCGGTGGAGGCGATCCGCCTCATCTCGGAGGAGCTGGCCCTGCTCTCGAATCCGATCATCCTCGAGGGCCACACCGACGGCGCTCCCTTCGGTGCCGGCGGCTCGTACACCAACTGGGAACTGAGCGCCGACCGCGCCAACGCCGCCCGCCGCATCGTCGGCGCCAGCGGCATCGCGCCCGACCGATTGCAGCAGGTCCGCGGTCTCGCCGATCGCGACCTCCGCAACCCGAACGACCCGTACGATCCCGTCAACCGGCGCATCTCGCTCTTCCTCCCCTTCCGCGCCTTCGACGACGACCCCATCGATTCCAGCGCGGCCGGGCCTGGCGCCAGCCCGCCACGAAAGTCGTGATGCAAGCGGTATCGCCAACAAATACGACCGGCCGGCCCGCGTGTGCGGACCGGCCGGTCGTGTGAACTGCAGCAGCGCAGTTACAGCGTCACTGCCGGGCAGCTGGGTGCGGCCAGGCCGGTGAACGGCACGTTCGCCGCGGCGCCGAGGCGTCGGATGACGAGCGTGCGGGCATCGCACTCCGCCGTCGGGATCGGGAACGCGTTGACGTAGATGTGCGACGTCTGGTCGAGCGGGAGAGTGCTCATCCGGTTGTAGCGACGGACGTCCACCCAGCGATGCCCTTCCATCAGCAACGACAGGCGACGCTGGCGGAGGAGATCGGTGAGGATGGCCGACGAGCCGCTGGCTGCGGTCAGCGTCGACGCCGGCACGCCACCCGAGGTGGTGCGGATGAAGTTGATGTCCACCAGCGCCTGCGTGAGGTTGCCCAGTCCGAGGTTGGCCTCGGCGCGGAGCAGGATCAGCTCCTCGTTCCGGATGATCGGGATCGAGGTGGTGTTGGTGGGATAGATCTTCGCCTGCAGCGTCGTGGAAATCCCCGACGTCTGCGGTGCAGTGCGGGCCGTCGTGAGCTTGGTCACCTTCGCCGAATAGCGCAGGTCGGGCGAGAGATCGGCACGCAGCTCCGTCGCGGCATCGGCCTCGAGCGACGGATGCAGCAACTGGTCGGGCGACACCGACGGGCTGAGCGTGTTCAGCGCGTCACCCGAGGCCGTGCTGTACACGTAGTACGCGCCCGTGGCCAGCGGCGACGTGGTGCTCAGGAACGACTCCGTCAGTGCCGTCAGCGCTGCCGTGAACTGCGGCGCGCCAGCGGTGCCGCGGAGGCTGCCGTAGGCCACGGCGACACGCGCGTACAGCGCCCGGTTGAGCCGCAGGAAGTTCGTCGGCGTGGTGAAGCCGGCGAACCCGCTGGTGAGCACGAACGGGAACGCCGCACCACCACCGGTCAGCTGCGTCTTGCCCTCGTCCAGCTTGCCGAGGATGAAGCGGTACACCGAGTCGCGCGTCTGGAACGCCGCCGCCGAATCACGGGTGGTGATCAGCTCCGTCGGCGCGCCAAGCGAGTCGCGCGTGGCGATGACGTAGTACATGTCCAGCGCCCACAGCGTGTTCGCAAAGCCCTTCACCGCCAGCCGTTCGGCGGGCGTGAGGGTGTTGCCCGCGGTGGCATCCACCAGATCGGACAGCTGCTTCAGACCGAGCATGCTGGAGTATCGCCCGCCCCACTGCCCGCCGGCGACGAAGCTGGCGTTGGTGAGTGCCGCGGAACGCAGGAACTCGGTGGTGTTGCGCGCCTCGGTCGGCGTGTAATTGAACGACTCGCGCCCGAGAATGCCCGTAGCGCTCATGTAGCCCGCGGCGAGGCCGCGCTGCGTCGCCATCGCGCCCGAGGCACGGATCTGCGACGCGACACGCACGTCGGCATCCACGCCGGCGATCGTCGGCGAGTTGGGATTGAGGACGGTCTCCGCCTTGCAGCCCGCGATGGTCAGGGCAGCAACGGAGAGAGAAACGATGCTCAGGGCCTTCGAGAGGCCGTGGAGCCGTGGTGAATTCGCGGTCATGGCCTCAGAACCCCACATCGATGTTGAAGAAGAACGTGCGGCTGGGCGGGAACGGCGCGAGGTCGACCGCGAAGCGCACCGGCTGGTTGCCGAAGTTGTTCACCTCGGGATCCGCGCCCCAGTACGGGGTGGACGTGAACAGGTTGCGGCCGGTGAGGCTCATCCGCACATCACGCGAGCGGCTGCCGAACAGGCGCTGTGCGAGCTTCTGCGGCATGGCGTACGAGAGCGTCACTTCACGCAGCTTCACGAACGAGCCGTCCTGCACGTAGACGTCGGCGATGCCGGCGCCGAGGTAGGCACCGCGATAGTCACCCAGCTTGCTGTCGGCGGCACCGCCTGCAATCGCGCCACCCGGCAGCAGGCAGCGTGTGCTGGTGCCGACGGTCGGGTTGGTCGGGGCGACGAAGCCGCGGCACGGCGACGCGTCGTCGAAGTCGCGCGAGGTCTGCGCGTCATCGTAGTTGGCCTGCGTCAGGTTGGAGAGGAAGCCGCCCTTGCGGTAATCCACCTGGATGTTGAGGCCGAACGGGCCGACGGTGTAGTTGTTGAAGAACGACATCTGGAACTTCGGCGTCGCGTTGGCCAGCAGCGTGTCGACGCGCTGGAGCGTGACGGAATCGCGGCCGGCGGCCGTCTGGATGCGTGCACCCGAGGCATTCAGGATCGGCTGGTAGACCATCTTGCGGCCCCACAGGTTGGACGTCGGCAGGCCGACACCCACGCGCGAGCGACCGAAGGCGGCACCGAAGCCGGAGCTCGGCAGGAAGAAACGCGGCACCGGCAGCGCCGTGATCCGCTCCTTCACGTTGAAGTACGTGGCACGGCTGGTCCAGGTGAAGCCCTTCTGCTGGATCACGCTCACGTCCACGGCAACCTCGTTGCCCTGGTTGCGCATCTGCACACCGTTGCCGAGGAACGACGTGAAACCGAGGGTCGGCGCCACGGCCAGCGGCAGCAGTGCGTCACGCACCTTGCGGTCGAAGTACGTGTATTCGAGGCCGACGCGGCCACCGGCCACCTTCGCATCGAAGCCGAACTCCACCTCGCGCATGCGCTCCGGCTTGATGGCCGGATTGCCCTGCGCGCCAGCCGGGCCGAAGCCGTTGATGCCGGCGATCTGGCCAGTGGCACCAAGCAGCAGGTCGCGGTCAGCGTAGCTGGGACGGTTGCCCGACTCACCGACGGCGGCGCGCACCTTCAGTTCATCCACCATCGGGATCAGGTTCACGAGGCGGTACGAACCCTGATACTTCTGATACATCTGCCACGCCGTCGGGTCTCCGAACGCGCTGGACCGGTCGCCGCGAATGCCGGCCGAGAGGAACAGCTTCTCGTCGAAGGCGAGGAAGTCCTGCTGGGCGTAGATCGCCTGATCCTTGAACTGGGTGCGCCCCTGATTGGTCGTCACGACGCCGCCGCCGACGTTGCTCACGCCCGGCGTGAGGCCGCGCGACTGGATGCGGAAGACGTTCTGGCTCTGGTTCTCACGCGTCGCACCGACCACCGTCGTGGCCGAGAATGGCAGCGACGACGGATTGATCGTGTACGACCCGGAGACGGTCGCGTTCCACTGGCGGCTGAGCGCCTGCGACTGCACCGCGGTGCCGAGCAGGTTGTCGTTCGGCTCGTACTGCAGGAAGCCGGGCGAGAAGATCTGGCCGTCGGTATCGAAGCGGTCGATGCCGCCCACGGCCGAGAAGCGCAGCTGCTGGAGGTCCGTCGCGATCGCCTGATAGTCCACGCGCGCATTGGTCTGGATGCGGTACGTGTTCTCATTGTTGCGCAGGAACTGGAACGTCTGGAACGGGTTGGAGCCACCTGAACCGCCACCGCCCGGGAACGGATTCTCAGGGAAGGTGCCGTCCGCCTTCTTGCGCAGGTCGATCACCGCCGGCGTGTACGCCAGGGCGTAGAGCGGCGAGGTGTTCGTATTGTCGTTACCGTCGAGGCCCTTGTCGGCCATGAAGCGGGAGACACCGACACCGATGTTCGCCGTGATGCGCGAGGTGATGTTCTGGTCGAGGTTCAGGCGGACCGCCTGACGGCGGGCGCCGGTGTTGACGGCGATGCCGGGGTTGGCCGAGTTGGTGAGCGATGCGCGGTAGCGGGTGTTGTCACTGCCACCGTCGATGGCGAAGACGGTCTCGTAGTTGAGCGCCTGACGACCGTAGAGCTGCGCCTGGTAGTCGAAGTACGGCACCACGCCGCCATTGGCAGCCGTGGCCGCGCGCACCAGCGCCACCGAGGCCGGATTCTGGCCCGCTGCGACGGCGAACGCCGTGGTCGTGTCGGTGAAGCGACGGCTGCCCGTCTGGCGCAGCAGCTGCGACGTGCCGAAGCGCTGCGTGATGCTGAAGCGCGCCGCGCCGCTGCGACCCTTCTTGGTCGTGATCAGCACCACGCCGTTGGTGGCACGCGAGCCGTACAGCGCCGAGGCGGCTGCACCCTTCAGGACCTCGATGCTCTCGACGTCGTTCGGGTTGATGTCCGCAAGCCGGTTGGACGGGGCGTCCTGGGTGGACGTCACGTTCGCAATGTTGTTGGACGCCTGCGTGATCGCATTGCGGCCGGTCGAGATCGCGTCGTTCGACATCAGCACACCGTCGATGACGAACAGCGGCTGGCCGCTGCCGTACATGGACGTGTTGCCGCGGATCTGGATCTGGGCGCCACCACCCGGAATGCCCGAGTTCAGGTTGATGTTGGCGCCGACGACCTTGCCCTGCAGTGCCTGGTCGATCTGCTGCGCCGGCACCCGCGTCAGCTGGTCGGAGGTGACCTGCGACACGGCCGTCGCGGCGTTCTTGCGCTCGACCACCGAAGTCTGGCTGGTGACCGTCACACCCTCGAGTTGCAGCACGTCCTTCTTGAGCTGCACGTCGACGGCAACCTGACTGCCCTGCACCAGCACCGTCTTCAGCTGGTAGCCGATGCGCCGGATCCGCAGCGAGATCGCCCCATTGGCGACGCTGAGCGAGAATGCGCCCGCGTCGTTCGAGTACGTGCCGACCGATGATCCGGTGACCGTCACGCTCACGTTCCCGAGCGGCAAGCCGCTCCCTTCCTCTGTGACCTTACCGCTGATGCGCCGCTGTGCCAGCAGCTCGCCTGCCGCCAGCGTCAACAACGCCAGTACGGTGGCTCCCCGACGAATGAGACCCACGGAATTCCTCCACTTGTATGAGGTGTGCGTGCGACCGACGGCGCGGCGCGGCTGCCATCCGGCAGTCGTCAACGTCTGATCGGCCAACTTGAGATTGAAGGCACCCTGAGATTATGTCAATCAAAACGTTACATGAGAGCGCAGTTTCATCTTCGATGTCTCCCGACGAGCTAGCCGCTCAAAAAGCGTCACCAAAAAACGCGCACGCGCTCGCAAAACACCTGAGTCGGCTGGAAGTGCCGAAAAGACAACGACTTGACGGACAGGGTCACCGGCACGAGTCCGCCGACCCCGGGGCGGTCGGCGGTCGGACCTGACGCCACGCGCACGACGGCGGTGCCCGGCGCGACGTGCCGCACACACCGCGGAATGGCGCGATGCGAACGCGCGCGGGACGGCGCGGTGCCGCTGATCCGGCGTCCGCGCCCACGTGCCCGGCAGCCGGATGACGTGTGATGACGTGCGCCAAAGCGCCGGCCGCCGGATGACGCGCGCGTGGCTGGCGTCGATCAGCGGTGCGCCGATCCCGATCCCGCTGCCGCCGACGCCCCGCGCAGCAGCACCTCGCACACCAGCCGCGACGGCTGCGGCTCGCGCGTCGCATAGGCCTGAATGCGCTCCACACGAATCGGCGCCGCGACCCTGAACCGACGCGCACGCTGCCACGCCTCGGGCGTGATCGTGCGGAAGAAGTGCATGGTGCAATGCGGCGTGAACGCGAAGCGGGGCGCGGCGAACGGCAGGCCGCTCATCGCGATCCGGTCGTGCAGCCAGCGCACCGGGCCATGCACGGGCAACGGCAGCATGATGATGTTCGTCGCCGGAAATCGCTCGGGAGGGCCGAAGACGAAGTCGAGGGGCGCCACCACGTCGGCCACGCGTTCGAGCGCCGTCGTGAGCACATCGATCGGCGTCTGCAACGGCAGGACACCGGCACCGCTCGACCCGGTGAGTGTCACATGCGGGCCGAACATCGCCGCGAACTTGGGATCCAGCTCGCGCGACACCGCCGCGATCCGGTCTGCCTCCGCGCCGTGCAGGTCGGCGACGATGTAGATGCCGTCGGCCACGGCGTCAGCGGGCGATGAGCATGCGATCGAGCCGGTTCTGCGGATGCGCGTCGTGCCAGCGCCTGATCACCAGCGCACTGGCGGTCCCGATCGCCGCGCCCGTCACGACGTCGGAGAGCCAGTGCTGTCGGTCGCGCACCCGGCTGCCGGCCGTGATCGTGGCAAGGGCGTAGACGAACGGCGGCCCGATCGTCTTCCACCCGTGGCGGCCCTGGCGGCGCCATTCGGCGGCGAGCGTGACGGCCGCCGCCGCAGAGAAGCCCGCGTGCCCCGACGCGAAGCTGCGCGCGGAATCGCTGCGCCACCCGCCGAACGCCGACCAGTGCGTCGGGCTGTTGTCGGCGCTGGCATACGGCCGGCGGCGGCCCGACACCACCTTCAGCGCGGAAATCACCGCGCCGCTCAGCAGCACCGACTCGCTCGTGCGCAGCCCCATCACCTGCACCGCCGAATCGCCGCGTGCGCGCCCGAGCAGGTAGGCGGCCGGGCCGGCGCCAAGTGCGAGGACGCTGCCGCTCGCGTCACCGATCCTCGAGAGCGTCCGCAACGTGCCATCGTCGCGCACACCCGGGCGTCGTGCCCACGCGTCCCCGCGCCGGTCACCCGTGGCGACGAGCAGTGCCGCCGCCGACAACCCGCCAAGCTTCCAGCCGTCCGCAGCGCGGAACCCGCCGAGCGCGCCACCGGCGGCGCGCGCAGCGCCACTCGGCACGATGCGCAGCGACGCCGGCAGCGTGACCCGTGACACCGTGATCGCCGCTGATGCGGATGGCCCGACCGCCTGCGCTCCGGCCTGCTCCGGCAACGCCCACCCGATCACCGCCAGCGTCACCACCGCGATCGCCGCCCCACGGCGATGCACGGAGCGTTTCGTCATGCGCTCGCCTTCTTCCCCTTCTTTCCTTTCTTGCCCTTCTTCTTCTTTTTCTTGGCCGGCTTCGCCGGCGCCATGATCGTACCACGGCACTTCGCGGACCCACACCGACAGGCGTAGAGCTTCTCGTCCTCTTCCGTATGCTCGGCGGTGCGCTCGTAGGCGTAATCGTAGAGCAACTCCTCGCCGACCTCGATCGCACGCCTGGCCGAGATGAAGAGGCGGCCATCGTCCTCCTCGATCGCGTCGCAATTCGGGTCGCAGGAGTGGTTGATGTACTTCGCTGGCCACTCCAGCGGACCGGCGTCGAGCACCCGTGAGCCATCACCAATGGCAAAGAGGAAGGTGTGATGACGCCCCATCTCCGTATCCGGATAGCGGAGGTCGGACTCCTTCTCGTCGATGCATTCACCGAGGTACTCGATGATCCGCTCGTTCTTCTTGATCCGGCGCGTCGCGAAGGCACCCTTGCCCTGGATCTTCGACGAACGGATGACGAACGCGAGCTTTCGGCTGCCAGCGAAGTGTGCCACGATGTGCATTGAGTGAGGTGACGCCAATGATGCAATGACTGCAGAATAATCGCGATGCCGGTATCGACGCAGCCGCAGGGTGGCGGGCATTGCTAGGTTACCAGTGGTCCGGCGTGCATTCGAGCCGGGTTCGCCAGCGCGATGCCGCGCCTCACGAGTCCATGCATGCGCCTGCATTACGTCGATCCCGCCGCGCCCGATCCGGATGTCATCGCCGATGCCGCCGCACGACTGCGCATCGGTGAGCTGGTGGCCTTTCCGACCGAGACGGTCTACGGCCTCGGTGCCAATGCACTCGATGCCGAGGCAGTGGCGCGCATCTACGTCGCCAAGGGACGCCCGTCGTACAACCCGGTGATCGTGCACGTGGCCGACGTGGCGGCCGCACGCCGCGTCGTCACCACCTGGCCGCCGATGGCCGACCAGCTCGCCCGCGCCTGCTGGCCCGGACCGCTGACGATGGTGCTGCCGAAGGCACCCGAGGTTCCGGACAGCGTCTCGGCCGGCCTGCCGCTGATCGGCGTGCGCATTCCCGCGAACCCCGTCGCGCTGGCGCTGCTGCGGGCCGCGCGCATTCCCGTCGCCGCGCCGAGTGCAAACAAGAGCAACCAGCTGTCGCCCACGTCGGCCGCCCATGTGATGGCCGGTCTGGCCGACGTGGATGGCATCGTGCTCGACGGCGGTCCGTGCCGGATCGGGATCGAGAGCACGGTGCTGGACCTGAGTGGCACTGCGCCGATCCTGCTGCGACCGGGCGGTGTGCCGGTGGCGGAGATCGAGGCGATCCTCGGCGTGGCCGTGCAGCGCGCGGCGCCGATCGCCGAGGTGTCGGCCCCGCGTCGATCACCCGGGTCGCTGGACCGCCACTATTCCCCCCGTGCGCCGCTGCGGCTGGTGGCGGCGGGCGACGCCATTGCGCTGGCAACGATGGTCGATTCGCTGCGCGGTGACGGGCTGCGGATCGGCGTGGTGACGACGTCCGAGTTCGACCTGCCGTTCAGCGGAGACGTGCTGGTCCGGCCGCTTCCATCCGATCCCGTGGCCTATGCCAGCGGCCTGTTCGCCTGTCTGCACGCCCTCGATGGTGATGGCGTGGCGGCGATCGTGGTCGAGGCGGTGCCCGCGGCGGGCGCGTGGGACGCGGTCCGCGACCGGCTCCAGCGCGCCGCCTCGTAGGGCCGCGACCGTCAGCAGCGCGGCCGTGACACCACCCCCGTCCCGCTGCGGTCCGGCCCGTCGATCCCTTAGCTTGGTCGGATGCTGCCCATCAATCTCTCCGGCAAGCGCGCGCTCGTCGCCGGCGTGGCCGACGACAACGGCTTCGGCTTCGCCATCGCCAAGGCGCTCGCCACCGCCGGCGCCTCCGTCTGCGTGGCCACCTGGCCCCCCGCGCTGAACATCTTCCTGACCCTCATCGAGCGCGGCAAGATCGACGATTCCCGACGCCTCCCTGATGGCTCCCTGCTGACCTTCGAGCGCATCTACCCGCTGGACGCGGTCTTCGACACGCTCGAGCAGGCGCCGGAGGAGATCCGCGAAAACAAGCGCTACAAGGAGCTCGGCGACTTCAGCATCGAGGGTCTGGTGCAGCGACTCACCGGCGACTTCGGCGCGCAGCCGCTGGACATCGTCGTGCACTCGCTGGCGAATGGCCCCGAGGTGAAGAAGCCGCTGCTGGAGGTCTCGCGGCACGGCTACCTCGCCGCCCTCAGCGCCAGCGCCTACTCGATGGTGAGCCTGGTGCAGCGACTCGGCCCGCTGATGCGGCCCGGCGGCTCGTTCAACTCGCTCACGTACATGGCCAGCGAACGGGCGATCCCCGGCTACGGCGGCGGCATGTCCAGCGCCAAGGCCGCGCTGGAATCCGACACGCGACTGCTCGCCTTCGAGGCGGGCCGGAAGTGGGGCGTGCGGGTGAACACCATCTCGGCCGGTCCGCTCGCCTCACGCGCAGCAAGTGCGATCGGCATCATCGAGCGGATGGTCGCCTACTGCGCCACCAACTCACCGCTCCCCGAGGCACTCGTCGCAGAGGATGTGGGCCACACTGCCGCCTTCCTCGCCAGCGATCTGGCCAAGGGCATCACGGCCACCACGGTCTACGTGGACAAGGGCTACCACTCGATGGGGATGGGCGCGGACATCCTCAGCACCTGATCCACGACTCGCGCCGTTGCACCACCGTGTCGCTCTGAGCGACCGGCGCCGGCACCACACGCCGGCGCTGGGCGTTGCCCGTCCCGTTCGTCCCCGCCGTCATCCTGCACCACCGCCCGTTCAGGATCGTCCCGCCGCCCACGCGGCACGTCACACTCCGCAGCCCCCCGTCATGTCCCGTCTCCTCGTTCTTGCCACCCGCAGCGCCGCCGTCCTGGCGCTGGCAGGTGCCGCCGGCTGCGCCAAGAAGCCGGTGACGGCGCCGTCCCCGGCGCCCGCCACTCGACCCGTCACCACCGTACCAGGCACGCCGGGCCCCGGCACGCCCACGCCCGGAGCACCGACGCCGGGTGCCCCGACGCCCGGCGCAGGGGCGCCCGGTGGGGGCAACGGCGCTGCCCCCGGTGAACCCAACCCGCGCCCGTACGGCACCGTCATCACGCCGCGAGCGCGCAGCCGCAAGGGACTCTTCAGCACGCACATCGTCGGCAGCCGGCTGTTCTTCGAGATTCCGTCGAAGGAGCTGGGCAAGGACATGATGCTGGTCTCGTCGCTCAAGGGCACGCCGTCGGGCATCGGCATCGGCGGCACGCTCGGCGACGAAGTGCTCATTCGGTTCGAGCGCAAGGAGAATCGCGTGCTGGTGCGCGCGGTGAACTATCGCAATGTCAGCAGTGACACGGCGAACCGCATCAATCGCGCGATGCCGATCATTCAGTACTATCCGATCATCGCCGCCTTCAACGTCGATGCGTACGGCGCCGACAGCGCCGCCGTGATCGACGTGACGCGGATGTTCACCGGCGGCGTGCAGGAACTGGCCGCGCTCGGACGACGCGCCGCCGTGGATCCGACGCGTTCCTTCATCGAGCGCGCGGTGGCCTTCGAGAAGAACGTCGAGATCGAGGCGTCGCAGACCTTTACGCCTGCGGCCACGCCTGGCGCCCCGCCTGGCTTCGGCGGTGGCGCCGCCGGTGCCACGACCGAGCTCTATCACTTCTCGATCGTGAAGCTCCCCGAGCAGCCGATGCAGCCGCGCTTCTGGGACGAGCGGGTGATCTGGTTCCGCACCAACGCACAGGACTTCGGATCGGCGCAGCAGCGCGTGCCGAACCGCACGTTCATCAATCGCTGGCGCCTGGTGAAGAAGGACCCCACCGCCGCAATGAGCGAGCCGGTGAAGCCGATCGTGTACTACATCGATCCCGCCACGCCGCTCTGGGTGCAGCCGTGGGTGAAGAAGGGTGTCGAGGAGTGGCAGGCGGCCTTCGAGCAGGCCGGCTTCCGCAACGCGATCGTCGCCAGGGACGCGCCGGATGATCCGGAGTTCAGCGGCGAGGACGCGAACGTGTCGATGGTGCGCTGGCTGCCCACGCCGGTGCAGAACGCCGTCGGCCCGAGCACGGTGGACCCGCGCACCGGCGAGATTCTCGATGCCGATGTGCAGATGTACCACAACATCATGTCGCTGCAGCGCACCTGGTACTGGACGCAGGTCGGCCATCTCGATCCGCGTTCGCAGTCGCTGCAGTTCCCGGACTCGCTGATGGGGCGCCTGATCCAGTTCGTCGTCGCACACGAGGTCGGCCACACGCTCGGCTTCCCGCACAACATGAAGGCGAGCTCGATGTACCCGCTGGACAGCATCCGCAACGCGTCGTTCGTGAAGCGCATGGGGCACTCGCCGAGCATCATGGACTACGCCCGCTTCAACTACGTCGCGCAGCCCGAGGACAACATCGCGCTGGCCGACCTGGTCCCGAAGGTCGGCACCTACGACACCTTCGCGGTGAAGTGGGGCTACACGCCGATCGCGAACGCCCGCACGCCGGAAGCCGAGAAGCCGACGCTGGATGCATGGGCGCGTCAGCAGGACTCCATCCCGTGGTTCCGCAGCGCGGATGACGGCGGCATCGGCGGCGCCGATCCGGGTGAGCAGAGCGAGGCGGTGGGTGACGCCGACGCGGTGCGCGCCACGGAGTACGGCATCCGCAACCTGAAGCGCCTCGCGCCGATGATCGAGCGGATCGGCGAGTCGATTCAGGGTGAGCGATTCAGCGACGTCGCGGATCTGTACTCGGGCCTGATCGGCCAGTGGACACGCGAGCTGGGCCACGTGACGCGCATCGTCGGCGGCGTGGACCGTCAGGCGAAGGCCACCGGGCAGAGCGGTGATGTGTACGTGCCGCTCACGGCCGCGCGCCAGCGCGCCGCGATGCAGTTCCTGCAGGCCAACGCGTTCGCCACGCCGACCTGGCTGCTGGACCCCTCGGTGCTGCGCAAGATCGAGCCGAGTGGCAGCATCGATCGCATCGGCAACGCACAGGCGTCGGTGCTCTCGGGGCTCGTCAGCAACGCCCGTCTCGCCCGCATGGTGGAGCTGGATGCGCTGCCGGCCAAGGGCGAGCGCTACACGCTGCCGACGATGCTGATCGAGCTGCGGCGCGGCCTGTGGAGCGAGATCTACGCCGGCAAGCCGATCGACGCCTACCGCCGCCGCCTGCAGCGCGTGTACCTCGAGGCGATGGCAGCGAAGATCAACCCGCCCGCCCCGAACCCGGCACTGGCCGCGTTCGGCGCTGCCGGCCCGTCGGCGCGTGCCCAGGCCGATTACCGCGGCCTGCTGCGTGCCGAGATGCTCGACCTCTCGCGCGAACTCGCCACGGCCGGCGGACGCACCAGCGACCGCGCCACACGCGCGCATCTCGAGGATGCACGCGACCAGATCCGGAAGATGCTCGACCCGAAGTGACGTCCTGACGCAGGACTGCGGTCGGCCTGACGCGACGCCCATCCCGGAGCACCGGGGTGGGCGTCGTTGGTTTGTGGACACCCGCGATGCGTCCTCGTCGTTGTCCACACTGTGCGGTACTTTCCGCCGCTCCCCTGCTCACCCGTCGGCCCCGACCACTCCTTCGTGACGCCAAAGCGCTGGCTCCTTACGATTCTGTCGTTCGCAGCAGCCATCGCCGCGTCGGCGTGGGTGGTCTGGTCGAGCTGGCCGAACGGTCACGGCCACCTCTCGCTGCCACTCGCCGCGCACCTGGTCGCGTTCGGCGGCGCGCTGGGCGAGGTGACGCTGCGCGCGTTCAAGCTCAGCTGGTCGGCGAAGGCGCTGGACATTCCGCTGACGCTGGGCACGGCGTTCCGGGTCTGCCTCGGCGGCGACTTCGGCGCGTCGGTCACACCGTCACGGTCCGGGGCAGAACCGGCGCGGTTCCTGATCATGGCCGAAGCCAGGACACCATTGGGCGGGATCGTGATGGTGCTCTGGGCCGAGATCGTGCTCGAGGTGCTGTCGCTGGCCACCGTGGCACTGCTGATCGCGATGATCTTCCCCGGCACCGACCGGGCGGTGACGAGCGTGTTGCTGGTGATCGCGACCTATGCGCTGACCGTGCTGGCGGTCTCCGCATTCGGCGTGGTGCTCTCCCGCCGCAACGCCAACGGCCGCCCGCCGGCGTGGGCGCCGAAGATCGGACTCCACGCGGGTCGCTGGCGCACGATTCAGAAAGCATTGCGCCAGCTTCGTACCAGTGTCGCGGCATTAAGCCACGCGAAGCCGTTCTGGATCATCAGCTCGTTCGCCGCCTCGTCCCTGCACGTGATCTCCCGGCTCTGCATCCTGCCGGGGCTCGTGCTCTTCGTGGCCCCCAAGACACCAGTGGCGCCGCTGGTGGCCTGGCCGCTGGCGATGCAGTACGGCGCCGCGGTCGTCCCGGCGCCGGGGGGTGGCGGCGCGGTCGAACTGGTCTTCCAGCAGACGCTCGGCAATGTCATCCCGGCCGAGATCTTCGGCGCCTCGCTCGTCTGGTGGCGCTTTTATACCATCTATCTGTACATCGTGGTCGGCGCGCTCGTGGCCGGCGGAACCGTCATGCGGTCGCTCAAGCCGAAGACCCCGGCCGACCGTGCGGCCGCCGCCGACCCCAACGCCCCCGCCCCACCGCCAATCTCGATCACCGACTGATGACGGCGCCGATTCCCGCCTTTTCGGCCGCCTGGGCCGACGCCTTCCGCCACGCCGTGAATGCCGACGAGGCGTACCGCGATGCAGGCCGACGCTGGGCCGATCCGGTCGCCCTGATCGTCCGCCCCGGCACCGAACTCCCCGATGGCGCCGCGGTCCAGGTGGAACTCGACGGCGGCGCCTGCACTGCGGCCACCGCCGTGCCGCCCGACTCCGTCTCGGCCCCCTTCATCCTCTCGGCGACGCTGGCGACCTGGCGCGAGATCGTCGAAGGCCGCGTCGACCCGATCGCGGCGGTCACCCGTGGCGCGGTGTCGGTGGCGCGAGGGTCGCTCGGCACCCTCATGCTCCACGCCCGCGCCGCACGCTCGCTGCTGGCCTGCGCGCAGCAGATCGACACGCACTGGCCGGCGTGAGCGAGGTCCGGCGCTGGCAGAGGATCGTCAACTCTTTTCACACAGAGCCCTCGCCACCTCCGCTGCTCCAATCCTCTGCGTGAAAAGAGTTGACGATCTTCCACACCACGCACAGCCGCCGAGCAATGACGACACTGGCCGACCTCGAACACGCCGCCGCACTGATCGCGACGGCGTTCCAGCCCACGCCGCAGTACCGCTGGCCACTGCTCGAGGCGCGACTCGGCACGCGCTGCTGGGTGAAGCACGAGAACCACACCCCCGTCGGCGCCTTCAAGGTGCGCGGAGGACTCGTGTACCTGGACTGGCTGCAGCGCACGCAGCCCGGTGTGGCAGGCATCGTCACCGCCACGCGCGGCAACCATGGACAGTCGGTGGGATACGCCGCACAGCGACTCGGCATGCCGGCGTGCGTGGTGGTGCCGCATGGCAACAGCCGTGAGAAGAACGCGGCGATGCGGGCGCTTGGTGTGGAGCTGGTGGAGGGCGGCGAGGACTTTCAGGAGAGCATCGAAGTGGCTGACCGCATCGCGACCGAGCGCGGATGGCACCGCATGCCGAGCTTCGACGCGCGGCTGGTGGCGGGCGTCGGCACGTACGCACTCGAGCTGCTGCGCGCCGCGCCCGGCATCCGCACGGTGTATGTGCCGATCGGACTCGGCTCGGGGGCCTGTGGCGTGATCGCGGCCCGCGACGCGCTCGGGCACGCGGCCGAGGTGGTGGGTGTGACGTCGACCGAGGCGCCGGCGTATGCGCGTTCGCTCGCGGCGGGGGCACTGGTGTCGATGCCGGCGACCACGCGCATCGCCGACGGCATGGCCTGCCGCACGCCGGTGCCGGAGGCGCTCGACATGCTGGCGCGTGGGCTGGCTCGCGTGGTGGAGGTGACGGACGTCGAGGTCGAGGGGGCGATGCGGCACCTCTTTGCCGATACGCACAACGTCGCCGAGGGCGCCGGGGCGGCGGCGCTGGCCGCGGCACTGCAGGAGGGGGGACGGCTGGCGGACGAGATCGGCGTGGTGCTGTGTGGTGGCAATGTGGACAGCGATGTCTTCGCGCGGGTGCTGCTGGCACGCTGACGCCGGTGTCACCAACGAAGGCGCCAACCATTATCTGCGGACTCTGCTGTCGTTTGTTGGCGACACGCCGGGTCGGGAACGCCTGACGCTGACGGCCGGCACCGGCTGACATGCTGGCGGCAGGCCGGTCCGCCACCGTATCGTGCGTCGTGACCACTCTCGCCGCCGCGCCGGATCCCATCGTTTTCGCGCCGCTCCGTCGGCGCGTGCTGGCCGACGACGAACGGCGCACGCTCGCTGCCGCCGTGGCGCGGATCGTCCATCATCCGCCCGCCGACCTGACGGCGCGGGTCGAGGAGCGCATCGCCACGCTCGCGCCGCACAAGCGTGACGAGGTGGGCGCCGGCCTGCGACTCTTCGGCAGCGCCGCCGCCGCGCTGGTCAGCGTCTTGCGCCCCACTCCCTTTCATCGCCTTGGGCCGGCAGAGCAGGACCGCATGCTCGAGGCGTGGAATCGCAGCCTGCTGCCTCAGGCGCGCACGCTCTTCCAGCTGCTGCGCCGCCTGACGCTCGCCACGCACTACGCCGACACGGCGACGCACGCCGCCATCGGGTACCGCGGCCCCCTGCACACCCGCGAGCCGGCGATGCCATGGGAGGGTCCGGCCCCTCTCACCGCCGACGCGGACGGTCGTGCCGACGCGCTCGTGTTGCGCGGCCGCCGCTTCGTGCGCGATCCGCTGCCGCGACCCCTCCCCGCCGGCGTCGTCACCGCCGCCACCTACACCGACACGCGCACGATCACCGCCGACGCCATCGTGATCGGCTCCGGCGCCGGTGGTGCCGTGGCCGCGGCACGACTTGCCGCGGCCGGGAAACGCGTCGTGATCCTCGAGGCCGGCGAGTTCGTGCCGAGCGACGAGTTCACCGAGTGTGAAGGCACCATGACGCAGCGGCTCTACGCCGAGGGCGGGCTGCGCGCCACCGATGACCTCGCGGTGGCCATGATGCAGGGCGCGACGGTGGGCGGCAGCACGACGGTGAACTGGATGATCATGCTCCGCACGCCGGAGCATGTGCTGGCCGAGTGGACGACGCGCGCCGGCCTCGAGGGCATGGACGCGCGTGCGATGGCCGCCGCATTCGACGAGATCGAACACGACGTCAATGCGCGGCTCGTTCCCGACGACGCGCACTCCCCCAACAACCGCATCCTCCTCGACGGTGCGGCCTCACTCGGCTGGCGCGCGGTGCCAGCCATGCTCAACGCCCGCGGCTGCGTGCGCTCGGGCTTTTGCGGGCAGGGCTGCCGCTACGACGCCAAGCAGGGCACGCAGCAGGTGTACCTCCCGCAGGCACTGGCGCAGGGGGCCACGCTGTACGCCAACGCGCATGCGCTGCGCATCGAGCTGCGCGCGACCGGTGCCGCGATGCCCACCAAGCGCGTCACCGCCGTGGTGCGTGCGCCGGGCGACGAGTCACGCGGCGTCCCGATGGTGCTCGAGGCACCGATCGTGATCGTCGCCGGCGGCGCCGTGGAGACGCCACTGCTGCTGCAGCGCTCCGGCATGGGCGGTGGCGGCGTCGGACGCTTTCTCCGCCTGCATCCCACGACGGCGGTCCTCGGTGTGCACGACCGCGCGATCTACGGCGCCGCCGGCATTCCGCTCAGCGCCATGTGCGACGAGTTCATCCGCCGCGATGCGAACGGCTACGGCTTCTGGCTGGAGTGTCCGCCGCTGCATCCCTCCATCGGTTCCGCCGCGATGCCGGGATTCGGGGAGCCCCACCGCGCGATGATGGCGCAGTTCCGGCAACTCGCCTCGACCATCGCACTGGTGCGTGACGGCAGTGACGTTGCGCGGTCCAGCGGCAGCGTGCTGCTGGACCGCGCCGGTCGGCCGCGCATCCGCTACGCGCTCACGCCCGCCGATGCCGCGAACCTGCGCGCATCGATCGAGGCGGCGGCGCGGCTGCAGCTCGCCGCCGGCGCCCGCATCGTGCAAACGCTGCACCACCTGCCGCTGGTGATCCGCCGCGAAGCCGACCTGGCCGCGATCCGCCGCGCCCCGGTGGATGCCAACCGCGTCACGCTCTTCAGTGCCCACGTCAACGGCACCTGCCGCATCGGCACCGATCCCGCCACCAGCGGCGTCGGGCCCGATGGACAACGGCATGGCGTGCGCGGTGTCTATGTCCTCGACGGCTCGATGCTGCCCACCGGCGTGGGCGTCAACCCGCAGGAGACGATCATGGCGATGTCGAGTGTGCTGACCCGGCGCCTGCTGGCGCGGTGGCCGGCATGACGCTGCACGGCAAGCCGGTCGCGTACCTCACGCGGCGCCACCCCGACGCCGTCGAGGCGGCGTTTGCCGAGCATTTCGACGTCAGCGTGAACCTCGGTGACGTGCCGCGCAGCGCCGCCGAGCTGGCGCAGGCGCTGCAGCACTGCGACGTGCTCGTGCCGACGGTCACCGACATGATCGACGGACCGGTGCTGGCGCAGGGCCATTTCCGCGCCACGCTGATCGCCAACGTCGGCGTCGGTGTGAACCACATCGACCTCGGCGCCGCAGCCCGCGCCGGCCTGGCCGTCACCAACACGCCCGACGTCCTCACCGACGACACCGCCGACCTGACGATCGCGCTGATGCTCATGGCAGCGCGCCGGCTGGGCGAGGGCGAGCGGGTCGTGCGCGCCAACCGCTGGCACGGCCTCGCCCCCACCTGGCACCTGGGTCGCTCGCTGCACGGCCGCACGCTCGGCGTGATCGGGTACGGGCGCATCGGGCGCGCCGTGGCCGAGCGCGCCCGCGCACTGGGCATGCGCATCACGTGGATCGGCCGACCGGGCGGCAGCGCCCCACCCGATGCCGAGCAGGCGGCGTCGCTGGACGCGCTGCTGGAAGCCAGCGATGTGGTCACGCTGCATGCCCCAGCCACCGCCGACACGCGGCACCTCATGAACGCCGACCGCATCGACGCGATGCGACCGGGCAGCATCCTGATCAACACCGCCCGCGGCACCCTCGTGGACGAGCACGCCCTCGCCATCGCGCTGCGCGACGGGCACCTCTTTGCCGCCGGCCTGGACGTGCACGAGCATGAACCGCGCATCAATCAGGCACTGCTCGGCTTGGAGAACGTGGTGCTGCTGCCGCATCTGGGCAGCGCCACCCTCGAGACGCGCACGGCGATGGGGCTGCGGGCGCTGGACAACGCCCTCGAGTGGCTGGCCGGACGACGGCCGCGCGACCTCGTGACCTGAGTCGGCAGGGAGTCGGCGTGTCTGCGGCGGGGAGTCGGCGGATAGACGGTGCCTGCCGGTCCCGACGCTGACGCGTGGCGGTGATCCGCTGGTGTGCGACGGGGCGGTCGGGCCGTAACTTTCGCGGCTGTGCGGTGAACGCCGCGCCCCGCCCCCGCCCTCCCGCCAGGCTTTCCCGTGACCGTCTCCGCACCGCCCGCGTCGCTCGACCTGCTCAGCATCAACACCATCCGCGCGCTGGCGATGGACGCGGTCCAGAAGGCCGAATCGGGACACCCCGGCACGCCGATGGCGCTGGCACCGCTGGTGTACCGTCTGTACACGCGGCACCTGAAGCACGACCCCGCGGCGCCGGAATGGCCCGATCGCGACCGCTTCGTGCTGTCGGTGGGCCACGCCTCGATGGTGCTGTACGGGGCGCTGCACATGAGCGGCTACCGTCTGCCGCTGGAGGAGATCATCAACTTCCGGCAGTGGGGCAGCAAGACGCCGGGACACCCCGAGGTGAAGCACACCGAGGGCGTCGAGACGACCACCGGTCCGCTGGGACAGGGTGTGGCGAATGCGGTCGGCATGGCGATGGCCGAGGCGCACCTGGCGGCGGTGACGAACACGGTGGGGCACACCATCGTCGATCACCACACCTACTTCATCGCTGGTGATGGCTGCCTGATGGAGGGCATCAGCCACGAGGCCGCATCGCTCGCCGGCCATCTCAAGCTGGGCAAGCTGATCGGCTTCTACGACGACAACCGCATCACCATCGACGGCAGCACCGACCTCGCACTCAGCGATGACGCGGCGCAGCGCTTCGAGTCGTATGGCTGGCAGGTGCTGCACATCGACGATGTGAACGACCTGGCGCAGATCGATGCCGCGATTGCCGACGCCAAGGGTGATACGGAACGCCCGACGATGGTCATCACGCGCACCGTCATCGGCTACGGCAGCCCCAATCGCGCCGGCACGGCCAAGGCGCACGGCGAGCCACTGGGTGCCGAGGAGATCATCCGCTCGAAGGATGCCCTGGGGTGGGTGTCGCACGAGCCGTTCTTCGTGCCCGACGAGGCGAGGGCGCACTGGCATGCGCAGGTGGCCGACCGTGCCGCCGCGCACGACGAATGGACATCGCGCTTCGCAGCGTTCCGTGCCGCGCACGCCGACGTGGCGGGCGAGTTCGAGCGCCGCATGCGCGACGACCTGCCGGCCGACTGGGAGTCCGCGTTGCCGGTGTTCACTGCGGAGAACGGCAGTGTCGCCAGCCGCGCCGCGTCGG
This sequence comes from Gemmatimonadaceae bacterium, assembly GCA_031409715.1. Lineage (GTDB taxonomy): Bacteria > Gemmatimonadota > Gemmatimonadetes > Gemmatimonadales > Gemmatimonadaceae > JACMLX01. Next base: position 62,677 of record JANNXU010000022.1, on the reverse strand, counting down.
GGGCGGTGCTGAACGCGATCGGACGCTCCATCCCCGAGCTGATCGGTGGCTCCGCCGACCTGTCGGGTTCGAACCTCACGCTGCGCAAAGGCGACCAGACCTTCAGCGCCACCAACCGCAGCGGATGCTACATCCACTACGGCGTGCGCGAGCATGCGATGGGCGCGATCATGAACGGCATGGCGCTGCACGCGGGCATCGTGCCGTACTCGGGCACCTTCCTCGTGTTCAGCGACTACATGCGCCCCGCCATCCGCCTCGCGGCGCTGATGCAGGTGCGCAGCATCTACGTCTTCACGCACGACTCGATCGGCCTTGGTGAGGACGGTCCCACGCACCAGCCCATCGAGCAGCTGGCCGCGTTGCGCGCGATCCCGAACCTGCTGGTGCTGCGCCCCGCCGATGCGTCCGAAGTGGTGGAGTGCTGGCGTGTGGCGCTGAACCACCGCACGGGGCCGAGCGCGATCGTCCTGTCGCGCCAGAAGCTGCCGTTCCTGGGCATTCCGGCCGACGTGGTGAAGTCGGGCGTGTCCAATGGCGCATACGTGCTGGCCGACTCGCCCGATGCGTCGCTGGCACTGCTCGCGACGGGCAGCGAGGTGCACCTCGCAATGCAGGTGCGTGCGGCGCTCGCCGCCGCCGGGATCGCGGCGCGGGTGGTGAGCGTGCCATCGCTGGAGCTGTTCCACGCCACCGATGACGCCTATAAGGCGAGCGTCCTCCCCGCCGGCATGCCGCGCCTCGCGATCGAGGCCGCTCATCCGATGAGCTGGTGGCAGCTGGTGGCGGGACGTGGCGACGTGGTGGGCATCGACCACTTCGGCGCGTCGGCACCGTTCGACCGGGTGTACCGGGAGTTCGGGCTCAGCGTGGACGCGATCACGGCGCGGGCGAGGGCGCTCATGGCCTGACGTCGGCCGCGAGTGGTTGGGGTCTCCAAATCTTCCCGCTGCTGACTGTCCGGTGCGTTCGTCTGCGTCAGCCGATGCGGACGCATCACGGAGTGTTTCGCCGTACGCACCACGGTTTCCCGATTCCCGATTCCCAGTAGGCATCGCGCACTGTGCTATACTGAGGTCAGCGTCCGCCTTGGCACGAGAATCGCCCGCACCGGGTACCTCGCCCGATCCGTGACGCGACCAACGATCATGCCGAGTCCTGCCAGGCGTCGCATTGCTGCTGCTCTCGCGAGCCGAGTGGGACCGAACGCAGCCGCGTCCCACGTCGCGGCGAGCGTCGTGAGCCTGTGGCGCGACCTCGAAGGGCAGCTGACGCCGATCGTGGGTCCACGCGGCGTCGCAGCGCTCTATGCGCGCAGCCTCTACCTCACCGGTCGCGAATTTCCCTGGATCGGCCACCCGCAGGACGGCGTGCCCGAGTCGTTGGACCTGAACGCGCTGCACAGTGCACTCGCAGCGCAGAGCAGCGGGCTCGCCACCGAGGGTGGGACGGCACTGCTCGAGACGTTCCAGTCGCTGCTCGTGAGCATGGTCGGTGTTGCGCTCACCGAGCGCCTGCTGCACGACGTGCTGCTTCCCTCCTCCAGCGGCGACGCCGCGCAGGACCCGACCACATGACACCGCCTGTGACACTCACCCGCCTCGCCACTGGCGTGCCAGGTCTGGACACCGTGCTGGCCGGTGGTCTGCCGGAGTATTCGTTCAACCTGATCGCCGGCCCGCCGGGCAGCGGCAAGACCACGCTGGCGCATCAGATCATGTTCGCGCTCGCGTCGCCGGCGCGGCCGGCGCTGTACTTCACCGTACTCGGTGAACCCGCGCTGAAGATGCTGCGGTATCAGCAGCAGTTCGCGTTCTTCGACGCGACCGCGATCAACACCGCGATCCGCTTCATCAACCTCTCGGACGAAGCCGCAGGCGGCGATCTGGATCGCGTCCTGCAACGCATCGTCTCGGAAGTGAAGGCGGCGGCACCCGGACTGGTCTTCGTGGATTCGTTCCGTTCGGTCATCATGGCCGGCGCGGCCGAAGGCGCGCCGACGAATCAGCTGCAGGCGTTCGTGCAGCAACTCGGCGTACAGATGACGAGTTGGCAGGCGACGACCTTCCTCATCGGTGAGTACTTCAGCGAGGCCGACGCGAATCCGGTCTTCACGGTGGCTGACGGCATCTTCTGGTTGCGGCAGAGCCTGCAGCGCAACTCCATGGTGCGCAAGCTCGAGATCATGAAGATGCGCGGCCAGGCGACGATGCCGGGCCTGCACACGTTTCGGATCACGTCGGCCGGCGTGACCGTGTTCGCGCCGGCGGAGAGCACGACGACGCTCGCGCCCTCCGAACTCGTGCTCTCCCGGATGGCCATGGGCGTGCCGGGGCTCGACGACATGCTCGGCGGTGGACTGCCGAACGGCTACTCGCTGCTGGTGGCGGGGCCCTCGGGCTCGGGCAAGAGCATCCTCGCCGCGACGTTTCTCGGCGAAGGCGCACGGCGCGGTGAGCATGGCGTGATCGCGTCGTTCGAGCAGAACCCGAACCGGATGCGCAATCCGCTGCTGGCAGCGCTCGTCGCGTCGGCGCAGGTGTCGCTGGTGGATTCGCGGTCGCGCGACCTGTCGATCGACGAGATCCTGCTGCAGCTGCTCGACGAGATCAAGCGCACGGGGGCACGGCGGGTCGTGATCGACTCGCTGTCCGGACTCGAGCTGGGGCTGGCGCCGACGTTCCGCGAGGACTTCAGGGCCTCGCTCGCCCGCCTCGTCTTCGCCCTCTCCGGCGAGGGCGTGACGGTGCTCGTCACCTCGGAGCTGGAGGACCGCTACACCGACCTCCGATTCAGCCCGTACGGCACGGCGTTCATGACTGACGCGATCATCGTGCAGCGCTACATCGAAGTCGACAGCCGCCTGCGTCGCATGATGGCAGTGGTGAAGGTTCGCGGCAGCGCCCACTCCGATGAACTGCGAGAGTTCACCATCGTCGATGGCGCGCTGGTCATCGGCGAGCGGCTGGCGTCGCAGGAGGGGCTGCTGGGTGGGCAGCCGACGCGACAGCGCGGCGCGGCGACCATGCGCGCGACTGGCACGGAAGGAGCCGACCATGCATGAACAGCGGTCGCAGTGGCGGCGGGGCCTGTGACGCCGGCGCATTCAGCCGACGCCGAACAGGGCCACACGAGCGCGGCACCGGAGTTGGCAGACCTGCGCGATGCGAACGAACAGCTGGTGCTGGCGGCGCTGCGTGCGCAGGTGAACGTCGAGCTCGCCGAGCGCGATTCGCTCACCGGGTTGGCGATGCGCGCGCTGCTGCTGGACCGCTTTGCCAAGGCCGCCGCCAGCGCGAGGCGCCACGGGACGCGGCTGGCCATCATGTTCGTCGACCTGAACAACTTCAAGCAGATCAACGACGCGCTGGGGCATGCTGTCGGGGACGTGATGCTGCAACGCGTCGCCGCCGGCCTGCTGGCCTCGGTCCGCGACGCCGACACGGTGAGCCGGTACGGTGGCGACGAATTCGTGATGCTGCTGACGGACGTTGGCGCACCGGCCGACGCGGGCCGGATTGCCGACAAGGTGTGCGCCGCCCTCGCCGTGCCGGCGCGCGTGGGTGACCATGTGATCCGACTCACGGCGAGCATCGGCATCAGCATCTACCCTGATGATGGCGCCGAGGCGGCCGTCCTCATCGATCGCGCCGATACGGCGATGTACCGCGCCAAGCGGCGCGGCGCGAGCAGCCATGCGTTCTTCGATGACCATGCGGTGGCCGAGCCAAACGCGCCGGCAGCGGCACTGACGGCACTGCTCAACCCGGTGGCGCATCTCCCGGTGGCCCTCGCGGAGCACGAGCGCCAGATCGGCGCTCTGCAGGAGGCGAACGAGCATCTCGTCCTCGCCGCGCTGACCGCACAGACCCTGCAGGCGGAGGCCGAGGAGGTGCAGCAGCGTCAGCGCGAGTTCATGGCCGTGCTCGCACACGAGCTGCGCAATCCGCTGGTGCCCATGCGCAATGTCGCGGCAGTGCTCGCACGGGTGACCCCGGACGATGCCCTGCTGCACAAGCTGCAGGCCATCATCGAGCGGCAGGTGGTGCACATGGCGCGGATGGTGGACGACCTGCTCGACGTCTCGCGCGCCAGTGCGGGCAAGCTGCACCTCGACCTCGCCCCGGTGGACATGACGTCGGTCATCGCCGATACCATCGTTGTCTGCCGGCCCGCAATCGACCTGCGGCTGCAGAGTCTGCTGGTCTCCGTCCCGCCGGCAGCAGCGTTCGTGCGTGGTGATGGGGTCCGGCTGACACAGATCCTGACGAACCTGGTCGACAACGCATCGCGCTACACGCCGGACGGCGGGACGCTGTCGCTGAACCTGGCAACGACCGCGGATCACGTCACCGTCACCGTCACCGACAGCGGCATCGGCATCTCGGCTGCCGCGCTGCCGGGTGTGTTCGACCTCTTCGCGCAGGACCTGCACGCCATCGGTTTCAGCAAGCATGGCCTTGGCATCGGTCTGAAGGTCGTGCACGAACTGGTGAGCGCGCACGGCGGCACGGTGGAAGCCCACAGCGAAGGCCCAGGCCTGGGCAGTCAGTTCGTCGTCACATTACCCACCATGCCCATCTGCGCCAGCGGTTGATCGCGAACCATGCCTCCCGTCGCCAAACCCACCGCTGCCGTCGTCGACCGCGGCTCGCGCGACGCCACCACGCTCGTCTTCGTGGCGCCATGGGAGTGCTCGCGCGCCGTCGCACAGCTAACGCGCACCCCTGACCCCACGGTGGTGGCCTGCTTCATCGAGGCGGTGGACAAGGGCGCCTCGCTGCCGTGGCACCGGCAGAAGCTGGTGCTGGTGCTTTCCGCCATGCGCCACTTCGCCGATGCCCTGCGCGAGGCGGGATACCGCGTGGACTACCGCAGTGCCGCCAGCTACGAGGCGGGACTGGCCGCCGCCGCGCACGAGCATGGCGTGCGCAGCGTCGTCGCCACCGAGGGTCGCGAGTGGGAGATGGTGCAGGCCCTCGACCGCGCCGAGCCGCTGCTGGCGGCACAGGGCGTGACGCTGGAGCGGCGCGAGGATCGCGGCTTCCTTGCCTCGCGGCAGGACTTCACGCGCTGGGCGGGCGCGAAGAAGGAGCTGCGCATGGAGTACTTCTACCGCGAGATGCGCCGACGCCACGCGGTCCTGATCGAACCCGACGGCGGGCCGACTGGCGGCGCCTGGAACTTCGACGCCGATAACCGTTCCCCCTGGCCCAAGGGCAAGGCGGTGCCGCCGCGCATGACGGTCGCGCCCGATGCGACGACCCTCGGGATCATGACGCGTGTGGAGCGCTGGACGGGACGCTGGGGCTCCACCGCCGGGTTCTCGCTGCCGGTCACGCGCGCCGACGCCAAGGCGATGCTGACGCGCTTCATCGACGAGCGCCTGGCGGAGTTCGGCCCCTATGAAGACGCGATGCAGCACGGCCACGCCGACCTGCTGCACTCCGCCCTCGCCTCGTCCCTGAACATCGGACTGCTGCATCCGCTGGAAGTGGTGCAGCAGGCGGAGCGGGCGTATCGCGAGGGGCGAGTGCCGCTGGCCAGCGCCGAAGGCTTCATCCGCCAGGTGATGGGGTGGCGGGAGTACGTGCGCGGGATCTACTGGCGCCTGATGCCCGGTCTGCGCGAGGCCAACGCACTCGAGGCGTGGCTGCCGCTGCCGCGCTGGTTCTGGGCACCGGACGGCGAGGCGGGCTACGAGGGCCGCGCCGCCTCGACGCCATGCACGATGCGCTGCCTGCACGACACGATCAGCGCCGTGCGCGACACGGGCCGCGTGCATCACATCCCGCGCCTGATGGTGCAGTCCAACTTCGCCACGCTGCTCGGCGTGACCCCGGCCGCGCTCAGCCGCTGGTTCTGGGCGGGCTTCACCGACAGCGCCGAGTGGGTGACGCTGCCGAACGTGGCCGGCATGGCCACCTTCGGCGATGGCGGAGTGATGGCGTCCAAGCCGTACGTGTCGACCGGCGCGTACATCAACCGGATGAGCGACTACTGCCGCGGCTGCACCTACGACGTGAAGCAGCGACTCGGCGAGCGTGCCTGTCCTTTCAACTATCTGTACTGGGACTTCCTCGCGCGGCACCGCGAGCGCTTCGCGAACCATCCGCGCATGGCGATGATGATCCGTAACCTCGATCGCATCCCCGCTGAGGAACTCGTGCAGCTGCGCCGCGCGGCGACGGTGTTTCGTGATTCGCTCGAGTACGATGGCGCCGCGCCGATCAGTGCGCCGTCGCCGATTGCGCGCTGAGGGAGGTCGTGGTCGGGGGGCTATCGTCAACGCACGATCAGAGGCTGCGCGGCGTCCGCTCCACCCGGGCAGGTGCGTCGAGCGCCGCGGGATCAGCCGGGCCGGCACCAAGCTCCGTGAACTTGCGCGCCGCGACCAGCACGCGCGCATCGAGGCTGCCGACGGCGCGGTTGTAGCGGTTCACCGCCTGGTCGAGTGACGCCCCGACGTCGGAGAGATGCGACGTGAACAGCGCGAGCCGCTCCGAGAGCTCGCGACCGAGTGCACTCACCTGCGCCGCACTCTCTGCCACGCGCTCCTGCCGCCAGCCGTACGCGGCGGCACGCAGCAGCGCGATCAGCGTGGTCGGTGACGCGATCAGCACCCGTTGGGCCACTCCCGCCTCCAGCAGCGACGGATCCCGCTCCAGCGCTGCCGCGTGGAACGCCTCGCCGGGCAGGAACAGCACCACGAACTCCGGCGCCTGCGGAAACTGGCGCCAGTAGGCGCGGTCGCTGAGCGCGGTGATGTGCGCGCGAAGCTGCTTCGCATGCCGGTCCAGCGCCACCAGCCGCGACGGCTCGTCGCCGGCGTCCATCGCGGCGAGGTATCCCTCCAGCGGCGCCTTCGCATCGACCACGATCGACGACCCGCCGGGCAGGCGCACCACCATGTCGGGGCGCTGCACGCCGCCCTCCGTCGCGAGCGTGAGCTGCGTCTCGAAGTCGCAGTACTCGAGCATCCCGGCCAGCTCCACCACGCGCTGCAGCTGCAGCTCGCCCCAGCGTCCGCGCGACGACGGCGCACGCAGCGCCTGCACGAGGTCCCGCGTCTCGCGGCCGAGGCGATCACTCACGCTGTGCACCTGCAGCAGCCGCTCGGCCACCTGACCCAGCGCCTCGGTGCGATCACGGTCGAGCTGCGTGAGGCGCGTGTCGTAGGACGCCAGCAGTTCGCGCACGGGCAGCAGCAGCGACGCGATCGTCTGCTCCCGCTGCTCGGCCTGTGCGGCGCCATCGGCCTGCAGCGCGGTCAGCTCGGCGCGCGTGGCGGTGAGAAACGACTGCTGCGAATGCCGGAGCGCATCGGCGGCGACGGTCTCGAACGTCGCCCGCATCGCCTGCTGCGCCTCCGCCAGCGCCGCCAGCCGCGCCTCGGCCACGCGCGAGGCGGCAAACCACGCCAGCACGGCGCCGAGCAGCAGCCCGATGACGAATACCACGACCAGTATCAGTGAGTCGTTCACTCAGGGTTCCTCAAAACGACCACTCCTTGTGGACTCGATGCTTCAGCGCTGGGCAGGCATCGTCAACTCTGCTCCGCCCCTCTGCGTGAACAGAATTGACGATGCCCACCGCCCAGAAGCACAGAAACACAGAACCCCGGCACACGACACAGTGTACCGGGGCGTGCTGACAGCGCGGTGACTCAGCGCGCGACGAACGGCAGCAGGGAGGCGACCATCGGCACGATGCCGTAGCGTCGCTTGATCAGGAGGCCGCCGATGGCGAGGCGGGCGTACCCACCCTTGAGGCCGAGTTCGGGCGCGCCGATCACGTCCTCCGGACCGGAGCGCCACTTCGTGTCACCGAGGGGCGAGGTGTAGCCGGCGCGCAGGCCGAGGGTGACGTAAAGCAGATCCGTCTTGAAGACGTGATCGAGTCCGGCGCCGATGTGGGCCTGATAGCGGCGAGCCGTGATGTCGATGTTGCGGCCCTCGATCGACGAGATGTCGCGGAAGTTGTCGTTGAAGTCCACCGGCCCGTTCCGGCGCAACATGACCGACGTGCTGCTCAGGCCCACGCCCGCCATCGGATAGAGCAACGTTCGCCGCGCGATGATCAGCGGCAGGCCGATGTTCAGCGAGCCGTGCTGGCCGCTCGTCTCGGTGGTGTAATTCGTCGCGCCGGCTCGGACGGGCAGGTAGGTCTGGCTACTCGCCAGCAGCATGACGTGGTCCCAGCGCACCCACGTTTCCACGCCGACGGTAGAGACTTGCTTCAACAGGAGGCCACGGCCCTGCAACGCGAGCTGCGTGTTGAATCGCCGGCTGTTGAGCGCCGAAGCGCCGAACTGGATGCTCATGCCGGCCGTGGGCGGTAACCCGATCGTGTCGACCGCGGGCGCGTTGGGCGAGGAGAATTGCGCGGGCAGCACCGTCGCGAAGCCGACGGCGGCGAGCACGGAGCTGAGGAGGCGGAAGCGAGTGAGATTCATGACGGAGCGTGTGGGAGTGCTGCGGAGCCAGCCGGCAGGCCGCGGACGCGGCGCCAGTCGAGCGTGACGAGGACAGTGTCAATCGTGATCGCGACCGCCGACACCGCACACCAGGGACAGAATGCCTTCAGCAGGACGAACTCGGCATACTTGAGGCGGAGCGTGAACAGCACCGCCGCGTAAATCAACACCATCAACACCAGTGTCGGCCATCGCGCATCCTCCAGTGATGGCGACGTCCCGATCAGTGCGACGAGCACGACCGTGGCATATCCGAGCGTGCCGATCAGCGCCACGTCGACGCCGAGGAACCACCCCCAGCGGCTGCCCTGCACGTACTCGCAGCCCCGTCCCGCGCCACAGCCAAGTGCGCCCATGTACCCCATCTTCCAGAGCGCCAGATAGAGCGCCACCATGCACGAGGCAAGGCTGATGAGGGCGATGGCGCGACGGTAGCTCATGGGCGGATGATGAGGGGAAATGGGGGTTGCCGCTACTCCCACTGCTGCGATTGCCATACCCTTCTGTCATGCCGGAGATCTCCGACGTGTCGATGCGACAGTGCGAGCGGCCCGGCGAGGACACCCTCGCCGCCCTGCTCGTGCCGTACCGACCCTTTCCGGAGGGAAACGGCTGGTACGCCCACTTCTTCTATACCGCGGGGGGCGCCCCTGCCTACAAGCGCCTCACGCACGGCGACCATGCCGACATCTGGTATCGGACGGACGACGGTTGCTGATCACCGCACCTGCCGCCGCGCCGCAGTCGTGACGCACCCGGACCGATCCGTTCGCGGGGACCGGGGTACTACCGTCGTCGGGACGATGTCCCGCGTTCTTCTCCCTGGAGTCTGATCACCAATGCGCGCTACCAATCCAGTCCTCTCCCGCCTTGCCGAGGCGGCCCGCGATTCCCTGTCCACGACCGCCCGCGGTGACGTGATGACCCGGTCCGGCACCGCCGGAAAGGCCGTCGTCCTGCTGGTGCTGACCATTTTCTCCGCCTCGTTCACCTGGACCCAGGTCGCGGCCGGCAACACGGCAGTGATCATGCCGTCGCTGCTGGTGGGTGGCATCGGCGGGTTCATCGCGGCGTTGGTGGTGTCGTTCAAGCCGAACACCGCCCCGGTCGCCGCGCCGATCTACGCCGTCCTCGAAGGGCTGCTGCTGGGGTCGATCTCGGCGCTGTACGCGCTGCAGTCGCGTGACATCAACGGCGTGCCCAGCATGCAGTCGAGCATCGTGACGCAGGCCATCCTGCTCACCTTCGCGGTCGCACTGGGTGTGTTCACGCTCTACCGGATGAACATCCTCCGCGCGACGGAAGGGTTCCGCCGCATGGTGATCGGCGCGACGGTCGGGATCGCGGTCTTCTACCTCGTCAACATCGTGCTGTCGATGTTCAACGTGAACCTCGGCTATACGATGTCGTCGAGTCCGCTGGCGATCGGCATCAACCTCGTCATCGCCGGCGTCGCCGCGATGAACCTGGTACTCAACTTCGACGACATCGACCAGGCCGTGGCGATGGGCGCACCGAAGCGGATGGAGTGGTACGGCGCCTTCGGCCTGATGGTCACGCTGATCTGGCTGTATCTCGAACTGCTCCGCCTGCTGTCGCGTCTGCAGGGCCGACGCGACTGATGGTCGCGCTGCACTAACCGTTCATCGCAGGCTTTGCCGGAGGGCGCTTCCACTCGGGAGCGCCCTTCGTGCATCCCGGTGGCATGGCATCATGCATGCATACCTTCCGCTTCGCTCCAGTTGGTCGCAACGTGAACGGGCAGACCAGAACACACAGAGCAAAGGGCACACGAAGTCGTTGACGCCGCCGCGCTGACGCGGAGGACCCATGAGCCGTTCGTCCCTCACCCGGCTGAAGCCACTCCTGATGCCGGGTTTCACCGCCTTGCTTGCGCTGCTGTCGCTGAAGAGCGCGCCCCAGACCGCTCGCGCGATGGCCTATGCGGTGGCCAAGTGGAGCGCCGAGCTGGCGCCCCCGAACGGCGGTGTCGGTCCGCATGGCTCGGTGGTACTCGAGCCAGGTCGACACCCGAACCACACCCGCGTGCGTGTCGTGATCAGCGGTGACACGCCCGGCGCGTTGAGACCATGGCACCTGCACGCCGGCACCTGCGGCGCGCCGGGTCCGATCGTCGGCCCGGCGGAGTCGTACGCCCGCATCCGCATCAACGCGCGCGGCAACGGGGTGGCGGTGATCGAGCTACCAATTCCATTTCCGGAATCGGGGGCACTGTTCGTGAACGTGCACGAGTCGATCAAGACGATGAATCGGATCGTGACCTGCGGGCAGCTCGTGCGTTGATCGCGATCGGCTCGGTGCACGGGCCTCTTCGCTGTGCGGGCATTTTCGCTGTGCGAAGTCCGTCAACTCTTTTCACACAGAGGACGCAGAGCAGCAGAGGAACAAGAGAACAGAAGAACAGAAGAACAGCCGCTGCCCCTGTGCCGGCTCACTGTTCCGCGCCGGGCGGGGATTGCATTGCTGCGGGACACGTTCGTGGGTCGCATGCGGTTCCAACGAAATCCTGGATGCTGCGTGGCATTCGGCCGTAGCGTGCGGTCACAGACCCTCTCCATCTCCGTTCCTTCGTTGCCTCCGTGTGAATAGAGTTGACGGACCCAAGAGCCGCGCCAGACCTTCCGAGCCATCGAGCCCGTGCGCGCGGGGAAGTGAAATGGGAAGGAGGCGATCGCGCGACGGTCGCTAGAATTGGGCGTCCGCACCGTCGTCGTCATCTGCCAGTGCCTGCGTGCCCGAGTCGCCACGGTTCGTCTTCTGCGTGAATGCTGCGGCCGGTGCCGGCAAGGGACCGCGGCGCCTGGACGCGTTGCTGGCGGTGCGGCCCCAGCTGCGGTCACGCACGCGCATCGTCCGCTCCTCCACGGCCGCCGAGATGGATGGAGCGCTGCGCCTCGCCGATGATGAAGTGCCGGTCTCGGTGGGCGGCGATGGCTCGTTCAACGCGCTCGTCACACTCATGGATCGGCGCGGGGAGCTGCAGCGGACGCTCGGACTGCTCCCCTTCGGCACCGGCAACGCCACCGCCCACACCCTGGGGCTTCGCTCGGCGGAGCTGGCGCTGGCAGCGCTGGAGCGCGGGATGACGGGTGCGTTGGACGTGATGCGCACCTCGATCCCGTCGGCGCCGGTGGCGCTGGTGAGTTGCAGCACGGGTTTCGAGTCGGGGTTCCTGCAGCGATATGCCGCGCTGCGCTACCGCTCCAAGCCGTGGGCGGGGGTGAGTGCGCTGGTGCTCAACGCCCCGCGGCGGATCAGCGGCGTGTCACTCATCGTCGATGGCGTCCAGTGGGTGCTGGCGAGCTCGCTCGTGCACAACGTGGGCCTCTACAACATTCCGCACTACGCGTTCGGCAAGGTGATGTGGCGTGGGCTGCAGCGCGATGACGGCATGGCGATCGCTGCCGAGGTGAGCTCGCCGGTGTGGTACTGGAACCTGATGGCGCGCGGTGTCGCGGCACCGACGCCGGACGCCGTGGCCACGCCGCCACTGCCCGGTGTGCGCACGATTCGCTGGCATGCGGCGGAGCTCCACTCACCGACGCGGCTGCAGGTGGATGGCGAGACGGTGGATGCGACGTCGGCCTCGCTGGTGGTGGCACCACGTGCAGTGACGGTGATCCGCGCCTGACGCTCCATCACTCGGCACGGCACCGCACCGCACGCACGGCACCGCACGCACGGCACCGCACGGCACGGCACCGCACGGCACGGCACGCACCGCACGGCATTCCCCGATCGTGCGCTGACGGTGTGCTGACGGGTGAGCGGCATCGTGTGTGGCAGCACCGTTCAGCGCAGCCCATCGAACGGGAAGCCCACGCCGAGCACCACGATCCAGCCGGCGCGATCCCGGTCGGTCGCGAACCGGTGCACGAGATCGATTCGGGTGCTGCCGAGGTTGGCCGGCGCACGCAGCGGCGCGATGCGCAGGCCGATGCCTGCGTCCTTCCCGTCGCGCGCCCTGCTGCCGGAGAACCAGGCGCCGCCCGTCTCGGCAAAAGCGGCGATGCCGACGGCGACCGAGCCCGCGATCTGCGGCAGGGCCGTCCAGCGATACTCGAGCATCGAGAAACGCTGTCGGTCGCCGGTGAAGGCGTGGATGGCGAAGGCGCGTGGCCCGCGGGTGAAGCCGAGGTCGAACTCCTCCCCGGGGAACGGGTTGCGGTCGTAGCCGAGCGAGCTGTGGGCGACCAGCACCTGCCGGCTCGTCGGCTGCAGGACGAGTGTGCTGCCGATGGTGGCGGTGCCGCTGTCGATGGCGCCGGCGCTGGCGAGGCCCGTCACCCGTCCCGCAACCACGGCAAAGCCGATCGGAAACCGGAATCCGGTCTGCGCGCTGATGATCGGTCCCACACCCGTGCGGGTGTACCCCAGCGCGGCCGGCGCCAGCGACACGCCGACACGCAGGGTGGTGCTGAGGTCCACGTCCTCGGGCTGCCCCATCATCCGGAAGTTGCGCGCGACGAGATAGTCGGCGCGGCTCACGTCCATGTAGCCGCTGATGGCGGCGGTGGTGGTGCGGGGAATGTCGACGGGGATGTCGCGCCGCGGGACGAAGTCGTCGCGACGCACATTGACCTCGCCCGCCATGCGCAGGTAGCCGCGTGGCGAGGCGCGCAGCGCGTGTGAGATGGCCGCGCTGGCGAAGGTGAAGCGCCGAGACAGCGAATCAGCGGGACGGGGGTTGCCGTTGCGGAATCGCAGCACCCGTCCGTCGAAGTCCACGAAGCCGATGCGCGCGGCGTTGCGTGACGAGAGGCTGAAGTACGGCATCTCGACCGCTGCACCGACGCTGTGCCCGTCGGAGAGGCGGTTGTAGAACGCATTGGTGCTGACGCGGTTGGAGATCAGTCGCGGTGCCCCGAAGGCAAAGCGCAGCAGCGAGCGGTCGGGGTCCTGCTGGTACCGCACGTCGAGCGTGGTGGCGAGGCCGAGGAAGTTGGTCTCCAGCAGTCCGACGCTGAACAGCCGCTGGCCGCCGGTGCTGCGCAGGTTGGCATAGGGCCGCGTCGTCCAGCCGTCGGAGGTGATGATGCGCAGCACGCGTCCATCGCTGCTGGTGTCCACCGAGACGTCACGGAACACCTGCAGCCGACGCAGGTTGCGCGCCGTCTCGGCGGCACGCGCGGAGTCGAGCACGTCACCCGGCCTGAGCAGCAGCTCGCGCTCGAGCACGCGCTGCTGCGTGCGCACATGCAGCCGGTTGGCCAGATCACGCCACCACGCGGCATCGTCGCTGTCGTCGAAGATGTCTCGGCGCACGAGCTCCACGCGCTGCAGCGTCCGTGGCGCCGTGACGGCCGGCGTGGTGACCTGCGCCGCGAGGGCAGCCGGCAGCAGCGTGAGCAGGGCGGCGGCGAGCGGCCGGAACGTGGCGCGGGTTGACAGGCGAAACACGCGAGGCGGGCGGGGGACGGCGGACGATGGCGGTGGCGCAGCCATGCCGCGGCAGTGGACGATCGCAATATGGAACGCGGCCGCGCCCGGACACACCGGCGCACCCGTGGCTGACGACACGGCGACGGCAATCCTTCAATACCGCGCTGGTGTCGGAACGTGCCGCCCGGTCACGGCGCCAGCCATGCAGACCCAGCCACGGGTCATCCCAGTCCTCGCCTCGCGCGCATTCTCCTCGGGCGCGCAGTGGTATGGAATACAGCAACTGCCACTGCCACTGCAACGGCGTGACACCAAGGCGCAAAGCCGTGGAGCCGCAACGCTGTCGGCCCGAGCGATGAACGGCGTGCACCGAGGCGAGGTAGCGAAGAACAGTTTGTGACGGCTCTCGCGCGAGCAGTTCCACCAGCATTCGGCAGTGCCTGATGTGACGCACGATCGATCCTCGCCCGGGCCGACAGCGTTGCGCCTTCGCGCCTCCGCGTCATGCAGTTTGCAGACGCAGTCGCAGTCGCAGTCGTACTCACGCTGCAGTCACCACCCGAGCCCCACCAGCGTCGGTCGTCGTGGCCGAACACGTTCCGTCGTCGGCGTGCGTCGCGCCGCAGCGCTCAGCTGGTGTGCCGGTGGGATGTTCAGCAGCGCCGACTGATCTCCCCCCGCAGGCCCCGCGTCCCGCCGCAGCGAGGCATCGACTCGGCGGCCGCCTCAGGGTGCGGGGACGGGACGGCGCTGCGCGGCCTGCACGACGCGCATCGCCGCCCGCGGCCAGGCGCGGACCAGTGCGGCCATGCCGGACGATGCCGTGAGTCCGGAAGGCGCCGGTGCCGGCTCGGCGTCGCTCCCCGAGACGGCGACCAGCATCACGAACGGTCCGTACGGCACGTCGAGCAGGTTCAGGTCGATCGAGATGGCGCGCGGCATGAACACGTCCAGCGGCTCCGGCAACCGGTGCACGGCGCTGGCGCCGGCGAGCACCCGGGTGAAGCCCGTCGGCGTGGGGACCGCCGCCTCGCCGTTCCACCCGTGCAGTGCCGCGAAGCGCGACGCCGGCAGGTTGAGCAACTCGTCGAGCGTCCGCGCCGACCGCACGAACAGCGCAGTGTAGGCCGCGTTGGCCGCACGCGCCTCGGTGCCGCGATGGTGCAGCAGCACATCCACCACGGACGGTTCGCGGTACACGCGCCAGAGTTCCCCGCGGCTGCTGAGCGGCTGCACCAGTTCGTGAATGTCGATCTCGGTCGCGGTGGTATGCGCGGCACCGGCGAGCTGCCATGGCGTCTCGTAGACGGCGCACCGGTCACCGCTGGCTGGCGCCGTGACGGCGCGGGCCGCGGAAAGCCGCGTGTCGTGCACCACGGCGTTCCAGGTCGCGAGGTCGATCGTGGTGCCGGCACCCAGCGCGGGCACCGTGCTGCGGAAGTGCGCGATGAGATCCTCGAGCTGGTCCGACCAGAGCCCATCGGCGCGGATCGCCGGATAGCGCCAGCGGAACGCGGTCTGGAACGTCCACAGATGGTGCGAGCCGCTGTGCGCCACGTTCAGCGACTCGGCAGCCCTCAGCGGGAACGGAATCAACGGCGAGGCCGCGACGCGTGGCGCAGGGCGGATGACGACGTCGGGACTGGCGTACGAAACCGTGTTCACGCCGGGCCGCCGCCGCGGGTTCGCGAGCGGCGTGGGCAGACGCCGGCGGTCGTCACGCAGGTGCACGCGCAGATAGGTGGACGGCGGCGTCGAGTTCACCACATCCACTTCCCACACACCGCGGCTCTGCGTGGCGGCGCGCAGCAGCTTGAGCGCGGTCGCACCGGCTGCGGGTGTGACGGGATCCTTCCAGACCTTCAGGTCCGACACGCAGGTGGATGGCAGCCCGTTCATGAACAGGTTCCACACATGACCGTTGGCGGCGTTGCGCACACCGCGGAACACGCCGCCGAGCGTGCCGACGAAGACGATGCGGTCGTCGTCGGGGTCGAGGCAGACGCTGTGCGCCGGATCCAGCGGACCGAGCGTCCCTGGCGGCAGCAACTCGGCCAGCTTGTGGCGCAGGTCCGTGCGCACGAACGCACCGCCCCGGAAAAGCCAGCAGGTGTCGGTGGCGTTCGCACGGACCGCCTGCGTGTCGCCGAGGGTCGTGAAGTAGAAGTCGTCGGTGCCGGGGATCGGGGCGATGTCCGAGCAGAGCACGGTGGTCGTGTTGGGGGCGTTGACCTGGCCCGGCGTGAGCATCACCGTCGTCGTCCAGAGTCCGCCCGCCTGCTGGTCGTGGCGCACGATGCCGTTGCGATAGACCGCATAGAGCCGCGGCAGCAATCTGGGGGCCAGTGGCACGGCCCATCGCAGTTGCACGACCGCCCCGAGCGCTACCGGTCCGGGGACACCGAATGCCTGATTGGCCGCGTCGCTGCCGAGTGGGCGCGGATCCATCGTCGCGCTGGCGGCGAGGGTGTTGAACGGCAGCACCTGCCAGGTGTTGGCGGCCGCCACGGCGAGATCATCGGTGATCCACACCCGTTCGGTGCCGATGGCGATGCGTGCGCGCCCTGGCGCGGACGTGATCACGTCACACCCGGAATAGAACATCGCGATGTCGCTTTCCCGGTCACCAACGTTATTCGACCCGCCGCCAACGCGGTCGATGGCGCCGACGAAACCGGCCGGCGGCGTGGAGTACCACGATCCGTTCGTGAATTGCGAGACGATGTATTGCGGCGCCACGGGATGGAACACGACGCCGCCACCGTCGCCCGTCTGCACCACCTCCCACATCATGTCGCCGGTGCGCGTCTGCGTGCCATTGTCCTGCGCACCCAGCGCGCAGTAGTGGCTGGAGGTGGGATGCATCGCCAGGAACCCCGCCTCGATCACGGCGAGGCCGGTGACGCGCGACTGGAACGTGTTCACGCGTCCACCCATCTCGGAGACGTACACACCACCGTCGCTCGTCACCCACACGTGCCGCGCCCCGCCGACGAGCGTGACGACCGTGATCGCGTGCACATCGGCGTGGATGCCGTTACCGACCAGTCCATCGACGTCGGCACCGGCGCCGGGAATGTCCGAAATGGCCGGCACCGATCGGAGCAGTGGCGAACCCGGCCCGGCGTCGATCACGTCGTAGGCGTACACCGCCGCGTCGAAGTCCGCACCGGCGCGTGGCGGCGTGAGCCCGCTGCCCCCGAGCCAGACGCGATCGGTGGCACCGATGCGCTCGGCGAACAGTGCCTGATCCCAGAAGATCTGCGCACCCCACAGTGCGGGCGGGGTCCCGTTGATGAGCACTGCGGGGCCGGGCCCGCCGGCCGCGACGGGTCGTGTCACATTGGGGATGCGGTGCAGCTGCGCATTGTTGTCGCGCCCGTTGATGGCTGCGGCGAGCCGCAGTCCGGACAGCACGTACATCCGCCCGTTTACCGGTGCCGAGAGGACGATGTTCGTCGACAGCCAGTCGAAGTTGACGAGCCGGTTGATGCCGCCCATCCAGTTCCAGCTTCCCGCTGCGCCGA
Source organism: Gemmatimonadaceae bacterium (assembly GCA_031409715.1). GTDB lineage: Bacteria > Gemmatimonadota > Gemmatimonadetes > Gemmatimonadales > Gemmatimonadaceae > JACMLX01. The sequence continues at coordinate 45,271 of JANNXU010000022.1, read as the reverse complement.
GGTTGTCGCTCCACGCGACACCGAGGGCGTCGATCGCGACGATGATGCGACCGTCGGGCAGGCCTGCGACGGGGACCCATTGCACGTCGGTGAGCTTGCGCTTGACCGGCGATGGCGCGATGAGGCGGAACGGATCGAGGCCGGCGAGCGTCGTCCACACCCAGCTCGGCGCACCGCCGACGGTCGTGCAGCGCCCGATGCACAGACCTTTGGTCGTGGCGGCCAGCACCCGATCACCGGTGACCGCGATCTGCGCTGCGGCGGTGCGCGCCGGATCACGCGCGAGTCGGTAGATGGCGACGTTCTCGAGCACATCGATGCCCGAGCCGGTCTCGAACGTCACTTGCGTGGGCGTGCGCGTGGCGGGGCCGCGACGCGACAGCACACCGCGTCCGCCGGGATCGAGGACCGCCACCGAACTGGCGCCCGACACGGTGTCGGTCGCGATCTCGCCGGTGCCGACCATCACGTAGTCGTCCGCTGCGGTGGCGCCGAACCGCACCAGCAGGCAGCCGCAGCTCATGTCGGTGCTGATGCCTCCGCGTACGCCGGGAAGGGACGTCCAGCCCCCGACCGGTCGCCACGAGATGCCCGCATCCTCCGTGTACCAGAGCCCGGCCTTGCCGCTGGCGGCGTAGGCGCGGCGGCCGGTGGGATCGACGGCGATGTCGCGAATCCGGCCCGTCACACGCGGACGGCCATCGGCCTGCCCGCGGCGCACCGCGGACGGTCCGATGGGGACCCAGCGATTCGTGTCGCGGTCCGGAAAGGCCCGCGGTGCCGCACCGACACGCGCCTCCGATGCCGGCGCCGCCGACTCCCGCTCGAGCATCGACTCCATCGCCGCCGACAGCGCCACGAGGTTGGTCTGCCCCATGCGCTCGGAGACATGCGCCATGCGCTGCGACGCGCGACCGCGACGCGCGGCCTTCAACTCGGCGCGCGCGGCAGGATCGGGCACGACCTTGCGCCGCCGCTGCGGCGGTTGCGTCACGACGGCGGCCGCCGCGGACTTTCGCGCGGCCTTCTTCGCCGGCTTCTTCGCCGGCTTCTTCGCCGTCTTCTTCACCGGCTTCTTCACCGTCTTCGTCGCCGCCCGCTTGGCCGCCTTCCGCGCCGGACTCACGGCGTGCCTCCATCCGTGGTGGTCTCTTCATCAGGGCTGACGCGGATCCAGCCCTCCTGCGCCTCGTGCGGTACACGCGGGAGGTATGCGGTCATCGTCGCGGCGGTGATCGGATCGTCGCGCCAGGTGAGCGGGCCGGTGCGGCGCGTGAAGCGTTGCCGCGGTCCCATCGCGCGGATCAGCGGCAGCCGGATCTCCGACGGGTCCACCAGCACCGGCCCGACGCGCACGCTCGGGCTGATCGTCTTCAGGCCAGGTGTCACCCAGTCCTCCGCCAGCGAGAGCGCCTTGCGCGGCGTGAGGCCGCTGGTGACATGCACCTTCCCGGCGGGCAGCATCAGGAGCGTCAGCAGCAGCTCCTGACCTGGCCGCAACCAGAGTTCGTCTTCGGCCACGATGTACGGATGCGCGATCGGCACGGGGGTCGTGTCGATCGGCGTGCCAAGGCGGCCCAGCGCGCCCTGCAGTCGTCCCGACGCAGGGGCGAGGCTCTGCACCACCTTGTCGACGAGGTGCAGGTGCGTGAAGTCGTCACCGACGAAAAATCCAAGCAGCGCATCGTCGGAACGATCGAGCGCGCCGAGGCGGAAAGGGAGTCGGAGTTCGCCGAGTGCGCGGAAGATCGCGCGACGCGCCTCGGCACCGCCGGCACTCGTCACGGTGACTTCGCCGGTGTCGTCCGGCGCCTCGAGGCGGATCGTCGCACGCACCACTGCCACCGGCCGCCCGACCAGGCCCGCGATGCTCGGCGACCCGATGGTCGCGTACGTGTCCACCGTCCAGAGCGTGGTGTCGATCGCGCGCAGCATCGCCGCGAGTGAAGTGGTGACGGGCCGCGTGTCGCCGCCACGCGCCGTCACGTCGGACAGCAGCACGCCAGCGGCCACGTCGGCGATCGGCGACTGCGTTGCCTCGAGTCCGGTGAACGGTCCCGCATCAGGCAGGACCGGACGCCCCGGTGCTGCCTCCCACGTGACCGCACCGGTGATGGGATCGTGCGCCAGCTCACCGATCGGCGAGCCGTCGGCCGCGAACACCTCCAGCGATTCGTCGATGTGATCAGGCAGCAGGAACCCCGCCACCGGATTCACCATCACCGCCGGCGTCACCTGATCCACGAACGCATCGGGACGCAGCGTGGGATCGGCCGCGCCGGGATCGGGCGCACCGACGAACCGGACCACCCATCGCGCGACATGCTGGAAGCGTGGCCGCAGCATGATGCTCGATGCCGCGCCGGACACCTCCAGCGACCGCGTCGTGACGATGCGCGACACGTCGAGATCGAGGGTGCGCCCGAACGCATCCACGATGCGCATCGCAGCCAGTCGCATCGTCCCGCCGAAGAACGGCACCGGCGCCGCCGAGGCGATGGGCGTGCGTTCGACACCGGCGGCGGGGGTGTCGAGCGGCATCTGCCCCATGTAGGCAATGCCCAGCATCTGCTCGCGCACACCGTCCATCGAGGCCGACGCCATGTCGAGTGGCGCGAGGAAATCGCCCAGTCGTGACAGCGCGAGCTGATCCGCGGGACCGAGCACGCCCTGATTCACGCCATCGCGCTGCACCTCGGCTTCCAGCCACCGCGCAATGCCACCCTGCAACGCCTCGGCCACGCCGGTTCCGAGGGGCGTGCGACCCGTGATCGTGCGCGTGATCGTCGGCGCGGGCGCAGTGCCGCTCCGCTCGAAGTCGAAGTCGCTGAGTTGCCACCCCTGCAGCGTGCCCGTGCCTTCGAGCACCACGCGCCACTCGGCCCAGAGCGGCACCCACGGCTGGCGCCACGTCGTGAGCGCGACGGGGCTGGGCGGCGTGCCCTTCACGATCGAATGCGCCGCCAGCTCCGCCACCAGCTCACGATCGACACGAAACTTCGGTGCGGTGACCTGCATCCACGGATCAGCCGCGGCGCGCAGCTTCTCGGTGATGTGGCTCGAGCCGTCGTACGTCGCATTGGTTCCGTACAGACGCGCCATTTCACCGACGAGTCGCACGTTCACGGCCTTCGCAAACTCCGGCGACGCCCCGGCGCTGGCGATGGCGTTCAGCCACGACACGCCATACGCATCCAGCAGCACCACCTCACGCGCGATGCTCAACACCTCTTCCGGAATCGCGCCGCTGCCGAGCGACGGCAGGATGTCGGCGGCGCGGATCGCGCCCGAGAGCTCGCTGACGCACTCGGCAGCATAGCGGCAGCGCAGGCCCTTCTTGTTCAGCGCCTCGAACCGGTCGTCGAAGTGATGGCGCAGGTTGGGCTTCACGCCGCGCAGCGCGAGCATCGGCGGTTGCGGGAAGAAGTCGCGCGGGGCGGGACGGGTGACGGTGCGCACCGGCGGCATGTCGCGGCCGGCGGTGATGTCGCTGGCGCGCGTGCCGGTACGCGGCATGCTCCGCACGCCCTTCTTGACCATCTCGACCGCGTCGGTCCACTGGAGCTTGGAGCCCAGCGCGCGCGTGCCCGGCCCCGTCGAACCACCGACGGCGCTGGTGCCGCGGCCTTTCCGTCCCAACGCGAACGGACTCGCGGCGTTGGCATCGGTGGCGATGAAGCGATCGGGACGTGCGCCCGGAATCGGCGCGCCGGGCCTCGAGTCGAAACCGTCGGCATGTTCGTGCTCGGCCAGATCGGCGATGCCATCGGCGGTTGCGATGCGATCGAGCATGTCGGAGGTGAACGCCGCCGTGAGCCGTTCGGCCGCGGCGCGACTGCTCGCTTCCGCGCCGAGCACGCCGGCGCCGAAGGCTGCCACCACGTCGTCCACATCCTGGCCCAGTGCCACCGTCACGTCGCGCGCGGCGGGACGGTCATCGGCGGAGCCGAGCGCACCGTTCACCGGCACGCCGATCACGCAGCCGTGCAGGAGTGTGGCGAATTCCGGTTGCGGCTCGCCCATGATCAGGCTCGAGGCCCCCGTCACCGGTGAGGCGATGCCGGCCTTCACGCCGTAGACCTTCTTCGAGACCGATCGACCCACCTCGGTCCGAAGCTCCATCGTCGTGCCGTCCGGCGGCGACGTGAGCCCGATGGAGGCGTTGGTGGCATCGCGGCGAGCACGATCATCGGTCATGACGGCCTGCAGTGCATCGTCATCCAGCAGCCAGCCCAACCCCTCCAGCTTGCGACCCAGCGCGAGCAGTCCGGCGTTGGCGCCGAGCGGATCTGCGGCGAGATCGGCCCACCACCCGGCGACGACGTAGGCGGCGCTGGCGTCGTGCAATCCCGACGGCGCGAGCGCCACCGGGGGCGGCACGTCGGTGAGCGGATCGTGGAAGCCGAAGCGGCCGGCACTCGCGGTGTACGACGCCGTCCACATCAGCGAGCCGCCGATGCCGGCGTCGAGCCGCTCGAATTGGGCGGCGGCGGCGGGGGTGCCGACGGGTGGGGCCGCAAACGTGCCTGCGAATGTGTCCAGCGGTGCGACGGCCTTGAGCCGCGCATCGATCACCCAGCCCCGCACCAGCGAGCGGCGTGCGCCGCGGGGGCGCAGCAGGCGCAGCACCACCCAGCGATCGGGAAGCGGCCTGAGTGCCAGTTCCTCGCTGCGGCCATTGGCATCGGGAGCGGTCGGCTCACCGCGCAACAGCGAGTCGGGCAGCGCCCAGTGCAGGTGCACGCCACCGGCGAGCGTGGCACCGGCAGTGAACGGCGCGGGGTCGTTCTGATCGCCGCGGACGGCCACGGTGGCTTCACCGCCGGCCGCGGGTACCACGAACGCCTGCACATCCACCGGCACGCAGATGCGCTTGCGGCGATGTAGCAGCGCGTCCCAGGTGGCGATCGTGGCGACGTCGAAGCCGGTGCGGGCGAGCAGGTTGTAGCGCGGACTCTGGATGGCTTTCTGCACCAGATCCGGATTGATGAATGGACCGGTCATGGCGGAGTCACTCCATCGCGGAAGCGTGTCGCGACCGCCGTGTAGCGCACCGTGGGGCGCAGCACGACGTCGGTGTTCGGACGCCCCTCGGGCCGCCCGTAGATCTGGCGATACGGAAAGCGGATGAGCTGCAGCGCGTACTCCGCGCTGTCGAGCTTCGCATCCGGGCCGGCCGCGCCTTTCGCCGCGAGATCGCGCTCGAGGCGCTGGATGTCCACCACACCGGCGGCATTGGGCCGAAAGCGCACGTCCACGCGGTTGGCCGGATTGGCGGGATCTGCGGGATCGAGGCCCGTGGTGATGCTGCGCACGGGGAGTGAGGCCCGCATCCCGGTGGCGGTGAGCGTCTGGTCCACGCCGAACTGCACTCCCTGCCGCGGCTCCTGCAGGTGCACCTCCTTCGGGATGCCATCGAAGAGGCAGAACAGCACCGCCGGCGCGAGTCGCTCCAGCCGCAACAGGCGCATGCGCTCGGGATGATCGTCGCCGTAGTCGAAGCCGTCGCCTTCGGTCGGTTCCTGCTTGAAGGCACGCACATGCATCGCGGGCCACCCGGCCACCGCGCGCGATCGCAGGATGAACCCGCTGATCGGGCCCGCCTGTCCCGTCTGCCGCGGCGCGTCGTCACGACGGCGCACGTTGCGCTCGGCCGTGTCCAGCGCGTCGCGGATCTCGCCGTAGCGCTCCGTGAGCTGCATGCGATCGTCGGTGTTGACCGTGCCGACGCTGAGCGCACCCTGCACCAACGCGTCGGTCCAGCGCCGGTCCACGTAGAACCAGCGGATGGATTCCTCGGGCAGGAGCTGCGTGTCGGCCACGAAGTACGCGAACGGCACGTCGTGCAGCAGGCGCAGACGCACCAGCCAGTCGCGCAACTCGTCGGGAATGAGGTCGGTGGCGTCGGGCGCCGTGCCGGCATCGGGCGGGATCAGCTTCATGCCGCTGACCTGGAGCTGCTTGAGCAGCGTGGCGGACGTGATGTTCATGCGTCGGACTCCTTCGTGCGGGCACGGGACAGCCGGTCGATCACGTCGTCGAGCGCATCCGTCACCGGTGTGGCAGCGCGCGTCTTTCTCTTTCCTTTTCCCTTGCCCTTCTGAGGCGGCGCCTCGCGCAGCAGCGGGCGCAGCGTGTCGGTGACGATGCGCTCGAGTTTCGAGTCGAGCGCCCGCGAGAGCACGGCGACATCGCGCTCGGTGAAGACGGTGCCGGGCAGGCGACCGGGCAGGTCACCCACCTTCGCCACCCGCACGGGGGCCTTCTGGAGCGTGGCGAGGATCGACGACGGATCGCCCCGCAGCGGGGGCAACCCGAACGCGCCGGCCAGCAGCGCCGCCGGGGCGCCCTCGAACGGCAGCGCGCGTCCCGGATCGACGAGCGCGCGCGGACGGCCGAGGAACTGCGCCGGCCTGGCCGTCACCGAGCGCATGATCGCGCGTGACAGGTCCACGCCGCTGCCACCGGTGACACGTCGCGACACCGCGAACCCATCGAGGGCACCGAGCAGCAGCGCATTCTCCGCCCAGATCGTCGCGCGACGCACCGTGGCGTAGTGCAACTGCCGCCACCGCAGCAACGCTGCGACCATGTTCGGGTTGGCGAGGGCCAGCAACCGCCCGATCTCGAACGCACTGGCGAGCGAGAGATCCTCGCGGCCATCGGGAATCACCACCCGCAGCTGATCGGCAGCGTGGGCCAGCGGCAGTCGGTCGGCCGCCGAGTTGACCGTCGGATGCGGCACGAGCGGCCCGCGATACCAGGCGCGCACGCTGTCGCCACGCCGCGTCTTCTGCTCCAGGCCCACGTGGCCCGTGTCCACCAGCTCCAGCGGCAGCCGTCCCGTGTCGGCCACCTGCGCGCGTGCCGCGACGGTCCCGAGCAGCCCCGAATCGAGGGTGCGCACGATGGACTCGAAGGTGGCGGTGCCGGTGGTCGTGAAGCGCCAGTGCAGCAGCACCGGAAAGCGCAGCTTTGGGTCCAGCACGTTGGCGAGGCCTTCGCGGACCGCATCGGTGGCGAGCCGGCCCGAGAGCTCACCACGCTTCAGCCCCTTGGGTGTCGGGAGGGCGCTGAACCCGACCGTCGTCAGCGACTGCGCCGTCGAGGCGACGTCGGTCCGAAGATCCGCGATCTGCCGGTCGCCGGTGCGCGCCGCGCGCGTGACGGTGCTCACGGTGTTCGCGCCGACCGTCACCGTGCCACCCATCAGGTGCCGGTCCATCTCGGCGGCCGAGAATCGGACACTCACGTCGAGACCGACCATGATGCTGGTGAGCAACGGCGGTGGGGCTTCGGGCAGCAGGCGATCCCACTGCTGCTCGAGGTTCACGAGGCAGGCCGTGTACTTCACCGGCACCTCGACACCCTCGGCGTTGCGTGTGCTCATCGGCAGGCGATTGGCGACCACCACGGCGAGGAAGCCGTCGTCGTCACCCATCATCAGTTCGGTGTCGGCGATGTCCACGTGCCGCGCGTGTGCGAGCAGCGGAACGTCCTTGCGGGTGGGGAAGATCGTGTGCACCATGGACTGCCGGATCTCGAGGCAGTTGCCGACCTCCGAGTCGATGGCGCCGGGCAGTGTCACACCGGCGGTGACCGTCTCCCCCGCCGGCACGTTCGGCACGAGCGTGGCCTCGCCCTCGGCCACGACGACGAGGGCGAGCCATGGCGTGGACTGCGGCTGGCCGGCGATGCGACGCTCCCACGGCAGCGTGCGGCGCTTGATCACGACCTGCGGCAGCCGCGAGCCCCACGCCCCCTGACTTTCCGCCGGCGGGAAGGTCGAGAGCACCTGATCGGGCGGCAGCACGAGGCGCGGTGATCGCACCTCGAGGTGCACGTCGAGCGGATCGACTGCCAGTTCGTCGCCGCTGCGCCCGGTGGCGGTGCTGACCTGGCGCGCAGCCAGCGTGTAGCTGCCGGCGAGCAGCTTCGGCTGGACGTTGGCATGCAGGAAGAACTGCCCGTTGGTGGGCTGGTCAGGCATTGCGTGCCCCTCGGCGGGTGGTCTTCCCGGTAGCGGTGGTCTGGCGTGCCGTCGTCTTGCGCGCACTCGTCTTGCCTGCCGTCGTCTTTCGTGGAGTCGTCTTGCGTGCACTCGTCTTGCGAGTAGTCGACTTGCGCGCACTCGTCTTGCCTGCCGTCGTCTTGCGAGTAGTCGTCTTGCGAGCAGTCGTCTTGTGAGTAGTCGTCTTTCGTGCACTCGCCTTGCGCGCCGGCGCACTTCGCGGCGCAGGCGGCGGCTCCCACGAGACGCGGACCGGTCCACCGTCGGCCGCCAGCATGAGGCGACCCGCCATGGCGAAGATCCCCTTCACCGCGATCGTCTGCGCCAGCGTCGCCGACGCCACCTCGCTGCCCATCACGCCGGCAAGGCGCCACTGCCCGCCGGACTGCACACGCACAGTGCAGGCGCTGTCACGCGTCGGCTTCACGTCGTACAGCAGCACCGCGCGCGACCCGGACATCACCACCCGCGGCGCACGCGGCGCGCCCTTCTCGGCTACGCGCGTTGCCCCATCCAGTTCGAGCGTCACCGCGTTGCCGTCCGGCGTCTCGCTGCCGGCCAGCACGATCGCGATGGTGGTCACCGGGACCGCGAAGCGCGTGGTGACGACGGTGGCCTGCACGATCATGTCGTCGGCCGCGATCCAGGCCGGCGGCGCTTCCGACACCACGCCTTCCACCTGCAGCGTGCACCCTGGACCCATCGCCACGCGGCCGCTCAGGCGCGCCAGGCGCGAGCGTTCGTGCCACCCCGCCAGCCCGTCGCGCACCGCCGTGTCGCCGGCCGCCTGCACGCCGATCATCGACGTGCGCGGCGGCACCACGATCGAGTCGGTGACGGTCGCATCCAGCAGCACCGTGCCGCCGCTGCTCGTCATGGTGACGCGGACCTGACCCGTCACCGTGAAACGCGGCCGGAGCTGCTCATCGAGGTCGATGTTCGCGTCCGGCGCATGCAGCACCACGAGGTCACCCGCATGCAGCGTTTCGGGCTGCGCCTTGCTGCGGAGCCGGCCCGAGCCCGTCAGCCCGCCGATCAGCTCACCCAGCGCCGACGGACTGACCGTGCGCCCCACCGACAGGCTGCGCGACGTGCCCGGCGCCGCGGTGAACGGCACGACACCGGTCGCGATCAGCGTCCCGTCTTCACGCACGCCGGGCCGTGCGCTGCGCGCGAGCTGCACGGGGAGCTGCCGCGTCAGGCGCGAGCGCACCGACTCGATCGACGGCGCCGGGCGCCGCTTGAGCCGACCGTCGCCCACCGACGTCGTCGGACCGCGTTCGATCACGCCGGCGCCGCCACCCAGCAGGCCAGCCAGCTTCGGTGCGCGCGGCTGCACGATGCCCTTCGGCGGCGCCGGCGGCATGGGCGCCGACGAGACGTCGCCCACGTTCGTGCGGCGCAGGCCGTCCGCGAGTGTGCCGAACAGCGGCGGTGCGACGCGATCGCCGTGGAACGCGGCCTTCGCCATCGCACCCGGCGTACCGCGCGCCTGCAACCCTTCGACGGGCAGGTCGCTGCGTGCGCCGAACAGGCGTGACGACGCCTCGAGCATGGCAGCGGCAGTGCTCGCCGGCGCCGGCACGTTCACCGTTGCGGCCGTGGTGAACAGCACCGTGCGCTGCCCACCCAGCGCCTGCAGCGGCAGCACGGCGCGGCCGTGCGTCACGCGGCGGTAGGTGATCGCGGGCAGGGCGCTGTCCGGCTGCACCGTGCGCAGGTCGAACCGTACGCGGTTCATCGCGAAGATCACGTCACCCTGCGGGATCGGCTTGATCGCTGCGGAATCGGGCTCGCCCCACGCACCGATCGGGAACGCCTCGACGTCGAACTTGATCCGCTCCACCTGGCCATCCAGCACACCGGGCCGCGGTCCTGCCACGCCGACTTCCGCCGATGTCCCGACGATGTTCAGGTTCAGTTTCGAGTCGAAATTCTCGGCGTTCATCGGCGCCAGACCCAGCGACACCACCGCGCCGTCGGACCGCTTCGGCGCGATGCCGGTCGACGCGTTGGACGGGCCGAGGATCACCTGCGTGATCGGCACGGTGGAGGTGAACGAGATCTCGAACTCGCCGAACACCTCGTACGGACGCGCCGCCGATCCATCCGCCGACGACGCCTTGTCGTTGCTCGCCTTCCGCGTGAGCGTGCCAAGCCCCGTGATGCACGACAGCGCGCGCGCACCGCCGCCCTCACCCGCCTCGAGATACTTGCCCACGAACGCCGGCCAGTCGAGCACATCGCCGGGACGGCCCGCCTGACTGCCGAACGGCACCGTGATCTTCACCGGCCCGACGTGGAACGACGCCTTGCCGCCGAACTCCGGGCCGCTCACCACCAGCGATGCGCCGGTGCTGAGGCTGAAGCGGATCGTGCCAAGGAACGTCTTGACCTTCACGCCCGCGCTGATCATCGCATACGCCTCCACTTCGAACCAGAACGGGTCGAAGTAGATGATGCCGTTGGCGCCGAACTCGATGCGCGCCCACGCGAAGCCGAAGTCGGCGCTGACCACGACCTCGATGCCGGCCATCAGCGCCTCGGAGGTGAGTGCGAAGTACGCACCCCCCTTGATCACGATGGCATTGCTCACCTGCCAGACCAGTCCCACGCGCGGCACGTCGGGATAGCCGTCGCGATGGAAGCGTGGGTGGTAGCCGCCGATGGTGAGCACGAACTGGCCCGACAGCGGTCCCTTCCACCACACCACGAACGCGAAGCCGCCGGTCAGGCGCACCTCGGGATAGAGCAGCCACGAGTTCTCGGTGAGCTGCGCGCGGATGCTGAAGATCCCCTCGCGCGTGGAGAAGCGTGCGATCAGTCCCAGCTCGATCGAGACCAACGGCAGCTGCGGCCGCGGCAGCGCCATGCGCGCCAGGCCGAGCAGGTTGACATCGATGCCATCGGATCCGAACGCGACAGCGATCACCGCGATGCCGTCCACCAGCGCGAAGCAGGTGAAGCTCAGCCCCGCTGCCACCCAGAACTGCCCCACCTGCGGCCGGAAGTAGTCGTTCAGCTTCCGCAGCTCCACCATCGGGTCGCCCACCTCGGCCGCGATGTCGAGCGCCTTGATGAACGGGTAGTCCTTGAAGCCGGAGAAATCATCGGGCACACGCAGCTGGCGATTGATGCCCAGCCCGGCGCCGATGCCGGTGACGAAGAAGGCGGGTGGCCCGCCGATCGGACCGTTCAGTGCGCCGAAGATGAAGAACGACGGATTGCCGTCCATCACGGCGTAGCCGCCGTACACCGTCAGCCCGTAGGTGCCGAAGCGCCCGAGCAGCATGCCCAGGTAGCCGCCGCTCGTATCCTTGAGCAGGCCGCCGGCGAGCGTGATGCCGCCCATGTCGGCCGAGACGGCGAGCCCCATCAGGTCCGCCTGCCAGCGCGACGCGTCGAACAGGTCGCCGCCGTTCCAGGTGAGCGAGAGCTGATCCACCGCGGCCGTCATGCCGAACAGCGACACCCGTCCGTCGAAGATGAGTTGCAGGCGCGTGATCGAGCCGCCTTCGCTGCGGCTGTCGAAGCCGATCTGCTCGAGATACAGCGGGCCGAGTTCGCGCTGGATCACCAGCCACCACGGCCCCGGCGGCGGGCCGGCGCGCACCGAGACGCCGGCGCTGCCACCGGCGCGTGCGAGCACCGCGATGGCCGGGCTGAACGCCGGCCGGTTGTTCGCACCGCCCTCCGCCGCATCGCTGAGGATGCCACCCGCGACAGGGTTGCCGCTCGCACCCGACGGCGCGATCGCGAGGCCTGACAACTCCACCTGCACCCCCGCCCCGATGCCCGCCGTCGACACTTCGCCGAACAGGTACACCCCGATGCCATCGAGCGAGATGGGCCCGAGGTTGAGTAGCGGGCCACCGTGCTTGGTGAACTTCAGGCCCACGCCGCCGATCGTGAACCCCGGCACGAGTGCCAGCACGACGTCGGTCGGCGTGACGTGGCCTTCGAGCAGCGTGAGCGTGAAGCCGGGCGGCACCGGACTGCCGGTGATCCACGTCGCGTCGGCGACGAGCGTGACGGTGGGATCGCCGCTCGCGATTTCGAACTCGCCCGTGCCGGCGAGCGTGAGCGCCACGCCGAGCTGCCTGGTCGCGCCGCCGCCCAACGCCACCAGCTTGATGCTCACCACACCACCGATCACGACACCGAGTGGCACCGGCAGTGTCGCGAGGTTCCACGCCAGCCGCTTGAGACGCGTGAAGAGCCGTTCCGGCGCGAGCAGGTCGTCGAAGAGCGTCGTGTCCAGCACCGTGGTGCCGCCCGTCGTCACCAGCAGCACACGTTCCAGCCCGCTGATCGCCTGCGGCGGCAGCACCGGCAGCAGCACCGGCAAGGCGAGCCCGCTCGCGATCGACGCGGCGATGCTCAGCAGCGTGATCGCGACCTTCGCTGGCGCATCATCCGGGCTCTCGCTCCCGTCGGTCCGCGTGACGACGACGAGCGTCGGCGGCAGCTCGTTCAGCCCCCAGCGCAGCTCGAGCGACTTCGCCGCCAGCGCGTCGAGCGCGAGGCCGAGCGCCGCCATGCGTGTCACCGTCGAGCCGGTGACACCGGCCCGCACCGTCAGCACCGGTCGCAGCGTCACCCCGCCGATCAGCAGTGCGGGCGGCCCGATGCGCACCGCGATGCCCACACCATCGGCCGCGAGTCGCAGCTCCTCGAGCACGATGTTGCCCACCGCCGGCACCGCCAGCGTGGCCGCCAGTCGCAGCACCGGCACACCCGGCGAACTCGCATCGAGGATCAGCGTGACCTGTCGTGCACTCCCGAACTGCAGCGTGAGCCGCCCGGCCGTGGGACCGACGACGCGCACCACCGTCTCCAGCGGATCGAGCGCGCGCGCCAGTGTCGCCGCGCCCAGCCCCACGAGATTCGGCAGCCGCCCCAGCAGCCGCGCCGCAGGATTGATGGCGAATGCCGACAGCCGCGCCGTCGTGAAGTTCGTCCCATCGAGCAGATCGAGTGCCGTGCCGAGGTCGAAGACGGCGCGTCCCACGTCCTTGATCAGCGACGCCGCCACGTCGGTGCGCTTCGTGGCCACGGCGTTGAGCACCTGCGGCATCACCGACTCACCGATGGCCGTCAGCGCACTGCCCAGCCCCGCACCGGCCGGGTACAGGCGCAGCAGCGGCGCCGGCGCCTGGCGCACCAGCGAGAGTTCCACCGCCGGCGTCACCGACAGCTGCAGCCCGGTGCCATTGACCGTCACGCCGAGATCGAGCTTGGGCTCAACGCGCCCATCGTTCGCGATACGCAAACCACCGACAAGGCGTGTGCCGATCACCGCCGTGTCCACGGTCGCGTTCAGCGTCGCGTCCAGCGTCAGCACGAGTCGCCCATCCACGCCGGCGTAGTTCACCGTCACACCCGGCACGATCGGCCAGCCCGCCGCCGAGCCGCGTGCCGGCGCGATGATCGGCACCAGCGCATCCAGCAACTGCACCGCGCTGCCGGCCGGATTCGTGCGCCACGCCTCCGCACCATGCAGCAGCCAGGCGGCCGGATCGTCGAACAGCGCGATCGGCAGCCGCATGCGACGGCGCCCGGTGTCGTCGGCGGTGTGCAGCATCGACAGCGCATCGAGCGCGGCATCGAGCGCCGCATGCCCTGCGGCGTCGGCCAGCCCGCGCAGCACGTCCGCCAGTGCCTGCATCACGTACGCGGGCAGCACCGTCGTGGCGAAGGTGGTGAGCTGCGACACATCGGGCACCGGCAGCAGCGCCAACGTGCGTGTCGCGCCCGGCCCCGACGTGCCCCACTCCACCGACACGCCATTCGCCGCCCCCGCCGTGCCGACGAGCCGCACACCGCCCGCCACCGCGTCGAGTACGCCCAGCGAGAAGGCCGCCACGGCGCGCCCATCGGCACCGAGCGATGCCGACACCGAGAACGGCGCCACACCGCCGATGCTGCTCGTGATCGCTGCGCCGAAGGTGCGCGTGGCGGCATCGAGCGTGAGCGTGGCCGGCCCCACGGTCCACGTCAGCACCGAGCCGAGCCCAGTCATGCCGGGCACGAGGATCCGCAGCGAGGTCGCGAGCTCCACCGCGCGCGCCCGCACGCGCGCCGCCAGGAGTTCGGGCTCGAACAGCAGGCGGTCCAGTCCCGCCACGTCCAACCCGCCGTCGCGCACCAGTCCCAGCACGTCCAGCAGCACGCCGAACTGCGGCGAAGCGGTGCGGAGGCGCGCCACCACGCCCGAAAGCATCGCACGCACCTCGGGCAGCGCCTGCGTGGCCGCCAGCCCATCCGCGTCGGCGCGCACCACCCAGCGCTCACGGAACGCGCCCAGCCCCGTCGCCTCATACAGCACGAACTCGGTGTCGCCCGGAGTGCCGTCGAACGGGACCGTCACGTGCACTTCCATCCAGCGGACATCCACGTCCGATGACTCGGGACTGGGCCCGCCCACCAGCCAGCCGTCGGTGATCCCCAGCTGCAGGTGCACCGTCACGCTGCGCGCGGTGCCGACGTCGAGGGCACGGGTCGCGTTGCGTTGCAGCGTGACGAGATCGAACGTGGCACCGAAGCCCACCCGCACGCCGCCCACGCTCGCCGCGAGCACCGGCACGTCCACGCCCACGTGCAGCGCCGTGTGCGGCACGTCGCTGCCGAGGGCCTCGCGCGCCCGCTCGAACCGCAGCGCGATCCCATCGTCCAGCACCGCGCCAAGCCCCGCACAGACGGTGTCCTCCGACAGCGACCCGAACACCGCCACGCACGTCAGCCCGCTGCGCCGCGCCTCGGCACCGGCATTGGGCAGCGCACCGTCATCGGCCGCGACGGCGATGGTGCGCGCCACGACATCGCGCATCACGTCCAGCGGCGTGGCGGTCAGGGCACGATCGGACGGCGACGGCACCGGGACGCCGGTGCGCAGCAGTCGCTGCACCACGCGCATCGCGTCCGCCCCGAGACCGCTGCGGAACGCGTTCACGCTCGGCGCCGACCACGGGGCACCGACGGTCACCACCGTCGCGATCACGGACCGCGTCGCGGCGGTGCGGATGGCGGCGGCGGCGCTGGGGCCGTAGGCGAAGATCGTGACTGGCGCCGTGCGACCGGCGAGCACGCGCGCCAGGCGGTCGGTCTGCTCCGCGACCGCATCGTGATCGGTACGGCTGGCACGCGCGGCGACGATCGTCGGCAGCGTCACGAACCACTCGCCGGTGCCGGTCGCGGTGATGCTGCCGACCTCCGTTGCTCCCGTCGCGTCCACGGTGCGACCGGCGGGGCGATCGGTGCGCCACGTCTCCTCACAGCCGACGTGGATGATCGTGTCCGGCGCCGTCTCGAGCACCAGGCCGGCGAGCATTCCGGCGGCGCCCTCGGCCACCATGTCGTCGTACGATGCGTCGTCGTAGCGCACCAGCGTGACGCCGGCCGGCAACGCCTCCTGCACCGGGATGATGCCGTCGGTCTCGCTCCAGCGTGCGATCAGCTGCTCGAATCCGGCAGCCAGCGAATCGCGGCCCGTGAGCAGATCCTTCAGCTCGGGGAGTTCGGTGGCCGCCGTCGTGAGTCGCGCCACCAGCGTGTCGCCATCCTCGGGCACCTCGGTCCCGCGCAGCGACGGCTGCGCCTTGCCGAGGGTGCGGTACGGCGGACAGGCCGGCTCCAGCCACGCGACGAGAGCCGGCGCACGTGGATCACCCGCCACCGGCGCGCGGTACGGTGACCGCGCACTGCCGGCGCCGAGCGCCTCGTCCACCGCACCACCGCTGATGATGCGTGCCACCACACCCATCGCGAGGCGCGCCCGTCCACAGTCCAGCAGCAGGTCGGCCAGCCAGACGCGGATCGCCTGCGCCGGATCACCGGCGACGAGCGTCTCCAGCGGCAGCTCCACGCCGGCGCCGGTCCATCCGATCAGCAGCAGCAGCTCGTCGATCACCCGAACCCGCGCCTGCGACGCGAGCGCGACGATCAGCGACTGCACGTCGGGCCACAGCTCGGCCGGCAGCGTGAGGTTGCCCGCCGCATCCCGCACGGGCAGCGGCAGCGCGAACTCCGTCTGCACGCGCGGCAGATCGAGCGTGACCCGTCCGCCGGGCGCCTCGATGTCGAGCAGAAAGCCCCGCGCCGGACTCCACGACACGATCGCGCGCACTTCGTCCGCACTGAGCGTGAGCGGGCCCACCGACAGCGACAGTGGCTCTGCCACACGACGCAGCGTGACGGTCGCCGACACGTTCCCGACGAACGTCACCTTCACCGGTGTGAACGCCAGGCGCAGCAGCGAGCCGCGCAGCGTCGTCACCGCCACGTGGTCACCGAGCACCGGCGTCGTGATGTCGAGCGCGGCGTCGATCACCAGCGCACCGCCGTCGCGCCAGACGAGCAGGATCAGCGGCGCGGCCAGCTCCACGCGCCACGGAATCTCGCGCGTTCCCGCACCGGGGACACTCACCGCCGGCACCGACGCGACGAGCGCACGCAGCGCGCCGAGCACGTTCGCCATCGCCCCTGCGTCCGCACTCAGGTCGCGCCAGTAGCGGGTGAGCTCGGCCAGCGGATTGGCCAGCAGCGCGGCCGACGAGATCCCCGTCACCCCCGCCGGCGCCTGGATGCCGAGGAGCTTGCCCATCAGCGCGCCCGCCGCGCCGAAGTTGGCCATCGCGGCGGTGAGGGCGCCCGTCACCACCGAGTCCACCGCCGTCATCGCCGCGGCCGGCGACGAGATGTCGAGGATCTCGTAGATCCGCGGCGTGGACGAGCCGGGCAGCGTGAGCGCGACGTTGTGCAGCGTGAGCGAGAAGGCGGGCTGGCGATCGCGCAGCACGAGGCCGGCGCGCAACCCGCCCACACCCGGGTCGCCGGCGAGCAGCGCCGACCCGCCGGCCTGATCGCCGAACAACGCCTCGGCACGCAGATCGGGCACGGCGGTGATCACGCCGGTGGCGAGATCGGCGCGCAACAGGTCGATGCCGATCCGCACCCGTGCGCCCGGCGTCGTGTCGAGCGACAGCGCCAGTGACGGGATGATGACCAGTGCGCCACCGCTGCCGGTGGTGGTGCGCACGCCGACGGTGAACCGGAGCGGGCCGGCGGTGACGCTGGCACTCTGCGCACCGACGTCCACGCCGCCGCCGATCACCTGCGCCAGTTGCGTGAACCAGGCCGTGCGCGCCGCGGTGCTCGCGAACACCGTGCGGAACCAGTCGACGATGGCATCGAGCCCGCGCGTCGGCAGTTCGCCGAGTGGCAGAGGCGGCAGCGCGGAGACGTCGCGCAGTCCCAGCAGGCCGAGCAGCCCCGCCACCTGGCCGGGGAGTGCGCTCGTGAGCGCATCCACCTGCGCCCGCACCAGCGTCGCCAGCAGTTCCAGCACCTCGGCCCCGAGTTGTCCCGGTGTCGCGGCGTCGAGCGTGATCGTGCGTGGGGTGCTGGCGCCCGGCAGCTGCAGGTCGCGCAGTGCGATGGCGAGGGCCAGGTTCGCGGTGCCGTCGGTCGGGATGCCGAGTTGCACTGCGAGGGCGCCGAGCGACGGTTCGCCGGCGGCTGGCGCATCGTCGCGCAGCGTGAGGTCGAGCGCGATGTCGATCCGCCCGGCCTCGCGACCCAGCAGCAGCCACAGTGGCAGCGTGTCGCTGCTGCCGGTGGAGGTGACCGGTGTGCTGCCACGCTGCGCGCGGAAGACCGGCACGTGCACCCGCGTCGAGACCCGTGGTGCACTGCCCTGCATCTCGTGCTCCACACCGATGCCGACGTGCACCGCACCCGTCACCGCCTTCACCACGGCGAAGATCGTCACATGGGCGGCGGCCTCGCGGAAGAGCGGAACCCAGGTCGCGCCGTCGCGCGTGGACTGGTCGGGTGCCCCCAGCACCTCATCCACGAAGTCGAGCATCGCCTTGCGCTGCTTGTCGTCGCGCAGGACATGCTGCAGGCCATGCTCGTTGGCGCGTTCCCCGACCGGGTCGCCGAACCACTCGTCGTTCGCGTTGCCGTGGTCGTCGAGGATGCCGAGGGCCTTGGCCAGCGCCTCGAAGGCGTCGAGCTGTGCGCCGGTGCTCACTGGGCCCCCGCCGGCGCGATGCGGCTGCGGGCCATCGCGCCGATCAGCAGCAGGTTCGTGTCAGCCGCGATGGTGCCCGGCACGAGCGGTCGCTTGTCGGCATCGACGCCCATGCCGGCGGCGAGCTGTTGCGCGACGGTGACGAGCGCTTCCCATGCGAACGCCGTCAGCGCTCCCGACCACGTGTCGGCGAGGAGCGTGTTCGCACTGACGCGGTCGAAGGTGGACATCACCAGCCCTTTCGGCTGCGTCGGGGTGCCGACGGCGAATGCCACGTCCACGCGCTGTTCGCCGCGCAGTTCGTCGCACTGCACGAGCAGGGAGATGGTCACCAGGCCGGGGGCGCAGGCGATGCGCGTCTTGTCCAGCAGCACCAGCAGCTCGTCCTGTCCGGCGACCCACACGACCGTCGGTGGCACCGTGGGTGCGATGTCGGCGACGAGGTGGATGATGCCGCGCAGGACCAGCTGCGCATCCTTCACCGGCACGCGCAGCAGGTCAGGCGCGGGCTTGCCGTGCGTGAGCTCGAGGCCGGGCCTGAGCAGGACGAACCACTTCGGGTTCCTGATCGGGATCTTGCCGGCGGGCAGCGCGATCACGCGCGACAGATCGGGACGGATGGGGCGTGGGGGCATGTCGTCGGCCGCGATGAAGGCAGGGAAGTCGCGGCGCCGCGTGATGGCCGGCGCTGGTCGTGCGGCGTGCAGTGTGCAGCGTGCAGCGCGGACGATCAGGGCGGGTGACGATGCGTGATCGGGGGGGTGATCAGCGGCGTGATCGGCGGCGTGATCGGGCCGGTGTCGCGTGGCGTGCGGCGCACCGTCGCGTGCATGACGCGGAGTGCGAGCAGCGACCTCAGCGCGGTGCTGGGTGGCACCGGTATCCGCATCGACATGGCTCTCTCGTTGTGCATCGGGCCTCGCAGCGTCAGGAGACGGCGAGGTAGATGTGTCTGCAGACGGTGCATCCGTTTCCGGAGCGGCGCAAGCTGATATGGCGTGCTCTCACCCGTGCCGCATGCAATTGCACGGACGAGGTTGCATCACGGATGTACCGGGCGCTGCCGCAGAGTGCATTGGCGTGCGCGACCGTGTCGTGAACTGCGACTCTGCGCGCTTCCGTGGTCGTTTGGTACGATGACGCGTCGATGCGTGTGATGACGCGAGCGGAGATGGGAGGTGACCCGAATTGTCGGGATGACGCGCCGATTCGACGCCGACGGCTCTTCGCGCGCGCACGTGTTACGGGTATTGTACTCCGAATGAGTCGATTACAGGCGTGGGGATGTCGCGACGCCTGCTGGTCACACTCCCGGCTCTCGCAACGTCTGAGTTCCAGGGCGCGATGACAGCAGCGCCGGCGGTCGGTGAATGGACAGGGCGAGTGTGGGAGCGTGACAGAGAGACTCGATTACTTGTGTACACTATAGTATAGTGTACCATATACTTGTCTCACCCTCCGACAGCGGTCCGGCATGCAACCCATCATCGCCCGCGACGCAGAGTGGAAGCACCTCCGCGCCTTCGCCACTGCGGCTGACCCGGAAGCAATGCTTGCGCTCGTCTGGGGGCGCCGGCGTATCGGAAAGTCGATGCTGCTGCAGGGGCTCGCGCAGGAGACGGGTGGCTTCTATTTCCACGCCCAGCGTGGCTCGAGCGGCGAGGCGCTGGTGAGCCTGGGGGAGGCGCTGGCCGAGTGGATCGGCGCGCCCGCACCCCTCGCGCTGAGCAGCTGGGATCAGGCCGTTTCCACCATCATGGCCCTCGGCCGGGATCGCCCGATGGTGGTGGTCCTCGACGAGTTCCCGTACCTGCTCGAGCACACTCCGGAGCTCGACTCCATCCTGCAGCGGCATTTCGGCCCTGGGCACCCGTCGTCCACCGGCACGCGCGCCCGGCTGATACTGTGCGGGTCGGCGGTGAGCGTGATGACCCAGCTGCGCAGCGGAACCGCGCCGCTGCGGGGACGCGCCGGGCTCAACCTGCTGATGCTGCCGTTCGACTTCCGGGTCAGCCGCGAGCTGCACGCATCGCCCGACCTCGCGACCGCAGTGAAGACCTATGCCGTGATCGGTGGCGTGGCCGCGTACGCGCGACAGATGGTCCAGAACGACGTGCCGGTGAGTGCCGCCGACTTCGACCGCTGGGTGTGTGAGCGTGTCCTCTCGCCCGCCGCCCCGCTCTTCAGCGAGATCGACGTGCTGCTCGCCGAAGATCCCACCATGGCAAAGGCGCGAAAGATCAACCTGTATCAGGCCGTGCTGGCGGGAATCGCGCTCGGCAATCATGCGCCCAGCTCCCTGACCAGCTATGCGAAGATGCCCGGGCACTCGCTCGTGCCGATTCTCGACACGCTGGTCGCCACCGCGCTTGTCTCGCGCGTTGAGGACCCGGTGCGTGACAACCGGCCCGTGTACCGACCGAACGATTCGTTGCTGCGCTTTCACTACGCTGTCATCCGGAAGCACCGCGATCGCCTCGCCCGCACCACCGACCCGAGGGCGATGTGGCAGGGCCTCACGCCCACCTTCGCGTCGCAGGTGATGGGCCCGTGCTTCGAGGCGATGGCGCGCGAGTGGACCACGCACCACGCCGGCCCGTCCACGCTTGGCACCGGGGCTCGCCTGGTCGGTTCGACGACGCTATCCACGGGCACCGCCACGCATCACGAGCTCGACGTCATCGTTGCCGATGGTGATGCCGACAGCGCCCCCGATCAGCGCACGATCATCGCGCTGGGCGAAGCCAAGCTGAATGAGGAACTCACGACGGGGCACCTTGCGCAGCTCGAGAACGCGCGCTCGGCGCTCGGTGTGCGGGCTGCCGATGCGAAGCTGCTGCTATTCGGCTCGCACATTGGTGCGGAGCTGCGGCGGCGTGCGTCGCGGCGGTCGGATGTGGAGCTGGTGGACCTGAAACGGTTGTACTTCGGGGAGTGAGTGGGGGCGTGGTGAGCGTGCGGCGCCAAGGCGCCGACGCAAGGAACTGCTCCTGACTCATGGCGTTGAATATTTTTGCTCGACGTACTGAGTAAACCAGCATCGCCGGCTCGGCGAGCGACGTGCGTCCAGCGACACGATCGACATGATGTCGGCGAACGCCGTAGTGGCCGGGGATGGCCAGGGGCACGCAGGGTTCGGTAGGGCGGCACTCAGCGGTACGCCACTTCCAGCAGCCACTCGCGACCGTCAGCGATCGTGTGTCCCATCCATCACGCGGCTGACATCGTCCCTCCATCCGGTCGTCGTGGCCCACAGCTCGGCAGCCTCGAGCAGGATGCGGATCGGCGCGTCCTTCAGCCACATGTACCCGTCGATGTTGGCCGGCATCAACTGCGCCGCACGCCGCTTCATAGTCTCGTAGTTCACACGCTGCGACGGCGTGGCGCGCAGGTAGTCGCGGAAGAGCAGCGACATGCGCTGGTTCGCAAAACCCTGCTGCCGGATGTGGACGTGTGTGCGCCGTTCGCCGGCGGGTTCGCGCATGTACCGCTTGATGTGCTGCGGATCCAGCTCCGACGCTGATGGCGGCGCGTCGGTTTCGATGGTGCTGCCGCGGGTGAAGCCGGCGGACTGAAGGCGTTCGATCAGCGCAGTACAGTCGTGCAGATCGGCGACCGTGATCTGGATGTCGATCACGTCCTTTGCGCCGAGCCCGGGTACGCTGGTGGAGCCGATGTGATCGATGCGGAGGGCCGCATCGCCGGCGGCGGCACCAAGGCGGGTGGCGATGTGATGGTACTCCTCGGCCCAGCGCGGCTGCCAGGGGAGGATGACGATGGGGCGCGAGGGAGCAGTCGGGATCGGGTCGGGTGACATGGCGGCGCGGGGGGGGCGGGCGGGTGAGCACGATCAAGGTGTCAAGCGATCAAGGGGTCAGAGTCCTTGATGACGCGCCGTCGGAGACATTGCCAGTTGAATGTCAGCTTAAATTGCCGAGCGTTTTTTGGCGCGGCCCACGACGGAAAAGTTCGACAGAGTTGTCCCTTTGTGATCCCGTAAAGTTCCTCTATGATTCCTCTGGCATTCCCCACGGGCATTTCGAGAACACAAAGCCATGAACGACTCCACACCGTTGCAGCCAACGCCATCGCCTGGCTCACCGGACGATTCCGCCGCCCTCGTCCTGGTCATCGACGCCAATGTCGACGCCGCCGCCCGCGTCGCCGGCGCCTTCGTCATCACGCCGCGCATCCGGCCGCTCACGGTCACGACTGTGCGCGATCTGTTCGGTGTGCTCACGACCGCCGGGGAGCCGGTCTCGGGCGTGGTGATTGACATGCAGGCCGCCCGCGACCTCGCGCGGCAGCTCGCCGTGCAGCTCGGCTCCCGTCCAGCGCTGGCGGCCCGTTTGCACCGCGGTGGGTTCCGCGCCGAGACCTCGCCGCTGGCGCAGGTCGTCCAGCTGCTCCGCACGGCAGCGCGCGAGGACGTGAGCGACGGCGCGGACGCCACGCCGCTGCTGATCGTCTTCACCTCGCGCCACGCCGACGAAAGCGCCGCCGCGGTGCGGGCCGGCGCGGATCTGTGGTTGTCGGCCAGCGCGGCGGTGACCGAGGCGCTGGCGGCCTGGTTCGACCTCAAGCTCCGACGCGAGCGGCGGGAGCCGGCGGACTGGATGGAGCGGTTGCGGGGGAGCGAGCCGGTGGCGGCGTTGGATTCGGTTCCGGCGGCTGCCCTACCGATGGTTCCGGTGGCGGAGTTCTCGGCATCGACGATGTCACCGACGGTCGCGCCGACGGTCGCGGCCACGCCGTTCGCGCCGCCGCACGACACGGCAACGTTGCCCGAGTGGTCCCCCGTCTCTGCCCCCCGCTCGACGGAGTCGTTCACTGTCCCTGACCTCATGACCCGAGGCCCGTCCGGCCGCCATGACGCCCGTGTCATCGCCGACCTGCTCGGCGTACCGCTCAAGACCCTGGCCGAGTCGCTCGGGTTGTCGTACGAGCCGCTGAAGAAGGTGCCGGATCGGGAGGCGGTCCAGGCCGCGCTGGCGCCGGCGGCGGCGGTGATCGCGATGGTGTGGGCGGCGCTTGGCGGTGACGATCACACCGAGTCTCGGCGGCTGTTGCGGGCGTGGATGCGGACGCCTCGGGCGGGGTTGGGGAGGGCGACACCGCTTGAGGGGATGATCGTCCGGCGGGCGGTGGGGGAGGTGCGGGCGTGGGTGGAGGGGGAGTGGATGCGGGCGGGGTGAGGGGATCTGCTCGGACTGGGCGCCGCCATTTCGGGCGCGAGAAGCTGGGGACCACACGGGGTCAGCATCAAGGGGTCAGAGTCCTTGATGCGTGGATCCATCAAGGGGTCAGAGTCCTTGGCGATGCGGTCTGCGGTAGGGTCGGGAGAGTCCGCGCGCGCGGGCCAGCCTGACCACGCGAAGCCCGGACCGATACACTGGAACGCGTGATCCACTGCGCCACCGCTCCGCCGTTGCACACCACCCGCCGCCGCGTCGTCTGATGCAGCTCGTCCTGGCTGTCGCCACGCTCGCCACGTCGTGTGCGTCGCCGTCTCCAATGGCAGATGGCGACGGCGGGGCCCCGGACGAACTCTGGTCCGCCGTGCTCCAGTAGTGGGGCGGCGTCGGGCGACCTGATCGATACCGAGGACCGCGCCAGCCGTGCGATCCGCGCGAAGGCAGAGGCTCCGCCGAGAACACGGCGCAGGTATTCCGCGCTCGTGTCGATCCCCTCGGTGCGCTGCACGCATTGACTGATCGATCGGCCGCTGCGACATCAGCGCCTGCTGCCCGGGTCAGGGGACGCTGACGCTCTCACGTCGCAGGGTCGGCGCTCGTTCGTCGCGGTTGCCCCTTCCGGGCGGGCTGCTCAGGCTGCGGCTGCGTCCCCGTGCGGATCGTGACGACTCACGTCGGTCGCTGCGGCGTCGCTGGAGTCCCCTCCTCGATCCCCTCGATCAGCTCCACCAACCCCACTACCTCCCACGCCTGATTCCTCGCCGAACTCCCGATCGGCACCAGCACCCCCGCCCCCACCAACTGCCGGATCGCGTCGTACACCGGCGCCTTCCCCCGGCCCGTCGCGGCGGCGGCCACGGGTGCCGTCAGGACCGGATGCGCCGGCAACACGTCGAGCACCGCCCACGCGGCCGCATCGGCCCGCGGCACATGCTCCGACGTGCGCAACTGGTCACGCCACACCTCCACCAGTGCACGCACACGCCTCAGGTAGTCGTCCGCAAGCCGTGCTGCGGTTGCCGACGCCGCGGAAAAATGTTCCACCCACTCCTCCGCCCGACCGTTCCGGAATTCGGTCAGCCCCGTGATGTAGCGCGCGCGCGCGTTCGCCAGCACCACGCTGATCGGGGGCACGTAGCCCGGCGCAATGCCGCGACGGCGCAGGACCACCTGGACCAATGCACGCCCCGTCCGGCCATTGCCGTCAGCGAAGGGATGAATCGTCTCGAACTGCGCATGCACCAGCGCTGCCTGCACCAGCGGCGGCAACGCGTCGTCATTGATGGCGTCGCACAGGTCCTCGAGCAGTGGCAGCACGTGCTCAGGCGGGGGTGGCACGAAGTCGGCACCACATGGGGTGTAGTCGTTGCCGCCGATCCAGTCTTGCGTCGTCCGTACCACGCCCGCGACGAGCGGCGCATTCAGGAGATGCGCCATCAGCCTCGCGTGGATTGCCGAGATGTGGCCCGTCATGAAGAGCGGCGCCATCGCCGCGTCGTCCACGGCGAGCTGCATCGCGTCGATGTTCGACAGGACCTCCAGCGCCGCTGGACCAACGCGTCGCCCGAGCGCTGCTTTCGCCTCGGCACGAGCCAGTTCCCGAACCCCAACCTGAAGCCCTTCGACCTTCGATGAGGCGATCGATTCCGTCCGCAGCAGCAGGCGCGCCAGAGGTGCGAGCGACGGCTGCGCCGCCGCATTCAGCCGCAGGATTGCCTGCTCCGCGTCGGAGACGACCCCTGCCGTCGCCGCCGACAACGAGAGTTCCAGCTCGGCAAGCGGCGCCGGGATGAACGCCTCATATCCGCACGCCTTCCGGTACCGCGCCGGGGCGTACAGGCTCGGGTCGTGCTGCCAGATCAGCGAAACTCGGCGGCCAGGCATTGCGAACGATTCTCGAGTCTTGGTTCGGGATAGCAGCTATCCAGAACCAAGGCTAGCATCGTAGTTCGGTTTCTTCAACCAGGGTCGCTGATCCTCCCACCCCCTCCCATTCGCTCACCCAACCCTGTCCCGCCACAGCCCGATTCCGCCACCGACTCCGCCTTCCACCGCCCCGCCAATCCTTGCGCCAGCAGCCCCCCGCTACCGCCACGCCGCCAACGTCGCCGACGCCGCCTGCTCCAGCAACGGCGGCACCAGCGGATGCTGATACTGCCGCCGCACACTGATCGCATAGAACTCCTCGTACAAATGCGGCACCACCGCATACTCCTCCAGCAGCCCCGACCGCAGCTCGTCGATCACCACCACCGCCGGCACCAGCGCCACCGCGTTGCCGTCTCGCGCCAGCAGGCGCAGCATCGCCATGTCGTCCACCTCGGCCGCCGCGTTCACACGGATCCCCTGCTGCTCGCAGATCAGGTCGAACGCCGTCCGGATGTCGCTGTCCCGGCTTGGCAGGATCAGTGGCACGGTGGCGAGATCGTCCGGATACCGAAACGGCGCCCCCTGCCGCGGCGGCCCGACCAGGCTCACCTGCTGCCGTGCGATCCGGCGACAGCGCCACGCCGTGCCCGCATCCTCCTGCACGCGACGATTGGACAGCACCAGGTCGATGGTGTGCGCCTCGAGGTTCGCCAGCAGTTCGCGCAGTGAGCCGGAGTGCAGCACCAGCTCCACGTCCGGCTTGCCCACCAGCGGCGCCAGAAATCCGCGCTGGAAATTGCGCGACAACGTCGCCACCGCACCCACCCGCAGCACCTCGCGCTCCTGCCGCCGCCCCTCGCGCAGCGTCGCCACCAGCGCGTTGCCGGCGTCCGCGATCGTGTCGGCGTAGCCAAGCGCAATCCGCCCCGCCTCGGTCAGCGCCAGCGCCTTCCCCTGCCTCGTGAACAGCGGCTGGCCGAGCTGCACCTCGAGCTGGCGGATCTGCGTCGACAGCGCCGACGGCGCCACGTTCAGCTGCTTCGCCGCCCGCGTCAGGTTCCCTTCATGTGCCACCGCACGGAAATAGTGCAGGTGGTGGTAGTTGAGCCGAAGTGCCGAGCTCGGTGATCGTTCCATAAAATAGAACGTAGCTGAATGAAAGATGTATTTTACAGAACGAATCTGCACCCCTAGGTTCCGGGCTGTCCACCCTGACCCGAAATGCAATGCCCGTCGCGACCGCCCTGCTGCTGATCGTCCCGCTCCTCTATCTGCTCTCGGCACTGCTCCCGGAGGCGCTGTTCGCGCGCCAACCGGAACGCCGGTGGACGGTGTCGCTGGGCGCGACGGCCCTCGCCGCTTTCCTCGCACTCCTCACCGCCGGCATGCTCGCGCTGCGCGGCCCGGTGGTGGAGACCGTCGCACTCCCCGGCCTGCCCCACCTCGCCGTCAGCCTGCGACTGGACGCGCTCACCGCGGTCATGCTCGTGCTGATCACCGGCGTCGCGGGCCTCATCCTCCGCTTCTCAGATCGCTACCTGGATGGCGAGCAGGGTCGCTCACGCTACGTCCGCTGGTTCCTCGGGACGATGGCCGCGGTCTCGCTGCTCGTCGTCACCAACGACCTGATTGTGCTCGCCGGCGCCTGGATGCTCTCGAGCCTCACGCTGCACCAGCTGCTCACCTTCTACGGTGACCGCCCCGCCGCACTGATCGCCGCCCACAAGAAATTCCTCCTCAGTCGAGTGGCCGATGTCGTCATCATGGCCGCGGTGGCGATGATCTGGAGCAGCCTTGGCACGCAGCGCATCGACGAACTGCTCGCACAGGCCGCAGCGATGCCCGGGATGCCAGCCACGGTGAAGCTCGCCGGCCTGCTGCTCGTCACCGGCGTCGGCATCCGCTCGGCACAGCTCCCCTTCCACGGCTGGCTGATCCAGGTGATGGAGGCGCCCACACCGGTGTCGGCCTTCCTCCACGCCGGCATCGTGAACGTCGGCGGCTTCGTGCTCATCCGACTCTCCGGCCTGCTCGGCCGCCTCGACGGCGCGCAGACGCTGCTGGTCGTCGCCGGCACCTGCACCGCAGTACTCGCCGCACTGGTCATGACGACGCGCGTCAGCGTGAAGGTGTCGCTCGCCTGGTCCACCTGCGCCCAGATGGGCTTCATGCTGCTCGAGTGCGGACTCGGTGCGTACGGCCTCGCACTGCTGCACCTCGTCGCGCACTCGCTTTACAAGGCGCACGCCTTCCTCTCCTCCGGTCGCGCCGTCGAGCAGCAGCTGCTCCGCCGCATGACGCCCGCCTCGGCACCCACCACGGGAGCGCACTGGATCGCCGGCGCAGTCGCCGCCGCAGCGGTCGTGCTCACGCTCGGCCACGCACTGGGTCTGCGCGCCGATGGCCAGACGGGCACGCGCGCTGCGACGCTGATCCTCTCGCTGGCAGTCGCGCCCCTGTTCGTCAACGGAGTCGCGAATGGCGGCCGGGCACTGCTCCGCGCCACGACCGGAGCGGCCGTGCTCGTCGCGAGCTACGCGCTGGGCCATGAGATCTTCACGACGCTCGCCCCCGACGTCACCGCATCGCCGACGATGGACGTGGCGCGGCTCGCCATCGTCGCCCTCGCCTTCGGCGCGCTCTACGCCGTGCAGGCGATCATCGCGACGCAGCCCGCCGGCCGCCTCGCCCGCGCGCTCTACCCCGCGTGCTTCGCCGGCTTCTATCTCGACGAGATCTGGACGCGCCTCACCTTCCGCATCTGGCCACCACGTCCACTGCCGCTCGCACCGCGCACCGCCGCCGCCGGCGTGACGATGCTGCGCGAGCTGCACGCATGACATCCGCCACCATCTCGCTGACCCACGTGACCAACGCCGCATCCATCCCCGCCGATGTCGAGCAGGCCATCACGCACGCCTGTGCCCGCATCGCCCCCTCGTGGCCACTCGATCGTCTGATCGCGGTCAATCCATACTGGGGCTTCGTGGATGCGCCGATCGAACAGGCCGCAGCCGAGTTGACGGCGCTGCAAGGTGCCACGCTGCTCATGCCACGCACCTGGTATCGCGAGCAGTTCGCTGCCGGGAAGTTCCTCGAACGGCACGTCGCACAGGCGATCACGATCACCGAGGCCACGCGCACCGTCGCCGAGGTGATGGCCACGCTGCAGCGTGACGCGTCGGCACCGGCGCACTGGCGCCTCATGACCGATGCCGCTGACGTCGGCCGTGACCTGGGCCACGCGATGCCATGGACCGAGTTCGTGACGCGTCACATCAGCCAGACCTGCGCCGCCTGCTTCGACGAGGGTCAGGCGCGCTGGACGCCCGACCGCGCCGATGGATTGTATCCGCTCTGGCGTGAACTCGCGCTGCACGATGGGTCACCGCGGCTGCTGATGGCGCTGCATGGCTTCCGCGAGGCCGCCGCCGCACTGCCCACCGATCCGCGAGCGCTGATCGCTGAAGCGCTGAGCGCGCTCGGCGTGCCACGGCAGCGGTGGGATCACTACCTCACGGCGCTGCTGCTCTCCGTGAACGGCTGGGCATCCGTCTGCGCCTTCCGTCGCTGGGAGGCACGCCTTGCCTCGGGCGACGATGACCAGCTGGTGCATCTGCTCGCGGTGCGGCTGGCGTGGGAGCTGCTGCTGCTGCGCCTCTGCACGTCGACGACGACATCCGACGCATGGAGCGGCGCGAAAGGGGCGTGGGAATCGGCCGCGTCCAAGGCGGAACCCGCACATGGCGATGACTGGTTGCTGCAGCGGGCCTGCGAGATCGCGTATCAGGAGCACCTGACGCGCACACTCACGTCGACCATGCGCGCCGGACAGGCGCCGACGGTGCAGCCGACTGCGCAGGCCGCGTTCTGCATCGACGTGCGCTCCGAAGTGTTCCGTCGCTCGCTCGAGCGCGTCGCACCATCGGTGCAGACGCTCGGCTTCGCCGGATTCTTCGGCCTCCCGATCGCGTATCAGCCGCTCAGTGGCCCCGTGCGCGCGCAGTTGCCGGGCCTGTTGGCAGCCGCGATGATCGTCGAGGATACGGGAAGCGGACGGACCACGGCCAGTGACGACACACGCCGGACGCTCGGCGACAGCGCATCGTGGAAGTCGCTCGGTGCCACCGCGGCGTCGGCGTTCTCGTTCGTCGAGGCCACCGGCATCGCAGCGGCGGTGAAGCTCGTGCGCGATGGGTTCGGATTGGGCGCGCGCACCGGCGATCCGTTGCGCACCGCCGCCGATTCGCATGCGTCACTGCGTCCCGAACTCGCACGACGCGCCGACGGCAGCAGCGTGCCACTCGAGGCGCGTGTCGGGCTGGCCGCCGGTATTCTCGGTGCAATGAGCCTCACGCGTGGCTACGCGCCGCTGCTCGCCCTGATCGGTCACGGTGCCTCCACCGAGAACAATCCCCTCGCCGCCGGGCTGCATTGCGGCGCGTGTGGTGGGCAGACCGGCGAGGTGAACGCCCGTGCGCTCGCCGCGCTGCTGAATGACGCCGAGGTGCGCGCCGGCCTCGTCGCCGCGAACATCGACCTGGGCGACACGCACGTCGTCGCCGGCCTGCACGACACCACCACCGACGAGATCACGCTGTACGACCTCGATCGCGTGCCCGCATCACACACGTCGCTGGTCGAGGCACTGCGGGCGCAGTTCGCCGACGCGGGCCTGGGTGCCCGCCGCGAGCGTGCCGCATCACTCGGCCTCGCGACGGCTGCCGACGACGATACGCTCGGGCGCTCCGTCCGTCACCGCTCGCGCGACTGGGCCGAGGTGCGTCCCGAGTGGGGGCTCGCCGGGAATGCCGCGTTCATCGTGGCGCCCCGTGCGCGCACCCGCTCCATCGACCTGCAGGGCCGGTCGTTCCTGCACGACTACGACTGGCGCCAGGACAGCACGTTCGGCGTGCTCGAGCTGATCATCACCGCACCGATGGTGGTCACCAACTGGATCAACCTCCAGTACTACGCGTCGGTGGTGGACCCGCTCCACTACGGCAGCGGCAACAAGGTGCTGCACAACGTCGTCGGAGGCAGGATCGGCGTGATGGAGGGTGCCGGTGGCGACCTGCGCATCGGCCTCGCGATGCAGTCGGTGCACGACGGGTCGCGCTGGATGCACGAGCCACTCCGCCTGTCCGTGTTCGTCGAGGCGCCGGCCGAGGCCATCGACGACATCATCGCGCGGCATGCGACGGTGCGCGCACTGGTGGAGCACGGCTGGCTCTTCCTGCATCGCATCGACTCGGATACCGGTACGATCACGCAGCGGCGGCGGGGTGGGTGGTTCGAGTGTGAGGCGCAGTGAGCGGAGAGCACCGAGCGTTCAGCACCGAGCGTTCACACGCTCGGCTGCCGGAGGTGCGCGCAAGCATCGAACGCGCCGATAGATCGCCGAGCATGAGCCGATAGTCGGCGTTCAGGGCCGAGAGGCCGAACGGATCGACAGGCGGCTGCTGCGCCATCAGTGGCAGGCCGACGCCAACCGTCAGGAACAGAGAGTTCACGGCACGGTGGACGATCGCTCGACTTCGCATCGGGTGGAATTTGGTCAACGGTGATGACGCCACAGCTGCAACGCATGTGGTCAGGGCGCCTCGAGCCCGCAGCGGAACGTCCGCCACGAGGGTCAGACCGGCAACGGCGGTCCGAGCAACTCCATGCCATGTGCCTGCCAGAGCGCGGGATCCTGCACCGGCATCGCGTTGCCTTTCGAGACGACACGAAAGAAGTCTTCCATCGCCCCCGGCGGTGTGAACGTGATCAGCATCCGACCGATCGTGTTGCCGACGTACGCCCACACATGTGGCACGAGGCGCGGCGCGAGAATCGTGTCGCCGGGCTTCAGTTCGAATCGCTGGTCGCCGATCTCAATGACATATTCTCCCTCGATGGCACAGAACAGTTCGTCCTGTGCGAGGTGCCGGTGTTTTGCAGGACCACCCCTGCCGCGATTCGTGTTCTCGATCACGAGCATGGCACCACCGGTGTCGGCAGCGGTCACCTTGAAGTCGATCGTGCTGATGCCGAGCGTCTTGTGTACGCCGTCGCGATCCATGCCGGCACGGACGTACACCGGGTCGGACGCGCCAGTGGATCGTGCTGGTCGCGCCAGCGTCGGATGCGCGTCGAAGAAGGGCAACGGCATCGCTGACATCGCAATCCCGAGGAAGGTACGGCGCTCGATCGACGACATCGTGAGGCTCTGTCGAGGGAAGTCAGGCGTGTCCGGTGCCGCGTAGTATATGCGTTTCAGGGGGTCAGACGCGGGGCGATATGCCACCGACGGCGCACCGCCCCACCTCACTTCACCAGCGCGATCCTCGCGATCACGGGATACACCCATTCCACGCCGCGCGCCGAGACCATCGCATCGTCCTCCAGCGGGATCCGCAGCTTCTTCCCGCCCCACTCGGGGATCGGCGTGTAGGCGAACAGCTCGATCGAGAACAGGTTCGACGGTCGCATCTCGTAGGTCAGTCGACCGGGATTGAAGAACGCCATCGAGGGTCCGATGCCGTGCCCCCAGTCGCCGACGCTGTGGCAGCCGATGATGAATTCCACCGAGTCGTCGGCCCGCACTTTGTTGAAGCCCTGCATCGGCAGGATGCCGGTCTTGCCGATCGCCACAGTCAGCTGGTCCATCATCCGCTGCGCCGTCTGCCCCGGTCGCGCCGTGCGATGGATCACGTCCCGCACCCGCACCGCGTTGTCGAACGCCACCTGGTAGCTGGCCGGCAGCGCCGTCTCGCCCGGCTTGAGCACGTACGCGATGCGCTTCTGGTCCGTCCACATCGTCAGGTAGCCCACGCCGAAGTCGAGCATGATCAGGTCACCACGCTGGATGATGCGATCGCTGCTCGTCGCCTCGATGCCGTTCGGGCCCGTGATGTAGACACTCGGCACGCTGAAGCTGCTGCCCAGGTGCCGCTCGTACTGCTGCTGCTCGATCCACCACGCCACGTCGGCCAGCGTCGTCACGCCCGGCGTGATCACCTCGTTCGACAGTGCACGCTCGGCGATCTGCCGGCCCATCTCGCCGGCTTCACCGAACGCCACGATCTCGCTGGCCGTCCGGCGCGACGAGAAGTCGGACACCATCTTCTCGGCACTCACCAGTCGCGGCGCGAACGTGGGTCCGAGTGTCCGCACCAGCTGCGCGTGGATCGTCTGCGTCAGTCCATCCGCCAACCCCATTTCGGCCGACGTGTTGATGCCGATGCGCTTCGGGTTGCGCGCCTGCACGAACGCGAGGATGTCCGCGGTGCCGTCCGCGATGTCGTACGCACCACAGCGCTCGCGATGGTGATCCGTGATCCCCAGCGCTGCACGTTCGATGCGATCGCCGCCGCGGTCGGTGAAGACGTAGTAGCCCACCGTGCCCGTGTAGCCGCCGCCGAGCAGCGGGGCGAGCGGATCGTCATGGCCTTCCTTCTGTGCGACGATCCACATGTCGATGCCGTTCTCGCGCATCGCCTCGGGGAGGATGTGATCGAACTTCTCGCGGCGGATCTGGCACATCCGGTCCCAGCGGACCTTGACGTCGGGGAGCGGGTTGCGCTGTGCCTGGACTGCAGTGGCACCGAGTGTCGCAGCCGCGAGCACGGCGAGGCAGGATCTCTGGAGGTCGATCATCGGTCGCGGGTGGCGAGGGGGTCGTGCACGGCGCCGGCACGGAGACGAGAGCGCGTGCGCCAGCGCGCACGGCGCTCCCGCCGACTGTCGATCCTGCCACGAATGCCGCGTGCAGGCAAGGCAGCGGCTGAAAGCGGTTGAAAAGCGGCGCGGCGGCCGCCGTCCTCGCCAGACCTGCCGTCGGATGGCATACTCGTCAGACACCTGTCGGACGTTCCATCCTGCCAACGCCCCTGCGATGCCGTCAACCACATGCCCGCAATGGCAACGTCTCGGTTTCGCCGCTCCCCCGGACCTGGTCACCTCCCGGGGCGGTGAATGCATCTTTCGGTGCTTCTCGTCGACGCCCGGGCGCGAGCTCGTATACCGCGATGACACGGCGGCCACGAACGGCCCGAGGGGGCCCGACCGGACCGGTGTCTACAGCGGCAGCAGGCTGTGGGGGAACTGTTTCTTCGTCCAGAGGGTGTCAGGTCGCGTGGCCATGCCAAACGTGATCAACTCCGACGGGCGGCAGCGCTGGACGGGCACATATCTCGAGCAGCAGCTCAACGCGTGGTTCTGGGGCAACGACTACGAGCGCATCGCCATGTTCCGGCTGCGGCAGAACGTGGACTACTGGATCGGTCCCGTGGGTCAGGACACGCTGGCAGACAGCCCCACGGTGGATCGCGGCACGGGCGCACGCATCCCGCAGCAGCGCCACCTCGCATGGCCAGGCGTGAAGAGTGAATTGCTGCAGGTGGTGCTGCCGTTGCGCAGCGGGATGCTGCGGAGTGCAATGATGTTCGTGGAGGCGTGGGACGTGCGCGGCCCGATCACGGGGTGGGGTCGCGCGTGAGTGGTTGGCGTGCTGAGTGAGCGGTTGGGGTGCCGCGTGAACGAATTGGGCGAGCAACTGCCGTGAAGGTCCTCGGCCGGGGGACGTCATTCCCGCCGCTGCGCGCGGCATAAGAGGTCAACGCTGTCGTGTACTGAGAGCACGGCCGGAGCCGAGCCGATCATCGACGCGAGGTGATCGCGTACTCGGCAGCGCGCTCGTGGCCATCGGAATCGCCACGCCCGGTCTCACCGTGCGTCGGAGGCGCGCTGCTGCGCAGGTAGGCGGTGCGATCAAGGTGCGGCGCGCCGTTGTCGGCGGCAATACAGGAGGTCGCGGGCGGAGTGGGTCGCTCGGCCTCGTGCAGACGATCACTCAGTCTGCCTCATGACGCATGCAGTGCCGACTCTCACGGCGACGATAGGCGGCGCGATCCAGACAGCTCTGAATGCGTCCGACGCCGGCTCCGGCGAGGTGCCGGTGCCGGTGCCGCGCGAGGGGTGCAATGTGCACTGTCACCGAATTCAGTCTGACCAACGAAAAGCGCCCGGCTCATCGCCGGGCGCTTCGTGATTCGTCCAATAGCCACGGAGGGAATCGAACCCCCGACACGCGGATCTTCAGTCCATATGGTTTCATGTCGGACGGGGGCGTTTCCCTCTAGGGCTGGCGGGAGAGAACATTGGAGGGTCCCTCAGTCAGTGCGTCTAACTCCCTCAGTCTAGCGGACTCAGCGTCGGGGGTGACACTGGGAGTAACGGCGACGACATGTTCGCGCTCCGGACGTGTCATCCTGATCGGTGTCGCGCAGCAAGCCGTGTGCTTTCAGTTCGGAACACTTTGCGCGAGAAACGCCAAGGGTGGGCGAGTCCGGTCAGCGGACGGGGGCGGATCTGAGCCATCGTCACCGACCTTTAGCCCATATGCGGCCATGGGGATTCCCCACTCGGGTAAAGAAGAGATGTTTAGGCGCTGTGTCACCACACTCGGAAGAATGAGTGTGGATCTGACGCCAATGTCACAGAACTAATATCGATCCAAGCAAGCGGACTCGGCTGAACCAATAGCAAGCACCACTCCGTCGAATTCGCTCCGCGTCCTCTTCTCAAAAGCCATCCGGCTAC
Organism: Gemmatimonadaceae bacterium; assembly: GCA_031409715.1. Taxonomy (GTDB): domain Bacteria; phylum Gemmatimonadota; class Gemmatimonadetes; order Gemmatimonadales; family Gemmatimonadaceae; genus JACMLX01. Next base: position 10,578 of record JANNXU010000022.1, on the reverse strand, counting down.
AGTGCGCATTGCCCGCAGCTGTGCGTAGGCACTCAAGCGCCAATTTTGATGTGCGAATTCGTCACACAAAGACTTCGATTGCGGCGGATTCAACCGGTCAGTGCAACAGCCTCGGCCAACTTAGCGGCCGGCGTGCGAAGGCCGAGGGTCTCTCGCGGTCGCGTGTTGAGTTGCCGAGCCACGGCGTCCAACTGCCGCTGGGTGACCTGCGAGAGGTCCATACCTTGCGGGAAGTACTGGCGCAGCAGGCCATTCGTGTTCTCATTGGAGTCTCTTTGCCACGGACTGCGCGGATCGCAGAAATAGACCGCGACGTCCGTGGCGACGGTGAAGCGCCGATGCTGTGCCATCTCCTTGGCGCGATCCCACGTCAGCGACGCCATCAAGCCGGTCGGGAGGCGCCGCACCTCGCGAATGAGGGCCGCGGTGACGACGTCGGTTTCTTTGCTCGTCACGCGCACGAGGTGCACATAGCGCGACCAGCGCTCGACCAGGGTGGCGATGAAGGTGAAGTTCGCCCTCTGAATCAGGTCGCCCTCCCAATGGCCGGGCACGGCGCGATCCGCCACCGTGGCGGGGCGCTCGCTGATCGACACGGCGTCGGCGATGTCGCCCCGGCCCTGCCCGCGATGCGTCGCGGGCCTACTGCGTCGCATGACACGGTGCGTGCGCAGGTGCGCCTGCAGCTCCCTCTTCAATGCCCCGCGCGTCTGCATGAACAGGCTGCGATAGATGCCCCCGATCGGCCGCATCGACCCGCTTTCGTCGAGGAGGACGATGTACGTGGCGCGTACGGTGTCGAGTCGCACCCGCGCGCACAGCTCCGGCGCGGGAATGTCTCGGATGGCGCAGCCCGTCGAGCGCTGGGCACGGATGTCACCTGTGGGCAGCAGGAGGGCCACGACGCCGAGCAGCATCGGCACCGTGGTCCGCACGGACTTCGGCAATTGCAGGGTGCTCCGGTGTGCCACGTTCAGATCCGATGTGATGTCGCGTGCGTGGAAAAGGACATGGCCATCCCCTGCGCAGGGAATGAACTACACGAACAAGATGTCACGATTTTGGCGATGGGCAACGTACTCACGTTCACCACCACCAGAGCAGGCGTTTACCTGCTCGTGCGTGCCATCGCAGACATGCGACGGAGAGGCAACGACGACACGGCTGCGCGCATACAGGCGGCAATCACCGTGTGTCGAGACCTACGAACGTAGTGTAGCGGCAAAGAGGGACGCCGCAGAAGCGAGCTGCCCCCCGAGTGCTCGCGGCACCTGGAGCGGGCAGTCCCCGGCGGGGAGCATCGCAATCAGTGCGCGCCCGAAAGACGACACACGTCCATGTTCAACGCTCGGCATCGTCGTCGTCATCCTCGCTGTCCCAAAAGCATTCGGCCCGGTGGTACTCGAGGTATGACGCGGTGTCGGAGGGCACCACCCGCAGTCGCAGCTCCGGTGTCAGGTGCAACAGTGCGCGCTGATCGTTCGGAAGCCGTGGGCTGAGCATGATCGACCCCTTCTCGTCGAAGGTGATCAGCCCGCTGTCGAAGAGCCGGTCCAGCGTCCCCACCAGCAACAGCCCGTTCGCCGGGTCGAGACGCTCCGCATTCGAGGCCAGGTACCACGGCTTGATGTGCGACGCCACCAGCGCCTGTTCGACAGCAATACCGGTCACCGCACATCGTCCGTCCCAACGCGCGAGAACATCCTGCCGAAAACGACCTTGACCGATACGTGCACTCACGACGGCATCGCGCTCCGTCTCTTCGAGCTCGTCGAATTCACCTAGACGATCTACGGCATTGATGTCGTCGATCGGGTCCTCGAAGGGCCCGGCAGCGTCGGCATCTTCGTCCTCTTCTTCATCCTCGTCGTTCTCATCATCGTCGTCTTCCCCGTCGCCGAACAGCGCCTCGCGCACGGACTCAGAGAGTGGCACGAACGGCGTGCGCCACACCTGCTCGATCGCCTTCGCCAGCGACTCGCGTAGCACGAAAACCCACGCGTCCGGCTCCGTCTCGTCACGCTCCGTCTGTCGCCACATCTGGTGACACATGAACATGACGTAGTCTCCGCCGGCATTCTTGATGTCTGCCAGCTCCGGATCGATCGCGAGCGCCAGCCGCTTGCAGAACTGGCCGGCGACCGAGTTGGCGCTGTTCACGCTCGAGCCGCCGACCGCTCGCGCCATCTCCATCCTGCTGAGGGCACGGTCGGGAGCCGACGCGAGGGCGGTCAGCATGGTTTGCGCCTTGTCACTGGCCCCACTACGTCGAAGCGCAGCCGCGATCGTGTCGACATCATATGCGTTCACCCCGAATCCGTCGTCCTCGCTGCCGTCGTCCATCTTGCCGTCGCCTCCAGTCAAGGATCGCCACGCACGCGCACACGAGCCTAACGACTCGACGCACGCATCGCTTGATAGTGCTCACCGCTGCATTCCTAAAACCATGGTCTGACACATCTCGCGAGCATCCCCAGCGCATTCCCCTCCCCGCACACGGACGTACATTCGGAGAGCCCGTTCGCCCTCACCGCCGTCGCGTTTCATGGACAACCAGTTCTTCTCCGCCCCCATCCTCAACTCCCCCTACGCGCGCCCCACGCGCCACTGGGAACTCGACGACGCCGGCCAACCCACCCAGCGCGTCCTCGACGTCCGGCGGAAAGCGGAGTTCATCACCCCCATCCCCAAGCCGAAAAAGAAGAAGGCCCTCGCCGCCCAGCCCGAGATGTCCCTCGGCGATACCAAAGGCCTCTCCGGCTCGGCCCAGCGCTACGACGTCCAGTCCAACATCAACTATATCCGCGGCCTCGTCGACGCCTGGCGGCAGCTCCACCCGAAGTTCTGGCAGGTCACACCTGATACATCACGCCTGCTGCAACACTGGCGGCACCATGAATTCGGCGGCGTCCGTCCCTTTTTCTGCCAGATCGAAGCGGTCGAAACGGCCATCTGGCTCACCGAGGTCGCCCCGCAGTCCGAAGCAGGCCGCAAGGCGCTGGTGCTCCTCGACCAGGTCAACAAGGACGCCAACCCGGAACTGTCCCGCCTCGCCCTGAAGCTCGCCACCGGCGCCGGCAAGACGACCGTCATGGCCATGCTCATCGCATGGCAGACCGTCAACGCCGTCCGGCACCCGGGCTCGAAGATGTTCACCCGCGGCTTCCTGATCTGCGCCCCCGGGCTCACGATCCGTGACCGGCTCCGCGTGCTGCAACCCAACGACCCGGACTCCTACTACGAGTCCCGCGAGCTGGTCCCGTCCGACATGCTGCCGGAGATCCGCAAGGCAAAGATCGTCATCACCAACTACCACGCCTTCAAGCTCCGCGAACGGATCGACATCTCCAAAGGCGGCCGCCAGCTCCTCAAGGGCCGCACCGGCGAGGACATCCTCACCAAGGAGACCGAGGGCCAGATGATCCAGCGCGTCATGCCCGACCTGATGGGCATGAAGGGGATCATGGTCCTGAACGACGAGGCCCATCACTGCTACCGCGAGAAGCCCCCGGAGGCGGACGACGAGGAGCTGAAGGGCGACGAGAAGAAGGAGGCCGAGAAGAACCGTGAGGCGGCCCGCCTCTGGATCTCGGGCCTCGAGGCGGTGAACGGCAAGCTGGGCGTCCGGCGCGTCATGGACCTCTCGGCCACCCCGTTCTTTCTCAGCGGGTCGGGTTACGCCGAAGGCACGCTCTTCCCGTGGACCATGAGCGACTTCTCCCTCATGGACGCCATCGAGTGTGGCATCGTGAAGCTGCCGCGCGTGCCGGTGGCCGAGAACATCACCGGCGATGGCGAATTGCCGATGTACCGGAACCTCTGGGAGAACATCCGGAAGGACATGCCGAAGAAGGGACGTAGCAGCGGCGATGCCTACGACCCGCTCAAGCTGCCCACTCGGCTCCAGACGGCCATCCAGGCGCTGTACGGCCACTACGAGAAGACCTTCCACCTCTGGAAGGACAAGGGCGTGAGTGTACCGCCGTGCTTCATCATCGTCTGCCAGAACACCGCCATCTCCAAGCTGGTCTACGACTTCGTCTCGGGCTTTCACCGCGAGAACGCGGACGGATCGACGACCCTGGAGAACGGCCGCCTCGCGCTGTTCCGCAACTTCGACGAGGTCACCGGCAACCCGCTCCCCCGCCCCAACACGCTGCTCATCGACAGCGAACAGCTCGAAGCCGGCGACGCCCTCGACGACAACTTCCGCACCATGGCGGCCGATGAGATTGCCCGCTTCCGCTATGAAATGCAGGAGCGAGGTCGCCACTTCGCCGCCGGTGAGGAGATTACCGACCAAGAACTGCTCCGCGAAGTGATGAACACCGTCGGCAAGACTGGCCAGCTCGGCGGCGACATCCGCTGCGTCGTCTCGGTCTCGATGCTCACCGAAGGCTGGGACGCCAACACGGTCACGCACGTCCTCGGTATCCGCGCCTTCGGTACCCAGCTGCTCTGCGAACAGGTCATCGGCCGCGCCCTCCGCCGCCAATCGTACGACCTGAACGAGGACGGGCTCTTTAACGTGGAGTACGCCGACATCTTCGGCATCCCGTTCGACTTCACCGCCAAGCCCGTCATCGCCCCGCCGCAGCCGCCGCGCGAGACGATCGCCGTCAAGGCCGTGCTTCCCGAACGCGCCGATCTGGAGATCACCTTCCCGCGCGTCGTCGGCTACCGGGTGGACCTTCCTGCGGAGCGAATCACCGCTGAGTACAACGAGGACTCGGTACTGGTGCTCACTCCCGACCTGATCGGCCCGAGCATCACGCAGAATGCCGGCATCATCGGCGAAGCAGTCAACATGAACCTCGAGCACCTCGACGGTCTGCGTCCCTCCACATTGGTCTACAACCTCACGCACCGGCTGCTGTATACGAAGTATCGGGACGCCGGCGAGGAGCCGCGGCTCCACCTGTTCGGCCAGCTGAAAAGCGTGACGAAGCAGTGGTTGGATACCTCGCTGCGATGCGAAGGCGACACCAAGCCGGCTCTGCTCATGTATCAGGAGCTGGCCGATATGGCCTGCGGGCGTATCACCGCCGGCATCACCCGCGCCTTCGTGGGCGAGAAGCCGATCAAGGCACTGCTCGATCCGTACACCCCCACGGGCTCCACGCGCTATGTGCGCTTCAACACCTCGAAGCCCGGCTGGAACACCAAGGGCCCGCCGCCGAAGAACCAGGTCAACTGGGTCATCACCGACAGCGAGTGGGAAGCGGAGTTCTGCCGCGTCGTCGAATCACACCCCGCGGTGCTGGCCTACACCAAGAACCACAACCTCGGCCTCGAAGTCCCGTACCGCATGGGCTCCACAGCGCACAAGTATTTCCCCGACTTCATTGTGCGCATCGATGACGGCCGCGGCCCCGCCGATGCGCTCAACCTGATCGTCGAGATCAAGGGCTTCCGCAAGGAAGACGCGAAGGTGAAGAAGGAGACGATGGACGCGTACTGGGTGCCCGGCGTGAACAACCTCGGCACCCATGGGCGCTGGGCCTTCGCAGAGTTCCGCGAGATCTACCGGATCGAGTCCGACTTCGAGGCGAAGGTGCAGCAGGCCTTCAGCACACTGATCGACACCACGCGCGGCGCGCGCTGACCGGATACCGACTGACATGGCCAAGAAGACTCAGAGCACCGGCAAGACTGTCGAGATGCTCAAGCACGACGCCGACACGCGCAAAAACATCCCCACCGCCGAGTATCAGTCGGTGACCGATGCCGCCACGCAGGCGCCGAAGACGGTGTGCTACCCGCGCAACACCGATCTCGATCCACAGCTGGTCTGGCGCGGGAAGGACGAGCAGGACTGGAGCGACCTGGTGGTGAACGCACCGCCGCTCTACATCCAGGAGAAGGTGCACCCCAAGGCGCTGATCGACGACCTGCTCCGCTCCAGCAAGGAGCGCGCGCACGACGGCGGCGACCTGATGCCAGACCTGTTCTCCGACTTCAACGGCATTCCGCAGGGCGCCGACAAGACGGAGTTCTACCAGCACGATCAGCACTGGAGCAATCGCATGATCCTCGGCGATTCGCTGCAGGTGATGGCGAGCCTGGCGGAGCGTGAAGGACTGCGTGGAAAGGTGCAGTGCATCTACTTCGATCCGCCGTATGGGATCAAGTTCAACAGCAATTTTCAGTGGTCGACGACGAGCAGAGATGTCAAGGACGGAAACGTCGGTCACATCACGCGTGAGCCTGAGCAGGTCAAGGCTTTTCGCGACACGTGGCGCGATGGCATCCATAGCTACCTCACGTATCTGCGCGACCGACTCACTGTTGCTCGTGATCTCCTGACCGACTCTGGGTCAGTCTTTATTCAGATCGGTGATGAGAACGTACATCTGGTTCGAGCTGTCCTTGACGAGGTATTTGGACAGGGGTGTTTTGTTGTCCAAATCGCATTCAAGACAACCAGTTCCTTCACCAGCAGTGTGCTTTCCCGTTCGGTCGATCTGGTGCTGTGGTACGCAAAAGGTGCTTCGGCTCTCAAGTATCGACCGCTGTATCAGCGGAAGACGCTTGCGGACGATAAGGGTGACCGCTTTACACGGCTACAAGAACTCAGTGGATTCCGCCGCTTCCTCACAGAGGACGAGCGTGAGGACGAAAGCTTAGTTCCCATGGGAAGCAAGATCTATCGTCACGACAATGTGTATTCGCAAGGCCGTGCCTCCGAGCCGCAGCCTTTCTTCGTGCAAGGACATTCGTTTGACCCTTGGCCGAAGAATTCTCATTGGAAATGCTCGCATCCGGTCGGTGTCCTGAGGCTAGCGCGATCAAGTCGCCTCGCACTACCTACGGCAAACTCGGTTTCGTACGTGCGTTTTCTTGATGATTTTTCAGTTCAGACGATGGCAAATGTCTGGATGGACACTCAGACGGGCGCTTTCACTGACGATAAGGTTTACGTAGTCCAGACGAACACAAAGGTCGTGGAGCGTTGCGTCCTTATGGCGACCGATCCCGGTGATCTTGTCTTGGATCCGACATGTGGCTCAGGCACGACCGCAACCGTCGCAGAGCAGTGGGGCCGCCGCTGGATTACCATCGACACCTCCCGCGTTGCCCTCGCACTCGCCCGAGCCCGCGTGATGGGCGCCCGCTACCCGTTCTACCTGCTTGCTGACTCCCGCGACGGCCAGCAGAAGGAAGCCGAGGTCACCCGCACCGTCCCCAGCTCGCAGCCCGTGCACGGCAACGTGCGGCACGGCTTCGTGTACGAGCGCGTCCCGCACATCACGTTGAAGTCGATCGCCAACAACGCCGAGATCGACGTCATTTGGGAGAAGTGGCAGTTCACTCTCGAACCGCTCCGCGAGAAGCTCAATGCCCTGTTGAACCAGTCGTGGGAAGAGTGGCAGATCCCGCGTGACGCCGACACGAAGTGGGCCGACGCCGCGAAGGCCCTGCACGCCGACTGGTGGAAGGCCCGCATCGCCCGTCAGCAGGAGATCGACGCCTCCATCGCCGCCAAGGCGGAGTTCGAGTTCCTCTACGACAAGCCATACGAGGACCGGAAGAAGGTCCGCGTCGCTGGCCCGTTCACGGTGGAGAGCCTCAGCCCGCACCGCACGCTCACCGTCGGTGCCGACGACGAGCTGATAGACCATGTGGCCGAGCGCGAGAGCGCGTACGCGCCGAAGCAGTCGTTCCCGCAGATGATCCTCGAGAACCTGCGCACGGCCGGCGTGCAGCAGGCTCACCGCGATGATCGCATCACCTTTACCGCGCTCACCCCGTGGCCGGGTGACCTGATCTGCGGCGAGGGCTTCTACCGCGAGGGCGATGCAGACAAGCGCGCCGCCATCTTCATCGGCCCCGAGTTCGGGACCGTGCAGCGCGCCGACCTGGTGGCCGCCGCCCGCGAGGCCGGCGAGGCAAGCTTCGATGTGCTGATCGCCTGCGCCTTCAACTACGAGGCGCACACCACCGAGTTCACGAAGCTCGGGCGCATCCCCGTGCTCAAGGCGCGCATGAACGCCGACCTGCACATGGCCGAGGACCTGAAGAACACCGGCAAGGGCAACCTGTTCGTGATCTTCGGGGAGCCGGACATTGAGCTGACCGAGGTAGGAGCTGACCGGGTGCAGGTGAAGGTCAACGGCGTGGACGTCTTCAAGCCGCAGACCGGTGAGGTGATCAGCGACGGCAAGGACGGCATCGCCTGCTGGTTCATCGACACCGACTACGACAACGAGAGCTTCTTCGTGCGGCAGGCGTACTTTTTAGGCGCGAATGATCCGTATGGGGCGCTCAAGACGACGCTTAAGGCGGAGATCGATGCGGAGGCGTGGTCGTCGCTGAACAGTGATGTGTCGCGGCCGTTCGTGAGGCCGAAGGGTGGGCGGATCGCGGTGAAGGTGATCAATCACCTGGGGGATGAGGTGATGAAGGTGTTTCGGGTGTGATCTTCTCTGTTGGTGAAAAACGATGATGCTTGTGACATTCTGGCTCTCTGTCAGAGGAAGTCACTACCTATCCTGCGAGAAACGCCACTCCGGCTCCACAGCAACTAAAATCCAGCTCCATGCAAATATTTGAAGCGACGATGAAGGATGAGCTCAGTAAACGCTTGACTGCGCTTGAAGAGCATTTCACTGCTGACGTAATCTTCTACTATGGCGAGATTCACCCAGCACTAACGAAATCGTTCCGAGATTTCATCGAGCGACTCCGTGATGTGGAGAGCCCGAACGAGCGTCTTGTCATCTTTCTGAACACCCCCGGCGGTAGCGCCGAAACGGTCGAGAAAATGGTGGAGATCATCCGCCACCACTACGATGACGTCTCATTCGTCGTTCCAGATGTCGCAATGTCAGCTGGTACGATCTTCTGCATGTCCGGCGATCGGATCTACATGGACTACTCATCGTCCCTCGGCCCGATCGATCCGCAGGTCTTCAACGGCAAGGACTGGGTTCCGGCGCTCGGATACCTCGACAAGGTGAATCAACTGCTGGCGCAGGCGCGAGCAGGTACCATCTCAAATGCGGAGTTCCTGATCCTGCAGGGCCTCGATCTTGCCACCCTCAGTCACTACGAACAGGCACGGGATCTGACCGTGACCTTGCTCAAGAAGTGGCTGGTGGAGTACAAGTTTCGGGACTGGCATGAGCATGCCACGGACCCGGGCAAGCTCGGCCAGCCGGTTACGCCAGCCGAAAAGAAAGCACGGGCGGAAGAAATCGCCAAACAGTTGGGAGACAACAAGTTATGGCACTCCCACGGCCGCATGATCAGCGCGACGACGCTTCAGAAGGAGCTTCGGCTCCGCATTGACGACTACTCGTCCGATACTACGTTGAAGGGGTTGATTCGCGATTACAATGACCTGCTCACCGAGTACATCGCTCGTGGCAATCATAAGTTCTTCATGCACAGCAAGAACTACTTCTGACCGGGAGCCCCAGTGTCGCTCATCGACGAACTGACTGACGAGGTCCAAAGAGTATATGCTGTCCGCACGGGAGACGATGAGCTCGCGAGGCTGACCGAATTCTACGACCGGATGAAGAGCCTCGGGCTGGTCAGGAAGCGTGAGTACGATCTCCCGCTCATCGACACGATTGGACGTTCGCTCTACAGCCAGCTACCAAATACGAAATCGGGACCGTAGGTAGGTCGCTGTCGAATTCAGATTCACGCCACCTCCGCAGATGCAGGGGTGGCGTTCGTCTTTTGCACCCAATCGACGCACCTGTACAGGACAATCTCGCGTTGTTTTTGCCTTCGTGCTACCGACCCACGGACGCCCAATTCAGAACTTTGGGTCTCCCCATGGAGTTGGCACAATCCCGCTGCGTTACCGAATACGGTAGTTACGCGCGCCGCACTCGCAGCCGTGCACCATTCAGTGCTGTATCTTATTAATTGGTAACGAACTGTTCGTCTCACGGTTACTGTCAGGTTCAATTGACGCCAGCCCGGAGCCGCTCCCCTGCCTTGAGCTGGCGCTGCTCCCGCCTTTCGGATCGGCGTCAGAGGCACTGCGTATCGTACGAACAGTCTGCTGTCTTGGCTTCCCGATACTGCTGATCCATGCCTGACCCGATCCAGCTCACCGTTTCACTGGCGAAAGTCGTCTCCTTCGCCATGCACCAGGCCAACGTCCCAGTCGTGGGTGAGCTCCGGCTCCGCAACGACTCGGACGAGAACATCGATGGCCTGACAGTCGAACTGACCTGCGAGCCCCCAGTCATCGCGACGCGCCGCTGGACCTTTGACCGCATCCGGAAGCAGTCGGAAGTCACGCCGTCGGACCGCACGGTCACTCTCGACGGCGGCCTGCTCGACAAGCTCACCGAGCGCATGCGGGCCACGGTCACCGTCCGCGTCATGCAGGGCCAGACGATCCTCGACTCTGTCACCGAGGAGGTCATCGCGCTCTCGAGACACGAGTGGGGTGGATCCATATCCACCCCGGAGCTGCTCTGTCAGTGATCGTCTGAAATTCCCCACCCAGTGATCGTCTCAAATTCCCCACCCCCACCGCGGGAGCTGGGCGATGGACAGCAGACTGGACTGGGCCGCAGGATCTGAGGGACCGGCATCTTCCGAGCAGCCTTG
>JANNXU010000021.1:0-38378 GCA_031409715.1 Gemmatimonadaceae bacterium | reverse complement strand
GACCGAGACATAGCTGAACAAGGTCGTCTGCGGCTCGTCGGCTCCACGCATGGCTCGGCTCCAGAAAGGGTCGATATCTGCCGCTGGAAGAATCGGGCCAGCTCGGCTGGAAATCCAGCTACTTTTTCAGCATCCTGCTAGCCCTTGAAGTACTCGCGGCCCCGTGCGGCTTCCGATTGCGGCGTCGGCGTGAGGTGGACGACGACCCGGCAGCCAGGGTCGCCGAGGGCGATCGCCTGCTCGATGACGACCTTGGAGTAGCCGAGGTTGTCGGCGGCGATGCCCCCGAAGACGTTGGACGTCATCATGCACAGGGCGGGGCGACCGACCACCTTCTCGCCGAAGGGACAGGCCCGATTGCCGAAGACGATCTTCTCCGCATCCTGTTCGATCAAGTAGAAGTCGCCATGGATGCGGCGCATGAGGTCCACCAGCACCTCCGCGACCTGCCCCGGACAGAGGCTGTCCACGGCGAGTGCGCTCTTGTACGAGCGGTTGATCTCGTCGCCGATCTCCTGACCGACCACGCTGACGAAGCCGGAGGCTTCTTCCAGGCCGACGACATTCTGCAGCGTGCCGGCCAGATGCCGGAGGAGTGCCCGCAGGAACAGGTCACGGTCGAGGGGAATGTCGAGCTCACTCACCACGGGCAGCGCTGTCACGGTGTCGCGCATGTAGTCTCATGTGCTGTTCGGATGATCGTCTGAGCGAGGCCGTGCGTGGTTGGCCGTCCGCCGGGATGGACCTCTGCATTGCACAGCCCCGAGTCTGCTGTCGCGGATCATCGTCGTCGATGGGTGCGACGGAGCGGAGGACTTCGTGTCCGCTGGCGCGGCGCCAACCGTGCACCGCACGACCGTGTGCATCACACGCCGACGTTCTTGTGTGGTGTGAGATGAAGCAGCAGAATAGCCGTGCGATGAGCGGCTGTCATGTAACCAGCGGACTCGTCGCCAACAAGAGGACTGCCGCCACGCTCACAGCCGCCGATGAAACCGCCATGGCGAGCTGCGCCGAGCGCGACGACGCCGCGCACACCCAACGCAGTGGCGCAACGGCCGCGTGCGCCGCCGACGGCCGCAGGCCGCCATCGCGATCATAGCCGATCAGGGTGACCGCGTGTCTGATGCATCGGTCGGTTCGTCATTCGCGCCAGCGCCACGCGGCAGCGTGACGGTGAAGACGGTGCCCGCCGACTCGGTCGACGCGACGCCGATGGAGCCGCCATGGGCGTGCACGACCTGCGCTGCGATGTAGAGCCCGAGCCCTACGCCCGCGCCATTCGGCGGTTCCGCGCCGCTCGCCGGCATGCGCTTGAATGGGTCGAAGAGCTGACTCAGCTGCGCGCTCGGGATCGGCTCGCCGAGATTGTGCACGGCAAGCGTGACGACGTTCCCGCTGCCCGACAACGACACGCGGATCACGCTCCCACTGGCGCCGTACTGGACGGCGTTGCCGAGCAGGTTGGAGAGGAGTTGGCGGAGGCGCGCGCCGTCCCACTCGCCATGGAGGTCACCACGCTGCTCCAGCCGCACGGGGCGCGAGGGGTGCGCAACCTTGATTTCCTCGACGGCGTGGGCGGCGACCTGCGCCAGATCCGTGGGTTGTCGGCTGACAGGAATGCCGGTGCCCAGACGACTGCAGGCAAAATCGAGCAGGTCGCCGGTCATGGCATTCATGCGGTTGGCGCTGCGCACGATGCGCTCGGTAATCGCAGTGTGCGCTTCCGGGAGCTCCCCGGACTCGAGCATGAACTCCGACGCCATCAACACCGTGTTGAGCGGATTCCGCAGATCGTGGCCCAGAATCGCGATGAACAACTCGCGGGAACGATCGAGCTCATCGGCAAAGCGGGTCGCTGACTCCGCCAGTGCCTGATCGATGGCCTCGTTGAACCGCATCAAGTCGGCGAGATCGGCACCGGTCAGCGTGCCGGTATCGGCTATCCACATGCGAAGCACGCTGGCGCGGAGCGCACGATATTCGGCGACCATTTCGCTCAACGTGAATCCGCTCTCGGCCCGACCAGCACCATGCATCTCGGCGGCCGTATCCGGCACTGAGCCGTCGGGCGCCGCGTCGCCCTTCGACTTGGCCTCCTGCTCGGCGGGCGTCTGCTCCGTGCGCAGATCGCCCACGATATCGGCCAGCATCTCGGCGGCGTGGTCGCGAAGGTCGACACGAGCCATCGCGCGACCGGCGGCGGTGAAGGACTCCGCGAAGGCCACCCACTCGACGAGAATGGGCTCGCGGTGCTGCGAGATGAAATCGGCGAGTCGCACGTCGGTCCTGAGGCGGGAAGAGGGAGCGAAATCTGAAGCGATTCCGACGATATCGCACGGTCGGGATAGGACGTTCAATCGGGGTGGGTCGAGAACCCGTCGAGCATACGGCGCGATCGCCGACCGCGCCAGCGCCGCGGACAGGTGGCGAGGTGCCCGTCATTTCGCTCCTGCGCGGAGAGCGCTGTGCGCACGGCGGTCCCAGTGTGGGGCGATGCCGGCGCGGACCAATCAGTCGCACCGGTGGAACTGTTGTCCACGCAAAAGGTCCCCGCGCGGTGGCCGGGGTCGTGCATAGGCGGCGTCGGCCTCCATGACGACCACGTTTTGATCACGGCCGGCCCGTATCGGCTGGTTCGCCATCCGATCGATGCCGCGTTCATCTCGGTCATGCTCCTGCTCATGCTGCTCTCCTCCAATTGGCTGCTTGGCGCATCGGTACTGCTATTGGTCGTCAGCATCGCCGCTGGCAGAATCCGGATCGAAGAGGCGCAGCTCCACGAACGATTGGCCGGACAGTGGGAAACCTATCGCGCGAAAACCGGATGCCTCATCCCGCGTGCGCTGACAAGAGCCGACTGCCCACGTATCCCAGCGGCGCTTGCAAAGTCCGCCAATGCTCCGCCTCGAGCGCGCAGAGCATCCGCAGCTTGACCATCAACCCACTGCCCCGCTCTCTCGTTCTGACCGGCCCAACGATTCGGGGAGGCGGACGTCAGTCTCAACGCGCCGAGCGCACGCCGTCGCCGAGTCCGGACGCCCTCGCCCCGCACGCCGACGCATGGCATACTATCCACACCCCGACTCTCATCCCCATCGCCACCCGACTCCCGTGTCACTCTCCCCCGACGTCGCCGCGGCCCTGACGGACGTCTCGCTCGACGCGCCATGGCCCCTCATCGAGCGCTTCACGACGCTCCGCAGGGAACATCCGATCGACGTCGCCACCGCCTCAGACGAGATCGTGTCCCGGCTCCGCGCGCACGGTGTGCCAGTCGAAGTGCACCGTCCAACGATCTTCCTGAGTCTTCCAGGGACAGCGTCGGTCACGGTCAACGACCGCGTGTTGCGCGCGAAGCCGATGGCCATGAGTGTGCCCTACCCGGACGGCCTGACGGCGCCGCTCGTGCATGTGCCGGCCCGCTACGCGCAGAACGCGGATGAGATGTTCACGAAGGGATTCGTGAGTGATGTCGACATCGACGTCGCCGGAAAGCTCGTAGTGACCGAAGGCTTCGGGATGCCTGGCAAGGTCGCGTACTTCGAACAGCGCGGCGCGCTGGGCATGATCGCGGTGAATCCGGGCGCCAATCCGCACTGGGGCATCTGCACCACGGTGTGGGGGACGCCCGATCTCCGCGACCTGCCGCGCAAGCCGAAGATCGCAGTCGTCGCCGTCAGCAACCCCGATGGACAAGCCCTCATCGCGCACGCGGTCGCGGGCGGCGAGGTGACCCTGCATTCCGAGGTCACCGAAGGATGGTTCGAATCGCCGATTCCCGTGGTGACGATCCCCGGAACCGACGAAGCCGAGGCATTCGTCCTGCTGCACGGTCACTACGACTCGTGGGATTTCGGCATCGGCGACAACGCGGTCGGCGATGCCTGCATGCTCGAAGTGGCGCGCGTGCTCTGGAAGCACCGCGACCGGCTGAAGCGCTCGGTGCGCATCGCGTGGTGGCCAGGGCACTCCACGGGACGGTACGCTGGCAGCACCTGGTTTGCCGATCACTGTGCCATCGATCTGTACGAGAACTGCATTGCGCAGGTGAACTGCGACTCGCCCGGCTGCCGCTGGGCCACCGAATACATCGATGTGTCCCTCATGGACGAGACCGAGGCGTTCTGTGCGGATGTCATTCGCGAGATCGCGGGCAAGGAACTGAAGGGTGAGCGGCCCCATCAGGCGGGTGATTATTCGTTCAACAACATCGGCATTTCGTCGTTCTTCATGCTGCTCTCCACCATGTCGCACGAACACCGCCAGCGACTCGGCTACTATGCGGTCGGTGGATGCGGTGCCAACATCGCATGGCACACGGAGGATGACGTGATCGAGATTGCCGATCGCGATATCCTGCTGACGGACATCAAGATCTATCTTGCGTCGGTGATGGGCGTGGCCAACGCCACGGTGGCACCGTTCGACTTCCGGAAGACGGTCGGCACGCTGCGCGCGACCCTCGAAACGTACGCAACGTCGGCGCAGACACTGGTGGACTTCACGCCGGCGCGCACCGCGCTCGATGACCTCGATGCGGCGCTCGAGCGCTTCGCTGTACATGTGCGCGGGCTCGAGTCACGGCCTGTCGCTGACCCGGTCACACGGCGCGCGAATCGGGCAATACGCCGCCTCGCACGTCTCCTGGTCCCGGTGAATTACACACGCGGGCCTGAATTCTTCCACGATCCGGCAGAGACGACACCGGCGCTTCCTGATCTGTCACCCGCACTGCAGGCGGCAGAGATGTCGGCGTGGGATCGCGGGTTTCTCGCCACACATCTCGTGCGCGGGCAGAACCGGCTCGTCGCAGCGCTGCGCGACTGCACGCACACGCTCGAGCAGGCCATGGAGCCTGGTCGGTGAAGCGATCGGCCTGCTGCGTCTGGCTGTCATTGGTGGCGGTGGTGGCGTGCGGCGGTGGAGCGACCCGCAGCGACGAGACGCTGCGGCTGCCGCTCATCAACGATCCGATCTTCAATCCGCTGCTCGCGCCGGATCTCGGATCGGTGATGGTGAACAAGGTGCTGTTTCCGGGTCTGGTGCGACCCGATGAAGCGCTGCGTCCCTCTCCCGATCTCGCCACGTCCTGGCAGGCGGCGCCGGACGGGCTCTCGTACACGTTCGCGCTCCGACCCGGGGTCGTGTGGCACGACGGTGTGGCATTCACGGCGCGCGACGTGAAGTTCACCTTCGATCAGGTCATCGATCCGACGTCGGGCTCGCGGCTTCGCTCCGACTTCGCCGCGGTTGCGGGTGTCGACATCATCGACTCGCTCGCCGTGCGCATCCGCCTCAAGACCCCGTTTGCGCCGCTGCTCACACTGCTTGGCTACAACGCCGGTATCCTGCCGGAGCATGTCCTGAAGGGCACGCGGCTCACGGATGCAGTTGCGTTCAATCGCACCACGCCTGTGGGCACCGGGCCATTCCGCATCGAACGGGTGTCACCGGGATCGAGCGTCACACTGGTGCGCAACGCCAGCTTCTACGGTCCGAGGCCGAACGTCGAGCGCCTGGTGTTCAGGATCGTGCCCGACATCAACGCGCAGGTCACGCAGCTCCGCGCTGGTGAGCTGGACCTGATCACGATCGAGCCCGCGAATCTTGGCAGCGTCCAGGGCGCTGCCGGTGTGCGGGTGCTGGAGGTGCCGGTGGTGCAGCACTGGTACGTTGGATTCAATGCCTCACGCGCGTTGTTCACGAGTGCGGTGGTACGCCGCGCGCTCGGACTCGCCGTCAATCGGGCGGCGATCGTGAAAGGCGTGCTCAAGGGGTACGGCGATCTGCCGGGCGGCACGATTCCGGTGGCGCTGCACGACTACTACGACTCCGCTTCGGCTCCGATGCCCTACGCGCCTGACTCCGCGCTGCTGCTGCTCGCGAGCGTCGGCTGGACGCGGGGCCCGGATGGCACGTTGCGCAACGCAAGCGGAAAACCATTTGCGTTCGAATTGCTGGTGGACAAGGGCAACCCCACACGTGAGCAGTCGGCACTGGCGGTGCAGCAGGATCTCGCACGCATCGGCGTGAAGGCGAGCATTCAGACCATGGAATTCGCCGCCCTGGTGCGGGATCGTGTGCTGCCGTCGAATTACGATGCGATGCTGATCTGGTGGACGACGCCGCCCGACCCCGATCAGTATTCATTCTACCATACCGGCGAGGACAACAACCATGTGCGGTACAGCAACAGTGCCGTCGACTCGTTGCTGGCACTCGGCCGCGCCACAGCCGACACCACGCGGCGCCGCCTGATCTACCGCGCCTTTCAGCGGCTCGAGCGAGAGGATCCACCGGTGCTCGTGCTGTTCTATCCGAGAGAGATTCAGGCCGTCAGCGCGCGACTCACGGATATACCGAGGCTCGGCATTCGAGACGCACTTCGGCACAGCGAGCGGTTTCGCATTGCCCACTGACGCGTGCCGCAGCTGATTCCATTTCTCGCGAGACGCCTTGGCCAGGGCGCGCTCGTGCTGTGGCTGGTGAGCGTCATCACGTTCGCCGTCATGATGGCAGCACCGGGCGGTCCGTCGCTGCTCGCCGACCCGAAGCTGAGCGCCGCTGAGCGTACCGAGATCGAACAGCGCCTGGGGCTGGACCAGCCGCCGACCGTGCAATACGCGCGATGGCTCGGCCGAGCCGTGCGAGGCGATTTCGGATCGTCCTTCCTCTATCAGACGCCATCGCTGACGACGATCGGCTCGCGTCTGCAGCCGACACTGCTCCTCGCCGGTACGGCGTTACTGATCAGCATCGTCGTCGGCATTCCGCTTGGGCTGCTGACGGCGGCGCGGGCGGGCGGTGTCCTCGACCGCGTCGTGACGATCAGCTGCGGTATCGCGCTGGCCGTGCCGGCATTCTGGTCGGGGCTGATGCTCTTGCTGGTCTTTGCCGTCTGGGCGCACCTGTTGCCCGCCGGTGGTGCGGTCACTGAGGGCGGTGACGTCGGAGTCGTCGATCGTGTACGACACCTGCTGCTCCCCGCAGTCGTGCTGGCTGCAGGCGGGTGCGCTGAGTTGCTGCGGTACACGCGATCGGCGGCGCTGACGACACTGGCACTGCCGTTCGTGCAGACGGCGCGCGCGCGAGGACTGTCGCCACGAAGAATCCTGTGGCGCCACGCTCTGCGCCACACGCTGACGACAGTCGTGAGCGTGATCGGCCTGCAGTTGCCTCGACTCGTGGGAGGCGCCGCGATCACTGAGACCGTGTTCTCGTGGCCGGGCATGGGGCGTCTGGGCGTCGAAGCGGCGCTCGGCAGGGACTACCCACTCGTGATGGCGGTGACGATGGTTGTCGCGGCGGGCGTCGTGGTCGCGGGAATCGCGGCGGATGTCGTGCAGATGGTGATCGATCCGCGGGTCCGCGCCGCGTGAGTGCGCGAAACGTTGGCCTGACGCTTGCGGCAGCGACGCTGGGGACCGTGATCGCGATGGCGATTGTCGGTCCGGTGCTCTATCACGCGAGTCCGGTGACGATGGACCTCTCGATCGCCGGCAGCGGGCCGACGGCCGCGCATCTGCTGGGCACCGACGAGAGCGGACGCGATGTGCTGGCGCGATTGCTGGCCGGAGCGCGCGTGACGCTCTCCGTGGGCCTCTCAGCGATGGTGCTCGCGGTTGGTGTGGGAACGCTGATCGGCGCGGTGGCCGGACTTGCCGGCGGCTGGGTGGACGCGTCGCTGATGCGACTCACCGACTCGGCGCTGTCCGTGCCGGCGCTGTTCGTGGTGATTCTCGTGCTCACCTTTCTTGGACCGTCGGTGGTCACGTTGTTCTGTGCCATCGCGGCCACGTCGTGGATGGGGTCAGCACGGATGATCCGTGGTGAGGTGATCGTGTTGCGCGAGCAACTGTATGTGGAAGCGGCACGCGCACTGGGCGCCACACCCGTCATGATCATCCTGCGCCACCTGGTGCCGCACCTCGCGCCGACGGTGCTCGTCGCAGCCACCGTGGGTGTGCCGTCGGCGATTCTCACCGAATCTGCACTGTCATTTCTTGGACTTGGCGTACAGCCGCCAGCGGCGTCATGGGGCAACATGCTGAGCGGTGCGCAGACGTACCTCACATCGTCGCCGTTGCTGGCCGTGTACCCGGGGGTGTTGATACTCGTGACGGTGCTGTCCGTGAACACGCTGGGCGACGCGTTGCGGCGTTCGATGACCAGCGCCTCGCGGTCGCGCGTGTGACGGCGCGCGGAGGGACGGTGAGCATCCGTGGCGTGACGGTCGGCCAGTAGCAGTCTGCGGCTGGCGGATCACTCGAGGGTGCATCACGCCCTCGCGCCGTCACCGCCGCCTACCCCAGCATGCGCACCACCAGCACCGTCACGTTGTCGCTCCCGCCGCCGTCCAGCGCATCCTGCAGCAGCGTGGTTGCCATCTGTTCGGCCGTCCAGGGCTCGCCCAGCCGCTCGGCGATCCGCTCGTCGGACACGTGCTTCGTCAGCCCGTCGGAACAGAGCAGCAGCACGTCGCCCGGCACGAAATCCACCAGCCCGACGATCGGCCGCATGTCCTGGCCGCCGATGGCACTCGTGAGTGTGCTGTTCAGCATCGACCGTGCTGCCTGTTCCGGCGTCATGGTGCCATCGTCCACGAGCATTTCCGCGAACGTCTGGTCGCGCGTCAGCGTGCGCAGGATGCCGCGATGGAGGTACATGGCGCGGCTGTCCCCGACGTGGACGACGTACGCCCGGGGCCACACCAGCGTGACCATCGTCAGCGTGGATGCCGGTGCTCGGCTCCCGCGGCCCAGCTGAGCCAGCAGCCCTTCGTGCACCTCGTGCACACCAGCCTCGAGGCGCTCGAGGAACGCATTCTCCTCGTCAGCCCCGAGCTGGTTGAACGACGCGGCCGCGCGCGCGAGATAATTCACCAGCATCGTCAGCGTGAGCTGGCTGGCGACGTCGCCGCCTTCGTGCCCGCCGACACCGTCGGCGACTGCAAAGACCTGCGCCTCGGCCGCGGATTCCGCATCGTGCCAGGCAGCAGCCGTCAGGTTGGACTGCCGGATCGCCAGTTCCTTGCGCAGCGACGCGACGATGAAGTGGTCCTCATTGCGCGCGCGCCGGCGACCGATGTCGGACACGCCGAAGACGTCCGTGACTGCGGCGGCGACCTTTCCGCTCATACGCTCCCTCCCGGTGCAATCAGCGCGCGGGTCAGGTGCAGGAACATCTCCTCCACGCCGACGCCCGACTTCGCGCTGGTGCGAAACAGTCCCCCCTGCGCGGCAAGGGCCGCCTCCTCTGCCCGCGACACCGTCCACGCATCGACCAGGTCGATCTTGTTCAGCGCGGTCACCGACGGGACATCACCCGCCGACTCTGTCCCGAGGCGGCGCAGCTCACCGAGTTGGTCCACGGTGGTCGCCCGCGTGCCATCGCCCACGTAGATCACGCCATGCGCGCCGCGCAGGTAGCTGCCGTTGACCTCCTGATGTCCGTCGCGACCGGCGAGATCCCAGAGCACCAGCGTGATATCGGCGCCGTCCACCGCCACCACCTTGCGGTCGATCTTCACGCCGACCGTGCTGAGATAGCGATCGGAGAACTTCGTCTGCACGAAGCGCTGCACCAGGCTGGTCTTCCCGGTCCCGAAGACCCCGACCATGCAGACTTTCTTCGATATCACGGCGGCGACGCTCCTGCAGCGGAATCGGGAAACATGCGAACGACGAACGATACGCTTCGGTTGATGCGCGCGCGAGCAGTGGTGTCGGGCGTCGAGAGCGGTTCGGTGGTGCCGACGCCGGTCGCGGACAGTGCGACTGCGGTCGGCACGCGCCGTCCGCCATCGGCCGTCCGCGCCGCGGCGAACGCCACCGAGAGCGCACGCAGGACGACCTCCGCGCGCTCGCGACTCAGCGTCGTGTTGAGCGAGTCGCGCCCGACCAGGTCAGCACGACCCACCAGCCTCAGGTCCGCGCGAGCCGCGACGGTCGACAGGCCGGAGTCCAGCCGGTCCAGCAGGCGCGCGACCCGCTGCACGGTTTCGGTTGCGCTCGTGGTGAGTCGGCTCACGCCGGGCGCGAACAGGACGCTTTCACGTGAGATGGTATCCATCGCCGCCGTCAGCGCGTCGGGCAGCACGAGCGTCACGTCGCGACGCTCCACGGATGCGACGCCGGGGATCCGGCCGGCGCCGTCGCGCATCACGCGCGCGAGCCAGGCCGCCTCCACGGCGCCATGCACGACGAGCGTGTCGCCGCGCAGCACGAGTTGTGAATCGGGCGGGGCACCGGCGCCGAAGCCGCGCCCGACGCGCCGCATCACGAGCGACGACCGCATCGAGAGGTAGGGTTCCCACGCCTGCGTGACGCGCGAGGTGTCGATCCCCGCCCTGGCCAGCAGCGCCGATGGGTCGGGCGCGTCCGCGTCGCGCAGGCCGCGCACGCGGGCGGTTCGCCAGCCGGTGCCCTCGTCGATCACCACCAGGCCTGGCGAGGCGACGAGCGCGCCCACCGCACGCCGCCACTGCCGCGCGGTCCAGAGCCGCCACGCCAGCAGTGCGATAATGATCACGGCGAGGGCCAGCGCCCACGGTTTCCACGCCACGCGTGCGCCCGCCTTCCGGTCCGTCGCGAGCACGCTGAGCAGGCAGTCGTCGAGCAGCGGCCGAGCGGCGCTGAACGGCGCGGTATCGCCGTCGAAGTCGGCCAGCGCGGTGGCGAACTGCGCGTGCACCGACTCGATCGCCTCCTCAAGTCGGCGCGCATAGCCGTCCGGCGCCTGACCGCGCACGACGGCCGCCAGCAACGCATTCGGGCCCGGCTCGACGATCACCGACAGTTCACCCACGCTGAACGCGCGCAACCCGCCGGATTCCCGATCCTGCTGGAAGGAGTCGGCGACGAAATCGCGGATTGCGGTGAGCATGCCGCTCACCAGGTCGGCGTCGGGGAGCGCGAGGTTCGGCAGGTGCGCCTGCTCCAGCAGCAGGCCGGTCTCCCGGTGAATCAGGAACACCTGCTCGACCCGGTAGACCAGGGCGTGCTTGATGACGACCTGCGCATACGGCACACCGGTGCGCCACGACTCGAACCGCCAGGCGAGTCCGCGAACCGAGAATGAATGCTGCAGCGCCTGGTTGATGGAACCCACCAGCTCGCTCATCGTCGCGGCGATGGCCTTGCGAATGGCGGGGCCGAGGACGGGGAAGATCGCATCGGCGAAATCGCGGGGCCGCCGCCGCACGGATTCGCCGATCGCGCCCTCGATGGCAGGCGCGAGCGCGCGTGCGAGGTCGCGATCCTCGGTGCCGCGAAGGGTGATCGCTTCAGGCAGCCGGGCCGCGATCATATCCGGCGTCACCGGCTGCGCCAGGCGCTCGTCGATGGCGTCGAGCCGTGCCCTTTCGGGACCGACGAGCAATCGTCGCAACTCGGCAAGCTCATCCGTCCGGGCATCCCGAGGGGTACCCGGAGCCGCGACGCCGACGACAGGCGGTCCGCCGTGCGGCGACGCCGCTCCGCCGCCGGGCACGACCGACGATGGCGTCGCCGAGGTACGGCCGACGTCAGTCATGCGCGCGTGCGCAAGGTGGCGCGCATCGCCTATCCCTGGGTGTCCTGCGGCGACCCCGGTCCATCGGCAATCCGTCGCGCCACGTCACCCAGCATGGCGGCGAGGCTCGACCGGTCGGTCTTGGCGTGCGACAGGGCGGCGTGGGAACGCTGCAGCTCGTCGCTCAGCTTGCCGTGGATGCGATCCAGTTCCGCCGCCGACGACGTGGCGAGCGCGATGAGCTGGTCGCGCAGTTCGGCGTCGGAGAGCGATGTCGATTGCTCGAGGGCGACGTGGCGCTGATTGGACTGACGGAAGGCGTCCTTCACTTCATCGGCGAGTTCGCGCAGCGCGCGCACCCGCGCGTCGGTCTCCGCCGACAGCCGCTGCTGGAGCGCCTCGGTCTCACGCCGGGCGAACTGCTCGACCTCTGCCGTGCGCCGCCCGAACTCCGTTCGAAGCGTGTCCTGCTCCGCCTGGAACCGCTCCTCCATGGAGCGCAGTCGTGCCTCGACCGTGCGCATCTGTCCGCCGAAGAGGATGTCGCGCACGGCATCGAGCGCTTCCGGCCGTTCGCCGGCCGCGGCTGGCACTGCGTCGGACGCGTCCGGACGTTCCTCGGTGCCGGCTGGCACTGCGTCCTGATGAACTTCGTGGGGAAAGGACATGGGCGTGATCGGAGCGGGAGGAGTCTGCCTGCGACTGTTCACAAAGGTGGGGTGCGGACACCGTGGAGTCGAGGCTGCTGGGCCTGCCGCGGGCGTCATGCGGCTGGATGCCGTGCCGCGTCACGCTGGCCTGAGTGAACCGCCCCGCGTACCTCGAAGCCACACCCGAGGCCACGGCATCGGATGACGTCCGGCTCGTGCCGCCCGATGACCGACTCGGCGATCGCATCATCGGTGGTGGAAGGTGTACACGTGGTGGCCCGTCGCGATGGCCGTGCCACGGATGCTTGCCGAGCTCCGCGCGCATCCCGAGTGGGGCTGCCTCGCGACCACTGGAGGCTTTGGCAGCAGCATTCAGTATTGGCGATCGTTCGACCACCTCGACGCGTACGGCCGTAATCCAGCCCACGCCCATTGGCCGGCGTGGACCGCCTTCAACCGAACCGTTCGCGCCAGCAGCGGCGACGTTGGCATCTGGCACGAAACCTTTCTCGTTCGGGCGGGCGAATACGAGACCGTGTACGGCGCCACACCCCGAACCGG
Organism: Gemmatimonadaceae bacterium; assembly: GCA_031409715.1. Taxonomy (GTDB): domain Bacteria; phylum Gemmatimonadota; class Gemmatimonadetes; order Gemmatimonadales; family Gemmatimonadaceae; genus JACMLX01. The sequence goes on along the minus strand of JANNXU010000021.1, from coordinate 25,653 downwards.
CCTGGCGCTCGCCGGACGTCACGTCGCCGTCTCGGAGGCGAAGGGCACGGCGCCCGTGCCCGCCTGCGTGCCCTCTGACGGGCGGCAGCCATTGGCGCAGTGACGTTCGCGGACGTGCGCCTCCGAGCATCCCAGCAGCGCGCTACGCGAACCGTACTCCGCCGTCCTCGAGTGGCGTGCTGCGAATTCGCTTTCCCGTCAGCGTGAAGACCGCGTTGGCGATGGCCGGTGCCACCAGCGGCACCCCGACTTCACCCATGCCTCCCGGCTTTCCACCGGACTGGATCAGCTCGACCTGCACCGGCGGAACCTCGTGCATCCGGGGAAGCTGGAAGTCATTGAAGTTGCTCTGCTCCACCCGCCCTTTCACGAACGTGATCTTGCTGCGAAGCGACTGAATCAGGCCGGTCACGACGCCCCCCTGCAGCTGGGCGATCACCTGATCCGGATGCACCGCCACGCCGCAGTCGGCGCAGATGGTGACGCGCTCCAGCTTGACGCGCTCCGCGTTCCCCGACACGGCACAGACCAGCGCGACGTTGGTGTCGTAGCACTCCATCGACGCAATCCCGAACGCGCGTCCCGCCCCCGGCGTCGCGGTGTAGCCCGACACCTGTGCCGCCCGCTCCAGCACTGCCTGTTGCCTCGGCATTTTCGAGAGCAGGGCGAGCCGGAAACCGAGGGGGTCCTTCCCCGCCGCCAGCGCCAACTCATCCACGAAACTCTCGACCGCAAAGGCGTTGAGCGCGTGGCTCACCGAGCGCCAGAAGCCGACACGCACACCGACCTCCTGGATGATGGTGCGCAGCTCGAGGTTCGGGATGTCGTACGTCAGGTTGGCGAGCCCCTCGACCATGAAGGGATCGTTGCCATTGACCACGAACGACGGAAAGGCCCGCGCCGTGATCGATGGGGAAATCAGCGTGCCACTGAGCGCGGTGACGCTGCCACCGGCGACCGCGCCGCGCATGACGTGGATGCTGGGTGGCCGGTAGAAATCGTGGCGCATGTCGTCCGGCCGGTTCCAGATCAACTGGATCGGCGTGTTCGGCACCGCCTTCGCAATCGCCACGGCCTGACCTACGAAATCATTTTCCAACCGTCGGCCGAAGCCACCGCCGATGAATGTGCAGTTCACCTTCACCTGCTCCGGCTTCACCCCGGCAACGGCAGCGGCCGTGCCTTGCGCGCCCTGAGGAAATTGCACGCTGGCCCAGACCTCCACGCCGCCGGGTGTCACGATCGCCGTGCAGTTCTGCGGCTCCAGCGTGGCGTGCGCGAGCATCTGGCAGCGATACTCGGCCTCGATCGCGCCCGAGGCCAGTGCTGCGGTCGCATCTCCCGCCTTCTTGGCGACGAACCCCGGCCGGCCACGGGCAGCGGAGAGCGTCGCGAAGATCGCATCGGTACCGAGGTTCGCAGCGGGCCCTTCATCCCACTGAATCCTGAGTGCCTCGGCGGCCTGCCGTGCGGTCCAGTAGTGGGTGGCCACCACTGCCACGCCGTCGCCGAGGTTCACCACGGCCCTCACGCCAGCGCGCTGCGCCACGCCGGCCTCGTCCACCGACGTGATCTTCCCGCCGAACACCGGGCATTGCACGAGCGCGGCGTACAACATGCCGGGCCGCTTGATGTCGATACCGTAGACGGCCTTGCCGCGGGCCTTGATGGCGCCATCCAATCGTGGCAGCGGCTTGCCGATCACGGTGAAGGTGCCTGGGTTCTTCAACGGAACGTCGCGCGGCACCGGCAGGACGGCCGCCGCAGCGGCAAGTTCACCGTATCCCGCCTTGTGCGGCCCGTGCGTCACCATGCCGTTGGCCGCCACGCAGTCGCTCGCAGGCACACCCCAGCGCGTCGCGGCAGCGCTCACCAGCATCATGCGGGCCGTTGCACCGGCTTTCCGGAGCGGCTCCCAGGCCTCGCGAATGCTCGTACTGCCACCGGTGATCTGGGCGCCGATGGCGGTGTTCACATAGGCCGCGTCAGCCGGTGCGTGCAGCACTGTCACGCGCCGCGGATCCACGCCGAGTTCCTCCGACAGCAGCATGCTGAGCGAGGTGTAGACGTCCTGTCCCATTTCACTGCGTCCGCAGGTGAATGTGACCGTCCCGTCAGGGGCGATGGAAATCCACGCGTTGGCCTTGAAGGGCGCAGCGGCGGTGGGCGCGCTCGCGTCGAGTCGGAACCCGAGCAGCATGCCACCGCCGATGACGGCCGACACCTTGAGGAAATCCCGTCGGGTGGTTGGGGGGATGGTCATGGCCGGGTCCCCAGTGTGGTGGCGGCATCATGAATCGCGGCCTGAATCCGCGGGTAGGTCCCGCAGCGACAGAGATTCCCCTGCATCGCCTCGACGATCTCGTCGTCGGTCGGCTTGGGATTCTTCGCCAGCAGCGAGGCGGCAGCCATCACCTGACCCGACTGGCAGTAGCCGCATTGCGGCACCTGATGCTTGTCCCACGCCGTCTGGACGGCGACCCCGACGCGGCTGGTCAGGCCTTCGATCGAGGTGACCCGCTTGCCGACGGCGGCTGAGAGCGGAATCTGGCAGGATCGGGTGGCCACCCCCTCCATGTGCACCGTGCAGGCGCCGCAGTAGCCGGCGCCGCAGCCGAACTTGGTGCCGGTCAGCTGGAGGTGATCGCGAAGGACCCACAGCAGCGGTGTGTCCGGTGGGGCATCGACGGTGACGGTCTTGCCGTTCAGCAGAAGCGACGCCATGAGCTCTCTCCTCGCCTGAGATGATGATGCGCGAATGTGCGGCGCGAATCACGGAGACGCAATCATTCGCCATCGGCAGCCTCTCTGGCGAACGCGGGCGGTCGGGCGATTCGGATCGACGGCGGGTGCCCGCGGCCGCCGTCGGGACATCGGACTCGTCCAACCGATGGGTCACCGCCGTCGTGGTCCGGTCGGACGCGAGTCGCTCCACGGCGACGGGATTCCGCGCGCGGAACGCCTGTCTGTCCCGCTGTGAACAGTGGACGACGACCCCGTGCGCTTGTTGATTCCGGCGGATCATGGCCACCGCCTGATCGCACCCGGAACCGCGCGCGCCGGACTCACTCGATCTCCGACACACACGCCGCATGTTCGAATACCGAGTGATCAAGTACGACCCCCGCTTCCGAGACGCCACGGGTCGATATCACCGGGACGAATGGACCGCGATCAGCGACATCGATACCGCGTATGACAGTGTCGTTCTCACCGCGCAGGAGTATGGGCGCGTGGAGGATGCGTACGTTGCCGCCGCGCTGTCGTTCCTGCGCGAGTCCGGCGTCACGACGCTCACCGTCACGTCACTGGAAAAGCCGAGCGAGAGCCCGCTCCGCGTCCGTGATGGCGACGCGATCGAGGTGGCGCGTGTCGGCAGCCTGATCCGGCACGTGCTCCGCGAGGATTGCTGGTGCCGACTCGAAGGTCCACACGCATTCGTGCACTTCGGCCATGACTACTACATGTTCCTCGGTGTGCCCGCGGCGTGCCCCGAATCGCGGCGTGTCGCAGGCGCGCTGGGCCTGTTCGTCGACGACGTCGGGTCGCCGTTCCATCCCGGCGAGTGACGGCCGTTCATCGTCGCGATGACGCGGTCGCGCGGTGCGGATCGTCGTCCGCCGCGCCACGGGTAGCCGAGCGTGGCGTTGGATTGACCGGCGCCCGGCCGATCTGTATCGTCGTGCGACGCGGGGTCACTGTCACACGAATGGTGAGTGAGGACCGGGTGAGGCACCCCGCGTGAAGGCAACCCGACGGCTCAGGCTCGAGCCATGGAGACGTCGGCGCGCCACCCGTGCCGACCCGCCACGCCACCGCGCTGTGGGTTCACCAGAGCCGACCGCGGAGCCCAATCATGCGCCTCTCGCTGTTGATCGCCGCCACGCTGCTCCCCAGCTGGCTTTCCGGCCAGAACCGCGCCGCCACCATCGCGTCCGGCGGCGACCACTCCTGTGCGATCTCCAACGCGACCCTCTTCTGCTGGGGGGCGAACACGAGCGGAGAGTTGGGTGACGGCTCGACAGCGCCACGACGGAGACCGGTGCGGGTCGCGGGGATTCGGGCACCTGCCGGCGTCTGGGCGGCGGACAACGGCACGTGCGCGCTCGATGGGGACGGGGCTGCGTTTTGCTGGGGCAACGGCAGCGGCGGCCGCCTCGGGAACCGCGAGCACTCCAGCAGCGGAAGTGGACTGCCCGTTCCGGTGGATGATGTCCCACGATTTACGACACTCGCCACGGGCTCCTCACACACCTGCGGTCTGGCCGCGGACGAACGGCTGACGTGCTGGGGTGAAGCGGGGGCATTCATCTGGCTGACGTCGCCCACGCTGCTGAGCGCAACACTGCGCGCGCGTGCAATCGCCGTCGGATCGTCAGTCGGGTGCGCCGTCGCGACTGACTCGGCAGCGTGGTGTTGGGGGAGCGACATCTTCGGCCAGCTGGCATCCGATTCGATGCCGGCCGTCCCAAAACGTCGCGGCGGCGATGACTCGGACGGACCAGTGCCGATCCGAGGCACGATGCACTACCTCCACCTGGCCGTCGGACGAGGCCACATTTGCGGCCTCGTGACGGACGGGTCGATCGCATGCTGGGGTGCCAACACGTTCGGCGAGTCCGGACAGGCCGCGCCGGCGATCACCGATGTGTCTGCGGTGATGGCCGCACGGCACAAGGTCCCTGGTCGCGTGGCGACCGACAGCGCGCTCACGTTCGTGTCGGTCGTCGCGGGTGCTGCGCACACCTGCGGCGTGACGGCTGCGTCTGAAGTGTATTGCTGGGGGTCGAACAAGAGCGGACAACTCGGCAACGGCGAGGCACGCGACAGCCGCGAGCCGGTCAAGGTGCGGTTTCCGTAAGCTGGCTCGCGAGAGAACGTGACGTGGCGTGACCGGTTGCCAGCGTGCTGCACGGGCTGGTCGTGATCCATGTGCCGGCCGGGGGCGTCGCTGGCCACGTTGCAGATCAGGCTCCGACGGGGTGATCATCCGCACGAGCTCCGTCGTGCCGTCGTCTCCGCAGATGCACCTCCGTCCGCATCCCCATTCGCTGCCCCATCGCATGCTCCCACTCCCGTTCGGCTGGACGCACTATCTCGCTGGCGGCCTGTGCATCGGCGCCGGCGTCGCGCTCCTCTATGTGCTCACCGGTCTCGTCGGCGGCATGAGCTCCGTCTACTCGTCGACGTGGTCGTACCTCGTGCGGCGTCCATTCTTCCAGCAGCCGACGCTCGCCGGAAGCCGCGACTGGCGGCTGGCGTATGCCGCAGGGCTGATCCTCGGCGCCGCGACCTGGTGGCTGCTTTTCGGCAACGGGGCGCGCGTCGCGGTGTCGATCCCGTGGTGGCAGCTCTTCGGCGGCGGCCTGCTCGTCGGGTACGGCGCCCGCCTGTCGCGCGGATGCACGTCGGGGCACGGCATCTGCGGTCTGGGATCACTGCAGCTGCCCTCGCTCCTGGCCGTGCTCACGTTCATGGCGACGGCGTTCGTCACCGCGAACGTCACCACGCGCCTCTTCGGGAGCTGACCACCCGTGGCCACCTCTCGCTCGTCAGTTCCGCCCGTCGTTTCGTCGACGGTTCCGACGGTCAGCGCGCTTCCGCAACTCCTTGCCGCGCTGGCAGCGGGCGCGCTGTTCGGCTTCGGCCTCGCCCTGTCCACCATGATCCGGCCAGAGATCGTGCTCGGCTTCCTGCGCTTCGAGGACATGGGGCTGCTGTTCGTACTCGGCGCCGCAGTCGTCGTCACGTTCGTTGCCTATCGCGTCGCGCCGCGCCTGCTGCGGCGACCGGTGCTGGGCGGCGCCTTCGGCACACATCAGGCCACCATGGAGCGGTCGACGATCATCGGTGCCGCGATCTTCGGCGTGGGATGGGGCGTGACCGGCGTCTGCCCCGGCCCCGCCATCGCGGGGCTCGGCGCGGGGAGCTACGAACTGGTGTTTGCGGTGGCTGGGATTGCACTGGGAGCACTGGTGCAGGGCGCAACCGCACGAGACTGAGCGGCGATTCGTGGCCACCGCGCAGCATTCATGATCGGAGCGTCATTCGATGGGTGGAGCACGATGCTCCTGCATCCTCGTGCGCTGATGTTGCGATGAGACTGCTGCTGCGAGCGATCGCCATCGCCGCCCTCGTCGCGAGCATGGCGATGGCTGGCATGCTGCTGCTGGCGTTTCAGGGCACGCCACTCGTCACCACACCGGGTGCCGTGTCGGTAGCGGATGTGCAGCGCGCGCGTGCGCTGATGGCACAGCACGACCCCCGACGCGTGCCGGACGGCGTCGCCAGCGTCGTCGTGCTCACGCAGCAGGATGTCACGTTGCTCACGCAGTATGCCGCATCCCGTTGGCGGCGTGCGGTGACGCGTGTGACGCTGCGCGATGGTCACGCCGACGTGCAGGCCAGCGTCGCACTCGATGGCCTACCACTCGGACGCTGGCTCAACGTCGCTGCCACGGTCGGCAACGCCGATGGGCTGCCAGAGGTCCAGCACCTGCGCGTGGGCCGGCTGCCGGTGCCCGCGTTCGCGGCACGCCGCGTGACGGACCTGCTCCTCGCGCGACTGGGATCCGACGTGCCGGTGTCGCTGGCGCAGGAGATGGTGCAGGCGGTGACGTTCACGCGCGCGTCGGTGCGCATCGCGTACACCTGGCAGCGGGACGCGACGATGCGTGTGCGTGACATGCTGATTCCACCGGCGGACATGGAGCGCCTGCACGCGGCACATGACGACCTGACGCGGCTGGTCAGTGCGCACGGTGGCACCGGTCCGCTGTCGCTGGCCACGCTGCTCGTGCCGATGTTTCAGGCGGCCGCCGAGCGATCGGTGGGCGGTGATGAAGTGGCAGAACACCGCGCCGTGCTGGCCACGCTCACGCTGTACGTGACCGGGCGATCGCTGAGTCGCTGGATGCGCAGCGCGAGCAGCTGGACGCGGGTGGCCCTCCGCCCCGTGACACTGGTGGGTCGAGAGGATCTGGCGAAGCACTTTCTCGTGTCGGCGCTGGTGTCATCGCAGAACGGCAGCGCGCTGGCGGACGCGGTGGGCCGCACCAAGGAGGTGGATGACTCGCAGTTCGGCACCGGGTTCAGCTTCGTCGATCTTGCGGCGGATCGCGCGGGAACGCAGTTCGGCGACGTGGCAACCAGGTCGCCGGCACGGCTGCGCGGCGCAGTGAGGGCTGGGCTGGCCGAGGCGGACATCATGCCGTCGATCGCCGACCTGCCCGAGTTCATGACCGCCGCACAGTTCGCCGAGCGCTTTGGCGGGATTGGGGCGCCACGGTATCGGGCGATGATGCAGCGCATCGAGTCACGACTGGCCATCCTTCCGCTGTATCGACCCTGAGGGGTGACGCCGTATCTTCCGGAGCCGGGTACGACGCCCGGCGCGGCCTTGTCCGGTGAGGTGCGTCATGAAGGGTGGGAAGGCAGGACGAAAGCGCCCCGCGAACGCGCCGCCGGACCCGGCCAAGTTCCGGCGGGGCCCCTCGCGCGGTGAGACGAAGAAGGACTGGGGCGCGATCGAGAAGGCCGACCTCCCGCCCACGCCTCCCGTCGTTCCGCGCCGCACGCCCTGAAGCGCGCGCGCGGGACGACCGCAGGCTCAGCGCGCGAGCCTGCGAGGGTGGCGCTCGATGCCCCGGCGCTGCGCCGTGGCGACGGTGTCGACCACGGCGGACGATGTCCCGACCACCAACCGCATCACTTGCTGATCGCACGCAATAGCGTCGCCGTCCCCTTCTCCCGTGCGGCCTCACCAGCCTCGGCTCCGCGATACTTGCCGATGCGCACGATCACCAGATCGTGTGATGGGACGATCCACGCGCTCTGCCCGCCTGCGCCCAGCATCGCGTAGGCAGTGCGCGGCATCGGTTGCGCACCGTCGCCGTTGACCCAGAAGAAACCACCGCCGTACACCGGGCGGCCGTCGGCCACCCACGCCGGTGCGAGCGTGCTCGCGTACTGCACATAGCCTTTCGGCAGCAGGCGCTCGCCGTTCCACACGCCATCCTGCAGATACAGATTCCCCAATCGAGCCCAGTCGCGCGCCGCGATCACTTCGGCACCCTGGCCGAGATAGTTGCCGAACGGATCGGTGTAGATCACGACGTCGCGCATGCCGATCCTGTCGAACAGTGCCCGCGTCGGAAAGGCGTGATAGTTCTCGCCGCGTTTCTCGGCACCGAGGCGCACCAGATAGCTCGCCAGGACCGGATCCACGTTGCGGTAGCGGCCCACGGTGCCAGGCGACCACTGCTGCGGGCGCGATGCGGCGAACGCGTACGAATTCACCGAACCTGCGTACAGGTAGAGGTGCTCAGGGTAACCGAGTGACGGGTCGTAGCCAGGGTCCTGCGGCGCGCGGAGTCGCAGGCCGCTCGACATGCGCATGATGTCGCGGATCCGGATCGACTGCCGCGGATCGCCAGGTGTCTGCCATTCTGGAAATGGCGCAGGCTGGTCGAGCGTGTAGGTGCCCATCTGGATCAGGCGTGCGACGAGCGTGCCCGTCAGGCTCTTGCCCATCGACCAGCTTTCGAGTGGCGTGTGGATCCCGATGCCGGGGGCGTAGCGCTCACCGATGATGCGTCCCTTGTAGGTCACGACGATGGCGAGCGTCATCGCCTCGGGTGGCCCGAACGCTTCGTCCAGTGCCCGCGCCAGCAACGTCGAATCGATGGTCCGCGGCAGTGGCGTCGTCGGTAGCACATCGCCCATCGGCCACGGCGTGGACTCAGCGGGCGGCAGCGTGGAGGTGACGACCGTCGGTGTGAACTGCACCGAGTCAGCGCCTTCCGGAAGTGGCACGCAACCCTGGCTGCCGTACCGTCGTGCGACACGCGTGGTGCCGTTCCTCAGACGCAATCGTACCGTCTGCGTCGCGCGATCCACGACGGTGTCCACGACTTCCGACCGATACGCGAGTGGGCCCGTGAAGAATCCCACGTTGGCGGCCGCATCAGCCGTCGTGAGACCGGTGATGAACACCGCGCCGCAGAGCGTGACGGCGAACCCCGCGGTGTAGTGCGAGAGGGCATCACCCGGCACCGGCACCCACTGGCCCGGAAACTGGAGCGAATCGCCGCGCGCGATCACCGCGGCGCCTGTCGCAACACGCGGGAGCGTGGGCGCGCGCTGTGCGACGAGCGTCGTGGCAGGCACCAGCGCGAGCAACAGCAAACGGGGGAACGGGCGCATGATCAGCGGCGGTGTGGGTGGAACCGCAGAGGGAGCAACCGCAGAGGGAGCAACCGCAGAAGGAGCACGGAGGCGCATACAGCAAACAAGGCCCGTGGGCAGCAGGATCGCCAGCCCTGCGGCGGCGCTGGCGGGCTCGGACTGCCGCCGCATGCGGCGCTGGCGGTTCGCAGACGCGCGACCGCCTACCGTCGCACGATCGGCACCCGCACCTCGCTGCCGGGATACTCGAATGCCTCGTACGGGCGCATGCGCACGCGCAGGAAGTAGCCCTCGCCCGGCGGCAGGTTCACGAGCACGTCGGTGGTGATGCCGGCCGAGAAGCCCAGCTCCGCGCGGCGCGGCGCTCGCTGCGCCATGCGCAGATCGGCACCATCGCGCGCAATCACCCGCCACGTCAACACGGAGTCGCCCTTCATCAGCGATACGTCCATGCGTTCGTTGCTGGAGATCGCGGCGAAGCGGACGCGATGCGTGCCCGGGGCCAGCACCAACGGTGGCGGGTTGGTGCGACCATTCACCGCCACCATGCCACTGTCGGTGGGGCCGCGCGTACTGAGCAGCAGCACGTGATCGCGCGTCAGGTCGAGCGTCGCCGGGTCGTCCACCACCAGCATCGCCCCCTGCAGGCCGCTCGCGAGTTCCTGACCCTTCTCGTCGTGCGTGTGGTACATGAACGTACCCGAGCGCGGCGGCGTGAAGAACACGGCGAACGAGTCGCGCGGCGCGATCGGATCACGCATGCGTGACCCCATGCCACTGAATCCTCCCACGCCATCGTACCAGCTCTCGAGCTCCATGCCATGCCAGTGCACCGCCAGCGCATTGGCGAGATGGTTCACCACGGTGATGCGCACCGGCTGCCCCCTCGTGAGCACCAGCGTGGTGCTTGGCTGCAGGATGGAGTCCGGTGTCGGTGCCACGGTGCCGTGCTGCAGCACGAACGAATAACCGGGCTGCGTTCCGTACGCATTGGGCCGCGACTGCGCGAGCAGCCGCATCGCGCGCGCCGTGCGCGGAATCGGTGCGGCACCATGCGCGCGTCGTTCATCGGCACCCGCGCGCGCCCCCTTCGCCCGCACGGTGATGCCCATGACGAGTCCGGCCATCTCGTGCTGATGTCCCTCGTGCGTCGTCGCGGGGGCAGTCGGATCCATCGGCAGGTTCTGCTGCCCGGTCATGTGCCGCACGAGATGGCAATGGAAGAGCCAGTTCCCGGGCCGCTCCGGCACCCACGCGAGCCGCATGCTCTGCCCCGCCTCGAGCAGTTGGGTGACGACGCGCTTCCGCTCCGCCTCGGCGATCGACTGCGACGAATAGGGATCGCCAGTGCCGAGCACGCGATAGTAGAAACCGTGCAGATGCATCGGATGCGACGCGAGGGTCGCATTGATGACGCGCCAACGCACGGTGTCACCCACGACATACGACAGCGGCTCGGTGTTCGGATAACTCCCACCGTTCAGCGTGAACTTCCAGTCGACGGTGTCGTTGATGGCGGGCAGATACTCGTCGAGCCAGCGGGTGATGAGAAACGTGCGTTCCGTCGGATCGGGACGCGCGCCCTTCGGGTCGACGATGAACGTGCCGATGAACGGCCCCTCGGCATTCTCGCCGCCCCAGAGGTCGCCGGGAATGGGTGCGATCCGATGATTCACCGTCGGCGTCACGCGCGCCCAGTAGAAGTAGGAGCCCGCCGTACCCGCCGAGAACGTGATCGTGGTGTCTCGACCCGGCAGCAGCGCCACCGAGTCCGTTGCAGTGGCGTCGAACGGTCGCCCCTGCAGCCCACGCACCACCGCGCGCGTGCTGAGGGTGTTGCGCAGCGTGAGCCGCACGGTGCCACCCTCGTTGAGCCGCAGCATCGGGCCAGGCACCTTCGGCTTGGCACCCGGTTCGACGAACACATACACCGGCACTTCGACCGAGAACGCGCCCTGCGGACGCCACCGCGCCTCGCGCATTTCGAGCGTGGCCACGAGCGTATCACCGACTCGAGTGCCGACGCTGGTGCGATACGACTCCACACCGGCCACAGGCGTGGCTCGCCGTGACATGGTGGAGTCGGGGCCAACCGCAGCCGCGAGGAACAGCAGGGGAACGATCAGGCAGGGCTCCGGGTGAGACGACCACGACATCCTAACACGCGCACCGCGGTCGAGGACCATCATGAGACCGGGACAACGGTGCGCTCTCCCATCGACTCTTCGGGCGCCATGTACTGCGGTGTCCGGAGACTCGGGCCGGTATACGAGGGAAGCTTCTGGCAGTTACCTGTAAAGGTGCCCTGCCGGCGACAGGCCGGGGTCGTTCTGCTCGACACCGTCCTGCGTCAGCCGACCCTCGAGACGGTCTCGCCGGACGCCCGTGCGATGCAGCTCGCGCACGGGGAGTTCGTGGCGCACGGTCGGGGCGTTGGCCATCCCGCGCGCTCGACGTCGGCACTGGCTTCAGCGCCGGGCAATGCGTCTCATGACGGACGGACTCGACAACTCGCGCAACGCATCCTTCCCTACCCACCTCGGCGCCGCCGCATCTGATTCTGCCAGTCGCTTCGCCATTCGCGTCGCCGCCTTGTGAAGCGCGGCGTTCCGCTTGCCGATTGCCCGCAGCGCCATGTTCACCGTCTTCTTCACGAAATGGCGTTCGTGAGCGGCACCACGTTCGATGAAGCCAAGTGCGTTGACGAACGGTGCATCGTCGGAATGCTTGCCGTGCACCGTGAGCCCCCACAACAGCGCGAACGCACCGCGCTTCTCGAACTCGGGCCTTTGGTCATGCCACTGCTCGACCTTGGCCCAGGCATGCGGCGTTCGATCGAACAGTGCGAAGCAGACCGTATCCGCGATACCCCAGTTGTTCAAATCGCGACACCACTCGTCCATCTGCGCCGGCGTCACGCGCAGCGGATCGTCGATCAGCGACGCGAGCATGCGCGCTTCTTAGACGCCGGTCGTCCACGGCGCTGCCGCCGCGTCGTGATCCTTCCTGCCGATGACCCTCGCAATCGCCTTCAGCCCCGACATCGTCACGCCAATCGCGTTGTGCGACGGGATGCCGTAGCGGACCATCGCATCGAGCGCCGCCGTGCGGCGGCGACGCTCGAGCATCGTCATTGCCGACTCGAGATCGACCGCGGCGACGGCAGGCACCGTGCCTCGCGTCGTGGCACTCGTCGCGCCTGGCTTCGGCACGCGCTTCGGGCCGTGCTGCGCGGCCATCAGCGCGCGTTGTAGCCGTTGACCGGCCCGCCATTGAAGAACGCTGCGGGCGTCATGACGCCGTCCCGCTTGAAGACGATGCCGTTCTTGAGCACGAACCGCACATCGCGCAGCGCGTCGATGTCCTGCAACGGATTCCCCGGCACCGCGATCAGGTCGGCGAAGAGGCCCGGCTTGATCAGGCCGCGCGTGGTGGTCGTCTCGCTCACATCGTACCCCGTGACCGTCATCGCGCGCAGGATGTCCGGGACGGGGATGCCGGCGGCCTTCCATGTCTCCACGAATTCGATGGCGACTTCGCCACGTGTCCTGCCGGGTACGTAGTAGTCCGCGTCAGTCGAGAACGTGATCGGCACCTTGTTCTGCCACGCATTGCGCAGCATGGCGACAGTGTTCCTGTACCGCGCCTCAGTCGTGTGACCCACCAGCGAGATCGGCGTCTCGGTGTCGGCGCGGAAGATGTGCTTCTGCGCCATGATGCGGTGAATGCTGTCGTTCATGCCGTTGTCGTGCGCGATGGACCAGATCCCCGCCTCGACGGCGCGGTACGCACCGGCGACGGACTGCACGTGACCTTCGACCTTGAGCCCGGCCTTGGCCGCTTCGCGGATCACCAGCCGGATCTCATCGATGGTGTATCCCCACGGCTTGCAGTCGACGCAGATCTTGATGACGCGAGCGCCGACGAGTGCATTCTGGCGCACGGCCTTCACGATCTCGTCCGGCGTATCGGCCTCGAGATACTCCGGGTAGACGATCTTGCGATCGAACGCCATCTCGGGATTCGGCGAGAACTGTCCCCCCATCCCGCCGATGATCAACCCTGACGGAATCAGCGTCGGGCCGGGGACCCATCCCTGCTCGATCGCGCGCCGCAGCGCGATGTCGGCGTAGCGCCCGTTGTTCCCCATGTCGCGCACGATGGTGAAACCGGATGCCAGCATCTGGATGCCGTTCGACACCGCCTGAATGGCGCGCAACGGTGTGTCGTCGAGGATGGTCGTCAGGTAGTAGCTGTTGCGCTCCGGCATCTCCTTGTACGTCAGTGCGAGATGGTTGTGCGCATCCACCAGCCCGGGCAGCACGGTGAGTGCCGAGAGGTCGATCACGGTGGCGCCGGCCGGAATGGGGACGTTCGCACCGACGGCCGTGAAGCGGCCGCCCTGCACCAGGATGATCTGGTTCGTGGCCATCGTGCCCGTGACCGGGTCGACGAGGCGACCTGCCTTGATGGCGGTGATCGGCGCGGCGGGCGCCGGCGCCTGCGCGGGGAGCGCCGCCGCGACGACCGCGAGCGCAAGGCTTGCGACGAATTCACGAAACATGATGATCCTTGGCTGGGGAGAGGAGTTGAGGCGCAGAATGCGGAACGGTGAAGACGAACGCCTGTTCCTGGGCCGCGATGACACGGTTGACGAGCACGCGGACCAGATTGGCCTTCGCACCACTGGCTCCCGTGACCCAATTCGACATCGTCGCCCCTGCCGTTGATGAGCTGTCGGGATGACCCCAGTCCGACGAAGCGTATCCGCTGCACCTCGAGTTGGCCAGACGACGGTGTCCCCCCGGATCGATGGGTGTGAGTGACGTCACCACGCTTCGGTCCTGGGCCCTGATGGTCCATGATGACGCCGTCCTGAGACGCCCCATGATACCAGCTGAAACAGAGACACCACTGGTCGATGTCAGGCCTCACGTGGCGCCGGCGTGGGCCCTGCCGTGCGATTGTTGCGGATGGCCGGGTACCAGGCGAGCCACATCTCGACCACGAGGAGCGGGACGACCCACGACGCCCATTCGCGTGTGGCGTCGCGCAAGTCCGGGTTCGTGACGTAGAAGAACAGGACATCTTGCCAGTCATACATCAGCCGCAACCAGACCAGCACCAGCGCCATCGTGTAACTGCGAATCATGAAGGCGCGATGGGCAGCGAAGTTCCTCGCAACGGCGCATCGCCATGCGGCCAGCGTGAAGAACAGCCACAGCAGCCCCGTCAGCGCGATGGAGAGGCGCGAGCCCTCATACTCTCCGACGATCGCGCCGAGGTAGATCGCCAGCACGGCGGCCCCTGACGCGCCGACCACGTAGCCCTTGCCGATCACCTGATGGAGCTGCGGCGATCGTCGCCGGAGAGGCGTGATGAACTGCAGCGGCGCACCGAGGACGACGGGGAGCGCGAACACCAGATGCGAGACGTACCACACCTGCTTGTCGAAGAGGGCAGGTCCAAGTCGATCCGGTACCACGAACCGGTAATGGACCGCACGGTAGAGGTAGTACAGGCTCAACGTGGTGACCGCCACCAGAACGCCGTACTGCCGCACCGGTCGAAGCCGTCGGCTGATCATGCGTGTGCGATGTGGTGCAGGTGGGATGCTCGTGAGGACCGCTGAACCCGCGCGTGCTGACGCAGGGCCCATCAAGAGCATGCCGCCAGGGAGCGCAGCCAGCAAGAGGCGGTATTCGCCGACGGCACTGCGCACGGGCAGCGCACGGTGACGCCTCACGGCAGCGGCAGCGGCGACGGCGCCTGCGCGGCCAGGACCGCCACCGTCGTTACGTCAGCCGCGAGCCTGTGCCTGACCCAAAGCGTCGCCGTTCGTGTGTGCGCAGTGGTCGAATGGTCGCGCACGGGTGTGGCCGAACGCTCGTGCTCAGTCGCCGACGCAGGCGGGATGAGCGACGCGGAGCGGGCCGGAGTCTGTCACTGCAGCGCGTTGTCAGGCCTCGCCTGGCAACGCGGAGGCGCGATGACGTTCGTCATTCCTCAGCGCTCAATGCAGCGGCGTCCTTTGCCGGGAGCACCTCTCTGAACTCCGGACGCGTCTTCCAACTCGGGGTGGGCAGGTCGCGGCCGGCGGCAGGAACGAACGGGGATGGCTCCACCATCTGCATCCGCGGGATGTAGCGCGGACAGTTCGGGAAGATGTGTCGCACGCGCACTCGCACGAGGAGTTGTGCGCCGAAGAATTCCGTGAGCAACGGATCAGCGTCACTCACCGTCGCCGTGCCATTGACCCTGAGGCGCTTGGGTTCCTCGAAGCTGATGAAGAGCAACCCGATGGAAGGATTGGCTCTGATGTTCCCGAGGCTCCTGAACATTCCGTTACCGTCGTAGCTCGGGAAGATCAGCGTCTGATCGTCGTGAACGCGAACAAAACCGGCGTCCCCGCCCTTGTAGGAACAGTCGGGAAAACCCTCGGCGTCCGTCGTCGCCAGAAAGAACATGCTTTGCTTCTCGACGAAGGTGCGATCCTGCTCGGTGAATCGTTCGCGAAAGATGGTCTCACCGAAACGATCGGCGAGGCGCCTGGTGTCGAACTGATCCTGGAGCTTGCGGCTCTCTGCGTTGTAGATCTCGCGATCACTCATGTCACCTCCGCGACAATGCCGATTTGAGTGCCCTCACAATCGCGTTTTGCTGCAGCAGCATAATGAAACATACCGCAGGCGAGCGCAGGGAGCAGTGCGGCGCACCCACGTGGTGACTGAGAGGACGATCAATTGACTGGTCGGCCGGAGGGACGCGCGAGGCGAGCGTCCGACACCGGTCAGGTACAGAATCTTCGTCGCGCTCATGTGCACGTGCCGCTCCTGCTGCCCCAGCTGCTACGCCGGGCGGCTGGCACGGCTCCCGGGCCAGCTGGCATCCGTAACTGCACCTGGTCGTCACCGATCGCGGCGCCCGGCCTGACGGGACATGCGTCGCGCGGCCGGCGCATGCAACGATACGCGCGGTCCCGCGCGCGGAATCCTGTGGCGCTGGAACGGCGCACCGACGACCGGACCCCGAAAGTGGGACCGCGCCTGAAATCCCCATCATGACACATCGCACGACGCGCTGGCGAACCACGGGAGCATCGAGCTCCTCAATTCGCTCGAGGAATGGATGAGGCTGAATCGAATCGTTGGCGCATTTCCGCGCGACGGAACGAAACGATACAGCACTGCAATCATCATTTCGGCTGCTGCCGCTGCAGTCTTGCGCGGCGCCGCACCGCACCGCACCGTAGCGGCGTGGCAACGCCGTACCGCGCGATCACCGGCAGTGCATACGCTGACGCGCGCGCGACTTGCATCGCGTCGGAGATGATGCAACCCGTGTTCGTTGAACACTCGAGGAGACAACCATGGCACGGATCACTGCTGGTTTGCGCACGACGCTCCCCTTCAGTGCGATCGCCCTGCTCGCGCTTGCGCTCACAGCCTGTTCGAACGATCGCGCAATCACATCCGTACCGAGTGTGAGTGCCTCGTCGCGCGATGACGGCGACGGCGATCTCGACTCGCGACTGTCCCGAACGCTCGACCGTGAAGGATTCACGGGGCAGATTGAGGCGTCGCTGCCACGACGCCTGCACCGCAACACCAATCCGCAGCTCGCAGACATTGGACGGCTGCTCTTCTTTGATGTCGGCAACGGCTTGAATGGTGACAATTCCTGCGCTGGCTGTCACAACCCACGCAATGGCTTCGGCGATTCCCAGTCAATTGCAATCGGGATCGAGAACAACTTCGTCGTGGGACCGGATCGCAGGGGACCGCGGAATCAGCGTCGCACACCGGTGATCACGAACATCGCCTTCTACCCGGCATTGATGTGGAATTCACGCTTCCACGCCAACTCGGGCGATCCCTTCGACAACTCCCGTGGCTTCACGTTCCCACCGCCGGAGTCCAACTCGTTGAGCGGCCAGCCGCATCTGCTCAATGCACAGGCGTTCATTCCGCCGACGGAGCGGGTCGAGATGGCCGGCTTCGTGTTCCCGGGCGGCAACCAGGACATTCGCAACGAAGTGATCCGGCGATTGAACACGATCGCGGAGTACCGCAGCCGCTTCGGGAAGGTGTACGCCCGCATTCGGGGCGGCGGCGAGATCACGTATGATGAGTTTGCGGCGGCGGTGGCGGAGTTCGAGTTCACCCTGACGTTTGCCAACGCGCCGATCGACGAGTTCGCGCGTGGGCACCGGAACGCGATGTCGAACGCCGAGAAACGTGGCGCGCTGCTCTTCTTCGGTCGGGCAAACTGTTCGAGCTGTCACGCTGTCGGTGGTCAGTCGAATGAGATGTTCAGTGACTTCAGGCAGCACGTGATCGGTGTCCCGCAGATCGTGCCATCTGTCGGCAACGTGACGTTCGATGGCGCAGGTGCAAATGAGGATTTTGGGCTGGAACAGGTGACCGGCGATCGTGCCGACCGGTACATGTTCCGCACGTCTCCGTTGCGCAACGTCAGCCTGCAGCGGACGTTCATGCATAACGGTGCCTTCACCACGCTCGAAGACGCCATTCAGCACCATCTCGACGTGCCGGGCTCAGTGCATGCCTACAGCCCCGCCACGGCGGGCGTTGCAGTGGACCTGCGTGGTCCGCTCGGACCGATGGCACCAGTGCTCGAACGCCTTGATCCGAGGATGCGGGGTCGTATCGATCTGTCGGCAGGTGAATTCCGCGACCTCGTGCAGTTCGTCCGGACCGGGCTGCTCGACCCGCGAACGGCACGGCTGCCCGAGCTGATCCCGACGAGTGTGCCGAGCGGCAAGGCACTGCAGCGATTCCAGTAGCGGAATCGCGCACGTCGGCAGGCCACGGCGCGGTCGGTCTGCAGTTGGTGGCCGATCGCGTTGCGTGTCCGGGACGACAGGATCAGGCACGAGCGGTGTTGGCCGAGAAGATCGCACCACGAGCCTGATCGCGCTGGGAGGTCTGTCCGCGCGTCCCCGCGATCGGATGTGCGATCGTCGCACCGGTGCGTGGGGGTCCTCCGCCTTCCCCGGGATCGCACTCGTGACGATGGCGACCTCGCCACACCCGTCGGTGCCTACGACGACGAGACCATATGCAGCGGGCGGTTGATGATCCGTCCGGTGCCCACGGGAGCGGTCCAGACGGTCGCGGACGACCTGCGCAATGTGTCTTGGCTGGCGTGGAGTCCGAAGGGGACATCCTTGCTGCTCGCCGGGGACGTGTCGCAGTTGCCCTGACGAAGTACCCGCGGCAGACGACCCGCGCGGCCATGGTCACGGCGGCGTACGACAGGTTGAGCCCGGCGATGATGCGGAGCGCGGAGGTCACCTTGGCAGCCCGCCAGACGGACGTGAGGTCGAAGGCGGAGAAGCATCGCCATGAGGTGAAGCGTGCTCACCGGCAGCCCCGTCGTGATGCGCTCACTGGCCAGAAGGAAATCGGTCGCGAGCGTCGTGATGGCCGCGCCAGCGGCGCCGACGAGCCGCGAGGTGCGCGGGGTCTGCAACCAGCAGGTCACGGTCGAAGATCCTGCCCCGCCCCGAGCAGGTTTCAATATTCGCCATCGCATGTGAGCGTGATCTTCCTCAGGACTGTGTCAGCACGGCGCTCGATCCGACGCGCGCTACGTGCCATGGCGATGGGTCCAGAAAGTGGGGCGGCGCAGCCGCTGCTTCCATACCGTGACCGAAGCACCAACCTTCGTCATGCCGCACTTGCGTCAGGGCCTGCGGCTCACGTCTCGCACTAGCGTCTTGACGCGCTCCCCGTTCGCCTGGACTCCCGTGATCGTGACGCGGCCGGTTGCGCTCCAGTTGAGGTTCCGGACCGTCCCGACCGTGCCCATGTGCACGCCGCTCTCGACGGCGCATTGATCACCATCGCGGAGGTTCGTCGTTTCCCTCGTTTGCATCGGGGTCGCAGTGGGGGTCTCGACGCGGCCGCCCTGTTGCTCAGGCTCGGGATGTCCGCCTCACGTACGCCCAGCATCAGCGGCAGCGCGCAACGCCGTCCGCTGAACGCCGTTGGTCGGCGAGGGTTCACGAGGAGCAGCACCCTACTCGTGCTCGTGCAGACCGAGGCCGTTGGTGATGCCATCCCAGCCGCACCTACACCCGCAATTTCTCCTTCAGCCGGTCGGAGGTCAGATGCTTCACGACGTCAAACGGCTCGCACTCGCCGCTGGCGGACGTGAACTCGATCGGCCCTACACTCCGCGCAACCTTCAGAGCCGCCTCGTTCAGCACAGCGCTGCGCTTTCCGATCCCCATCAGCGCTGCACCCATCGACAGGCGAACCTTCTCCGACTCGGTCCCGATCGTGTTCGCGATGCGCTCGACATGGGCGAGGAAAAACGACTCGCTCGGCGCCTTCTTGCCAGAGAACTTCGATGCCTCATACAGCAGCCCGTACCCGCACTCGCGGCGTACGGGGTCGTGGCTCCTGACCCACTGGTCGGCAAGGTCGACCACGAACGGCGTCTTCGCGAGCGTTGCATCGCAGGAAGCAAACACGTGGGCCAGCATGCCGCCGGCCAGCTCCTCGACCTGTTTCTCGGCCTGGTCGCGGGTGATGCGCGCAGGGTCGTCGACGAGCAGCGCGATCACCCTGGCTTCGTAGACGTTCGTCATCCAGAGCGCGTGCGCGAGGTCCCGGTTGCGTCCAATCCGTTTTGCCAGTTGACGAAGCCGTGTGAGCCCAATTCCGTAACTCATCATGTCCGCGGTACTCGAGCCCAGCTTCGCCCAGTTGCGTATGCCCCGCTCATCGCGTTCAGCGTCAAGCAGAGCGAGAACTTCGGGTGCGGTCATCGGAGTATCCTCTTTCAGCTGAGTTTCATCGTGCGAGCCGTGGATTAACGCACCACACTGTGGCCAACAGCCGCGATGCGATGA
Source organism: Gemmatimonadaceae bacterium (assembly GCA_031409715.1). Lineage (GTDB taxonomy): Bacteria > Gemmatimonadota > Gemmatimonadetes > Gemmatimonadales > Gemmatimonadaceae > JACMLX01. The sequence goes on along the minus strand of JANNXU010000021.1, from coordinate 5,585 downwards.
GTCAGATCCATGAATCTCGCACCCGCTGGCGGGTCAGTGCCAAGCGGACGCTCCGGTCGCCGAGCGCGGGCATCTACTGCGCACACGCCAATAAGCGGCGCGGGCGCCGCCCGCGCCATCCACAGCGTGGCGTCAGCAGCAAGCCGCGTCACGTGGCCGCGAGACGAGTCACGCGCTGCCGCCAAGCCACGACGACGTCCGACCACGGTCGCTGAAGTAGTCGGACCAGCACCTCACGAATCCCGCGCCCTGGCGTGCGCATGTACTCGTGTACCGCATCGATACCACCGACCTCATCCACCAGCTCGGCCAGTACAGCCCCCGCTGCGTTACGGATCTCCGATGAGACACCCATGTCGTCCACGATCTTGTCCAACGTGATCTGCGGTTGGGCGGTCAGCAGCGAATCCATGTGGCGTACCGAAGCCTTGTAGTCTCGGCCAGCTGTTCCACCGAACCACGTCGCGACGCCCTCCGACGCGATCAGCGAGGTGGCGCCGTCACGGATGATGGACTGCAGCACCACGTGGGCAATCTCGTGGCGATACTCCTCGCCAAGGGCAGGAATCCCCGAGAAGACCTGAAAATTGACGGGCTTCGCGAAACCTCCGGACGCCCCGAAGCGACTGGGGACAACGACGCCGAGAATCTCCAGCGCCTGGTCGACGCTCTCGGTGACGAAGTAGTCGAGCCGGGGCGGAGGCGCCACGTTGAACGCCGCCGCCAGCGAATCGATGAAGGCCGCGGACCGGCTGGCCCGGGCGGCATCGAACCGCAAGGCTGGCGCGACGCGGTAGGTGACGCGACCGCGGGTCTCCCGCGTCCACGATGCGGTCTTGTACGGCAACGCATTCGCAAGCACCCATCGCCAGCGGTGGCGGCGCGCGTACACGGTCATCGTGAGCTCAGGCTTCGAGGACGAGTCGCGTGTGGTGGCCCCCTTGGGCCAGAACCGTGTGATGAGCCGGTATGCGGTGTCGGCCCGTGCGTTCACGGGCGTCACGCTGAGCACCTCCGGGATCGCTCCGTCAGCGAGATGGAAGCCGGCCAGGTCGTACATCGGCCACTGCTGCTGCTCGGTAGGATCCCAGTGCGGGGACGGCTCGCCGGCCAATCTCGCGAACTGCCCCTTCTTGGACGCGAGGTACTCGTCCCACACACGGCGGACAGCCAGCTCAGACGCGCGTGAGGGTGCGGATCCGCAAGCACTCAGGCTCATCGCGAACAAGAACGACAGCAATCGGCGGCAAGGCGGCACGCGCCGACGCGCTGGACGCATCAATTCAGCTCTCCGAGGGACACGAGAGGGTCGAGCGTCGCCGACACTGGTCCACGGAACCCACGCCTCACGTGCGAGCGAAACGAGTGACGTGCACGCGGGTGTTCGGCTCGGATGCGGAACACGCGGCTCACGTTCCGCCACGATCGGCCATGTCCGCCACGGCCATGCCAAGCACCGCGCCCAACGGAATGCCGATCAGCAACCCGAACGTCGTTGCGGCCGTGCACTCATTCTCGCAGAGTCGCGCCACTCCTCCGCCGAAGAGCAACCCACCAATCAGCGCACCGACGATCATGCCCGTCTGCGACCTCTCTGATGACGGCTCGAAGCGGGGCACCGTGGGCGCAGGCCGCGACCAAGCGCGCGCGACTCCAACGTGCACGTCGGCGAGGCGCTGCGCACTGCCTTCCGCGCAGTACGTCATGGTGATGAGTGCAAGTACACTCCACGGAGTCATTCGCATATTGGCGGCAAGCTGGAGATGGATCGGTGATGGTTCGCGTGTCTCCCAGATTCGCATTGCCAGGTTCCTTCGTGTGCATGAACGAAACTGGGTTCTGCTGCACAGCGACCGCACCATAGATCCGCCTGATCACAATACCCTGGTCGCCGTGGCTGCAGCAATGCCGGTTAGCGAGCGAGCGATGCTTTAGACCGATCGCTCCATACGCCAGACGGGCCCGTCGTCCGGATCAACCACCGGGCCGACGCACGTAAATCCCACCTTCTCCAGCACACGGCACGACGCACTGCGCTCCGGAAGCGTATGCGCGATGAGCCGCACCGCGCCGGCGGCGCGAGACGCCGCCACGTGCACGAGCTCCGCCGCCATCGCGCTGGCGATGCCACGACCTTCTTCGCCTGAGAACGTGAAGTAAGCGATTTCCACACGGCCGGACAGATCCGGTCCGCCCTTGAATCCGCACGTGCCTACCACGCGACGCGACGCGCCTTCCAGCGCAAGGTACCCAACCCACGGCATGGATACTGGAGCCGCGGCAAGCATAGCAGCCGTGGCCGAAGCGATAGCGACCGTCGTCGTCTCGTGTGGCGCAAGCGTCACGGCGTGCTCACGCGCGCACACCGCATGGTCGCGTGCGAGACGGTCAGCCATGTCACGGTCCAGCGCGAACAGAGTCAGCTGCGGCATGTAGACGGTAGGATGCGGTCGAAGACGCGGATAACCGGAAAGGGCCGCGGCGGTCCGTCTGCGGCGCGGACCGTGTCAGGTTCATCCGATTGTTGGGCGGCCCTTCCGCCGCGACTCCACCGTTACCTGCACCAGCGCACAGCTACGCGCGAACCCAAGGCCACGCTTCAAGGAGGGGAACACCCGGGCGGTCGCGATGCCAAGAGACAACTCCGTGACGACCGTCTGCCCGAGTTGCCTCACGATCTCGTTTCGAGGCTCCTCCTCGGAACCGTCCTTGGCCAGGACGCCCTCCGCGAACTTCAGTACGAGCGCTACTGCTTCGGGCAACTGGTCGAGGTTCCGGTCGAGGATAGCCCTGATGATGTCCGGCTCGACCCCGTCGTCGATCGCGGCATTCACGGCAATCTGGACGCAAGGACCACAGTCCTCCTCTTGGGTGGCGACGATCCTGACGGCATGAACGAGGACTGGATCCGATCGGCTGCGGTGCGCGGCTGCCGGAAGGAACATCAGAAACTTCAGGAAGCCCGAGAACGAAGTGTCACCCAGCTGCTGCAAGTAGTCGGCCCGAACCCGAAGCCGGCGCTCTGCTTGGCGCTGCACAAATCGGACGAACACTTTCACTCGTGATCTCCCCCCGAGGGTCCGCCCAACGAACGAAAATGCGTTCTGCTGCATTGCGACCGCACCAAAGCTACTTCTGATCACCGACCGACGGTCGCAATGTCAGCAGCGAGGCGGGTTGGGCCTCACGCGGCCCCGCTGTCGGACCTGCCGTTCGGCTCTGGCGGATGGCCGGGGACCAGGCCAGCCACATCTCGACCGCGAGGAGCGGCACGCCCCACGAGGCCCATTCGCGTGTGGCGTCGCGCAGGTCCGGGTTCGTGACGTGGAAGAACAGGAGGTCCTGCCAGTGGTACATCAGCCGCAACCAGACGAGCACGAGCGCCATCGCATAGCTGCGAATCATGAAGTCGCGATGGGCTGCGAAGTTCTTCGCGACGGCTAGCCGCCATGCCGCCAGCGTGAAAAACAGCCACAGCAGTCCCGTGAGCGCGATGGAGAGCCGCGAGCCTTCATACTCGCCGACAATCGCCCCGAGGTAGATCGCCAGGACAGCGGCGCCAGACGTCCCGACGACGTAGCCTTTCCCGATCCACCGGTGCCACTGCGGCGCGTGTCGTCGCAGCGGCGCAACAAACTGCAACGGCGCGCCGAGCACGACGGGTAGCGTGAACAGCAGATGCGAGACGTACCGCACTTGCTTGTTGAACAGCGCAGGTCCAAGTCGATCCGGCACCACAAACCGATAGTGGACCGCGCGGTATAGGTAGTACAGGCTCAGCGTGGTGACCGCGACGAGGACACCGTACTGTCGCACCAGTCGAAGCGGTCGGCTCATCATGCGTATCGGATCTGGTGCTGTTGCGATTCCCGTCAGGTCTAGAAACTGGGTTCTGCTGCACGGCGACCGACTAATGGCCGTCCTGATCACAATACCCCGGTCGCCGTGGCTGCAGCAACCCGTGTTAGCGGGCAGGCGGAAATGGCCGCTGCCGCACCTGGTCCCCTTTGACGACGGTGATGCGACCCACCAGATCCAGATCCTCGCGGTCCAGTAACGCCGCGAGCGATTCTCCGGTGGCCGTCGGTGAGTCCGGTGCACCACGAAAGAGCACGAGGCCTAACGGTGGCGCATCCGTGCCGCGGACAATCCGCTCCGGCAGGTCAAGATCGAATCCGAAGGTCAGGCGGGCCTCTGCGCGCCCGCGCGCCAAGACGACCGGATCGCCGACGCCAGGGCTGACTTCTGCAATCCAGACGACATCATAGCCCTGGCTTCGGAGGTACTCGACCGACGTGCGCGGCACATTCTCGTCAGCGAGAAGCGGGCAAGCAGCGCCCGGCCCAGTCACGCCGCGTCGACTCGGAGGGAGTAGAGCGCCTCGTCGTGCAGCACTTCCGCGGAGTAGGCAAACACGGCGCGCAGCGCCTCCGCGCTCAGCGTCGGGTAGTTCTCCAGCACCTGCGCGGATGTCCAGCCGGCGGCGAAGAGGCCAAGGACGAACTCAACCGTGAGGCGGGTGCCTTGCACGATCGGTTTCCCGCCGGCAATCTCGGCCGTGGTCGTGATGTAGGGCTGCCAGTTCATAGGATCTCCGGTGCGGGGCTCCGGGAAACATACCGTCCGCCCTCGGACCGAGCGATGCCTTGGGCGGGCAACCCCAGACGTGCACCCGTCGCTGAAACCGCTCCGATGCCGGATTCGCCCGCTAACAAGAATTCTACAGCAAAGAACCATTCTGCCCCCCATTCTCCAGCCCCAACAGACTTCTACCGCCAGTTCTCCGCGTCATAGCACGGCGCCCTGCCCTTCACCGAACTGTTATCCAGCGCGATCTGCACACATATGCCACGAGGCATCCGAGGTTAGGCAGAACGATTCATGCTGTTGCCGCAACCAAAGTTGCGGTAGTCTGCGCGGTCACGTCATGTCGCGCCGCCGGATCACCTCAGCTGTGACGCCACGATGATGCGCTTGGTTGTTCCGACCGTGCTGCTGCTCGTCGCCGGGATTCATGTGCTTCCGCTCGTCGGCGCGCTCGGTGCCGCGCACGTGTCGTCGCTGTACGGCGTGGTGGTGCCCGACGCAAACCTCGAGATCCTGCTGCGGCACCGCGCGGTTCTCTTCGGCCTTCTCGCTGGTCTTTTGGGTGACTGCGCGTTCCGGCCAGCTCTGTACAACGTTGGCTTGGCGGTCGCGGCGGTGAGCGTTGTTTCCTTCTTGCTGCTTGCGCGGAGCGCAAGTGGGTACAACGCGCGGCAGTTGGTACCGTGGTCCGCGTCGACGTCCTCGCCGCCGTGTTGCTCGCGATCGGCGCGGCGGTGCAAGCGCTATCAAAGCCTGCGGCCGGATGACACCGCGTTCCGGCACCTGCCTAACCCGCGTTGCTGCTGGCATTGCGACCGGCAGTCGCTGATCAGGAGTAGTTTCGGTGTGGTCGCAATGGACGTGTCAGGAATTTTGTGTGTGAGGGGTGAGGTTACGCCGTGCGTTTCGTAAAGCGGTCCCCGTAGACGATGGCAAACTGATTCATGGCTTCATGCCAAGCTTTGGCGGAGCGAATGGTGTGCCCGTGCATGTTTTGG
>JANNXU010000020.1:0-5318 GCA_031409715.1 Gemmatimonadaceae bacterium | reverse complement strand
GAGCCCGTGCTGTTGGCGAGTGGGATCAACAAACGAGGCAATACCATTGATTTTGCCGTCGCACGTGACGGAACGCTCTTGTACGCCGAGGGAGCGGATCAAACCGCGGCGAGCGAGTTGGTGTGGGTCACGCGATCCGGTGTGGTGACCGCGGTGGATTCGTCGTGGCGTGGCAACTTCCTCGGCCCGGAGGTCTCGCCGGATGGGCGCTTTGTGGCCGTGACGCTGGTGGATGGCAAGGGGGTAATCGCCGCCGTCAAGCGACTCGACCGTGGCGCCATGATCCGTGCGGCGGAGGGCTTCTCGCCCACGTGGATGCCGGACGGGCGGAACCTGTTGATCCGGGGGGGCACGACGGGAGGCAACAGCATCGGCATCGTGCCGGCCGATGGCAGCAAGCCACCGCAGTGGCTCGGCATCGATGGACGCTTCGCGCGTGCCTCGCCCGACGGGGCGTGGATGGTCTACACGACGTCGGCGAGCCGGGTTATGGGGCGTCGGCTGACCGGCGACACGAGCCAAGTGGTGCTGGCGTCCGAACCAGGGACCACCAAGTACGGTCCGGTGCTTTCACCCGACGGTCGTTGGTTGGCCTATGTCTCGCGGGACAATGACGATCAGCTGTTCGTGCGACCGTTCCCCGACGCGGGCTCCGCCAGATACGCCATCGCCAGCGCCAGCCGCATCAGCCAGCTCCCGTTCTGGTCGCCGAACGGGCGTGAGCTGTTCTGGGCTGGTGCCGACCGCAAACTGATGCGCGTGTCTGTCGCGCCTGGGGCCGCGTTCGAGGCCAGCGTGGCGGAGCCGGTGTTCATGACGCAGCCGATGCTTTCGGGCGACGGGGTCACGATGGCGCCCGACGGCCGGTTCCTCGCGGTGCGGACGGTGGGTGAGCAAACGGCGAAGCCGGACGAACTGGTGCTGGTGCAGGGGTTCTTTGAGGAGCTGAAGCGAGTGCGGCCGAAATAGGCGGCACGCGCGACCGTTAATGCTGGCTCGCCTTTGCCCGTGCGCGGCGAAGCACATCCTGCGCCCGCGGGTCACGCCGCACTGGCTCGTATCGGCGCATATGCAGCAAATCCAGCACGCGCGAGCTGTTGGAACTGACCGCGCGGTCCCACCACTGCACCGCCTGCGCAACGTCGCCCAGGGCAAAGAATCCTTCGGCGATGCCGTCCTCGCGCACGTACTCGCGCGCCGAACGCGCGATCGCGGCGTTCAATTCGGCTCTCGCACTGACCGTGTCGCCCGCTCCGAAGAAGGCCGCGGCGCGACCCGTAAGATTCCCGCCGGAGAGGCCTTCGCGTTCGGCCGGAGTGACGCTCCGAAGGCGGGCGAGCGACAGGCGGCGGGCACTGTCGGCACGTCCCGCAAGTTCGAGTTGTCGCGCCGCGCAGGCAAACGATGGCGAACCCTCCAACTGTGCGATCAGCCGGCACCGCTGTTCGCGCTGGGCCGGTGACAGTCGACGGAAATGCTCCTCGCGGATCGACTGTCGCAACAGCGCGACGGCGCCGGGATTTGACCGGATGCCGCGTTCAAGGACCGCAAAGGCGGAATCGCCAGACTCTCCGAACGCGCTCGACAGCAGCCGGCTGTATGATCTGGCGGACTGGACGTTTGTCGAGTCGATCGCCAACGCGGTTTCAAATGCACGACGAGCACTGACCGGATCCCAGTCGTACCACATGTGCAGCTCACCGGCCTGCGCGTGTGCGTCAGCCGATGAAGGGTCGAGCGCGAGGGCACGCTCGACCGCGGGACGCATGCGCGGCAGAACGTCGAGGGGCGAGACGAAATCGTCGGCCAGAGTCCCCAGTGCGTAGGCCAGCGCTGCCCACCCACCGGCGTAGAGGGAGTCCTTCTGAATCGCGAGCTCCGCCAGCGACACGGCCTGCTGCAGTGACGCGGCGGTGAATTGATCGGTCATGAAGTACGACCGTTGCACCAGATCCAGGGCCTCGGCGCTGCGCGTGCCGCGCGTCTCGACCTTCGCCTTGACCTCAGGCGAGAGCGTGAGCCTGAGCGCACTGGCGATGGCGTTCACCAGCCTGTCCTGCAGCGCAAACTGATCCTGATCGCTTTCTTCGAACGTCTCCGACCACTGCACTGTTTCGTCGGTCGGATCGATCAGCGACGCCGTCACGCGGAGCCGATTCCCCGATCGCACCAGCGAGGCGGTGAGCAGCGAGGACACGTCGAGCGTCTTGCCCGCTTCGCCAAGCGGCTTGCCTTGCATCGCCTTGGCCGACGAATACGCGCGCACCAGCAGCCCGGGAATCTTGCTCAGTCGCGTGGTGAGTTCGCGGGACAGTCCGTCAGCGAGGTAGGCGTGGGCGGTGTCGCTGCCCATTTCGGTGGGAAGCACCGCGATGCTGCGCGGCGCGCTCGCGGCAACGCTCGCGGTTCTCGTGGACGCGAACCAGGCACCACCAATCAGCACTGCGAGTGCCGCCGCGATCCCGATCAACCTTCCCGCACGCGAGCGGACCGGCGTGGCCGCCGTGGTCGCGGCAGTGGTGGCGGCCATGCTTGATACCGCCGCCATGGCCGTCGTGGGCGCCATGCCACCACTCGGCGTGGTGATCTGATCCAGCCCGTGCATCAGGTCCAGCGCCGTTTGCGGCCGATCGGCGGCGCGCTTCTCGAGACAGCGCATGACGAGACTGCCGAGCGCCGGCGGAATGGTCTGCCGACGGCGCGTGATGAGTTCCGGCGTCTCGGTCACATGGGCCGCGAGCAATCCCTGCGGCGTGCGTCCGCTGAATGGCGGCTGGCCCGTGAGCAGCTCATACGCCATCACGCCGAATGCGTAGATGTCCGCGCGGTGATCGACGCCAGGATCAGCACAGGCCTGCTCCGGCGCCATGTACGCCGGCGTGCCGAGTGCCACGCCCATCGACGTGACGTTGCCGGCCTCACTGTTGCTGGATGCCGAGATGGCCTTGGCCACACCGAAATCGGTGATCAGCGCGCTGCCGCCCGACAGCAGCACCTTGTCGGGTTTGATGTCACGATGCACGATGCCACGTTCGTGCGCGTAGGCGAGTGCCGAGGCGATCTCGCGCAGGAGGCGCATCGCTTCGCTGAGCGGCAGCTCACCCTGACGGGCGATGCGCGCCCGCAGCGACTCACCCTCCACCAGCGGCATGGTGAAATAGGGCAGTCCGCCGGCTTCACCGGCGGTGAGCAACGGCACGATGTGCGGATGCTGCAGCCGCGCGGCCAGTGCGATCTCGCGCTTGAAGCGCTCCAGCGAAACCTGCCCGACCATCTCCTCGGGCAGCACCTTCACCACCACCTGCCGGCCCAACGCGACCTCGGTGGCGACGAACACGCGCGACATCCCGCCACCACCGAGTTCATGCTCGAGGGTGTAGGCGGTGCCAAGGGCGAGCTGCAGTTGTTCGCGGAGGGGGGAGGCGGTCACGTCGTACGAGGTGTGGTGATCGGTCGAGCAGGCCAAACCCCGGCCCTGCTGAAGCGGCTGCGGGTTATGGGCTCGAAGCGTCGAGTATAACGGATCGCCGTTTGCCCGTAGGGAGCCGGAGTCCCCCACTTGCCGTCACCTTGCTGGATGTATGCGAGTATAGTAATTAACATGTTACGCCGACCAGCGTCCATCTGCCAGCCGCGCTCTTGCAGGCGCTCGACCGCAAGGCCCGCGCACTGCGCATCAGCCGTAACCGCGTCATCGTGAACGCCCTCGAGCGTGATCTCGCCGCGCCGTCGGCGTGGTCGCCTGGCTTCTTCGAGCGCCTCGGCGATACCGATGCCGCCACGCGTGACGCGGTCGACGAGATGCGTGAGGCGATTACCGTCGCTCGCTCCTCAAAGCGCCCCGTGCCACTGTGAAGTACGTGCTCGATACGAACGCCGTGTCCGCGCTGATGAAAGGCGAGGGGAAGCTCGTTCGGCAGTTGCAACGCCTGGCACCCACAGACGTCGCTATCCCACATCCCGTGATGGCAGAAGTTGCCTGCGGCATCGAGCGACTGCCCCGCTCCAAGCGTCGCGACCGCCTGCGAGAAATATTGGCATTGATTGCCACAGAAATTGGCCGCTGTGCGTGGACGGACGACGTCAGTGCGGCGTACGGCCTGATCAAGGCGAAGTTGGAAAGGGCTGGAACACCGATCGAGGATTTTGATGCAGCGATTGCCGCGCATGCACTGGCATACGGTGCAGTTCTTGTGACCGCGAACACGAAGCACATGGCACGAGTTGACGGACTGGTGATCGAAGACTGGTGCAAGTGACCGTCTTCCAACGGGTGATTCACGCAGCCAATTGATCATCCTGACCTGTGTGTGTCGAAGGGTTCAATGCATCGCTAACGGCCAGCCCAATCGGTCGCGGCGTCGGGCGCTTGTTGCGCGGTGCGCACTGCGCTATTTTTGACCCATGATTCAGTCGTTCCGGCACAAGGGCCTGCGTCAGTTCTTTGAGTCGGGGAGGCTGGCCGGCATTCAGCCCGCGCACGCCACGCGCCTCCGTATGCAGCTCACGGCACTCGACACGTCCCAGACCATCAAGGACATGAACATCCCGGGCTTTCGGTTGCATGCCCTCAAGGGGGCTGAGCGCGGGCGTTGGTCGATTGCCGTCAACGGCAACTGGCGCGTCACCTTCGAATTCCGCGACGGACACGCTTATATCATCGACTACGAGGACTATCACTGATGCGCATGCACAATCCGCCGCATCCCGGCGAGTTTATCTCAGCGGTCTATCTCGAGCCACATGGCCTGAGCGGACGCGAGCTTGCAGCCAATCTCGGTGTGGCCGCGTCAACGCTCAACCGCGTCCTGCGCGGCGTGAGCGGGATCAGCCCGGACATGGCGTTGCGACTTTCCATCGCGGTGGGACGTTCGCCGGAAAGTTGGCTGTCGATGCAAGACCACTACGATCTCTGGCAGGCGAAACAGCTATCCGATTTGCGCATGGTGAAGCCCATGCGGTTCACAGCAGCGTGAGCTGCATCGTCGCGAGACGCGCGCAATAGGTGCCACAATGAGCGACACTCTCTCGCGCCTCACCGCCGCCCTTGCTGACCGCTACCGCCTCGACCGCGAACTCGGCGCCGGCGGCATGGCCACCGTGTACCTCGCGCACGATCTCAAGCATGATCGCGATGTGGCCATCAAGGTGCTGCACCCCGATCTCGGCGCGGCGCTCGGTGGCGAACGGTTCTTGAGCGAGATCCGCACTACTGCGCGGTTGCAGCATCCGCACATTCTCCCGCTGCTCGACTCGGGCGAGGCGGATGGATTGCTGTACTACGTGATGCCCGTCGTCACCGGCGAGACGCTGCGCGC
>JANNXU010000019.1:0-36522 GCA_031409715.1 Gemmatimonadaceae bacterium | reverse complement strand
GGATCACGGGGCGGGGGCTAGCCTGATCACGACGGCCACGGGCTGCGCATCGGCTGGTGCGGATGTGCGCCGGGGGTCCGGCGCGTGCTGGGCCGGACCGCCGTCTGCCTGTCGTGCCGGAACGTTCACACCCGGCGCCGGTGGTGCGTCAGGCGGCGCGCTGCCGGCGACGCATGATCCCGCCCAGCGCGAGCAGCCCCGTGGCGGTGAGCACGATCGTGGCCGGCTCGGGCACGGGTGACACGTTCACCCCGTTGGCGACGAGGTTGTAGGCCGCCGCGCCGACGTACGCGTGGGACGCGGTGCTCGGGTGGAGGCCATCCCAGAAGACGTAGCCCGTGCAGGCCGGGAGCTGGCCGGCCGCAATGCATGATCCCGACGTATTGGTGAAACCGTACGCTGCCGGCGACGCGAGCAGGTTGGAAAAGAGGTTGTCGAGGCGCAGGTCGAAGACGGCCGTGGTCGGCGCCGCGAGTCGGAGCCCGGCGATTCCGCTCTCAAGCGTCGCGTTGAACAGCTTGGTGAGCTGCGTCAGCGTGGCTGACTGCGGGCCGCCGATCCGGTCGGGGGTGAGTCCGAGGTCGGGGAGGTAGGCGAAGAGGATCGACCGTGCGCCCGTGCCGACCAGTCCGCCGGCCTGTTGGACGAGGTTGTTGGCGGCGGTCACGGTGGCCGCCTGACGCGCCGCGTCGGTCGCGAGCGAGGCTGCGGAGCGCACGTCATTGCCGCCGGCGAAGAGCGTGTACAGGCCGGTCGGATCCGCGGCGCGCGTGCAGACGCCGGCGACGGCAACGCACCAGCGGCCGATCTGCGCGAAGGTACTGGTGGCCGAGGCGGGGTTGGTGAGCGCGCCGCCGATGGCGTAGACGCCGGTGGCACGGACGGGCACGAAGGCGGCGGTGGCGTCACCGGGCCGGCCGAGCGCGTTCGCGAGGACGTCGGACCACACCGGTCCGTTGGAGAATCGCAGCGGCGCCAGCCCAGGGAAGAGCGCTGCGGCGTTGCCGACGTCGGAGAAGCTGTCACCGAACATCGTGAGGGACGAGTACGTCTTCTGCGCGCCGGCCGTGCCGGTGGCGAGCGCGGACAGCGTGGCGACTGCGGCGGCGGCGCCGAGTCGGCGGAGTGTCGTGCGGGAATGCATGATGGGGTCGTGTGTACGGGTGGTGGGCGCTGCCGTGTGGGTGAGCGTGGCCCTGCGCAGCAACGTGCGTGCATGCAGTGCAAATTGCCAGCAGCGTCGTCAGTCAGCCGGTGCGACGCACCTTGGCACGCTTCTGTCAGCTGTGGTGACTGCGCCACGCTTGCGGAAAAAGCTGCCGTCAACGTGGCGCAACACCGTCATCACCGAGCGCGCGCCCGCTGCACCGGCACGGGCCCCGTCGGATACTCGGCGCGACGGAACAGGAACGCCGCCTTCTCCACGCGCGCGCCCTGCGCGTCGGCGACGGCGAAGTTGCCGCCCTCGTACATGCTGGCGCTGCCATAGCGGCCGTCCTTCGCGAGCGCGTAGACGTTGATGTCGTAGCGCGGACGGCCCTTGTCGTTGAGGAGGCGCGCCTCGGTCGTGCTCACCATCCGCTCGAGCGTTCTGAGGCAGGCCTGCTCCGGCGACATCCCCTGGCGCATGAACTCCACCGTGAGGAAACCGCCGCACGCCTTGATGTTCGCCTCGCCGCGTCCGGTCGAGCCGGCGGCACCGGCGCTTTGGTCGCAGTACTGGCCGGCGCCGATGATCGGGCTGTCGCCCACCCGGCCCGGGACCTTGTACGCCATGCCACTGGTGGTGGTGACGCTGCTTATGTCACCGGCGGCGTTGACGGCGTTCATGTTGATCGTGCCGTGCGTGAAGCGGATCGCGACGTCGTCGTCGTAGTCGAGCCGGAAGTCGCCGGGGTTGAGGCGGGCGCGCCAGCGCAGCCAGTTCTGGCGGCTCCGCGGCGTGAGCAGGTTCTGCGCCGTGAAGCCCATGTCCAGCGCGAACTTCTTTGCACCATCGCCCACGAGCATGATGTGGTCGGTGTAGTCCATGATCGCCTTCGCGACCAGCGACGGCGTGGCGATGTCCTCGATGCAGCCGACCGCGCCGGCGCGGCGCGTGGGGCCGTGCATGCAGCTCGCATCGAGCTGCACGATGCCAGCCTCGTTCGGCAGCCCGCCGAGTCCGACCGAGTCGTCGTCGGGATCGAGCTCCTGGATGTTCACGCCGGCGATGATCGCGTCCAGCGTGTCGTCACCGCGCTGCATCATCTCCCATGCCCGCGCCACGCCGCGCAGCCCGTTGGTCGAGCTCACGATCCGCGCCGTGGCAGCCCCGGTCGCAGCGCTGGCCGGTTCGGCCAGTCGCATCGCGTGGAGCTGCTCGGTGAGCGAGAGCGTGGCGGCGGCGGCGGCGGAGCGGCTGATGAAATCGCGGCGGGTGATCGGCATGACCGGCGGATGGAGGGTGGATGGTTCATGGAACGATAGCGCCGCCCGCAGTGCGGCGGATCTGCCTCTGCGCATGGTGCGCCAGCGCACCGTGCCTCGGCGCACCGTGCCTCGGCGCACCGTCCGTCAGCGCACCGAGAGCCGCGGGTCCTGCCTGAGGATGATCGTCTTGCGGGCCGTGATCTCGAACTCGCCACCCGGAAGTCGAAGGCTCTCACGATCGTATGCCCGATACCGTTGCCAGTCGGCCAGTGACCGCATCTGATGGATGCGCAGGAAGTCCCATCCGTCGCTGACGAGCATCCGCCCGAACTCCGACCAGCGGAACAGTCCGAGCGTCCGCTCCTCGCGCACCCGGTTCTGCATCTGGGCGACGAAGTTCCGATGCTGGCTGACGGGCACACGCAGGTATTCGAAGACCGTGATACCGGCACTGTCGTCGGGGGTGCCTCCGCCGAACGGCAGCATCTCGACGAACTGGTCGTGATGCGTCTGCGTCATCGCCGCCAGCGTGCCGTAGAGCGCCGATGCGGACCGGCCGGCGCGAGGTGGCAGTCGCAAGGCCTCGTTGGCGAGATCCATCCCGGCCATGCCGCGATAGCTGCTCACGACGACGAGATCGAGCGGCTCCGGACTCTCGGCTTCGCGATACGCGCGAAACCGCAGCAGCGGTGCGACATCGGCGTAGATGGGCTTCAGCTGCTGTTCGTAGATCGCCACCGCATCGGCCGTGCGTTGTGGCTGGAAGAGGAAGGTGACGATCTGCCGGACTTCGCGCGGCGAGCCGTCGACAGCCTGCGCCGGCAGTGCCGAGACAGACACCGACAGCGTCGCGGCGGCGATGACGGACCTGAGTGTGCGTACGAAAGGCATGCGGGAGCGGACTGGTGGTCGGAACGTCAACACAGTCCGCGCAGGCTAATGCGAGACGTGCGGCGCGGCCACCACCGCGGTCTCGACCTGGTGCTCACACATCACTGAAGGGCCAGTGCAGTAATCAGCCGGTGTCGCCCGCAGCCAGAATCAGCGGCCAGCATCAGCAGCGAGCATCAGCGGAACATGGGCAGGAAGAAGTAGGCGCCGAGTCCAACACAGAGCACGACGACCACGATCCAGAGCGCCGTCATCGATCCCGACGCGCCGGGGCCGCGCCGGTCGAGGTCCTGAATCACCGGCGCATCACCGTTGCACCAGGCGTCGACGGCAGCCGTCGCCTCCGTCAGGCCCATGCCGGTCCGTTCGCGCAGCAACCGGATGGCCTCGATCGTGTTCCCACGCTGTGCCGCCGCGATGACATCGGCGGGCAGCGGCTCGGTCAGCGCAGCAGGCATGCGGCAGCTCCTGTGACGGTGGGGTGACTGCGTGTGAGTGTATCGAGGCGTCACGCGGTGCGACAGGGCGCACTGCGCCTGCCGGAACCGTCACGAATGCCTGACACTCGCGCGGCGCCGTCAGGTGATTCGGAAGACGTGCACTGCCGCCGTGCCCCGTCGAGGCGCGCCCCGCATTGCACCGCCAGCGACCGTTCACGTGGCACGCACGGGCGTCGCTCGATACTGTCAGGCATTCCACGACCGCCCTCCGCGACCCGCAGCCTGACACGCCCCATGCGCCGACTCCTGTGCTCCTCGACCGCCGTCAGTCTGCTGGTCACGCCGCTGGCCGCGCAGGAACCGCCGCGGCAGACCGATGCCGACGCGTACACGCGTTACGAGCTGCTGGCGCCGGGTTCGGGAAAGTTCCGCATCATCTACGAAGTCACGGCCACCACGGCCGGTGCGCGCTACTACTTCAATCCGATCCGGAAGGGGAGCATCGCCAGCGACGAGAGTGTGCTCGATCGTGCCTCGGGCGCTCCGCTGCCGTTCGAGGAAGTCGGTGCCGCCGTGGCGCGGGAGGGCGGGGTGCGCGGCGACAGCCTGCAGACCTACATCCGCGTCACGCTGGCACGACCGGTGCCGGCCGACGGCGGTGAGCAGCGCGTGCTGATCCTCAAGACCTACGAGGACCGCCTGAGCTACTTCACCCGCGGTGACACGATCGTCTTCACCCGCCCACTCGGCATCAAGCGCAACGCGGTGGTGCTGCCACCGGGATACCAGCTCGTCTCATCCAGCTTCCCGGCGCAGGTGCTGCAGGAGCCGGATGGTCGCGTGGGCATCAGCTTCTGGAACGCGACGCCGAGTGAGGCGGCGGTGACGATGCGCGCGGTGCCGGCGGCGTCACTGCGCGCGGGCACATCGAGCGTGGCCGCGAGGCTGGGCGAACGTGCGCATCAGGATCGCGAGATCGTCTACTTCCTGCAGCAGCCGGAGACGCATGCCTTCGACCTGTATCACGACTACACCGAGTCGCGCGCCGGCACGTCCACGTACCTGAACGTGGTGCGCGCCGGCAGCACGGTGACCAACCCGCGGGCGATCAACCTCGACACCGGCGAGCCCCTGCGACACGAGGTGCTGAAGGGCGCGGCGATCACACGCGCCAGCCTCGCCGTGCCCGACGTGACCCCGCAGACGGAGGTGGTGGTGTTCCGGTTCGCGCCGGTGACGGCCGGCACCTCGGTGCGGCTGCGCATGTTCGAGACCTACACGGACCCGGTGCGCTACACCGTCGTGAACGACGAACTGGTGTGGGATCGCGGCTTCGGCCGGCCTGCCAATGCGGTCGTGCTGCCGGCGGGGTGGCTGCTGACCAACAGCTCGATCCCGGCCACCGTGAGCGCGTTGCCCGATGGTCGCGTCCGTCTGGACTTCATCAACCCGCGCCCTGATGAGATCGCGGTCCTGATCACGGCGCGCCGCCGCTGACCGCGCACCGGTGCAACGGGTGCGCTGCCGTGCTGCCGCTCAGTAGCGCCAGCTCCGTAAGTCGGCGCCGGCGGGTGCCGTGGTGAGCATCCGCTCCACCGCCCACGGCAGCACCATCTGCGGATAGCGCAGGCGGGAGTAGGCGTTGCTGCGGGTGTGATCGCCGTTCCAGCAGTGCTCGTCGCGGTCGCCGTAATCCACCACCGCCTGCGCCTCGGGGGCGGCGGTGCGCAGGAACTTCTCCACCTCGTAGACGGCGTTGTTGAGGTAGTAGTTGTCCATGTCGCCGACATAGATGCGCAGCTTGCCCTTCAGCTTCGGACCGAGGGTGGCCCAGTCGCGCCTGAGGATGAACGACAGGTCCCAGTGGTCGCGCCAGTAGGCGGCGACCTTCGGGTCGATGCGGCCCGTCTCGCGATCCCAGATGCGTGCCGGATATCCGTCGGGGCCCACCGGTGAGTACGTGGACTCCCAGACGTCGAACTGATCGCCCGAGCGGCCGTGCGTGCCGAGCGCGTACTCGTACTGGTTCATGTCCATCACGGTCGCGTCCACGTGGCCCAGGTAGTTGCGATGCGCCGGACGCGGCGTGCGCTTGAAGCGGCTGGTGAGGAAATAGGCGTTGGTGTCGCTGTAGATGTCGACGGTGGTGTAGTGGCGGAAGTCGATCGGGTCGGGGCAGGCCACCCACGCACCGTTGTACTCGTCGGGATAGAACATCTGCACCGCCATCGACTCCCATCCACCCGTCGAGCCGCCGAAGAGGAATCGCGCCCAGCCCGCGCCAAGTCCGCGGTAGCGCTTCTCGATCTCCGGGATCAACTCGTACTGGATCGCATCACCGTACGGGCCGGTGTTGGCGGAGTTCACCGCGTACGAATCGTCGTAGTACGGCGTGGGATGCTGGATCTCGATCATCAGGGCGCGCGGAAAGCCCTTGCCGGTCCACGTCTGGAAGAACTCGTAGCCAAGCTGCTGCTGGATGCGGTTGTAGCCGGCGAGCTGGAAGCGTTCGCTGAAGTCGGGCGTGAGCGTGCTGTCGGGTGGCGTCTCGCGCCAGCCGCCGAGTGACATGGGAAAGTGCCCGTGACTGATCGCGAGCGGGTAGCGTGATGACGGATGTTCATCGAAGCCCCACGGCAGCAGCACCCAAGCCGCGAGGAACATGTCGCGCCCCCAGAACTTCGACAGCCGCTCGCTGCGGATGCGCACGTACTTCACGTACTTCGTCTCGCGGGTGGCGGGATCGGGCAGTGCCGCGACCTCGTTGTCGAGCGAGAGGGTGATCGACGCGGGTCGTGACGGATCCCAGCGGATCGTGCGCGGTGTGCTGTAGAGATTTCCGGGCTTGGAGGCCCACTGCTGCCCCTCGCCGCGATCGGGTGCCAGCTTGAGCACACGTCCGTCAGCAAGCCGGAACGTCTCGTAGCGATTGAGGAAGGCCTGCACACGGTAGGTGCCGGCAGGCACGTCCCTGAGCGCGCGGATCGGGAAGCCGAATGCGTCGCCGGGGACAGCCTTGACGCTGCCTGGTGACCAGCCATCGACATCGGTGCCGAAGAGGAGCTGCGTGCTCGCACCGAAGCTCACCTGGAAACGCGGCTCCGCACTCGAATCGGCGGAGAGGATCAGCAGCAGCCGGCCGTCCTGCGCGGCGCTGGCTCGGGCCGCGGGGAGCGTGACGCTCACGCGTGGCTGCGCGGTGAGCAGGGCCGGGACGAAGAGCGTCGCGGCACGACAGAGGCGGCGGAACGACACGGCGAACTCCATGGAGCGGGAGGTGACGCAGGTGGCGGGAGCAGGGGAAGCGTGTCGCGCGCCGATGCTGCTGTCAAATCGATGCCGCTGTCAAATCACGGGGCCCACACCGCAGCAGCATCACAACGACCGGCGCGGGTGCGCCGCTGCGTTCAGCGCGCGCGAGCCGTGATCCAGTCGGCCACCATGCCGAGGACTTCGGGCTCGACGCGGTTTGACTTGAGCGTCGCGTAGCCGGACGGCGCACCGCCGGGCTGGCGGATGAAGAGATGGTTGAGCTGCGGAATGATTTCCGTGGAGACGTCCTGGCCGCCGGCCATCCTGAACGCGCTCTCGAGCCGAAGTGCCTCGTCGGCAATCACCTGCTGGTCGTCGGCGCCCTGCAGGATCAGCACCGGCGTGCGCACGCGGCGCGCGGTCGCAATCGGGTCATACGCGGCGAAGTACTGCATCCATGGCGACGACGCGACCAGCGAGTCGACCATCGCCGGGAGGCGGGCGCGTTGCGCGGCACGGGCCACCGGCGAGAGCGACGGGTCGCTGCCGAGCTTTGCTCCCACCTGGAATTCGAGGATCTCGCGGCCCTTGCGACCCGTGCCCGCCATCAGCACCAGGCCGGCGATGGCGCGATCGTCGGCGGCGACCATCGGCGCGATCATCCCGCCCTCACTGTGGCCGAGCAGGAAGATGTGGCGCGTGTCCACGTCGGCGCGCGTGCGCAGGTATGCGATTGCCGCGCGCACGTCCTCGGCGAAGTCGCGGCTGGTGGCCGTGACGTAGGATCCGCCCGACGCGCCCGTCCCACGATCATCGAAGCGGAGCATCGCGATGCCGCGGCGCCCGAGCGTATCGGCCACCTGCCGGAACAACCGGTACCCGCCCGGCACGATGCTGATGAACTCGTCGCGATCCTGCGCCCCCGAGCCGCTGATGCTCACCACCACCGCACTCGGCCGCTTCGCGTCGGCGGGACGCGTGAAGGTGGCGCCGAGGGTGTGCCCCATCGGCGTGGGAATCGTGACCTGCTCGGCCGTGTATGGCGCACCGGCGGGCGCGGCGTAGTCGGGCGTCTCGCGCCCGACGCTGCCCGCAGCCGCGCCGTCAACGCGCGTGATCAGCAGGCCCTGCGCCGGCAGGCCGCCGCTGATGATGCGTCCCGCGCCGTCGATCCTGAGCCACCATGCGCTCGGGCCGAAGGAAGCGGTGACGGAGTCGGTGCGCAGGTTGGTGAAGGTGATGTCGATGGTGGCACCGCCGCTCGCGAGGAACGCCGTCGCCGTGGCGGTGGGAGCGGTGCCGCGCCTCGCCGCGTCCAGCATCACCTGCAGCTGGGAGATCGACGTGTTCATCAGCGGCTGCGCCGCGGCGCGGCTCGGAATGCGCTGCGTGACGGGCGGACGGCCCTGCACCGCCATCTCCGCCACGGCGGTGTCACCGGCCAGTGCAAGCTTGGCCGTCATCATCGCCGCCGCACCGGCTGCCGAGCCGGCGGGGTAGACGGTGAGCGTCAGCGTCCCCATGCGCCCGTCGGTGCCAATGGTGCTCGAGAACACCTGGCGCGGCGCGCCCTTCGACAGCAGTTCACCATCCAGTCGCGTCGCGGTGCGCGTGAACGACTCCACCTGGATCGTGTCGTTCTTCGTGGCGTTGACCATGACGAATGCGCTCTGCGCGACAGCGGCGGGCGCGGCGAGCATCAGCAGCAGGGCGGTACGGCAGGTGACCATGGCACAGGGTCCGGAAAGGGAAGGCGGCAGCAAAGATGCAATGTGGTGCCGATGCCGGTGCGCCGCGTCAGGCGCCACCGGCAAAGCCGAGCTGCCGCCAGGCCTCGTACACCGCGATCGCGACGGTGTTGGAGAGGTTGAGGCTCCGGCGCGCCGGCACCATCGGCAGGCGCAGTCGTCGCCCGACGGGAAACTGCTGCAGGAATGCGTCGCCGAGTCCCGTTGATTCCGGGCCGAACACGAGCACGTCGTCGGGCTGGAACACGACCGTCGTGAAGCCCGTCGTCCCATGCGCCGAGAATGCGAACAGGCGTCGCGTGTCACCGAGGTGCGCGACGCAGGTGGGCCAGTCGGCGTGGATCGTCACCTCGGCCAGGTCGCGGTAATCGAGGCCGGCGCGTTCCAGCTGCTTGTCGGCGAAGTTGAAGCCGAGCGGCTGCACGAGATGCAACCGCGCGCCGGTGTTGGCGCAGAGGCGGATGACGTTGCCGGTATTCGGCGGGATCTCGGGGCGGACGAGGACGATGTCGAACACGTCGGGGAGTCACGGGAAGTAGCGCGGCGTAGGGTGAGGATATGCAGCGCTGCAAGCTGTCAGCGCAACCAGCTCACGGCCAGCGCTGCGATGCAGGCCACGATCAGCGCCACGCTGACCCAGCCCGCGGCCCGCGACCACCGCCCGATCCGCGACTCGCCCATCACGTCCACGTCGCTCGCCAGCACCACCAGTGCGACGACGTGCAAGGGGAGCAGCACCGCGTTCACGACCTGACTGCTGTAGATCAGTGGAATCAGCGGCAGCGATGGCAGCGACACGATGCTCACCGCCGCCACCGTCAGCCCGACGAATGCGGCGTAGAACCACTGGAAGTGATGCGAGTCGAGGTCCAGTGATGCGGGCTGTCCCACGCCCTCGGCAATCGAGTATGCCGTCGCGATCGGCACGATGGCCGCTGCCAGCAGTGACGCGCCGAGCAGCCCGACGCCGAAGAACACCGTCGCGAAGCGGCCCGCCAGAGGGCGCAGCGCCAGTGCGACGTCGCCGGCGTCGGTGATGTGTGTGCCCGAGGCGTGCAGCGTCGCGGCGCAGGCGACGGCGATCGAGAGGCCGATGATGCCGGTGAGCAGTGAGCCGATCAGCACGTCCACGCGCTCCCACCGCAATTGGGCTACGGTGATCTTCTTGTCCACCGCATACGATTGGATGAAGGCCAGTCCCCATGGCGCGAGCGTCGTGCCGAGCGCCGCCGCCAGCGCGATCCATCCCGGTTCCGTGCTCGGCATCGTCGGCACGAACGTGCCGTGCAGCACCTGCGACCAGTCGGGATGCGCCAGCACACCGTCCACGATGTAGAGCGCGAGCGTGGCCGAGATCACGAGCAGCACGCGTTCCACGCGATGGAACGAGCCGAGCACCACGATCAGCGCGATCAGGATGCCGGCGACCGGTGCACTGAGCCATGGTGGGATGCCGATCAATCCCCCGGCGGCCGCCACGCCGGCGTACTCCGCGCAGATGGTGCCGAAGTTCGCGAACAGCAGGCCCGCGACGGCGAGGTAGCCGGCCAGTCGTCCCCAGCGCTTGCGGATGATGCCGGCGAAGCCCAGTCCCGTCGCCGCGCCGATCTGCACCGCCAGCAGGTGGAACTGGATAAGCAGCAGAGTCGAGGCCGGGATGATCCACAGCAGGGCGTAGCCGAAGTCGGTGCCGAGCACCGAGTAGGTGGTGATGCCGGCCGGATCGTCATCGGAGAGGCCGGCCAGCAGGCCGGGACCCAGCACCAGCAGCAGCGCGGCCCACTTGCCCTTCGTCGGATCGAGTGCGGCGAGGTGTCGCCCGACGCCGCGCTTGTGGTGCGCGACGGCGTGCGGCGGTGCCTTGGCATGCGTGCGGATGCGGCTGGTGGCGCGATGGAGGGAGGACACCCGTGGATGATACTGCGCCGGAGGAGTGTCAGCGGGCGGGTCCGCGGCCGACCGCCGGTGCATATTCCCCGGCATGACTCCCATGCCCTTCTCCCGCCTGCTGGTCATCGGTTGCGCCGCGCTGCTGACGGCCGCGCCACGCCCGATGCCGGCGCAAGCCGCCGCCTCCCCCAGCCGCACCTACCCGCAGCTCGAGTCGCTCTTCAGCGAGTGGCGCCGCTTCGAGGAGCCGCCGCGGGTCAATGGCATCCCCGACTATTCGACGCCGACGAATGCGCGCCGGCTGACGGCACTGAAGCAGCTCCAGACGCGTCTCCGCACCATCGACACCACCGGCTGGCGCATCCCCGAGCAGGTGGACCTGCACCTCGTGCGGGCCGAGATGAACGGCATGCTGTACAACCTGACGGTGCTCACGCCGTGGTCGCGCGATCCGGCGTATTACGCGTCGATCAAGACCGAGCAGAGTGACACGCCCGCCGAGGAGGGCCCGACCATCCACGGTGCGATCAGGCTGTGGCAGTACCCCGTCTGGCCACGCACCCGCTTCGATACATCGCGCGCCCTGAACTCGGCACAGTCGGCCGAGCTGGCCGGGAAGCTGCGCACGATCCCCGTGCTGCTGCGGCAGGCGCGCCGCAACCTCGCGCGCGGCAACGCCAAAGATCTCTGGGTCGGCGCCGTGAAGACGTTCGAGGAGCAGCACGAGTCGCTGCTCGAGCTGAAGAAGCTCACGCTCGCTGCGGGCACGAGCGATCCGGCGCTCCTCACGGCCATCGATGGTGCGGCCGAGGCGAGCATGCAGTTCGCCGACTGGCTGAAGGTCGAGGCGCCGAAGAAGACCGGCCCGTCGGGCATCGGCAAGGCGCAGTACACCTGGTTCCTGAAGCACGTGCTGCTGGTGCCGCTGACGTGGGAGGACGAGGTCACGATCACGCGCCGCGAACTGGCCCGCGCCCACGCCTCGCTGCGCTTGGAGGAGCAGCGCAACAAGGACCTGCCGCCGATGCCGGTGATGGAGTCGCGTGATGCGTACATGGCATACCAGAACGCCGCCATCACGCGCTATACGACTTTCGTACGCGAGAAGGGCATGGTCACATGGGAGCCATGGATGGACACCGCGCTGCGCGAGCGCATCCATCCGTTCACCACGCCCGATGCGCGCAATTTCTTTGCGCAGACCTATCATCGCGATCCGATCCCGTTGTGGACGCACCTCTGGCATTGGTGGGACAACGGCCGGTTCCGCGAGCATCCGCACCCGAGCCTGATCCGTCGCACGCCGCTGCTCTACAACGTCTGGATGAGCCGCGCTGAGGGCATGGCGACGTCGATGGAAGAGTGGATGATGCAGGCGGGGCTGTACGATGTGTCGCCACGCAGCCGCGAGATCGTCTGGTCGATGCTCGCCGCCCGTGCCGCCCGCGGACTGGGCAACCTGTACGCGCACAGCAACGAGCTGACGATGGCGCAGGCCGCCGATATGCACGTGAGCTGGACGCCGCGCGGCTGGATGCGGCGCGACCCGCTGCTGGGCTTCGAGCAGCACCTCTACCTGCGGCAGCCCGGGTACGGCGCGAGCTACATCACCGGCGGCCGCCTGATGGAGGAAACGATGGCGGAACGTGCGCGGCAGCTCGGTGACCAGTTCACGATGAAGCGATTCTTCGACGAGGTGAACGGTGCCGGCATGATCCCGGTCTCGATGGTCTACTGGGAGCTCACGGGCGATGATCGCATGGTGCGTGAACTGCGCGACGGCGCGACGCCACGGCCGTTCACCATCCGCTGATCGCGACCCTTCCGCCACTTCTCAATTCCACCGCCGTGATCATCTCCTGGATCGACTGGGTCATCGCCGCCGCGACGATCCTGGTGTGCTTTCTCCCCGCGCTCTTCCTCGCCAAGCGATCGTCGGCCAGCACATCGGAATTCTTCGCCTCCGGGCGCAGCGTGCCGTGGTGGCTGGCGGGGCTGTCGATGGTCGCCACGACCTTTTCGTCCGACACGCCGAACTGGGTCACGGAGCAGGTGCGCCGGTACGGCGTGGCGGGCAACTGGCAGTGGTGGGCGTTCGTGCTGACGGGGCTGGCGACGGTGTTCTTCTTCGCGCGGCTCTGGCGTCGCTCGGGCGTGATGACGGACCTCGAGTTCTACGAGCATCGCTACTCCGGCACTTCCGCCTCGGTGGTGCGCGGCTTCCGCGCCATCTACCTCGGCCTGTTCTTCAACTGCTTCATCATGGGGACCGTCACGCTGGCGGCCTGCAAGATCGCCAACATCCTGTTCGGGATGCCGGCGTGGCAGACGATCCTCATCACCGGCCTGCTGAACGTCGCGTTCGCCGCCCACTCGGGACTCTGGGGCGTGCTGGTGATCGACATGATCCAGTTTTTCATCAAGATGACCGCCGTCTTCGCGGCGGCGTGGTTCTCGCTGGTCGAAGTGGGACGCCGACTCGGCAACGATGCCAGTGGCTGGCTTGGCCTCAAGCTGCTGGTCGGCAAGCTGGCGACGCTGCAGGTGGTGCAGGGCGCCGGCAGCGCACAGCCAGTGATGTCCGCCTCGGACGGCTCGGGCCAGCCGATCCTCGACATGCTACCCAATTTCAGCATGTCGGAGCTGGCGCTGATGATCTTCATCCTGCCGATCGGCGTCAGCTGGTGGGCCAACTGGTATCCCGGCGCCGAGCCGGGGGGCGGATCGTACATCGCACAGCGGATGCTCGCGTCCAAGTCGGAGAAGGACGCACTGGGTGGCACGCTCTTCTTCAACATCGCGCATTACGTGCTGCGTCCGTGGCCGTGGATCATCACGGCACTCTGCTCGATCATCGTCTATCCGGACCTCGCCTCCATCCAGTCGGCATTCCCCAATGCCGATGCAAGCCTGATCGGCCACGACTCGGCCTTTCCGGCGATGCTCAAGTTCCTGCCGGTGGGTTTCGTGGGGCTGATGATCGGTGGCCTGCTCGCCGCCAATTCCTCGACGATCCTGACACACCTGAACTGGGGTTCGTCGTACCTGATCCACGATTTCTATCGCCGCTTCGTGAAGAAGGATGCGAGCGAGGCGCATTACGTGAATGCCGGTCGCCTGGCGACGGTGCTGCTGTATGTGGTCGCCGCACTGATCAGCCTCGGCATGACGTCGGCGCAGCAGGCGTTCCAGCTGCTCCTGTCGATCGGCGCCGGCACCGGCCTGCTCTACATCACGCGCTGGTTCTGGTGGCGCGTGTCGGCGTGGTGCGAGATCGTGGCGATGGTCGCGTCGCTGGTGACCGCGGTCGCGGTGCCGAAGCTGATGCCGGGCGCAGGATTCGCGACGGTGACGCTGGTGCAGGTGGGCATCACCACGGTGGCGTGGCTGCTGACGGCGTTCCTCGGCCCGGCCACCGATCGCGAGACGCTGATCTCGTTCGTGCAGAAGGTGAAGCCGGCCGGTCCCGGATGGACGGCGATCCGCGCTGCCGCCGGCATCAGCGACGCAGACGTCGTGCAGGAGAACCGCATCGGCTCGGCGTTCGTGGGGTGGGTGGCGGGCTGTGTGGTGATCTGGTCGTCGCTGTTCGCGATCGGCAACTTCCTGTATGCCTCCGGCGATCCGTCACGCTGGCCGATGGCGTGGCTGCTGCTGGGCGTGTTCGTGGTCAGCGGGCTGGTGCTGCTGCGGGTGACGAAGCAGCTCTGGGCGGACAGTACGGCCAGTCAGGCGCGCGAGGATGCACGGGTGGCGGCGCGCTGACTTCCGTGCGCTGTGGTCAGTGTCGTGCGGGCTCCGCCCCTCTGCGTGAACAGAGTTGACGATGCCGAGCCACATCGCTACGAATGTCCTTCGCACGCGCAGCAGGCCGACGAGCATCGCGACGCACGAAAACGATGACGCAGGCGCGAATCGAGTGCGCTAGTGTAAGGGCGACGATGGCATGTTCGCACCATGCCGATGCGCGCATCACCTCTCTCGCGGAGCAAGCCATGGCACAGCGCGCTTTGCCGCAAGTTCGGACGGCCGACGATCTCGCGTTGCTCCCCGACGACGGGAACCGGTACGAGCTCATCGACGGCGAGCTGTTCGTGACGCCGGCGCCCATCGTGCTGCATCAGCGGGCACAGATGCAGCTGATCGCGCGCCTGCTCGACTACGTCACGGCACACGGGATGGAGTTGCTGGCGGCACCGACGGCGGTGCGGGCCTCGCAATGGACAGAAGTGCAGCCGGACCTGCTCGTGCTGCATCGGTCGCCCCCGGATGTGCTCGACGCGCGATGGGTGCCGATGCCCACACTGGCGCTGGCGGTCGAGATTCTGTAGCTGTCGACGCGGTCCAGGGATCGAGGGCTCAAGCGTCGGACCTACCTCGCGAACGGCGTGGCCGAGTACTGATTCGTCGATCTGAAGCGGCGGTGTATCGAGATCTGGCGTGCCGGCGCGGAGTCGGCCGCTGCCGTCACCGAGACGCTGAGCTTGCAGCCGCTGCCGCGCGAGGCCCCGCTGCAGGTCGACGTGCTCGCGTATTTCGCCCGGATCCTCGATCAGTCGTGAGCGTCGCTCGGCGCGGAGGAGACGCGGGTGCGTCGCGCGGTGGCACACCGCACGCAATTCGAGTCGTTCGTGCCGCCGTGAGCGGCCACTGCACCGCTCACGGCGTGACGATCAGCGCGCCGGTCGTGGCAGTGCCGACGGCGGAATCAAGTTGTTGAGCCGCATGTAGTTCGCGATCTGGCTGTAGTGATCCGCGATGTCGATCACATGGCCAAGCACCATGGCGACGCGGGTGGTCGTACGCGTGTTGCCGCCCGCAGTCATCGTGACCGCTTCCCCGAGCTTCGTGTCGTCGAGCTGCGCGAAAGCCTCTTCGCAGAACGCGAATGACGCCTTCATCTTCGTGATCAGCGTCTCGCGCGGCCACTTCGCCTTCACCGAGTCGGGGGTGGTCGCATCTTCCGGTGCGACGGTGGCCTTCTTCTCGCCGAAATTGTTGCAGAAGATGTAGTTGTCGCTTGCCAGGTGCTGGGCGATGTACCCCACCGTGAGCTGCGCCGGTGTTGGGCGGTAGCCGAACTTCGACTCGGGAATGGAATCGAACGCCTGGGCGAGGTTCCGCTGCAGGTTCATGGTGCGCGTGCGGAAGACGGTGGTGATCGGGTTGGTCGTGGCAGCGGCGGCCGGGGCACCCTGCGCGGCGAGTGCCATCGGCAGGGCGAGCGTGAGCGAGGCGAGAGCGAGGCGTTTCATGGGAGCGGTCGGTGGCGGGTGGGGCGGCAATGGCGCGATGTAGAGAGGATAGCGACCAAATCCGTGCCCGCCATGTCGCAGCAGGCTCGAGCGGACGGGCGCAGCAGGTGGTGCGTGCGCACGAAAACGGTGACGCTTGCGTCGTTGCGGGGCGAAATCGTGTGGGGTGCGGCGCAATCGTCTCCGCATGCCCTGGCGCCAGCCCCTTCAACGCGAGTGTCCTGCATGGCGATGCGTGCACGGTGGAGGTGTGGCGGCCGGGCGCGGCGGTGGACGTGCTGCGAATTGGCGACGTGCCGCGGTGGGAGCCGGTCGCTGGGCAAGCTCCGCTGGAGATTGAGTTGCGGGTGTTGTTCGATGATGTGCTGTGAGACGCCACGCGGGGACGGTACGCTCATTTTGCGCGAACCGCAGCGCGTCTTTTCACCCAGCCGGTTGCGCACCCTCTTTGGCTGAGACCGGACGCATGTCGCACGAAGCGCGACGTGCTCGGCGAGGTGCTCCCGAGGCGCGCTATCGATCGACTGTCACGAGCGCCGCGATGGACGTCGGCAGCGCGCCCTGCTCAGCTACCCCGCCACCAAGTCCGCCCGCCCGCCGATCCTCAACGCGCCCGCATCGAGCCGAAGCAACTCCGCCGCCGTCCGTGTGAACGCCGGCAACACCCGTTCCAACGCATGCCCCCGCCGCACCAGCTCGTGCACCGTCCGCATCAGCGCCGAGCAATCCCCCACGTCGAACGACACCACCCGCCCATCCGCCCCGAACACCGGCAGACACCCCCCACCGTCCGACGAAACGGTGACCCGATCGAGCGGCGCCCCCGACTCCCAGTACACCTCCAGCGCATCCGCCGCCGAATACGCATCCTCCCCCTCCGCCACCGGAAAATCCGTGATGTCCACGTAACACCCATACGTCTTCACCAGCGCGATCGCCTCATGCAGCAACGCCTTCCGTCGATTGACATGCGTCGGATTGAACACCCGCGCCGGAATCTCCGACACCGCCAGCGCCTCGCGCACCAGCTCCAGCCCGCGCGCGCCGTCACCCACGTGCAGGTGCAGGATCCCCGCCTTGCCCGTCATCAACCCGGCGACATGGGCATCCGAAGCGATCCGAAGCAGCTCCTGCAACGTCGGCTGCGATGACCGGTGGTCGCTGATCGCGACCTCGCCCACCCCGATGATGCAGTCGATGTTGACGATGTCGCTCCGCACCGACCCCGTCAGCGTCGTCAGCGGCAGGTGATACCCGCCCGTGTGACACCACGCATCGATCCCCTGCGCCCGCAGCGCCCGGACCCCCGCCACCAGCTCCGCCGTGCTGCGCGTGACGTCATCCGTTCCCAGCACGCCCACCACCGTCGTCACCCCGGCCTTCCGGTACGACTCGGCCAACGGTGCAGGGACCTTGCTCGCCGGCCCCGCCTCCCCGCCGCCACCGGTGATGTGACAGTGCCCGTCGATCAGCCCAGGGATCACCCGCCGCCCGGCCAGGTCGATCTCCTCGACCCCCAGATACGCTGCAAACGACGGCCGCTCCGTCCCCATCCACAACACCCGCCCGCCACCCGTCAGGATGTGCCGATGCCCCAGATGCTCCGGCGCATACACATCCCCGTTCAGCAGCAGCGTCATCCCCGCACCAGTCGCCTCCCCACCCCGATCAGTCATCATCCGCCAACGCTACCGCCCCCACCCACCGCACACCACCAACCCCCGCCCCCGCAATCACCCCACGCCACCCCCGCAACCCCTCGGCACCCCGCCGCCTCCGAGCAACACAACAGCATCATCTCGGCATCATCAAAGCATCACCCACACCCAGCAGTGCCCAGCCTACACCTCCCCCCGTCGCAGACCCCTCCCCACCTCTGTCCCTCCGTTGCCTCCGCGTGAAAAGAGTTGACGATCCCCCGCACCGCGCCGACCCACCCGCAAGGCTCACCCCTCCGTTGCCTCCGCGTGAAAAGCGTTCATGTTCCCCCGCACCACGCCGACCCACCGTGGCCTCCGTGTGAAAAGCGTTGACGATCGCCCGCACCGACCCCAAGGGATGCCGCACCGACCGGCGCCCGGTAGCTTTCGACATGTCTTCCACGAACCCGCCGGGCGTACGGAAAGGCTGGCTCATCCCCATCGGTGGCAAGCTCACCGACGCCAGCATCCTCGCGCGCTTCATCGACCTCTGCGGTCGGAACCCGGTCATCGCCATCATCCCCACCGCCTCCGAGGAGCCGGACATGGGAGCATGGTACGAGAAGCAGTTCGCGAAGCACGGCGTGAAGTACGCCCGCTCCCTCAACTTCCAGCGCCGCTCCGACTGCGATGACCGCGACTGGCTGTCGCAGCTCGCTGACGCCGACGGCGTGTTCATCACCGGCGGCAACCAGCTGCGCCTGACGACCATCATCGGCGGCACCCCCGCCGGCACGCTGCTCCACGATCGCTTCTACGCCGGCATGCCCGTCGCCGGCACCAGCGCCGGCGCCGCCGTGATGTCCGCCCACATGATCGCCGGCGGCGACGAGGGCCCCTCGCCACGCGCCGGCATGGTCACGCTCGCGCCAGGATTCGGCCTCACCCGCGACATCGTCATCGACCAGCATTTCCGCCAGCGCGACCGACTCGGCCGCCTCCTCACCGCGCTCTCGTTCAACCCCGCGCTGCTCGGCGTCGGCGTGGACGAGGACACCGCCGCCTTCATCAGCCCCGATGACGAGATCGACGTGATGGGTACCAGCGCCGTCACCATCGTCGATACGCGCGACGTCGAGTTCTCCTCCATGCACGCCGCCGAGCCGTACGATCCCGTCACGCTGCTCGGCGTGCGCATGCACCAGCTGGCCGAGGGCGCCGGCTATGACCTGCGGACCCGCACCGCGCGCGGCAGCAACGTGATCACTCTCTCGCACATCGATCCATCCGCATGAAGATCCTCGATCGCAACGTCTACGTCGGGCCCAGCCACTATGCGCACTTCCCGGTCATCCGGCTCGAAGTGGACCTCGGCGTGCTCGAGGCGTGGCCGACGATGCGACTGGGACGCGAGTTCGTCGACACGCTCGTCGAGCGCCTGCCCGGCCTGAAGGAGCACGGCTGCAGCTACGGCGAACCGGGTGGCTTCATCCGCCGCATGACGGAAGACGAGGGCACCTGGCTCGGGCATGTCTTCGAGCACGTGGTGCTCGAGATGCAGAACACCGCCGGCATCAACGTCACGTTCGGCAAGACGCGTGGCGCAGGTCGCGAGGGTGTGTACGACGTGGCCTTCGAGTACGAGCAGGAGGATGTGGGCATCGAGGCGGCCGACCTCGCGCTGGACCTGCTCCATTCGCTGCTGCCCGCAGCACTCCAGCCCGACGACTTCGATCGCGCCTTCGACTGGGACGCCCGCCGCGACGACTTCATCCGCTACGCACAGCGTCGCGCCCTCGGCCCCAGCACGGCCAGCCTCGTGCATGCGGCCGAGAAGCGCGGCATTCCGTGGATCCGGCTCAACGAACAGTCGCTGATCCAGCTCGGTTACGGCTGCAACCAGCAGCGCATCCAGGCGACCATCACCGGACGCACGTCGCACATCGCAGTCGAGCTGGCGTCCGACAAGGAAGAGACGAACAAGATCCTCGCCAACCTCGGCCTGCCGGTGCCGAAGCAGCGACTCGTGCAGAGCGCCGACCGTGCGGTCGATGCGGCCCGTCGCATCGGTCATCCCGTCGTGCTCAAGCCGTACAACGGCAACCACGGTCGTGGCGTTTCGATCAACCTCACCACGCCCGACGAGGTGCGCGAGGCGTTCGCGCGGGCGCAGGAGCACTCACGCAGCGTGATCGTCGAAAGCTTCATCACCGGCCACGATCATCGCATGGTGGTGATCGATGGTGAGCTGGTGGCCGTCTCCAGGCGAGAGCCAGGCCATGTGGTGGGTGACGGTCAGCACACGGTCGACGAGCTGGTCGCGATCGTGAACAGCGACCCGCGTCGCGGCATCGGGCATGAGAAGGTGCTGACGCGCATCGAGATCGATGCGCAGGCGATCGGGCTGCTCGCCAAGCTGGGCTACACGGCGCAGACCGTGCCGGCGCAGGACGAGATCGTGTACCTGCGACTGACCGCCAACCTCAGCACTGGTGGCACCGCCCGCGACGTGACGGACCTCGTGCACCCGGACAACGCCGAGATGGCGGTGCGGGCGATCAAGGCGATCGGGCTCGACATCGGCGGCGTGGACTTCCTTACGCCGGACATCACGCAGAGCTACAAGGACATCGGCGGCGCGATCTGCGAGATCAACGCCGCCCCCGGCTTCCGCATGCACATGGCGCCCAGCGACGGCCGTCCGCGCGACGTCGCCGGCAAGACGATCGACATGCTCTTCCCGGCCGGCCGGCCGAGCACGATCCCGATCGCGGCCATCACCGGCACCAACGGCAAGACCACCACCTCGCGCATGCTGGCGCACATCCACAAGCTCGCCGGCAAGCGCGTGGGGCTCACCACCACCGACGGCGTGTATGTCGATGGCCAGCGCACCGTCGTTGGTGACATGACCGGCCCCACCGCCGCGCGCATCGTGCTCAGCGACCCGAACGTGGAAGTGGCGGTGCTCGAGACCGCGCGCGGTGGACTGCTGCGCGCCGGCATGGCCACGCGTCACGTGGACGTCGGTGCGGTGCTCAACGTCCGACCCGATCACCTGGGCCAGAAGGGGATCGACACCCTCGAGCAGCTCGCCGAGATCAAGCGCACGGTGGTGGAGATCGCGCGTGACACCGCAGTGCTGAACGCCGACGATCCGCAGACGCTGCGCATGGCCGCGTACACCGAGGCGAAGCACGTCTGTTACGTCACGCTCAACCCCGATCACGAGCTGGTGCGCGAGCACATCCGCGCCGGTGGCCGTGCGATCGCGCTCGAGAACGGCATCAACGGGTCGATGATCACGATCTACGACCACGGCGCACACATCCCACTGCTCTGGACGCACCTCATCCCGGCCACCATCGAGGGCAAGGCGCTGCACAATGTGCAGAACGCTATGTTCGCGGCCGCGATGGCGTTCGCGATGGGGGTGCGCCTCGAGGACATCCGCCACGGTCTCCGCACGTTCGACACCAGCTTCTTCCAGGCGCCGGGACGGCTGAACGTCTACGATCAGCATCCGTTCCGCGTGCTGTTCGACTACGGGCACAATGCCGATGCGGTGGAACAGCTCTGCCAGCTCGCCAACCGCCTCGATGTGAAGGGGCGTCGCATTGCGGTGCTCGCGGCGCCGGGTGACCGTCGCGACCAGGACATCACAGCCATCGCCGACGCCGCGGCGAACGCCCTGTTCGATCACTACATCTGCCGCCGCGACGACGGCCGGCGTGGTCGCGGCGACGACGAGGTGCCGCGCATGCTCGAGGCGGCACTGCGCGCGCACAACATCAGCGCCGATCGTGTGCAGGTGATCGTGGACGAACAGGAGTCCATCGACGCGGCGCTGCGGATGGCGCAGCCCGGCGATCTCGTGCTCATCTTTGCCGACGCCCTCGCGCGCGGCTGGAAGCAGATCACGCAGTTCCGCCCCGATTCGGCGCAACCGTCGCTCGCGTCGCCCAAGCGGCAGGTGCCGCAGACGGTCAGCCCCGATGCGATCGAGCTCGCCGATGATGCCGTGCCGCCACCCGCCGTGGACGGTGCGGTGGTGCCGGTCGCCACACCGCCGGCCGCCCGTGCGCCAGTGACGGTCCGCGTGACGCCGGATCGCGCTGTGCCGGACGCGACCAACATCGTGCGTGATGATCGCGGGGTTTACCTGGCCCGCGAATCGAACGATTGACGGTGTTTCACAGCGTGTGGGGCAGGGCATGACGCGAGATCCGGAGTATCCCTCGCCGCGCATCACCGGCTCGCGGCGGCTGATGGGTCCGAATCTGCTGCACCACTCGTGGGGCGCGGTGCTCGATGTGACGCTGGCGGGCGACGACGCAGTGCGCGCAGACGCGCTGCTCCGGATCTGGCACGAACAGGTCGCCTCGATCGCCGATGCGCTCGACTGGCCTGACGCCGCGACGGTCGATCGCCGCTACCCCGGTGGTGCGAGCCTCTTCCTGCACGCGCCGATCGATCAGCTCATGACCGCCACGGAGGTCTGCGAGGCCGCCTGGCTCTGTGCCGAGGCCATCGCCGACGGTGTACCGCCACTCGACGTGCACCTGCCGCTCGATGCGCTGCGCGCATTTGCCGTGGCCGAGGCGCTGCCCGCGCTGCGCGCACTCGCGACGGCTGCCGGGACACGTGGTGTGAACGTCACCGTCGACGAGACGGCCGCGTTCGTCGGCAGCGGCACCGGCGCCAGGGGCTGGCTGCTGGAGGCCATTCCACCGGTGGAGACCATCGCGTGGGCTGACGTGCATGACATCCCGATCGTCCTCGTCACCGGCTCCAACGGCAAGACCACGGTCGTGCGCATGGTGGCCGCGATGGCACGCGCGGAGGGGCATGTGGTGGGCTACACCTGCACCGACGGCGTCTGGATCGGTACCACGCAGGTGGAGAGCGGCGATTGGTCCGGCCCCGTCGGCGCGCGACGCGTGCTGCAGGACCCGACCGTGACGCTCGCCGTCCTCGAGACGGCCCGCGGCGGCATCCTGCGGCGCGGCCTCGCGCTGCAGCGTGCCGCCGTCGCGGCGATCGTCACCCTCGCAGCCGACCACCTCAACGACTACGGCATCACTGACATTGCGGCACTGGCCGAGGTGAAACTCGTCGTCGGCCGCGCGGTGGTGGAGCGGGGCATGCTCGTCTACAACGCCGACGTGCCAGCGCTCCGCGCGGCTGTCGCCCGGTATCCCGGGCGCTGGTGCGCGGTTGGGCAGACGTTGAACAGCTTCAACGGAAAGGCGCCGAGGGAACTGAAAGACGCAAAGAACACTGAAAATGAACAGCCGGACGTTGGCGAGCGGAGCATCGCACACGCCACCGAAGCCTTTGCGCCTCTCCGTTCACTCGGCGCCTTCGCGTTCTGCTGTTCCGACCGTGACGAGCCGCTGACCGACGGATTCACGCACGAGCAGCTGGCATCGATCCCAGCCACGCAGCATGGCACGATCGAACACAACATGTTCAACGCCGCGCTGGCGTGGACCATCGGGCAGGAGCTTGGATTCGGCGCACCGGCCAAGGCCGCGCTGCTCGCCTTCGGCGCTGATCCACGCGACAACATGGGCCGCATGATGCTCCATCGCCTCGCCGACGTGACGGTGGTGGTGGACTACGCGCACAACCCGCAGAGCGTCACCGCGCTGATCGATGGCACGCGAGCCCTCCCCGCAGCACGCCGTGTCATCACGCTCGGCACCGGTGGTGACCGTGACGACGAGGCGCTGGCCGACATCGCCGGCGCGGCAGCGCAGTCGGGGGTGATCGACCTCTACATCGCGAAGGAGATGTCCCGCTTCCTGCGCGGGCGCCCCGAGGGCTCGATCAGCGGCGTGCTGCTCGACGCGCTCGCCCGGTGCGGTGTGCCGCCGTCGCAGCTCGCCAGCGCACCCAGCGACATGGCTGCCACGCGGCTCGCCCTGTCGTGGGCCAGGGCCGGCGACCTGCTGCTGCTCGCCACGCACGACGAGCGCGACGCGATCCTCGCCCTGCTCGACGATCTCGGGCAGGGTGGCTGGCACGCGGGTGAGCCGCTTCCCCAGTGATGTGTCGACACTGGAATTGGCCCGCCAGTTCAGCTGTCATGTCCGGCACGTCGCAGGATCCGCCATGCGGATATGGCACGTGGCACAGATCGGCGCTGCCATGACCACGTCGCCGCTCACTTTATAGATTTTCGCCATGAAGAATGCGATTCTCACACAGCTGAAGGCGCTGCCGTTCGTCGCCGGCCTTCCTGATGCACAGCTCTGGCGGCTTGCACACGCCCTCGAGCCGCTCTCCTTCGCCACCGACGACGTCTTCTTCAGCGAAGGGAGCGAGCGCACGATGTTCGCGCTCGTCGTCACCGGTGGTGTGGCGATCGAGAAGACCTCCGGCGGACGCACCGAACGGCTTGTCACCATCGGACCCGGCGAGGCCATCGGCGAAGGCATGCTCCTCGACGACACGAGCCACGGCACCACCGCCCGCGCCGTCGTCGCCGGCGAGCTGCTGATCCTGCGCAAGGACAAGCTGGCCGAGGTGGTGAAGGACAACCCGCATCTCTATGCTGGCCTCGTGGCGCGCGCCGCCCGCTCCATCGCGGCGCGGCTGCGCGTGGCCGACGCCACGCTCGTCGGGCGCGGTCGCACGCTCGGCTTCGGTTCGCGGCGCTGGCGCACCGAGCACGACCTGCTCGGCGAGCGCGAGGTGCCGGACGATGCCCTCTACGGCGTGCAGACCCTGCGCGCCGCCGAGAACTTCCCGATCACCGGCGTGCCGCTGCGGGAATTTCCTGAACTCATCCACGCGCTCGCGTCGGTCAAGATCGCGGCGGCCCGCGCCAATCGCGAGCTGGGCCTGATCCCGGAGCACATCGCCGACGCCATCATCCGCGCCGGTGAGGAGATGCAGTCCGGCCGCCACCACGAACACTTCATCGTGGACATGATCCAGGGCGGCGCCGGCACCAGCACGAACATGAATGCGAATGAGGTCATCGCCAACCGCGCGCTGGAGATCCTCGGCCGTCTGCGCGGCACGTACGACGTGGTGCACCCGAACGAGCACGTCAATCGCAGCCAGAGCACCAACGACGTCTATCCCACTTCGATCCGGATCGCGCTGCATACGTCGCTCGAGACGCTGCGCGACGCCGTGCGCGATCTCTGCCGCTCCATGGATGCCAAGGGCGTCGAGTTCGCCGACCTGATCAAGATGGGCCGGACGCAGTTGCAGGACGCCGTGCCGATGACCCTCGGGCGCGAGTTCAAGGCGTGGTCGCACACGTTGCTGGAGGATGTGGACCGCCTCGGCGAGGCGCAGGCGTTGATGTGCGAGATGAACATGGGCGCCACCGCGATCGGCACCGGCATCACCGCGTCGGAGGCGTTCACCGAGTCGGTGCGCCGCCATCTCTGCGAGGTCACCGGGCTGACGATGATCACCGCCCCCGACCTCATCGAGGCGACCAGCGACACCGGTGCCTTCGTGCAGGTGAGTGGCGTGCTGAAACGCACCGCCACCAAGCTCTCCAAGATCTGCAACGACCTCCGGCTCCTCTCCTCGGGGCCGCGCGCCGGCTTCGGCGAGATCAACCTGCCGCCGATGCAACCCGGCAGCTCGATCATGCCCGGCAAGGTCAATCCCGTCATTCCCGAGGTCGTCAACCAGGTCTGCTTCGACATCATCGGCGGCGACGTGACGATCACGATGGCGGCCGAGGCGGGGCAGCTGCAGCTCAACGTGTTCGAGCCGATCATCGCGTACCGGCTGCTCGGCGGGATCCAAGAGCTCACGCGCGCCATCCGCGTGCTCGATGCCAAGTGCATCACCGGCATCACCGCCAACGCCGACCGCATGCGGTGGTACGTCGAGCACTCGATCGGCGTGGTGACCGCGCTGTTGCCGGTGATCGGCTACGAGAAGGCGACCGACGTGGCGAAGGAAGCGCTCGTGAGTGGACGTGGCGTGACCGAGATCGTGCTCGAGCGCGGCTGGCTCACGCGTGAGCAACTCGACGATATCCTGCGCCCCGAGGCGATGGCGGGACGGTAGGCCCAGTCAGACCGCGAACAGGTCCCGCTGCACCGGCGCCGTGCGCGGCTCACCGAGCCGGTCGCGCCAGGTGCCATCGCGCCCTGTCCTGCCGCGACTGAACGATGCGGCGTCGGCATCGCGCAGCACCGACTCGGCGATGTCGGAGGCAAGGTATCCTCCCGCCGCGGCGGAGCGCACCACGATCGCCGTGTCGCACGCCGGATTGCTGCACGGGTAGACCGTCGTCGCCACCGCCACCGTCGTTCCCGGCGCCACCTCCACCGCGTCGGCCTGCACCCGCCAGCCGCGACGCACCGTCCGGGATGGGCCAAGCAGGGGCCTGGACCAGCACACCGGGCAGCGCGGCGTGGGCGGTGCCGTGGGTGAAAACGCCGCATGCCGGCGCGTCGGGAGGCCCACTACCGTCGCGCTCCGACGCCCACCATTGCGCGCCGCACACCGGCATCCATGTGGAAGAAGACACGAAAGAGCTCATACGCGACGATGCAGTCCCACGCCACCAGCAGCCAGAGCAGCACCGCTTCGAGTGGCAGCGACGCCCACGCCCGAATGCTGATGCCGAGCATGTGCGCGTGCTGGTAGTTCCACCAGTTGTATGGCACCCCGAGCGTCGCTTCCCACACCAGGCTGATCAGCGTCAGGTTGACGTAGGCGAAGGCAAACGCGCGCCAGTTCACGAACGTGCGGATCGTGTGCAGGAACAGAAAACTCGGCAGAAAGCCCAGCACCATCAGGAAAATGAAGTACCCCGGGAGCCCGTCGGGGACGGGGCCGAATCGCTTGACGACGAGCCCGGCGACCAGCAGCAGCACCCACCACGGCAGCGAGCGCCAGTGCACCCGCAGAATCGGTCCGTGCGATCGGGCGAGCGCCTGATAGTCGTGTACGGTGTAGTCGCAGAGCCAGTCGGCGTCGGCCCACTGGTAAAGTGCAATCACGAACAGCGCACCGAAGATGTAGAAGCCGAATTCCTCGATCGGCAGGTACTGCGGAATCCACGCCAACGCCTGCCAGTTCCACGCCGGTAACCGGATTCCGAGCGTGGCGCCCTCGTTCGGGAACACGAAGAAGAATGCGCCGAAGCCGACGTCGAGCAGCACGCCGATGGCGGCGATGCAGGCACTCGCCCACAGCAAGGCGCGCAGGTGCAGCGGGTCGCCGCCCGCGCGCAGCCGCCAGACCGTCAGCATGATGATCGGAATGACGAACAGCAGCAGGCTCACCGTGTACGCGTACGGCGAGTGCTCGTGTGCCGGATCCTCCGGATGCGCACCGCTCTGCACGGTCGCGAGCGTGAGCGCTGCCGGCACCGCCAGCGACGCCACCATCGCCAGGATCCAGCGGATGTCGCGATCGGGCGAGAGCCGTCGTTCGGCGAAGCTGCGGGCCGGTTGTGTCTTGTGCACGTTTCTCCTGGGCTGGTGCTAGAATACCGAGGTTCCGCACGCCGAGCCACCTGCGCCGACTGGCGAACCCGGGTGGCTCCGGGCGGCAAGGGTCGGGCCGGTCCCGGCTGGTGCCGCCCGGTCCTTCCTCCGCAACATCCCGCTCATGAGTCCACGGCTGTCGCGTCGCGACACGGTGCTGCTGACGCTGTACGCCGCCGTCTGGACGATCATGTTCCTGGTGCGGGCGGCGGGCGCCCTGCATCCGCTCGCGCAGCCCGTGGCCGTCACTCGGACCGGACCGGATGCGTACCCGGTCGTGCGCCAGATGCTGCGCCCGGCGTTCGACCAGAAGACGGCACTGCAGGTCGGTGACGAGGTGCGCCGCGTCGGTGACGTGGATCTGCGTGTTGCAGGTCAGTTGCGCACGCTGCTCGCCTTCGCTGGCGAGGGGACGGGGCCGACGCGTGCCGTGCCCGTGCAGATCGTGCGCGCCGGCGTCACCCGGGTCGTGCGCGAGCCAATGCCGCTGCGGCCCCCGAGCCGACTCGCCGGCGATCTCGCCATCGCGATCATCAACGCGTCGATCGCACTCCTGATCCTGTTGCGGGCACGGTCCAGCCCTGCGTCCCGGGCGATGACGCAGTCGCTCGCCATCGACGCGCTGATCTTTCTCTCCCCCGCCGATGCCGGGGCGGTGCTCTACGCCGGCATGGTCGGCATCGGTGTGATCCTCGTGCTCCTCTCGGCACCCACGCTGATACGGGCGGCCATGGCGTTCCCCGAGGAGGCGCACGGACGTGACGGCGCATGGCGCTGGTTGCCGCTGCCGTTCGCCGTGGTCGGCATCCCCGTGTTCAGCGCGTACTACGGCACGCCGCTCGATCCCGCTACCGGCATCAGGTGGTCACGCATCCTCGTGCTCACGGCCAGCCTCTGCTTCGTGCTGCTGCTGACCCGCAACTACTGGCGGAGCGGGTTGAAGGGACGGCGACAGGTGAAGTGGCTGATGCTCGCCGTCTACGTCGCGACACTGCTCAACATGCTGAACGCGCTGCTCACCGACGTGTCGGCGATGGACCTCCCCGTCTGGAGCGTCGTGCTCACGGTGCTCGTCAAGTCCGTGTTCCCGGTGGGCGTCCTGATCGCCTCGCTGCGACTCGACCTGCTCGACATCAACCGCATCTTCGGCGCGACGGTGCTCTACAACGTGCTCGCCGCCGTGGCACTCGCGGCCGGGTTCCTGGTCGTGCCGCGCACCGCCGATCTGCTCACCGCCGGACTCGACATCGGCCGCCCGGTCGCGCAGGTCGTGCTCACGCTCGTGCTGGCCGCCCTAGTGCTGCTGGCGGGCCGACTGCTGCGCGGCCGCGTCGAGCGGCGCTTCTTCGGCGAACGGTTCGCGCTCGAACAGTCGATGCGCGACCTGCCCGAACGCTTCGCGTCGGTGCGCCGTGCGGCGGAACTCTGGGAACTGACCGGTGAGGAACTGAGCCGGATCCTGCGACCGGTGAGCTGCGTCATCTTCACGCGGGCCAACGAGTCGTTCGTGCCCGTGTTCACCGACACGGACTCGCTGCCGCCGCTGCTGCCCGCCGACGATCAGGTTCTCGCCTGGACGAACTCGCTCTCCGGTGCGCACCGGCTGGCACGGCGCGACCGCGAGCAGCTCGGCGCACTTGGCACGGCCGTGGTCGACGAACTGCTGACCCAGGTCGTCGTGCCGGTGCACCGGAAGCAGACCCTCGAAGCGGTGATCTGCCTCGGCGAGAAGCGCTCAGGCGACATCTACACCAGCACCGACGAGGCGCTGCTCGCCTCGATCGGCAAGACGCTCTCGAGCCACATGCTGCGGTTCGACGAGGCTGAACTGCTCGACCGCGCACAGACCATCCAGCAGCGGATGCAGCGGTACGTGCCCGGCGCACTTGCCGACGTGATCGCCGCCGGCGCTGAACTCGAGACGGGCGAGCGCGAGGTGTCCGTGCTCTTCGTCGACATCCGTGGCTACACCGCCTACGCCGACGAACGCGACGTGTCGACGGTCTTCTCCACCGTGAATCGCTACACCGAGGCCGTCTCCAGCATCGTGCGTGAACTCGGCGGCGTCGTGGTGGAATTCAATGGCGATGGCATGATGGCGCTCTTCGGTGCACCGCGCCCGCTGCCCGACAAGGAGGCCGCAGCGGTGACCGCCGGTCGGCGCCTCGTGCACGAAGTGCCCCGGCTGGCCGCGCCGGAATCGCCGCTGTTCGTCGGCGTTGGCATCGCCACCGGACCGGCATTCGTCGGGAACATCGAGGCGGTCGATCGCATGATCTGGTCCGCCATCGGCAGCACGACCAATCTCGCGGCTCGCCTCCAGGCGCACACACGCGTCGTCGGCGCATCGATGGTCATCGATGAACCCAGTTGGACGCGCGCGGCCGCGGCCCGCGACGGATTCCACGCGCTCGGCGCCGTCAGCCTGCGCGGGCGTGCCTCGGCCGACGCGCTCTACGCCCTCACGCCGACCGACGGTCCGATGCCGCCCGAGATGACGCCGTATCCGCCGATGCGCGTCCCGAATACGGCAGCCAGAGCAGCGCCGCGCTGAGCAGCGCACAGGCGACGAGCAGCAGTGCCGATCCGGGCCAGTGCGGCGAATCGATGCCACGCCGGAAGAAGGTCACCGTCTCCGAGACCAGAATCACCAGCGGCAGCGCCAGCAACCCCAGATCGCGCGGATTGCTGCGGTTCAGCCGGGTCCGTGACACCACCAGCCCCGCGAGCGGACCGACGAGCATCAGCGCGAACACGCTCCACTGACGAACGCCCGTGCTCAGCACGCGCGGATACACCCATGCCGCCGAAAGCACGAGCAGCCCCGCGACCGCCGCTGCCGCCAGCAGGAGGCCGAGTTGCACCGGCCATGGGCGCGCTGCACCGCGCAACGGACCGCGCACGATGCGCACGGCCGCCGAGAAGCAGCTCACGACGAGAAACCATCCCACGAAATTCGAGATGGGCACGGTGAACCAGAGCGCCGGCGCATCCTGCGGCACGCACCACGTCCACATGCCGCGTCCGCCGAACTCCACCGCCGGCGTGAACGCGCACGAGTCCTTGATGGCCGTCACCCGCACGCTCGCGCTGGCGACAGGATCCATCACCAGGTCGACGCACATCGCCAGCGTCCCGTCCAGCAGCGGCCGCAGCATCGCCGGTGCACCGAGCCGGTCACTCGTCGTCATCATCACGAACATCAGGCACGCCCACGACACGCCGACCGAAAACGGCACCCAGTTGGGATCGCGGCCGAGCATCAGCAGCAGGTCGGTGTAGAAGTACGTTTCCGTGGTGCGAATGTCGAGCATCTCCACGCTGATGCCGTAGACGATGCCGGTGAGGAAGATGAGCATCATCAGCGGGCCGAGGCGGCGGCTGCGCACGAAGTAGTACACGCCGAGCAGCAGCGTCGGGGTCGTGATCAGCGCCGCCTGCAGCGTGGTGAAGATGTGCGTCTTGTCGCCGCCTGCCGTGT
Organism: Gemmatimonadaceae bacterium; assembly: GCA_031409715.1. Lineage (GTDB taxonomy): Bacteria > Gemmatimonadota > Gemmatimonadetes > Gemmatimonadales > Gemmatimonadaceae > JACMLX01. The sequence goes on along the minus strand of JANNXU010000019.1, from coordinate 6,037 downwards.
GCAGCAGCACCATGTCAGGGCCTCCACGTGAGTGATGCCAGCACGCGACGCCGAACCAGCGAGCCGCCGAAGAACTGGTAGCGCTGCTGGTCGAGCAGGTTCGTGCCCACGAGACTCGCCCGCAGCGTCGGCGTGAGCGGTCGTGACACGCTGCCGTCGAGGCTCGCCATCGACGGCACACGCCCCACCCACACCGCCGAGCGCCAGTCGAACGCACTCGCGGCCCGCAGACCGACTCGTGCCCGCGTACCATCCGACGCCGTGAATGCGGCGCTGGCGTTGGCCGTGTGTCGCGGCGTGTTGGCCACGACGGTGTCGCCGGGGATGAACGAACCGGCGTCGATCGAGAAGCTCGCGCCGGCGTAGTTGGCGTCGAACGTCCAGCGCGTGTCCGGGCGCCACTGCGCCTCCAGCTCCACGCCACGTTCGCGCGCCCGCCCGGCGTTGCCGCCGGACAGCACGAACGCCGTCGAGCCGTTCGCCAGCCGCGTCAGTCCGCGCCCCGCGGCGCCGAGCACCGCCCCCTCCAGCGCCGCTCGCGCCGCCTCCGGCACTGCCGCCGGTGCAGACCACGCGGCCCTCCGCAGATCGCCCCCCGGCAGGAGCGGCGACAGGAACCCGTCCATGCGGTTGTGGTAGAGGTGCGCCGAGAGGAACAGGGTGCGTACCTGCGCCTTCCAGCCCAGCTCGTACGTCGTGTTCCGCTCCGTCCCGAGATCGTCCGCTCCCAGGGCGAGCAATGGCACGGCCGCACTGTTCGTGAACAGGGTTCCGGCCGGGACGCCGGCGAGGACGGGGCCAAGCGGTGAGGCGCGCAGCCCTGCCTCCAGGCCGCGCAGATCCAGGGGCGGACCCGCCGTCAGCTCGAGGAACCGGCCCAGCAGCGGTGGCACGAGATAGCCGCGCGCCACCGTCGCGCGGATCGAGTGCCGCGACGATGGGGCGAAGACGAGGCCGAACTTCGGCGAGAATTGCGTCGCGTCGCGTGAACTGATGTCGGTGCGCGCCGCCACCACGGCACGCAGTCGCGACGCGAGCGCGACGTCGAGCTGACTGAAGACCGCGCCGTACTGGGTGTGGCTGCCATCGCCATCGGCCGAGAGGAGCGTCCCGTCGGTGTCGAGGAACACGTCCCGGGCCGACCCACCGAGTGTGAGCCGCCCGCGGTCGCGGGGCAGTCGCCAGTCGTACTGGCCCTCGACGTGCAGCACGCCCGACCGGTCCCGCGACGCCACCGGCGCTGCCAGTGCCGTGCCGTCGCCGAATCGGCCCGAGTAGTAGGCGAAGACGCTGGACACCGAGTCGCTCAGCGCCACGCGAGCCCAGGGCCGGTTGCTCGTCTGCGTCAGCGACCGGCCAGTGTTCACCGTCGAGAGCAGGCCCTCCGTATGCGCCGTGCCCGCCTCGGCGGTCAGCGTGCGTCCCGAGCTGCCGTAGCGATCCACGCGGCCCTGTGCATACCACCCCGTCACCGGATCGACGTCGCCGCGGGCGATGGCGGATACACCGACTGGCGCCCCTGTCGACTGGCTCGGCAGCGGAAGGAACTCGTAGCCGGGCGCCGGTGCCCGCGGTGTGGGCACGCCGGCGCGCGCGTACTCGCGGGCCAGCGCCAGGCTGTCCGTCCGCGACTCGTCCCACGACATGCCGCGCATCGCCCCCGCGCTGCCGCGTAGCCCCCACCGGTTGCCAGGCAGCATCACCGACCGGCTCACATCGGCGCGGGTGGTGAACGGGCTGCCCCCGCTGACGCTCAGGCGCGTCCCCTGCGACTGGCGCACCGTCGCCGTGGTGATGGCCAGCACGCCGCCGAACGCGTTCGCGCCGTACAACGCCGATCCCGGGCCGCGCACGAGCTCCACGCGCGTCGCATCGTCGAGGAGCGTGAAATCGGACCACTCCTGGCTGCCCAGCAGGGGCACGGAGACGTCGCGGCCGTCGATCAGCACCAGCGTCCGGCGCGCGGTGGTGGTGTTGAAGCCGCGCGCGTTGAGATTGAACTCGAACGCCCCGCTCTGCCGCACATGCACGCCGGGCAGATCCGCCACCAGCAACGGTGTCTGACCGAGCTGCGCGAGGTCCGCGACGCGCTCCGGCGCCACGACGGTCACCGCAGCCGGCGCATCCAGTAGCCGCTGCGGGCGGCGTGACGCCGCCACGACGCTGACCTCGCCCAGCACGATCGGCTGCAGCGGATAGACGACGTCGAGCTCTCGCGCCTCACCCTCGCCGACCGACACGGGCACATCGAGCGGTCGGAGCCCGATCCGCCGCAGGCCGAGCACGTGCTGCCCACGCTCGACGGCCCCGATGCGGTAGCGACCGTCGGCGGCGGTGAGCCCGACGCGTCGGCCGTCGAGGAGGATGGTGACGCCGGGAAGCGCCGGTCCACCCGGCGCGCTTCGTACCCGGCCGGCGATGCTGCCGCTGGCGGCGCGTGCCTGAGCGACGGTCGTGACGAGCGGCGCCGTGGCGCTCAGCCGCACCGCGACTGCAAAGGAAGCAAGCAGGAGCAGGGGGGCCTCGTTCTTCGGGGAACGCTGGGTCGGGCGGGCCGCTTGATTCGCGGCCTCCCGGGAACAGTAATTGGCGATGCGGCGGTGGGCGATGAGGTGCCGCGCCGTCCGCGGAAACGATACGTGCGGCGGGAATTCGCTCCGGTGGCTTCGGGCGCCCTGTTGGGCGGTCGATACCTTGGTCGCATATGGCAAAGCCGACAGTCGACGGGCCCGGACAGGCCAAGCTGCAGCAACTCGAGACGGCGACCACGATGGTACAGACCGTGCACGGGCTGGTCGAGCGCTACGCGATCGCGATTCGCACGGCGCAGCCGACCACGGCATACGGGCAGATGATCAAGCGGAGCGCGACACCGCTGGTGGGGCTGCTGCGGAGCCAGTTCCAGCTGCTGGCCGACCAGAGCAGTGACCTCATCCTCGTCGCGACCCGGGGCGGCGGGGCCGACGCCGCCAAGCTGCGGATGCTCCGCGAGCGGGTCGCCATGCTCAGGTCGGGCATCGAACTCGCCACCACGGCCACCCTGACAAAACATACGAGTGCCAGCCATGCCGGCGCGGCGAGTGGGACGGAAAGTGGCGTGGAGTAAAAAGTGGCGTGGAGTAACCAGTGCACCTTACCTTTGCGAGGCGTGTCTACGTTCGCTGACATTGCATCTGTCAGTCTCCGGTTGTAGGTAACCGGTTCGCCGGTCGTACGACCTGGTAGGGGTCGCGATTGACGTCAGCGGTGTGGACACTGACCTGTCGTCGCAGGGGACCATCCGGTGCCCTGCGCTGGATCCCGGACCGCGGTCCGGGTCTTAGTGTTTCTGGGGCGCCTACCCTGACGCTCCGCGACCTTCCCCACGATTTGGGCATGGCCAGCTTTTCGCGGTTCCGCCGGATTCGACCCGGCGCACAGACCCTGCGCTTCCTCGCGCCGCTCGTCATCGCGGTCGTGCTGCTCGCGTTCCTCGCCCAACCGGCCGGCGCGCAGCAGTATCCCAACACGACCTTCAATTACACCACCGAATTCAACGAAGCGGTCACGAAGCTCTGGGACAGCCTCCTGTTCTGGGCCACCGTCGTGTTCGTGATCGTGGAAGTCGGCATCCTCTACATCATCTTCAAGTTCAAGGCGCGCCCCGATTCGCCTGAGCCGAAGCATGTGCACGGGAACACGACGCTCGAGATCATGTGGACCGCCATCCCGGCGGTCATTCTCGCCTTCATCGCCGTACCGACGGTCAAGACGATCTTCATGACGCAGGCCAAGGCATCGGCCAATGCGCTGCAGGTCGAGGTCATCGGCCACCAGTGGTGGTGGGAGTTCCGCTATCCCGAGTACGGCGTCACCACCGCCAATGAGCTGTACCTGCCCGTCGGCCGCACGGTGAACTTCAAGCTGAACACGAACGACGTGCTCCACTCGTTCTGGATCCCGCGCCTCGGTGGCAAGCGCGACCTGATCTCGAACCGCACGAACTACCTGTGGATGACGCCGCGCGACTCGATGGCCCTCAAGGCGCTGAACGGCACCTGCAACGAGTACTGCGGTGAGAGCCACGCCAACATGAAGTTCCGCGTCTTCACCGTGACCCCGGCGCAATTCGCGAGTTGGGCCGCGCATCAGAAGGGCAACGCGGTGTTCGGGGTCGCGCCGCCCGCGCCGGCGAAGGCCGCCGTCTCCGCCGCACCGGCTGCGGAATCCACCAGCAAGGCAGGCCAGATCGGTCCGGTGCTCGCCGATGCCGCTCCGCCCGCCCCGGTGGGCTTCGTCTTCCCGCGCGAGAAGCTCGATCCCTCCTCACTGCCGACGGCCACGCCGCCCGCTGGGATCAGCTTCCCCGCCGGTCTCACCGGCGACGCCACCCGCGGCCAGCAGATCTACTCGCGCTCCTCGTGCATCGGCTGCCACAAGATCAGCGGCAACCCGATGAGCGCCGGCATCATCGGCCCGAACCTCACGCACTTCGGCTCGCGCTACACCTTCGGCGGCGCCCTGTTCGCCAGCACCACCGACAACCTGGTGCGCTGGATCAAGAACGCCCCTGCCATGAAGCCAGGCAGCCTGATGCCGGCGATCGGGACGGGTGAGTACAACCCCGCCATCAAGGCCAAGGTCACGATGGGTGGACTCAACGATCAGCAGATCGCTGACGTCGCCGCCTACCTGCAGGCCCTCAAGTAACCCGCCCCCGGAGCACATCGCGTCATGGCCACGACTGTTGCGCCGCCGACCTACGCGCCGGCCGCCACCTCCCCCTCCTACGCCGGTGACAAGACCGGCGTCTGGAGTTGGATCACGACCACGGACCACAAGCGGATCGGCGTGTTGTACCTCTTCACGTCGCTCTTCTTCTTCATCTTCGGCGGGCTCGAGGCGGCGGTCATCCGCGCCCAGCTCGCCGCGCCGAACCAGACGCTGGTGAGCGCTGAGCTCTACAACCAGCTCTTCACCATGCACGGCACCACGATGGTCTTCCTTGCCATCATGCCGCTGTCGGCCGCCTTCTTCAACTTCCTCATCCCGCTGCAGATCGGCGCCCGCGACGTGGCCTTCCCACGCCTCAACGCCTTCAGCTATTGGGTCTATCTGTTCGGCGGCATCTTCATCACGCTGCCGATCTTCGCCGGGCTCGCACCAAACGGCGGCTGGTTCGGCTATGCGCCGATTACTACGATGGCCTACAACCCGGGGTTGAACATCGACTTCTGGGTGCTCGGCCTCCAGATCCTCGGTATCAGCTCGCTCGCGGCCGGCTTCAACTTCATCACCACGATCATCAACATGCGCGCACCAGGGATGCACCTGATGCGCATGCCGATGTTCACGTGGATGAGCTTCGTGGTACAGTTCCTGGTGGTGCTGGCATTCCCGGTCATCACCGTGGCGCTGGTGTTCCTGCAGTTCGACCGCTTCTTCGGCACGAACTTCTACACACTCACGGCCGGCGCCGACCCGCTGCTCTGGCAGCACCTGTTCTGGATCTTCGGACACCCCGAGGTCTACATCCTGATCCTGCCGGCGTTCGGTCTGGTGAGCGAAGTGCTCCCGACCTTCAGCCGGAAGCCGCTCTTCGGCTACGCGGTCATGGTGTACTCGGGCATCCTGATCGGCTTCCTCGGCTTCGGCGTCTGGGCCCACCACATGTTCAGCGTCGGCATGGGCCCGATCGCCGACACGGTGTTCAGCCTCACCACACTGTTGATCGCGATCCCCACGGGCGTCAAGATCTTCAACTGGATGAGCACGATGTGGGGTGGCAAGCTCCAGTTCACCACGTCGATGTGCTTCGCCGTCGGCCTGGTTGCCATGTTCACCATCGGTGGTCTGTCTGGCGTCACGCACGCGTCGCCGCCGACCGACCTGCAGCAGACCGACACCTACTACGTGGTGGCGCACTTCCACTACGTGCTCTTCGGTGGCTCGATCATGGGCATCTTCGCCGGCATCTATCACTACTTCCCCAAGATGTTCGGGAAGATGATGAACGAGACGCTCGGCAAGTGGCACTTCTGGATCAACATGATCGGCA
>JANNXU010000018.1:0-39761 GCA_031409715.1 Gemmatimonadaceae bacterium | reverse complement strand
ACGACCTTGAGCAACACGGCGGGCGGATAGGCAGGCGCCCCGGTCGCGTCATTCTGGAACCGCGCGTCGAAGCGTGACAGATCGATCGCGTGCTCCAACAGGTGGTGCAGCGCATGTTCGAAGGTGCCCGGCAGCAGCTGGTGCGCCAGATCAACGGCCAACAGGCGTGGGTTCGTATCGATGTATTTGTAACGGGCCATTCGGGGCTCGACGGCGAGAGGTCCAGAGCACAGATTCGAGGCACGACGCTGCCGAAGACCCGTGCAAGAACCGGACGCGGAGACCGGTGGATGCGGACCTTTTTCTACAGCCACGTTAGGCAGCGGTTGCTAGCAGCTGTCTCCCCAACATCGACGTCGGCGTTGCCGGCAACTGCACCGGTACCGACTGACGGCGCAGAGCGCTCCAACCGAAGCCGCCCGAGCGTGCAGCGCTGGCATGACGCGGCTACGGAAACCAATTTCCAACGATGGCCGACCTCCTGAACACACTCCGCTCCGCCCTCGCCGGGCAGTACCGGGTTGACCGCGAGGTCGGCGCGGGGGGAATGGCCACCGTCTATCTCGCGCACGACCTGAAACACGACCGGCGCGTCGCGATCAAGGTACTGCGACCGGAGCTGGCTGCCGCCGTGGGAGGCGACCGCTTCTTGCGCGAGATCAAGCTCACGGCGGGTCTCCAGCATCCGCACATCGTGCCGCTCTACGACTCGGGTGACGCCGATGGCACGGTGTACTATGTGATGCCGTATGTGGAAGGGGAGTCATTGCGCGCGCGACTCGAGCGCGTGAAGCAACTGCCAATCCGCGAGGCGCTGGACATCGCCCGCGCCGTCGCGAGTGCGTTGGAGTACGCGCACCGCCGGAACATCGTGCATCGCGACATCAAGCCGGAGAACATCCTGCTCAGCGTCGACGCGCAGGACGGCGCGATGGGCCTTCAGGCGCTCGTTGCCGATTTCGGCGTCGCCGTGGCGATGGAGTCTGCCGGAAGATCCCGATTGACCGCGAGCGGCATCTCGGTCGGCACGCCCGCATATATGAGTCCGGAGCAAGCGAGCGCGGAACGCTCCCTGGGGGCGGCGAGCGACGTGTATGCGTTAGGCGTCGTCCTGTACGAGATGCTCACGGGTGAGCCGCCGTTCTCGGGTCCGACGGCTCAGGCCGTCATCGCCAAGGTGATGAGCGAGGCGCCGATCGCACTACGCCTGCGACGATCGACGGTTCCCCTCGCCGTCGACGCCGCGGTGGCGACGGCCCTTGCGAAGGTTCCGGCTGATCGCTTTGCGACCGCTGCACAGTTTGCCGAGGCCTTGCGGACCGAGGAGCATGCCGGTGCCGCGGCCGGGTACGACAAACCGTTCATCCGCTCGAACGCCGTCCCATGGGCAATCGCGGCGGTCCTGGCGATGGCGCTCATCATCCAGAGTGTGAGGCGGGCCTCGACGGGTGAAGCGTCGATGGTCAAGTCGACGCTCCTCCCGCCGCCAGGCGAGGAGTTTTCGGATCGGCGCGACTTTGGGGCGCTCTCACGCGATGGCCAGCGCCTCGCCTTCGTCGTGCAGTCCGTGCGCGGAGCGTCGCGGATCTGGGTTCGAGACCTGAGCGACCTGCGCGCCGAGCCGGTGGCTGGCACCGAGGGAGCCTCGGCTCCGTTCTGGTCACCCGACGGTCGTTCGATCGCATTCTTCGCAAGAGGGCAACTCCTCCGTGTGAACGCCGCAGGCGGCACGCCGATGCGCGTCAGCGACGCACAAGCCGGTGAGTCGGGTACGTGGGGCCCGGACGACGCGATCTACTTCTCATCGACGCGAGGCATTTTCCGCATCGGATCGGGAGAGACGGCGGGTGGGCAGCCGCGGCTCGTCTTTCGATCCGACAGCGCACGGAGTCTCTCGAGGCCATCCATGGGCAGCGATGGGCACTTCCTGTTGCTGACGCGTGGCCTTCAAGAGATGGTGCTGGGCGACACGCGAACCGGCGTGTTGACCCACGTGAAGGATGAGGCGGTCGACGCGCAGTTCACGGGCGAGAACGCCGTGGCGTACTTCGGGCCCGGTGAGGCGCTCTTTCTGCAGGGTATCGATCTGGCCGCCGCACGCATGGTCGGTGACCCGATCGAGATTGGCGGGCCAGTGCGCTCCGCATCGTTTCAAATCTCGTTCACGACATCAGCCACCGGGACAGTGACCTACCTTCTGGCGCGAGCAGTTGCGGGCCCGCTGGTCGTCGGTCGCAATGGAGTGGTGACGGATACCATCAAGCAGGACGGCGGGATGGGTGCCGCACCGGGACACCGGCCAGCGTCGCTGGCGCTCATAGGCAACGCCGGGCTCTTTCGATACGATCTCTCCAGGCGGACTGCGACGCTTCTGCACAAGACACCCGTCATCAACCTCGACTGGTCGCCTGACGACGCTCGATTGGTCTTCTCGGCCTGGTGTACGCTGATGGTGATCGACGCGGACGGAGGGGGACTTCGCCGTGTCACAGAGTCACCCGAGAGTGAGTGCCTCCGAGTCACGGACTGGTACGACAGCGACCGTGTGATCGTGACCAGGACGACTGCGGGACGATCGAGCGAGATCTGGGAGTATGGCGTCAGCGATGGAATCGGAAAATCCCTCGTGAGCGCCGGGGCCAACACACGGGACGGCACGGTCTCACCGAATGGACTGCACCTCGCCTACGCATCCGATGTGACTGGCACATTCGCGGTGTACCTACGCCCCCTGCGTGGGGCAGGAGCCGGGGAACGAATCTCCCTCGACGGTGGACGGGCTCCGCTATGGAGCGCGGATGGACGCGAGCTGTTCTTCGTGACGCCCGCTGGCGACGTGATGGCTGCTGCCGTGACGCCGGGAACCGCAGCGTCGATTGGGCAGCCGAAGCGACTCTTTCGCGCACCCGGATGGGAACGCAGCTTTTTCACGGCTACGTTTCGTCCCTTCGATGTGAGCCCCGACGGCCAGCGCTTCTACCTCTCACAGTCGCGGGTTGAGGGGCAGGCGATTCTAGTCCAGAACGTCTTGCCGCTGCTCAGAGAACACACCGCGCGGCCACAGTGATACGCGCGCATCCTGCGTCGCACCGGTTTTGCGCAGCAATTGCGCAGCATTGCCGCCAAACGAATGGTGCACCAGACAGCCGCGTCAAGTGACTGCTCGCTGCGCTCGCTTTATCGAGCGCGCCTGCAGCTGAACACAGCGTTAGGCAGTAACACCGACGAAGTCACGTCGGCGAGTATCGCCGCTTGTGGGACCGGTCCTGCCGTTCGTCGTGATCACTGAATCTCTTTGCGCCGAGGATCGCATGGCAGCTGCGCGGTATGAAATCCACGAAGTGGTGGTGGCCGCGCGCCGGGTAGCCGGCGTGCAGGCGCAGGTACCTCGAGGTCGGGTGGCGCAGGAGTTCGGCCGCCACCTGGATCAGGTCTATGCCGCGGGACGCGCGGGGGCGGTCGCGCTTGATGGACAGAATATCTTCATCTACCGTGCGGCGACGGCGGATATGCTGACGGTCGACTTCTGCGTCGGGGTGACCGCACCATTCGCGGCGGTCGGGGTTGTGGTACCGTTTGCGACGCCGCACGGCAATGCCGCCATGACGATGCATGTGGGGGACTACGGCCGATTGAGCGAGGCGAATGCGGCGATCCTCGCGTGGTGTCACGCGCACGATCGGGTGCCGGCTGGGCCGTCGTGGGAAGTGTACGGGCACTGGCACGCCGATCCGGCGCAGTTGCGGACCGAGGTCTATTACCTGCTCAGGCCAACGGGTGTCGAAGCCAAGTCTTAGGCGCCGCTGCGTCGCGACGGGCGGTGCGTGGGCAGCGTCGGTTCCGCGTTTCTGCCTAACCTCGCGTTGCTGCTGACAGGGCCTTCAAAGATTGCGGCCTTGCTCGTTCCGCTCGCTGGCCACAACCTATTGCAGGACCCTGCAAGAGAACGCGAGCGTTAGACCTCGGCGGCGTTCGGCTTTTGGAGGACGCGAGCGACACATCCTGAAGTGCGCGATCTCACGCGGAAGGAGAAGGCAATGACTGAGACTGAGAGGATCAACCATCTGCACCGCTGCCATCCGAATAGGCGTGACCGTCATGTTCCGCGAATGCCGTCTTCCCATGCGCTGACCCTCAGACTTCTGAAGGCGATAGTAACGCTTTCTCTCATTGCGCCGATGGGCGCGTGTTATGCCCATGCCGCATACGATCCGCGGCCGCAGACAATACCCCATCAAGGCGAAGTGAGGGTGTTAACGCTGCGCGGCGAAGTATTCATGCTTCGGACGGCTGATGTCCACGGCGATACCCTCACTGGAGATCGCATATTCTGCAAATCGGGGTGGGGCTATGACGAGGCGTGGTGCAAGGGCGTCAGGCCATTTTCCGCAGACTCGGCCAGGATTTCAATACCTATTGGAGACATCAAGAAAGCTCAAACCAGATCCTTTTCTGCCGGTCGCACCGTTCCATTAGTCGTAGGCATGACGGCCGGACTGGCTTCCGGGATCTTGCTGATAATCGGGCTGACTCAAGCGGTGCAATTCTAAGCGCCGCCTGAGAACTTTCTGGACTGATCCGGCGTGATTACAGGGAGTCTGCTGACGGTCTTGCAGGCCTCCTGCATCACCTACCGCTGTTCAAGGCACTGCACGAGGCGACGACGGTTGCAATCGCTGCCGCGACCGCTTCGATGCTCATCGCGCATCGAGTTTCGTCGCCGTGGGATGGATCCCTCGCGCTGTAGGGTGCGACGCGTTGCGTGATCGAGTCGTGCGGATTCAAGAGCGAACCGGATTCGTCGGGCGGTGTGGAACTCGCCAATTTCACGGCTCCCGGCGAAAAAGGCCTCGGGATTGCCAGCGCGATGGCGGTGGCGCTCGTTCATGTGGAAAAGTTCGGCGACGCCAACGCGGTGCGGCTCGTTGCGCATACGCTTCGTGAACGCAGTGCGTCGTGCCGAGTGCTGGGAAAAGCGGGATGAGCGTGCATCGGTCCGGTCGTTGATCCGGACGTCGGGCCTGTCTGACTTTGGGAGCGACTCGTGCAACACACCGTCATACGCCACTGCGGTCCAACCTGCGTTAGACCGACGAGCGGGCCCCCGTTCTCCGGAGAGTAGCAGATGCAGCTGCTCGCCTACTTCCTGCTCACATTCTTGGTCTCGTGGTCCGTGTGGTTCGCGGCATCGGGGCTGGCGGCGCCTGGCAATACGGGACTCTTCGGCGGCCGCGGGCCCGCGTTTCTGCTTGGAGTATTTGCGCCGGCACTCATCGCACTCGCGCTGACGGCGCAGGCGGAGGGCCGCGCTGGCGTGACCCGAATGCTCGCGCGCGTCGGGCGCTGGCAAGTGGGCGCCCGATGGTACGCGCTCGCGCTCGGCTACTTCGCTTCCGTCAAGCTGGCCGCAGCGCTCGTCCATCGTCTCGTGACCGGGGTGTGGCCGCCGTTCGGCGACACACCGGTGGCGATTATGCTCCTCGGCATTGCCGTCTCGACCTGGGCGCAGGCCGGCGAGGAAGTGGGGTGGCGAGGCTACGCGCTCCCCCGTCTCGCGCAACACGTCGGCCTCGGCGGCGCGAGTCTCGTCCTGGGCTTCGTCTGGGCTGTATGGCACTTGCCGCTGTTCGTGCTCCCAGACAGCGGGAGTACAGGACAATCCTTCCCCGCGTACCTGCTCCAGGTGATTCCTATGTCGGTCGTGCTTGCATTCCTGTATTACAAGACCGGCGGAAGCCTGCTCCTCGTGATGATCATGCATGCGGCCGTGAACAACACGACGGGCATCGTTCCCGCCGCGATCGGCGGGAGCATCACCCCAATCGCATTCGGCGGCTCACTCGTCGCATGGGCCGCCGTCGCCCTGTTGTGGGTCGTGGCGGCGCCGCTCCTCGTGCTCATGCGTAAGGCGGACGTGACGCGAATGCTCGAGTCCGCGCCAACCGGGTAAGGATAGAGTGCGCGCGGTCGAACGACGCTTGCTGCTGATGAACGCGGCGAAGGATGCAGTGGTGGGGCGGCCGCCCTGTAGTGCGTGGGACGGCCTAGCGGCCGCCCCACCACTGACTTCTAGTGAAGCGTTCATTGGCCAGTCGCTTCGGCTCGACGCCGGGCTGGCCAGGGAGCGGCGTGATGCGTACACCAAGGGGGTTCCGCCACCTGCTGCTGGGTAGCGGATTCACGGCGATGACAATGCTGGCGGGCTGCGCGGACTCGGTGCCAACGGAAATGCGCACTCCGGACGAAGCCGTGACGGCCAAGGTCGCCGTCGCACCCACGGCAGCCGATGTGGTCCTGGCCCTCGGCGGCGGGGGCGTGTTCAAGCGTCCGGTCCTCGCCAACGAGAGTGGATATCTCACCTCGGAATTCTGGGACAATCCGTCGGACGATGTCGGCAAGTGCAACATCGGGTTCTACGCGGTCGGCACCATGGGAGCGGCGTGCCTCAATCAGGCTCAGCCACCGAAGTCGTATGCCAACCGTGGCGGGTACGCCGATGGCGCGTACTGGACGAAGCCGAAGCCGGGGGAGGACGATCCGGCGGCTTTCATGTTCAGTGGTGACTACGCGTACCTGGTCACGCTCAAGGGGTCGTATGCCTCCGAGACCCACAAGCTCGGGTGGTTCACGATCGATGCGGCCGGCAATCGCATCCGGCACGAAGTCCCGGCGTTCGGCGCCAAGAACATCAACAGCACCGTGCTGATTCCCCGAGGCGTGCGCTGGGGGCTCTACATCGAGAACGGCGACCCGACGACGCCGATCGACTACTCCGACGCCACCGGCGACATTCACGACCCCGGCGTCGAGCCGGTGCAGCAGTTCGCGCTCTTCGCGAACGCCGACGCGAGCTCCTTCCTGGTCGGCATCGAGGACAATCCCGAGGATGGCGTCATCGTGCTCGGCGACGACGACTTCAATGACGACATCCTCGCGGTGCAGCCGTTGGGTGGCACGTTCGTCATCGGCGACGTGGAAGCGCACGGTCTCGGCAGCGTCGTCAATTTCTGGGGCGCGCAGTGGTGGAAGAACAATTTCATGAGCGGCCCGGTCAGCAATGGTGTCGCCTCCTTCAAGGGCTATGCATCCGAGTCGGACGACGTCTGCGGTGGCGTCTGGAGCAGCCGCCCGGGCAACAGCTCGAACCCGCCCGACGTCCTGCCCGCCAACGTGCTGGTGATCGTGACGAGCACGGTCGTGAAGCGTGGCCCGGACATCAGCGGGAACATCAGGGAACTGCTGATCGTGAAGCAGGACGGCGGCTACGGCCCGAATCCGGGGCATGCCGGCAACGGTCCGGTGACAAAGGTGCTCTGTCCCCCGAACTGACGCGACGAGGGGATGTTTCGGGGTGCGCGCACCGCATGACGAGACCCACGGTGGGCGGGGACGGTCCCCTGCCCACCGTGGGTCTCGTCGCGATGACCTGCACCGGTGCGCCAGTCGATAGCCGGAGGGGGATCGGGCCGATGCGGTCAGCGCGACGGCCGTCATGCACACGCTCCAGTCGACGCTGGGCGGCCCCGCGCTCGCCGCACCGTGAGTGTGCGCCTGCCTCAGCGCGACGACAGCCGATTCACAACGTGCTGCGCCACTTCGCCAGGGCGCCGTGCAGGTCACGAGCGAGCGACCAGGCGCCATCGGTGAGGTCGCGGGAGTAGACGAAGCTGTTGAGCGTCCCACAATCGAAGACGCCGCGCCCAAGGCCTTCATGGTGAATCAGCAGCAGCGGCAGCCGGCGCGAGTAGGCGAGCGCGGCCTCGATGTGATTCCACTCCGTGCAGAGCGCGAGGCGCTCGATCGCGTTCCCCTTCAGCGTGCCGGAAGCAATCTCGATCTGGAGATAGCCGAGGATGATCGCACCCTTGCACACTGCCATCAGGTCGCAGACCTCGTCGAGCGGCGCCTTCGCTGCGAAGTCGGTCGTGCCGAGCGTGCGCGGGGCGAGTCCGCATGAGTCCAGGTACAGCAGGAATGCGTCGAGTCCCGGCTGGAACTGCGGCGCCACCCATGTCGGTCGGCTCAGGAAGATGTCAATCGTGGTTCCAGGTCCGGGAATCGCTGAACGATGGAGAATGCTTGTGGAGCGTACCGCGCGAGCATTCGCATACCGACGATACCTTCTGCGCCGTGCCAGCGGCAACCCGCGTCGGACATCGAGCGGGCGTCACCGCTGCAGCGCTGGCCGATGCGGCGGCAGTCCGCGCTCGCCTCGCGCATCGCGCGGGCCGCCGCATCGAGGGACCAGGACAGGCTTGGGCGACGAACAACCATCGTGAGCCGGCGCGACTGCAGCGATGGTTCGGTGCGCATTTGCGGCGCCACGCGCCGGCGTGCCGCGGTGCCAGCCGCATCCCGACCCCCACTGGACAAGGCCCCGACACGGGAGGACGTTCTTCCGATCGGCTTCGGACATCACCACGACGCGCCCCGCATGCCCCGCCACCACTCCATCGTGATTTCGGCGCTCCTCTGCGCCGCATCGCTGCTCGGCGCGCAGCCGTCGCCCGACCGTCGCATCCAGGCTGTCATGGACCGGCCGGAGTTCAGGCATGCGACCTGGGGACTGGAGTTCTACGATCTCGACTCGAAACGCCCCGTCTACGGTGTCAACGCCGACCGCCTGTTCATCCCCGGCTCGACGACCAAGCTCGTGACGATGGGGACCGCGCTGGAGGTGCTTGGCGCCGAGCATCGCTTCCGCACACCCGTCTATCGCACCGGGCGGCTGCGCAACGGCGTGGTGGAAGGGGATCTGGTGCTCGTGGCCAGTGGTGATCCGAATCTCTCCGGTCGCGCGCGGCCGGATGGTTCCTATGCGTTCGTGGACAGGGATCATTCCTATGGCGGCGCGCCGCTCCCCAGCGACCCGTTGACGACCCTGCGGCAGCTCGCGGCGCAGGTCGCCGCGAAGGGCGTTCGAGAGGTCACCGGGCAGGTCATCGTCGATGCCACGCTCTTCGCCGAAGGGGGCCGCGAGCTCGGTACCCGCGTCGTGCTCTCGCCACTGGTGGTCAACGACAACGTGATCGACGTCGTGCTCACGCCAGGCGCGCGCACAGGGGATCCGGTCGCAGTGCGCGTCTCGCCGAACACCAGTTACCTCACCGTCCAGGCGCGATTGACGACGGTCGATTCGGGAGTCTCCGCACTGCTGACGTCGCAGGAAGACAGTACCAATCCCGATCATCGACTCCTCGTGCTCACTGGCAGCGTGCGCCGCGGCGATCCGGTGAACGCGCGCTGGGCCGTGCCGTCACCACGGCGCGCAGGCGAGATTCTCTTCAGCGAACTGCTCGTCGAAGCCGGCGTCCGCGTCATTCCGCGTCTTGGCTCGCGCGCGATCGACACGCTCGCGCTGCGACAGTCCTACACCGATTCGCTTCTGCTGGCCGAACACGTCTCGCTGCCGCTGCTGGCCGAGGCGACGGTGTTGCTCAAGACCAGCCAGAACCTGCACGCGAGCAACTTCCCACTCCTGCTGGGAGCGCTCCCCTCGGCGCGGAACGCCGGGAAGAACGGCTTCGACCTCGCGCACGACTGGCTGCAGCGTGAGGGACTCGACGTCAACGGCGCCGTTCAGGGCGACGGTGCCGGTGGTGATGCCCTGTTCGCGCCGGCGTTCATGACACGCTACCTCGCCGTACTGGCGGCAAAGCCGTGGGGACCCGAGTTTTCACGCGCGCTGCCGGTGCTGGGAATCGATGGCACCCTGGCCACGATCCAGGTCGGTTCGGCCGGGGCAGGCAGGGTGTTCGCCAAGACAGGAACGTATTCGACGTATGATCCACTCAACCGGCGCATGCTCGTGACCGGCAAGGGACTTGCCGGCTACTTCACGTCGCGCGGCGGGCGGCGCATCGCATTCGCGATCTACGTCAACAACCTGTCGGTCGCGACGGGCGATCCCACCATCGTGGCCGGACAGGCACTGGGCGAGATCGCGTCACTGGCATGGGAGAGCATTCGCTGATCGTGTCGGCGCGCCGCCCGTACGCGCGCGGCTATCGTCGGCACCAGTCGCCCCACCGCTGGTCAGGTGACGTCTCGCGCCCGACACCGCTGCGCTGGTGAATGAGGTGGCGAAGTCACGAGCCGCGGGTCATGTTGATCCCGTCGGCACGGGACCGTTGGCGCACCCACGATCTCCATCCGGCATGCGCTGACGGGGTGACTCGCGGTGACGCTCGCCGAATCGCTGGGCACGGCATTGTCGGACCGGTACGTCGTCGAGCGCGAGCTCGGTCGCGGTGGGATGGCCGCGGTCTTCCTCGCACGCGACGTGCGCCATGCGCGCGCGGTCGCGATCAAGGTGCTGATGCATGACGTGGTGTCGGCTGCCGGGGTCGAACGTTTCCTGCACGAGATCCGCTTCGCCGCGCGCCTGACGCATCCGCACGTCCTCGGCATGCACGACTCGGGAGAGGCGGATGGCCTCCTGTATTACGTCATGCCGTACGTGGACGGCGAGACGCTTCGTGCACGGATCACGCGTGATGGGGCGCTGCCGATCGCCGACGCCACGCGGCTGCTGCGCGAGCTGGCCGACGCGCTGGCGTACGCACACGGCCAGGGGGTGCTGCATCGCGACCTCAAGCCCGAGAACGTCCTGCTCTCGGGAGGGCACGCCGTCATCGCCGACTTCGGCATCGCCAAGGCACTGGCGGCCGCGACCGAGCATGGAGACGAGCGCGTGGCGACGCTCACGGCCACCGGCGTGTCGATCGGGACTCCCGCCTACATGGCGCCCGAGCAGGCGGTGGGCGACCGCCACACGGACCACCGCGCCGACCTGTATGCGCTCGGCGTGATCGGATACGAAATGCTGGCGGGTGCACACCCGTTTGGGACGCGCACCGCGCAGCAGCTCGTGGCCGCGCACCTGACCGAAGCGCCGGCACCCCTCGGCGACCGCCGGCGCGGCATCCCGCTGGCGCTGGTCACGCTGATGGAACGGTTGCTCGCGAAGGATCCGACGGCACGTCCACCGACCGCCGAGTGGGTCGTGCAGGCGCTCGACGCCGCGGTGGTCGTTCCCGCCTCGCCGGGCACCCTGTCACGGCGCGGGAGGATGGCCGTCGCCGGGACCGTGCTGCTTCTCGCGATCGCCGCCGTGTACGCGGTGCTGCAGCGGCCATTCCAGGCCCGCAGTACGCCCGCCATTCGCACACTGGCCGTCCTCCCGTTCGTGAACACCGGCGGCAACCCCGCCGACGATTACTTCAGCGACGGCATGACCGACGAGCTCGCACACGCCCTCGTCCGATTGCCCGGACTGCGCATCGCGGGGCGCACGTCCACCTACGCCTTCAAGGGCAAGGCGATTTCGGCGCAGGAGATCGGGCGCGCGCTGGACGTGGGAGCGATTGTCGCCGGGACCGTGCGCCGCGCGGGCGACCGGTTGCGCGTGACCACCCAACTGGTGGGGACTGCCGACGGCAAGGTGGTGTGGGACTCCGTCTACGAGAGTCGATCGAGCGACGTCTTCGGCGTCCAGGACCAGTTCACGCGCGCCGTCGTCGCCGCACTCGCGCCCGCGCTGGGCATTCGTCCGGCCGCGACTCCGGTGCTCGACGTCGGGCGCGGGACGACCGACCTCGAGGCGTACGAGCTGTACCTCAGGGGACGGTACTTCTGGCTCGCACGCGGCGCAGAGAACGTCACGCGATCGATCGACTTCTTCAGGCAGGCGATCGCCCGGGACCCCGATTTCGCGCGCGCCCACGCCGGCCTCGCGCTGGCATACAACGTGTTCACGGTGTACGTCCCCGATCCGCTGGACTCCATTCCGGCGCTCGCCACGGCGAGCGCCACGCGGGCCGTGGCGCTCGATTCCGCGCTCGCGGATGGGCAGATCGCCGCCGCGCTGGCGCAGGAGCGCGCCGGTCTGCTCCATTTTCCGGACGCAATGGCGCACTATCGCAGGGCGATCGGCATCGAGCCCTCGAATGCCTACGCACACCATGCATTCGGCTTCTTCCTGCTGGGCATCGGGCACACGGACGAAGCCGTTGCCGAGCTGTCGCTGGCGACACGACTCGATCCACTCGTGAAGTCGGCGCTGACGGCCTCGGCACTCGCACTGGCATTCGCCCGACGCGTTCCCGAATCCATCGCCGCGTCGCGCCGCGTGCTGGCGATCGATTCCACCTTCGCGCTCGCCTTCCAGACCCTCGCCACCGCACAGCTCGTCGGCGGGGAGCTGGACAGCGCGGTGCACTCGATCGAGCGCGCCGGGCAGTTGTCGCCCGCCATGCCCGGTCGCGTCGCGAAGCTCCTCCATGCCTATGCTGCGGCGGGACGATGGGACGAGGCGGCGCGGGTCCGGGCCGCCTTGCGCCGCCCCGGCGGCGACGGCTCCGGCGGGATCGACCTCGCATTCGCCGAGATGATCTTCGGCGACCGCGAACCGCTCGTGCGGCTGCTCACGACTCCTGTCGGCCAGCGCCGTTGGCACGAGCAATACCTGTTCGGCTGCAACCCGCTGCTCGATCCGCTCTGGTCGGACCCGCGGTTCGTGAAGGCGATGGAGACGCTTGGGATCCTGCCGTGTCGGTTGGCGCGTCCGTGGCCGTTCGTGCGGCGGGCGTCGTAGGTTCGCACCTGGACGGACGCGGGGGCGGCGGACGAGACGTGCAACTGGGGACGACGGCGCCATGGCGGTGCGTCAGCCTGAGCGTGCGTCGCGGGGTGCGCCAGCGACGACGCCGCGGGCCTACGCTCCGCTCACTGACGCCGAGGGCACCCCCGCACCTCAGCGCTCCAGGTTGTACGCGATGGAGCGGACGTCGAACCGGCCGTAGGTCCACTCCCCCGTCGGTGCGATCCAGTTCGCCTCCCCGTGCGTCGCGACGCGAATGCCGTCGAGCACCCTATAGCCTGAAATGGGAGTGGACCATGGCACATTCCGCTCCGACGGCGGCGGCGCCTGCCAGCGATCGTCCGACACGAATCCGACGAGGTCGCCGGCGCTGTCGAACGTCAGGGTCGCCGATACCTGATGACCTGCATTCGAGAACGTCGCATGCAGCGTGTCGTCGCCCGTCGTTTCCCACGTGAACGGGAGATCGAGCACCGCGGCCGGCGCGAAGACGACCACATCGTTCATGATGGTCACGGTTTCGGCGCGCGTCAGCACCGGGCCGTGCTCATCGATGATGGAGAACAGGCTCGCCACGCGCACCTGAAAGGTCGCCGCACCATCGACGTAGCGGTGCCACACATCCATTGGGATCCCGGCGCGCGTGGCATTCATGTGGAACAGGCGGGCCGGTGGACCGAAGACGTCGTACTGCGTGGCCGTCGCCGGCATCCACGGCGCCGTCGCGCTGCTGCGCATCTGCGCCTCGAACTCCACACGCACGCTGCGTACGTGCGGCCGACCGACGGCGCCGACGCGCCGAAGGTAGGCCTGGAAGAGCGGCGGAAGCGTGGCCACCTCCACCTCGGTGACCGGGGGCGCCTCACGCGTCGTGCGCCGCATCAGGGCCGCGCGCTCCCGCGCGAAGCGCGAGCGAAAGCTGTCCGGGCGCGCGTCGAGTGCGAGCAACAGCAATGGTATGGCGATGATCAGGTTCACGATCGTGCCGAACTTCGCGTCGCTCCACGCCTCGATGATGAGCGCCTGCGACAGGACTGCGCCGGGCAGGGCGAGCCACCACCACCATCGCGCACCGATCGCGACGCTGATCGCCGCAGCGACGATCAGCACCGCCGCGGTCAGCCACAGGATTCCACCCGTTGCCGAAATCAGGGTGCGCACTTGGGGCATGCTCGCCCAGCCGAAGGCATTCGCCGGCCCGAGGAGGTGAATGAGGCCGTGCAGACCGATGAGCAGGGCGAACACGACTCGCATGGGGGTGCTCGTCACAGTAGACGTGTGGAAACCGTACCTGCGATTCCGGCGGCTACGTCCGGTCAGCTCACGCAGTGGCCGCGCGCCGTCTCCGCGCTACGGCACACGGATCGCGCGCAGCATGCCCAGTTCCACGTGCGGCCGTTTCGTCACCGCGTCCGCGACCAGGCAATACGCGATGTAGGTCCCGGGCGACAGATCCACTGGCAGGTACGCGACTTCGCCCGCGCCGACGCGCGCGATGCCGACGATGGTGGTCGCCACGGTGTCGGGATCGTCTGCCGTCATCCATGCCTGCAGCGTCGCGCCGTCGCGCAGGCGCGCCAGGCGAAGCTGGTGGTCCTGTGGGCCCGTATTCTCGATGCGCACCAGCTGCGCGCCGGGTGCCCAGTGATCGGGCCCGACATACGCGAAGTCGACGAGGCGTACGGTCTGCGTGCTGGGCGGTGGCGCGGCGAACGCCGAATCCGCGGCCGCTGCCGATCGGACGTGCAGGACCGCTGATTCGCCGATACTGGCATGGCGATGGCCATCGTCGCCGCGGCGCACACAGGCCAGGACGTACACGCCGGGCGTCACATGCACGACGACCTCACCCTGCGCCCCGACCTCGGGGCCACCAAGCGCCACCCCGGGATGCGGCGTCCCGGACGCCGTATCGAGGGCGGCGAGAAACGCCGTCACCTCGGTCGCGGTCACCGTCGTCGGCAGCCGGAAGACCACGACGATGTGCTCGCCGCCCGATTCCTCGACCCGCACGCGCATCCATCCCGCCGGCAACGCATCAGGCGCGGTGATCGCCCCCGGGCGCACCGACACCTGCACGAGACCGGGCGTGCTCGCCGGCGCACGCGCGGCGTCGCGACAGGCGCCCGACACGGCCAGAACTCCCGCCGCGACGGCGTAGGGGCCTATCCGGGGAAATCGCATGTCGGTCCTCGTCGACGGGTGGTGTGCGGCCGGACCCACGGCAACTGCTGCGATGTGGGCGTGACCCGGCGCTCGCGTGCTGCGGCAGGACCATGCAACAGCATGCGGACGGTGACGGCAACCAGCATGGCCGGCGTCAGGGGGGACTCCGCCAGCCGCGAGCGGCGGCCGGGATGCGCGGCCGCTGCGCCGCCAGGGAGCAGGCGGATGGCCGACATCACACGCAGCGCGTCGCGGGCTCTCATGGCGTGGTGCAACCCTCCTCCAGTGCGCGTGCCGCTCGACGTGCGCTGAGACGTGTCATATCGCGAGTGCGCGGCGCGACACTTCGAATCTGCTCGTCAGCCTCCAAATTGACAGGTGTTACGTCGCGACGACCGGAATCAGATAGGCGAGTGCCCGACACAGGGCGGCGCATTCAAGTCCGTACGTCGCGTAGAGCCACCCGACGACGATGCCCGTTGCCGCGTTGCTCAAGCTGGACACCAGAATCACTGCGCGTGAATGATCGAGTGCTCCACCCGTGGATTGCAGTGCGACGAACGCCACGGTCGCCGCAAGGACGCCGATCCAGCGGCGGCCGCCCGCGAGCCTGGTGACGACGCTCATGAGTCCCAGATGCAGAATCATCTCGAGGGCCCCGGCGACGCACACCGTGGAGAGCGCGCGGGCAACGAGGCTCCCGGGAAAGCTGGGGGCATGGACGCTCCGGAGGGCAACGGCAGCGCCGAGGCCGAGCATCGCTCCCCAGGTGACGGTCACTACGTGGGCGCGCCGGGGAACCACCGCCGGCGCGGCACCATCGAGGCGGCGCAGATAGGGCATCGGCAACCCGAGGGCATCGGCACATCGGAGTCCCGGCCAGGCAGCCAGCGTCGACGCCGCAGTGACGACCAGCGCGAATCCCGCGACGGCAGCCACGGGCTGATGGCTTCCCGCAACGAGGAGCGGGAGGAAGAGCACGCCACCGAGCGCTGCGATCGCAGCGAGCACGATCATCCGTCGGAAGATTGGCAGCGGTGTGCTCATCGGTCAGCAGTCGACGGAACAGTGGCGCAGCGACGTCGCCCACCAGCCGAGATGACACGCTGCACCGCGAACGATACGGTCGTTGCGGGATGTGGGCGAGGGAGCGATGACGGCATCCGGACACAGTGACGTGTCGACGGCACCCTGACACGAAGCCCTGTGTTCCCGATCATCCACTCGCCGTCGCCATCGAAGAAGCCGAGTCAGGGTGCGACGAGACCGACGCCATCGACGAACGGCGCCTGATCCGAGGTCGCCACCAGCCCGCCCGAGGTGTGGGCCCCGATCAGCGGACCGAGCTTGCGGCGCGTGAACATGTACGGCATCAGGTCATCGCCCGAGCCGGACATCTCGTTGATGCTCCTCACCTTCGCGCCCCGGATGCCGGCCGATGGGCGCGCGAAGGGCGTGCGCTCGCCGGCTGGGTTGTTGAGGCAGCCGTCGTGTGCGCCGACCGCCGAGCGAGAGCGCCGCTGCGGGAGCACTGCGTCAGCGAGGAATTTCGCGGTTGTAGAGCCAGACCGCTCGCGAGAACGATTGGGATGCACGGGTGCCTTGCACTGCGCCGTAGATGAGCGTCGCAATGCTCCCGCCAATGAGAGCTGTCACCTGGCCCGGGTCCATGTCCACCTGCGCCACGGCTGCAACGCTCAGGGAACTGAGGACGCTCGCACTGATCAAACCCGCAACGAGCCCCCGCGTGCGCTGGTGCCACCCACGTTCTGCCTCGATGCGGGCCGCGGGGACAGGAGCGACCATGCGGGACAGCGTGCACCCGGTCATGCCCATGCCGGTGGTCGGTCCGTCCAGCCCGACGCGCACGCCGTCGCCACCGAATCCGTAGTTCAGCCGGAGGGCGCAGCGATCAGAGGTGCAGCCCGCCAATCCTCCCGACGCCGCTCCGGCGACGGGGCCCTGCGCGCGCGCCGCAGTGGCGACGGCCGCGAGCAGCGTGATGCACACCGCCATCTGACGGAGTGCACGTGTCCTGTGTGTGGAGTATGTCATTCGGGAAAGACACATCGCGGTCCAACTACTGTCAACTCGCGACCAATCATCCCGCCGGCCTCGGCGTCCGCGCTGCGCCGTCGGCTCACCGCGGATGCATCCGGTGACCGTCACCATGTCTGGCATCGGAATTGGCGTGTGCCGACACGCCGCGCCGCGCGCTCCATTCCTGCTGCGGGCGACGTGGCGCACCGGAACCTCGCGACGCAGGCCGCCAGCGACGCGGCGCGCACCGAAAAACCGGAAGCAGGTGTCCGGGAACGCCCGCCCCGACCGCCAGGGTCAGGCCGTGGCGATAATGAGAATCCCCGCCTCGCCTTGACATCCACTGCGAAACTCCGCCGCTTCCATCGAACGGGGTGAAGCGTCCGGCGTCCCCTGGTTCGGACCTCTGCTCTCCCGACGACCCGATGCCGCCAGACCCGTACGAGAACCCCTTCCATGGCGCCGGCGAAATCGGCGCACTGCTGCGTTCCACCGACTGGTCGAGTACGCCGCTCGGCGCCATCGCGTCGTGGCCGAAGCGGCTGATCGGCTACGTGCAGATGATCCTCGAATTGCCCTCGCCAGCGATCATCATCTGGGGGCCTGCGTTCACGCAGCTCTACAACGAGGGCTATGCCGCAATCATGGGGCCGCTCCACCCCACGTACTTCGGCGCCCGTTCCGCCGATTGCTGGCCCGACACCTACCCGACGATCGAGCCGATGATGCTCGAGGTGCTGGCCGGGGGCGTCAAGACGTTCGACGCGACGTACTTCCCGGTCGTGCGCTTCGGCTTCACCGAAGAGGCGTACTTCACACTCACGTTCAGTCCGCTCCGCGACGACACCGGCGCGATCGCCGGCATCTTCCAGCCGATCGTCGAGGTCACGAAGAGCGTCCTCGCCGCCCGCCGCGCGGCGACGCTCCACGCACTCGCGCAGGTACCCGACGCGGCGGCGGCCATCGCCATCCTGGCATCGGCCGCGAAGGACGTCCCGTTCGCAGCGATCTACCTCTGGAACGACACGGCACGGTGCCTCGAGCTCGCCGCCGCCTCCGACGGACTGCAGGGACATGACAACGCTTCGCTCCTCGGAGCCGCGCGCACGGCCTTCGAGACCGCAGCGCCCCTCCGCATCGACGCCCTGGGATTCGCGCCTGCCGGTCCTTGGGGAGAGCCGACACGATCGGCGTTCGTGGTCCCACTCCAGCCGTCCGGGCGCGGCGTCATGATTCTCGGGATCAGCCCCAACCTCCACTTCGACGAGCCGTACCGGCACTTTTTCGAGAGTGCAGCAGCGGCCGTCGATGGCGCTGGGGAACGCGCGGTCCTCGTGGCACGCGAGGCGAGCGCGCGACAGGACGCGAACCTGCAGAAGGAGCGCCTCGCCTCGCTCCTCATGCAGGCCCCGATGCCAATCTGCGTGCTCCGTGGCTCCGAGCACATCGTAGAGCTCGCCAATCCGTCGATGTGCGAGGTCTGGCAGCGACCGCACGCCGAGGTCATCGAGCGGCCGCTGTTCGAGGCGGTGGCCCACCTCGCTGGTGAGGACTTCAGGGGCCTGCTGGGCGACGTGCTGCGCACCGGACACCCGTGCGTCGGAAAGGAGCTGGTCGCGCAATTCCATGAGGCGGACGATCGAGCGCCCCGCGACGTCTACTTCAACTTCGCCTACGAGCCGCTGCGCGACCTCGCCGGCGACACCGTCGCGGTCTTCGTCGTGGCGTTCGACGTCACCGACGAAGTGCTCGCACGCGGGAAGATGGCCGAGGTGCGCGACACCGCCGAGCGGGAGAATCGCCGGAAGGACGAGTTTCTCGCGATGCTCGGTCACGAGCTCCGGAATCCCCTCGCGGCCATCGCGATGTCGGTCGCGCTCCTCCGGCTGCGGCTCCCGGGCGCCTCCCCCGTCACCCGCAGCGTGGACATCATCGAGCGACAGGCGAACACGCTGCAGCGGCTGGTGAACGACCTGCTCGAGGTCGCGCGGATCACGGAAGGGAAGATCGAGCTGCACAAGGAGCGCATCGACCTCGTGGACATCGTCGACCGCGCGCTCGAGTCGAGTTGCGAACAGCTCGAGGGGCGACGGCACGAGGTCACCGTCACCCGGCCGCTCCGTCCGGCCTATGTCCTGGCGGATCCGGTCCGGATCGAGCAGGTGGTCGTCAACCTGCTCGTCAACGCCGGCAAGTACACCAACGAGGGAGGACGCATCGCGGTGGCCGTCGACCACGTGGGCGACCGCGTGGAGCTTCGCGTGCGCGACAACGGCATCGGCATCGCCGCGGAGTTGCACCCCCGGCTGTTCGACCTCTTCCAGCAGGGTGGACGCGACAGCGCGAGGGCCGAGGGAGGACTCGGGCTCGGCCTGACCATCGTGCGCCGACTCGTCGAGCTCCATGGGGGGACGGTCGAGGCGAGCAGCGATGGCCCCGGCCGTGGCAGCGAGTTCCTCGTGGTGCTGCCGAAGGACGAACACGCCGACACCGTCACCACGGCGGCGAACCTCGATCGTCAGCCGTCCACGGCGGCACACGCCCGCAGGATCCTGATCGTCGACGACAACCGGGACGCGGCGGATGCGCTGGCCGGGGCGCTTGTGATGATGGGACATGAGCCGAGGATCGCCGGCGATGGCCCGGGCGCACTCGCGGTCTCGGCCGAGTGGGGCCCCGACGTCGTCTTCCTCGACATCGGTCTGCCCGGGATGGACGGGTACGACGTCGCGCGGGAGATCACCCGGCGCGGCGGACGTCGCCCAACCCTCGTCGCGCTGACGGGCTACGGGCAGGCGAGCGATCGCGCGAAATCCCGGGACGCGGGCTTCGACGAACATCTCGTCAAGCCGGCGCAGCTTGCGGCGATCGAGCGTGTGTTGCGCGGTCTGCCGAGCCACTGATCCGGCGGATCCTTCGCCTGCGAGTTCGCCATGCCGCTGCAAGGAGGCGACGGTGGGCGACGGTGGGCGACGCCGCCGACCTGCCGGCCCATGTGGGAGCCTGACAAGGGTCGGCGACGCACCTCCGCGAAGCGTATGAGGTCTCAGAAGCTCAAGTCGGGCAGACGACGGCGGATGATGGTCTGCACGGTCGGCGCGAGGGTCGCGAGGCGTGCGTTGAGCGTCGCCGCGGCTTCGCGGCCGGCGCCGATGACCAGTGGGTCACCCTCTTCCATGCCGGCGAAGTTCTTGTAGAGCGTGTTCGTCGTCAGTTCGCCCGACGGCGCGCCCACGCCGCGTGCGGCGAACGTGTAGCCCGCAATTCTCCCATCGGCCGCGACCTTCCTCATGATTGGCGTGATCGAGTCGCGGATGAACGTGCGCAGCTCGCCCATCTTTCCCGGCACGACCCGGCGTATCACCTGGCGCCACACCATGTCGTCCGTCCCCGCGACGCTGAGGCTGTCGGCGCGCGTCGTCATGTAGCTCTGCTGCGTCAGGATGCACCGGCGCAGCTTGGCGTTGAGTGCCGCCGCCCCATCCTTCCCGAGTCCGCGCACGAGCGGTGAATCGCCATCCATCGCCGCCCACAGGGGAAACGGCGTGATGATCACGTACTCGAACGAATTCCCGACCGCCGTCACGAGGGTGGTGCGTGACGTCATGCCGGCCTTCTTCTGGGCCGGGATCACCTCGTTCTTCTGCAGCGCGATCCAGGTGTCCACCATGTCGGGCTTGAGCCGGACGACCTGCACGTACGACCGCCCCGTGGCGGGCGTGGGGGCGGCCTGCGCGGTGACCGGCGCAGGAGCGAGAGCGAGTGCCGCAACGACGCCAGCAGCACACAGGGTGTGAGCACGTCCTTTCATGCGCGACTCCGCGAGGGTGTGTGGTCCATCGTCGGCGAGTCGCCACACGGTTTTAATACCGCTTAGCGAACTCGGCACAGCATACGAGGATCCTATATTGCGCCCGGCAGACGGGGGCGCAATATGCCAGGCACCGTTGAGATGTCAGTTCGAGCGGGGCGGGATCGCCCAAGGCGCCGCGGGAGGGAATCCGGCCTGTTCGGGACACGCCGCTCGAGGGCGCACGCCACTGTTCCGACGGCGACCGTGCGGCGGCGTGGTCGCGGCGATCGCCGCCACACCGAGGCTGGGTGTGCCGATGCCTAGGCGTCCGGAGGTCCCTGCTCGCGGGATCGAAACAGGAACGCAATGACACCGACGCCGACGGCCACGAACGCGAGTCCGATCATCCCCGAGCGCGCATCGGCGACCCCATCATCGAAGCGATCGAAGGCGTACAGGGCGATCTGAATGCCAGCGGCGAGCCAAGCGCGTACACAGTCACAACGCTTCCGAGCGACAGTCGTCGATGTTTCATGGGCAACCTCGACAGGGAAGGATGCGATCCGGCGCTGGTTTCCCCGTGCACTGAACCGGTCAGTGCGATCAGGTGATCCCCACGCGGCACGCACGACGGAAGAGACGTTCACTCGCGGACCATTCGTCGGGGCGAGACCAGCGCCGGCCGATACGCGATCACCCGCCACGCTTCGGCGCGCAGCGAGGTGGCCGTATACGTCACATGTTCGACACCATCGGTTGCCCCCGTGAATGGTGCATGTTCGTGCGCCCGGTGACCACCGCGGCAATGCCGTCGGTTGGGCCGTGGGCTCCGCTGGCCCGACCGCGCGCGGTGCACTCGTGTCCTGGGGAGTGCCGGGGTGCGACGTCATCGAAGGTGCCTCGAGGCGTCGAGGGTACTGACGCCCCTGCCGCAGCCGTCGCCCGGCAGTGACGCGGTGCACACCTCTCGTGCCAATCATCATGATGGACCAGGGCACGATGATGCGGAATCGCAGCGGATCGACCTGGGTCTGCGCCGCGGTTCATTCGTGGACCCCGCGGCTCATCGTCGCGTCGGAACTGCCGATGGCTGCGCTCGAGTCGTATGATCGATGAAGACGATGCCGTCATAGCGCATGCCGATCTCCCAGGCCGTGAACCAGCCCGGCCATGACGGACTCGGGCCGGGTTTGTAGCCTGCGCCAGTGAAGCGCACCGGCTGCGGCGCGGCAAGCCAGCGACCGATGAGTTCCGGTTTCGACGTGCTGCGAAAATCGATGAGGTACTGCGGAAGCCCCGTATCGAGGTACCACTCGCCGGTCCCGATCGGTGCCGCCGGGACTGAGTGTTCCTCGATGGGTCCGCCACGCCGCACCCCCACGTTGCGGGCCTGAAACGCGCCTCGATTCGTGTGCATGCCGAGGACGTAGTACGCGTTGCCGAAGGTGGTGCGCAGATGGCGCCCCAGCGTCCAGTCGTCGGGCGTGGTGTGAGCCAGGTCGGCAATGCCCGAGACGTGCGTGTCGTGCGCCAGAACCACGGCGCGGGCATCGGGACCCATGTCTCGCATCACCCGGGTGAGGTTGTCGGCGAGATAGGCGTCGCGGGCCATGTCGTCACCACTGGACGGCGACGGCGTGGGACCGGAGGCATCGGCGAACTGCGCCAGGATCCGGGCATGCCAGCGCGCGCCGTCGTACGCCGTCCGTCCACCGAGGCGCACCAGCGCTTCCTCGTGCACCGTGAGGAAGCCGAGCAGCGCCTCGAACTGCCGACCGACGCGTCGCCAGGCGGCGCTATCGGGCCGCACGACCCTGTCAGGGGTCGACACCCAGCCCGACACCGTCGCATACGCGCTGTCCAGCGGTGCGACCGCCGCGGGCCAGACGGTGCGGAAGTATTGCCGCAACGCCTCGACGCCGGCCGCGTTCTGCAGCATGTCGATGCCGACGAAGTGAAGCTTGCCAGCGTCCGGCACCGTCTCGTTGTAGCGCCGCATCCAGCGGATCAGGTCCAGCACCTCGTCGGTGTTGGTGATCCAGTAGCCCTGACCGGCCAGCAACTCCGCTGGATCACCGATGCCGTGCACGACGTACGCATCGATCGCGACGCCGCCGGAGTAGGATGACTCGATGGCGAAGATTCGGAAACCGAGCTCCGTCGCGAGATACTCGAAGAGGCGGTGGGCGAACTGACGATATTCGCGGGTGCCGTGCGTGGACTCGCCCAGCCCCACCACTCGTACTCCGCGCAACACATCCCGCAACGGCGCGAGGTCGGCGAGCCCGGTCCCGGGCGCCACGCCTCGCAGGACGATCGCATTGCGCCGGAGCCAGTCGCGGATGGAATCCGCACGTGCGGCAAAGCGCGATCGGTCGAGGAACGAGGCTTCGATCGTATACGACCCGGTCGCGCCGGTCTGCTCTGACAGCTCGATCAGGTACACGCCAGTCGAGCGGGCTTCCAGCGGCACCAGCTCACGCCCCTGCCGGTCGGAGCCGCTGGTGACTGCGAATGTCAGCGCTGCGGTGGGCGAGTACACGTTGATGTCGATGTCGAAGCCTCGCTGCTCGACTGCGAGCTGGACGATGTCCCCCGCCCTCAGCGCGAGCGAATACAGGTGTCGTCCGCCCTTGGTCATGACGCGCTGCACGGGTCGGCTCCTCGCGAGGAGCGTCGTGTCGGACGTGGCTCGTTGTGCTTCAGCGGAAGTCACGACAACGAGCGCCATCGCGACGACGAGTGACGACATCCGGCGGGTGATCCGGGGATCCCGCGACGGGGCTGTCTCGAGCACGCGATTGCTCCGGAAAAGGACTCGACAGAAACGTGAACCCGTGCGCCGGGGTTGGTCAACACGGAGCAGGCTACGAGCGCGCCAGGCCATCCGATGACGCGCTCGGCGCTCGCGCGACGTACGTCTCGCCCGCGTGCTGCGCTGTCCCGCTCAGCCGTCGCGCGGCGGCAGCGCATCGAACGGACCGCGGAACATCAGCGCCGCATAGACCAGCGCGAACAGACACATCGGCGCCGCCAGCCACCAGGTGCCTCTCGATGCGCCCGGCGCGCGCACCGCGCGCAGGAGCGTGAGCGCCGAGACCAGGTACAGGACGAAGTTCGCGAACACCAGCGGCCGGGCATAGATGCCGCCGATGATCACCGTGCGTTGCATCCAGTTCGATCCGGCCATGCCGAGCCAGGCAGCGGCCAGCAGCTGCCCGAGCCACTGCGCCTGTGGGGGAACTCCCGGCGTCAGGGCACCCAGCATCACGTCCGGGGCGAAGAGCAGCGCGAGGCCCAGCGCAAGCAGCAGGGCCGCACTGAGGCGCGACACCAGCGACGAGATCACGGAGGGGTCCGGGGAGACGAGGAAACGGCGGACGCGAGATGCAGGTGGAAGACAGCCGCACCACCGGTGCATCGTGTTCGTACCGGCATGGATCACGCTGCACGGACGAGCCCCATCCATCACAGCAACGGACTACACGCGCGCCCCGCCGCCGGGCCCGGCAGCAAGTTGCGGCCGGCGAGCACGCGAGCAAGGCTCGCCCCATTGAGCGTGTGGTCCGAGATTTCGTCACCGGAGACGTGGCATGCGAAATCGATCGTGCACCGACGTGGGGTCTGCGTCGAGTTGACGTCGATCGAACCCGCGAGGGTTCGCTCGCCGTTGCGTCAGCGCGAAAAGACCGTACCGTGAGGAAACGCCGTGCCCGTCCATCCATTGGGCCAGCGACGGCCCGACATCTTCAGACCCGGCAGGGTGTCGTTCGCATCGCGAAACCGACGGTCGATCGCCAGGGCGCCCGTCCCCTTGTCGAAGTGCATGACGAAGAGACGATTGCCGGTGCTGCCGCCGGAGTTGAGCACGAGGCGCGTATTGGTCGGGTCGCTCGCGAGCCAGTGCGGATACTCGTCCTTCCCCACGGTGACGGACGACACTTCGCGCGGATGCTCAGGGTCGCTGATGTCGAGCGAGACCACCGAGAAGGTTCCGGGCACCGTCTGGATCCAGAAATGCCCGATGAGCAGCGGTACGCCGCATCCCGTGCCCGTGAACCCCTTCACGAAGCGCGCGGCAGGCGTGGCGCCGTCGATGTCGCGCACGAGATAGAGCCCGCAGTTGAACGTGTGTATGTAGACGCTCTTCCCGTCGGGGAGCAGATGGGGCTCGCCGGTGAAGCGATGCTCGTCGCCGCGCGGACCCGGTGGGAGCGCGATCGACTTCATCAGCGTCAGATCGGAGAGGCGCCAGACCTGCACCCACTCGGAGGTGGCCCTGGTGTTCTTGTCGTCCATGTCGGTCGTGGTCGAGATCGCACGATCGATGGGCGCGAGCGCGAGCACACTGTACGGATAGATGAAGCGGTCGCGGATGGCGGGATCGCTGGCGCTCGCGGCGCGCACCACGGCGCCGCGCTCGTCCATCTCGACCAATCCGCCGGTGGTGTGCGTCACCGCCCGGGCCGTGGCACCCGGGCCGTCCCTAGCACCATCGTGATGGTGTGTCGGAGCGGGGGCGCTGGAATCGGCAGCGTACTGGAACGTGGCGAGCACGTTCCCGTTCGCGAGTCGAATGTACGTGTGCGGATGACTGAAGCCATTCCGATCGCCGAAGGCCGTGATGAGCCTCGGCGATGACGGCGCAGTGAGATCGAACAGATAAGTGCGACCGGCGCCGAATCCGTTGGCGAGCAGGTGCCCGTTGGCCGGCATTTCCGCTTCGGTGTGATGCGGACTGGCGCCGCGTTCGCCCGTCGGCGTCGTCGCGATCACGGCGCCGTACTTGGGCGACGTGGAGTCCGCGTCGATGACGGCGAGGAAGTCACTGGCAGCCTTGGCGGAGTCGCCCGCCCAGACGTAGAGGTACGACGGCGCGGAGGGCGCCCTGGGTGTCGCCACCCGTGAGCACGCGGCGGAACCTACGAGCAGGAAGGCGAGCGCGAGTCGTCGCATGCGAGGCGGGGGAAGTGTGAGGAAATGAAGGAATGCTGCCGAGCACCGTGCGCGCCGAGTGGAGACGAACCGATCGTCGAAGACTGCAGCGCTGCCCGTCCGAGCCGCTCATCAGGAGTGAAGCGAGTGTAGCGCCGGCCACCGAGATCGTAGATGATCGCGCGGACGACACCAGCGAGATGATCGTCGTCGCCGTCCTCCTGCGTCAGTGCCTTGATCCCGCTGGCGACTCCCGTCTAAGGGGACACGCCGCACCAGGAGCCACCGGAGAACGTAACCACGTGCATCATCCGCGCTTCGTGGGCATCGCGAAGAGCGAATGCGTTCGATTCTGCTGGCGCGCCTCCTCTGACATCGACTGCTCCTCTCACTCCTCTCGGGAAAGAGAAGACGGTCGTCCCGGTCGGTCGTTCATCGCACTCCGCGGTACCGACGCGCGTGCCGGGGAAGTCGAATCGCAGCACTCGTTCGCCGGTGTGAACGTTTGGTACTGGAGCCGCAGGGACTTCGAGGCAATAGACGCGACAGCGTGAGCGACAGTCCCGGCGCCGCTCGTAAGGCGAGATGACCGTGTCGGGTGGCGGCTCGAGGCCACCCATCGCTAGGGCGAGTGGTAGTTCGGGTTTCCGGTCTTCTCGCTGAGCGGGACGATGACGCATTGCCGGGGGCCGTAGTTCTCGGATCCAACGGGAAACCGGCCCGTCGGGAACAGGTCGGTGCCTTCGGCGGCGTAGCGCCGCAGGTCGCCGAGCCGCTGGCCCGTGAGATAGAAGTCGATCCCGCGCTGTCTGCGGAACTCCGACAGCAGCGCGGGCCCGCTGAGCGTGACCGGCGGCTTGCCCCCCACGCTCCGCCGCGCATTCACGAATGTCAGCATCGCGGCGTTCGCGCCGTCGGCCTCCACACCGATGTAGCGCGCTTCCAGGCCGCTCGCAAAACGGATGTGCGTCGAAACCTCCACCGGTTGCGCTGGTCCGGTCGCGCTCCACCCGCTGTACATCGACGGCTTGAGCGGTGGCAGGATAGGATTCCCGTTGAGCGACTGCCGAGCCGCCGTAGGCTGTGGGATGCGCACGTCGCTCAGCCCCTGAAATACGGGATGGATTCCGAGATAAGGCTGCGATGCTCGCGTGGCCACCAGCAGTGCGTTGTTCTCGCGCGGCGAGTTGGCGGAGTAGTACGCCCAGCGTTCATAGCTTTCCGGGACGAGGGCGGCATAGGCGCGCGCCTTGCCAAGGTCGCCACGCTTGAGGGATGCGCGTGCTGCGCCGACCCGCGCGAGGTGCAGCAGATCCTGACCGGCGTCGGCATTGGCCTTCGTCGTGACGGCGGCCGTCGCAATGGCAATGCCCTCGTCGAAACGGACCACGGCGCGCGCAAGGATCTCGCTTGCCGGCAGCGCTCCACTGCGATTGACCGGTGCATCGCAGACGCCCTCTGCGAGGAGCACGTAGGCGTAGCCACCGTAGATCAGCGCGCGCGCGAGATTCACGCTCGATCCCGCGTTCGCGCCCTGCATGGTCCGGATGCGGTCCACGGCATCGTCGGCGGCCTGCCTCGCACGCTGGATGTTGGAGTAGACCCCTTCGTTGGTGCCATTGAGGTCGCCGAAATCGTGACGGGAGAACTCGCGCACCCCCGCGTTCGCGTGGTCGCCGATCGCCTCGTCGGAGAGTGCGGCCGACCACAACGCGTAGCTGCCATAGGCGTACTGGAACTCCCCGATCACACCGTTGACGATGAACCCCTCGAGCGCCGGGTCCGACAGTCGCTCTTCAGGGATCGAACCCGGATTCGTCGTCGTCAACGCGTCGTTGCAGGCCACCAGCAGCACTGCCGCAACGACCGCGACTCGTCTGCGCGGCACCATCGTCAGAACGTGAAGGCGAGTGATGTGGAGAAGCGCCGCGTCTGCGGCACCGTCCAGAGGTCGTCGCGGTTGAACGTTCGCGCTCCCCCGTAGTTCAGCTCGGGGTCGTCGCCGCCGTAGCGCGTCCACGTCTTGAGGTTGTGGCCAGCCAGGGTGATCGTCGCGCGCTGCGCCATGCGACGGATGACACGGCGCGGCAGGTCGTAGCTGACGGAAAGGTCGCGCAGCTTGACGAAGTCGGCGGGCTGGATGTAGCCGAACGTCCGCGACTCGAACCGCCGCACCAGCACCTCGTCTGGGTCGGCGGCGGGATTGACGGTGGCCCACGACAGCCCCGCGCGGTCGCGCCGTCGTTCCAACTCGTTGAGCTGATAGTGTCCGCCCTTGTGATCCAGCAGCGTGTGCAGGCGCACCCGGCGAAACAGCAGCATGCTCATCGAGAGCGAGAGCTCACGCACCGGCACCGACGATCCCATGTAGATGCTCGCGGTATCCAGCACCGGGCGGCCGTCCACCGTCCGCAGCGTGCCGTCGTCATTGCGCAGCACCGTCTGTGCCCACATGGCACCCAGCGGATAGCCGGGCTGGTGACGCTGCGTGGGTCCGTTGAATCCGAAGATCACCGGCTGGCGATCGTCGCCAAAGGACACCAGCCTGTTGCGGTTGGCCGCGAACGAGATGATGGCATCGACGGTGACGGACTGTCGCTGCACCGGCGTGGCCGTCAGCATCATCTCGATGCCCATATTGGCGATGCTGCCGAGGTTGACCAGTTGCATGCCGGTGAAGCCGCTGGAGGGAGCGAGCGCCACCGGCATCAGCGCATCGTGCGTGGTTTTCCGGTAGGCAGTGGCGTCGAGGGCAACGCGGCCACCGGCAAGGGCACTCTCGAAGCCGGCTTCGATCTCGGCTCCCCGCTCCGGGCGCAGGTTCGGGTTGCCCGCCGATCCGTAGCGCAACGCCGAGGTCGTCCCGTTGGCGTTCGTCACCACCGATGTCGTGTAGGAGCGCGCCGCGTCGTACGGACCGGGCGAATTGCCCGCCTGCCCCCATGCGGCCCGTAGTCGCAACACGCTCACGCCCGGCACCCGGAAGAACGGTTCGTCGGAGATCACATACGAGACCGACGCCTTCGGATAGAAGACGCGATGCAGCCGGGAGCCGAACGCGGAATTGTTGTCGACGCGTGTGGCGACGATGAGGAAGAGCCGGTCGCGGAGCGCGATCTGTTGCTGCAGGTAGAAACCCAGGGATTTCTGCTGCGACGACGTGTCGCTGCTGCTCGTGACGGCTGCGGACGAGATGGAGCGCAGGTCCGCGCTGCCGAGGTCCGTTCCCACGGCGTCGGTTCGACCGAAGCTGTTGGCAAGGTACTGCACGCCGAACGAGGTGTTTCCGACCAGGTCGCCGGAGAGCCGGCGCGTCACCGTTGCATCGTAGTTGAGGGTGACGTCCCGGTTGAGCGGACGGCCCTGTGCGATGAGTCCCTTCGAGTTGTCGCGAGACAGGCTGCCGCGCGCGAGGATGGGTCGCGTGCCCAGGGGATCCGGCGCGAAGTACAGCTCCACGCTCCCGACATTCGCGTCCAGCCCGGCGTGGAACGTGCTCCGGAACCAGGCGACCGGCGCGTAGTTCGCGCTCCCGCTGATGATGAAGCGGTCGGCGCGCGATTGGTCATCGTATCCGTTCGTGATCTCTGGCGTGATCGTCGCGTAGTTGAGGCCCCCCGGCGTCGTGTAGCCTCGGCCTGGAATCGCAAGGTACGCGCTGGAGAGAAGACCGATCGGTCCTGCGTCGTCGTTGAGCGGGAATCGGATGTGACTTCGGCTGACGGCCACGTTGGTGGTGAACCTCACCGCCGGCGATGGCGTAATCGTGAAGTTGCCTCGTAGCGTGTTGAGGTTCGAGAAGTTGTTGTATTGCACCCCGTCCTCGCGCGCGCTTCCGGCCGAAACGAAGTAGGCGAAATGCTCGCCGCCGCCGCGCGCCGAGAGCGCCATCTTCGTCATGCCCGCAGTGCGCAGCGCACGTCGGTCGGCCATGGGCCGCGCGGAGATGATGTCGCCGACGGACTTTCCCGCGAAGCCCGGCCAGGATGTCACGCTGTCGAGCCGCCCCGGTGTCGCGATCGCGAAGTTCATCGGCCGCCGTCCGTCCGCCCAGTCCGATTGCGCAGCATCGACCCGTGCCTCCCAGGTCACGCGGCCGGGGCGCCCGGACTTGGTGAGGATCTGGATCACGCCCGCTGCGGCCTCCGCTCCGTACAACGTTGCCGCGGCGGGTCCCTTGATGATCTCGATGGATTCGATGTCGGCGGGGTTGATGGCATCGAGCGCCGTCGTGCTCTGCCCGAACCGTTCGGCGTAATTGCCCTGCGACCGCGTGCTCACGCGGATGCCGTCGATGAAGATCGTGGGGCTGTTCGACACGGAGAGCGACCCACTCCCGCGCAGGCGGAAGTTCGCCGCGCTTCCGACGACGCCGGAGCCGGGCATCAGCGTCAGCCCGGGAGCCTTGCCCTGCAGGAGCTCGGTGATGTTGGTAGCCGCCGATCGTGCGACGATGTCGGGCGCGAGCACCTCCGCGACCGAGTTCCCCATGGCGCGCCGGCGCCTGTCGCCCGCCGACCCGGTAACGAACACCGCGTCGAGCGCGATCGCGCTTGCCGTCATGGTGATCGCGATCGTGTCCGTCATGTTCGCCGACAGGCCAATGGCGATGGTCACCGGCGTGAAGCCGAGGCCTCGCACGCGCGCCTCATGTGCGGTGACGGGCACGTTCGCGATGCGGAAGCGACCGTCACCATCGACCAGTGCTGCGAGTCCCGTCCCGGTGAGCGTCACCTGCGCCGTGCGTACCGGCGCACCCGTGAGTGCGCTCGTCACGCGCCCCACGAGCGTGGCGGTTTGCGCCGGCGCTCCGCGCGAGGTGACCCCGAGTCCGAGGGCAAGCGCGAGTGCGCACGTGCGAGGCCGGCTCACTGCTGCTGCGCCAGCAGCTCGCGAAGAGGGCCGAGCCAGTTGAGGATGAGGACAGCCTCGGGACGTGCGGTGGAGGAGGGCGCGATCATGAGAAAGCCCGTGCCGTCGCGTGTCACGTCGTAGTTGCGATGCGGCATCGTGTTGTCGGACGAGTCGGCAAATAGCCGCGTACGTGCGACCACCGCCAGATACGGCGTGGTCGTCACAGTGGCAGCCATGAACCAACCCGCCGAGCGGTAGTAGATCCGGCGTCCGTCCGGCGACCACGCGGGTTCGGTGCCGCTGCTGTCGGAGACCTGCACGGCGGTGCCGGGCCCCGGATATGGTCGCACCCAGACTTCTCCGTTCGCCTTCCCAACGCGCGACACGTACGCCATCCAGCGCCCGTTGGGAGCGAAGGCGGCCATGTTGTTCGCGAAGGCATTGTCCACCACCTTCTTCGGCACACCCGTGTCGGTCACCGGCGCCGACCAGAGCGTGCCTGTGCCAACTCTGCGGAGGAACACCACCGATCTCCCATCCGGCGACACCGTGGGAGCGAACGCATCCCGTGTTCCCGCGAGGGTGTCTGGCGCGCCTCCATCGACCGGCTGCAGCATGAGGCCGGCGGCCATACCTCGCATGTACACGATGCGGCGCCCGTCCGGCGTCCAGGTGGGCTGCAGCGCCGTGCCCGATGTCGTGAGCTGCGACGATGACCCGGACGCGATGTCGTACAGCCACACATCCTCGCCTGTCGCGGAGCTCACCTGCACCGCGAAGCGCTTGCCGTCGGGCGAGAGTCGCGGATTCATGAAGGGCCCCTGCGGATTCGAGAAGCCGCGGCGTACGCCTCCACCGGTGTCCACCAGGACGGCCGAGTTGCTTCGAGGCCGGCGGAGGTAGAGCAGCGAGCCGTTGTCCGCGATGACCGCCGTCTCCAGGTTCCCGTAGTCGTCCTTCCGCACCAGGACGGGCGTGCCGGTGATGCGCCGGTGCGGGACGTCGAGCCGCGACGCCATGATCGCCTTGCCGTCGGCGCTCGTGTAGAGCAGCCATCCGTCGACGAAGGCGACGGCGCGTCGTGCGGTGACGTCGAGCAGGACGTGTCGTGGCCCTCGCGACGCGACGGAGTCGAGCGACGCGATCGCGAGTGCACCGACGACGAGTCCCTGGCCGGCGCGCTTGCTGACGGTGAACACCATGGCCTCACCCCCTGGAAGGATCAGCGGCGCCAGATGCCGGGTTTCCCCCTGCGCGCTATCGGGACGTGTGACCATCGTGGCCGTCACCGCGCCGACCGCGTACCGGTACAGCCCCCGTTCCTTCCCGCCTGCGACGACGTACGCGCTGTCGCCGATCCACGCGCTGCTCCCGAACTGCCATGCGCGGCGCGGGCGTGTCGCGGCCAACCCCTCCAACGCCACGGCGCTGGGGCGCCCTCCGGCACCGCGAAACAGGAGGCGCCGTCCGTCTGGTGAGACGGCTGGCTCCATGCCGCCCGCGGTGCCCGCGACGACCCGGCCTGCGCGCTCATCCAGCGGCCACAGCATGAGCGGCCGTCCCGCATCGGCAGCGCCGGTGTACACCAGCGCGCGGCCATTCGGCGTCATCGTCACGGCCGCGAACTGCGTCTCCTCCACGAGGTTGCGGTACGGAATCACGGTGATCTGGCCGGACCCGTCGTCCCGTCGGGCCGCGATCCAGGCGGCGGCCGCGAGGCTCGCTGCGAATGCGCCAACCATCACCGGCCCAGTACGGCCACGCCACCAGGTCGCGCGACCCCGTGGCGGCGCATGCGCCGGTGCGGCAAGCTCCCCCAATGCGTTGGCCGATGCAGCGCCGGACGCGACGGCCTCGCCCGCCTGGAGCGCGTCTGCGAACTCGCGCGCGCTGGACTGTCGGTCGACGGGAAGCTTGGCGAGGGCTCGCATCAATGCTGCGTCAACGTGCGCCGGCACGTCCGGCCGAACCGTTCGCACGCTGGAAGGCGCTTCCCCGAGCACCTTCGCAAGCACCGCCTGTGGCGTCCGCCCCGTGAACGGCGGATCGCCCGCGAGCAGCTCGTAGAGCACGCAGGCCAGCGAGTAGATGTCGCTCCGGCCGTCGAGCGCCGGGTCGCCGACTGCCTGCTCCGGGCTCATGTACGGCGGCGTCCCCAGCGAGAATCCGGGCCGCGTCATGCGCTCCCGATCCGTGGCCCGCACAGCCAGCGCGATGCCGAAATCCGCAACGAGCGGCCGCCCATCGTGAAGCAGGATGTTCTCCGGCTTGATGTCGCGATGCACGATGCCGCGGTGATGCGCATAATCGAGTGCATCCGCCACGTCGGCCGCGATGCGCATCGCATCGGCGATCGGCAGCTGCTTTTCGCGTGTCAGTCTCGCGCGGAGCGTCTCTCCCTCGACCAGCGGCATCACGTAGAAGAGCAGGCCATCCGCACTTCCACTGTCGAAGAGCGGAAGAATGTGCGGATGCTGTAGCGCCGCCGTCATCCTGATTTCGCTCAGGAACCGCTCGGCACCAAGCATCGCCGAGAGCTCGGTGTGCAGCACCTTGATCGCGACGCGGCGCCCGTGCCGCAGGTCGTGCGCCTGGTACACCGTTGCCATGCCGCCGCTGGCGATTTCGCGCTCCGCGCCATAGCGGTCGCCGAGTGCGCCGTTCAGGCGTGCGAGCATCTCGCCCGACGTGACGCTGCTCGGTCGGAGCGGAAGCGTCGCATCGACCGCGTACGCAACGTCGAGTCGAGTCACGCGACTGGTCAGCAGTGAACCCGCAAGTTCACCGGCGGGTTGCGCGAGAAAGCCCCAGCTCCCATTCGCGAGGTCGCACGCGTCGACGAGTCGTCCGACGCGCTCGCGCAGCGCCCGGTCGCCGCCGCAGGACGCATCGAGAAACACGCTCCGCGATTCGTGCGGCACGGCCAGCGCCTCGTCGACGAGCGAGCGAACGCGCGCCCACTGGGCCGGTGTCTCCGCGGCCTGGTCGCGCGATGCGTCAGGGTTGGTCATTGCGCGATCCCCCGTACAGCGGGCGTACGCGATCTGGTAGTCACGCCGGTCCCTACGGTCCGACCCGCCGGTCGGCTGCATCGACGCCGCGACGGCATCGAGCCGTTATGGCGCGAGCATACGCCTTCATCTGCCGATGGGCAACCCACGTGGTCGCGCGTCAGGCTGTCGCGCATTCAAACAGCGCACCGTGCCGGTCTCCTCAGTCATCGCGCAACGCATCGTGGAGCCATGCACGCGCCATCTGCCAGTCGCGTGCGACCGTGCGCTGCGAAACGCCAAGTGCCTCGGCTGTCTCGATCTCGTTGAGACCCGCGAAGAAGCGGCACTCGACCACACGGGCCATTCGCTCGTCGGTATGGCGAAGCCGCTCCAGCGCCTCGTCGAGCGCAAGCAGCGAGTCGGCACGCTGGGGCACCGAGATCGCTGCCGAGTCGCCATGCTCGAGAAAGTCGAGCGTGACGGAGGCGCGACCCCTGCCGCCACGTCGGGCCGCCTGATGCTGGCGCGCATGATCGATCAGCACCCGGCGCATGGCGCGAGCGGCGAGGGCGAAGAATTGCCCGCGGTCGAGACACTGCGCGCGCGACTGCTCGGCGAGCCGCAGATATGCCTCGTGCACGACTGCCGTGGTGGACAGCGTGTGGCCGTGCGACTCTGCCTCCAGCTGCCGATGGGCGATGCGCTTGAGCTCCCGGTATACCAGCGGCATGAGCTGCTCCATCGCCTCCGGCGCGCCGAAGCTGAGCGCCGCCAGCGCCGCGTCGATCTCAGGCTCTCGGTCGGGGGTCATGCGGCCAGGGATGGGAAAAGGTGACGCAGTCCGGATGTGGCGTCTTTCGCCTCCTTCCTGCGCGTCTACTGTCGCGACGATACAGCGCCATTCGACGGAACGCCACGGCCAGTGCACCGGCAAGCCGGAAGGAGAAGACCATGAGCCGCCTCATGCGAAGCACGTGCATGCTCCTGTTGCTTCCGCTGGGAACCGGAGGCTGCGACGGGGGCGCCGATCCAGCGAAGCCATCGGTGCCGACAGCGCCGACAGCGCCGAGCGGCCCATCGACGCCCGTCACGCCCTCGGCGATCTCCGTCGAGCCGAACGTTGGTTCGGCGGGCGGCGGCACGCGACTGCGGGTACGCGGTGCCGGATTCCGCCCGGGTGTGCTCGTGCGGTTCGGAGACGCGGCGGTGCCGGCGCGATTCGATCACCGGGATCCTCCCGGCGCGGTCATGTATCTCGACGCACCCGCACATGCCGCCGGCACGGTTGACGTGACGATCACCAACACCGATGGCGGGCTCGTCGTGCTCCAGGGCGGCTACACGTTCGTGCCACCGGCGTCGCTGGACTTCAGCGGGCGCTGGGCGGGCTTCGGAGACGACGGTCAGGATATCCCCATCTCGTTCACGATTCGCAACGACCTCGTGCTCAGTGTCTCCTGCGACGAGTACGTGACGTTGACGTTCTCATCGCCGCCTGTCGTGCGCGACGGCTCGTTTTCCCACGCCGGCGGCGGCGTGGCCTTCACTGGCCGCATCGTTTCCGCGACCCAGGCCGTGGGAACGATCAACCTCGGGCCGTGCACGGCGACGAACTGGAGCGCCGTGAAATACGGCGCCTCCAACTGACCTGGCCGCGCCCGGTCACGGCACCGCCTCGCGGACGCCGAAACGGCGCCATCTGCTGAGTCCGCCAGTTCACCGTTCGGTCGATAGACCCCTGCACAGTCACCGGAGACCGCATGCGCACTCCATCGCCCACACGGCCGCTCGTCGCCACAACGCTCCTTCTCATCTCTCTCGTCATGCTCCCGTCGTGCGAGAGCAACACCGTCACGAGCAGCCCGCCCACACCCACCTTCGCGCTCTCGCTGGACAGCGCCGCTGCAACACTCGGCACCACCGCATCATCGGCAAGGCTCCGCGTCAACGTCACACGGATGGAGGGCTACGATGGCGTGGTGAATCTCGCCGTGGAGGGCGCGCCGGATGGGGTGATCGCGAGCTTCAGCGAGACCTCGATTCCCGTGACGACCACCTCGAGCGTCCTCACCCTGGCGGCCGACGGCGCGCCACCCGGCGACTACGCCCTCACGGTGCGCGGAACCGGACATGGGGTGACCGAGCGCATCGCGTCGCTCGCGCTCACAGTGAGCCGCGACATGGACGGTGGCTTCACGCTCAGCGCATCCCCTTCGGTCAGCATACCCGCGACGGGAGCCACGACGACAATGGTCAGCATCGAGCGCCTCAACGGATTCACAGGGGCGATCTCGCTTTCGTTGCACGCATTGCCGGCTGGCCTTACCACCGCCGTCAGTGATGCCGGAACGACGGATGCTGCGGTGCTATCCATCGCGACGTCACAGGGCGCCGCTCCCGGCGTGTACACGCTCACGATTACCGGCACGGCCGCCGGTGTGGTGACGCAGACCACCGTGGTCACGGTGACGGTCTTTGCCATCACTGGCAACGTTGCGTTTCAGTTCTGCGACCCGGCTGGCCTGCCCGTGTGGTTCGCGGTGCAGAGCGAGGACGGGGCGTGGACCCGGGTTTCCGGCGAGCATCACCGGTACCTGTTCGACGTCGGGCACCGTGGGGGCGTGGCGTACTCGATACCCGTCACGGACCAGGACGCCTCGACCCCGGTCTATGGCTACTACACCTACATCCATTACGGCACGGCGACGGAACTCGCGAACCTGGGAGCCGCACAGTGCCTTTCGCCCATCGCCAAGCGAGTCCGTGGAACGGTGACCGGTGTCTCCGCCACCGAGCGTGCAACGGTTGGTATTGGTGGCGCAGTTCGGTCGTTCATCCGGAGCAGCTTCCAGCTCGGCAACGTGCCGGACGGACCACGCGACCTGATTGCGACGCGCAGCAGCTACCGGATGGACTACAGCGTGGTGCTCACGCCGAACAAGATGATCATCCGGCGTGGCATCGCCCCGGCGCACAACACGACGATTCCGACACTCGACTTCGGCGCTCCGGAAGCGTTCGACCCGGTTCCGCACACGGTCACGATCGACGGAATCGGCACCGATCGCACGTTCCGGTCGACGGGCTACGCGACGGCGAACGCTGGCGAGGTGAACCTGTCGTGGGAGTTCGACGCCGCAACGGGCTCCACGCACGTCTACCACGGCGTGCCGAAGTCGCGACAGGCGCCAGGTGACCGGCACACGCTCCTCATCCACGCATTCGAGGCGAGCGGGTCGTGGGACGAGCGCGTCCGGACATCGTCCCTCTGGTTCCACGAAGCGGCCGACAAGACCGTGGCGTTGGGACCGGCACTCGCGCGTCCGGTCGTGACCCAGGTGGCGGACGCACCGACGCGCCGCTATCGCGTGCAGTTACCGGTGCAGTCCGAGTACGACAGCCTGTTCACCATGAACATCTCTCAAGGCGTCGACTCCGAGCATGGCATGATCATCACCGCCTCCGCGGGCTTCCGCGCGGGTGCGAGTGTGTGGGATGTCGCGGTGCCTGAGCTCAGCGGCGTTGCCGGCTGGCTCCCACAATCGGCGTTGCGCGCTGACCTCGTCACGAAGATCACGGTGTATGCGACCGGCGCCTCCCGCCATGCGTCGCCGGACGGTGCCGCGGTGCTTGCCGCAGGGCGCACCGCGACCACGACCACGCCTCGGTGATTCCCGCAGGCCGAGGCATGACACGTCACCACTGCTGCTGCACGTTCACCTTCACTGGAGCCACGACATGTCTCGGCATTTCCCACTGCTGCATGGCGTCATCGCCAGCGCGATCGCATTCTCGCTCAGCGCATGCAGCGACTCCCCGACGGCGACAGTGCCCGCACGGGCGCTGTCTGCGGCGGCCGGACCCAGCGTGTCGTGGAACCAGACGGCCCGTGACCTCATTGCCGCCCGCGCGGTGGGGTCCCCGACGACGCAGATCCGCATGCTCGCCTACCTCTCCATCGCGCAGCACAACGCGATTGTCGGTGCCGAGGGCGCCGCGGGCAGTCCCTCACCAGCGTCGGCAGCGGCCGCTGCATCGCTGGTGGTCCTCCAGTCCTTCTTTCCGATGGACTCGGCACTGCTCGACGACAAGCTGCGCGTGCAGAAGGCATCCTCGCCCTGGCCGGAACAGGGAGGGAGAGACCTCGCCTCGGGGGAGGCGCTGGGACGCGCGGTCGGTGCGCGGGTGCTCGCCGATGCGGCGACCGATAACACCACGCTCACCTCTCGGCCCCTCAATCCTGGCGGCGCGGGATTCTGGACCGGTACCAACTCGGCGCGCGGCTTCTATGGGTCACGCACCTTCGCCCTCGTGTCAGGTGATCAGTTCCGTCCGGCTCCACCGCCCGCGTTCGGCTCGGCAGAGTTCAGTGCCGCACTGGCCGAGGTTCGCGCGTTCTCCATTGGACTCACACCGGAGCAGCTGAAGTTGGCGCAGGACTGGGCGCCGAGGGTGGGTGCCTACATGAACGGCGTTGCCGCGGAGATCCTCGTGACGCGCGGCAGCACGGACAGTGACGCCGCCCGACTGTTCGCACTCGCGAACGTCGCGGCGTTCGATGTGGCAAATGCATGCTTCGACGCCAAGCTCGCGTACTACTACATCCGCCCGTCGCAGGCGGACCCGCTGATCAAGACTCCCATCGGGCTCCCCAATCATCCCTCGTACCCGAGCGGTCATTCCTGCTTCGCGTCGGCGTATGCGACCGTGATCGCGGGCGTCTTCCCGGAGGAAGCTGCCCGGATGTCGGCGATGGTCGAGGAGGCGGGCTTGTCGCGAATGTACGCTGGCTTGCACTATCGCTTCGACTGCACGGTCGGACAAGAGCTGGGTCGAAAGGTCGCCGAGCAGGCCCTGCGCGTGTTGGGCAGGCGCGGCTCCACCATTCAGCTGAATTGATTGACGCGGCAGCGACGGTATCGCGTCGCGTGCCAGGTCAGAGTTGACGCGCGTTGGACGACTCGTCCGTCCAGCGCGCGATCCGGAAGTGGGTGACCGCCTGGGTGATCGCCTTCGTGCAGTGGTACAATCACGAGCATCAGCACAGTGCGATCCGGTTTGTGACGCCGGAGAGGATCGGCACACTGGCCGTGAGCACGCGATCCTCGCGGCGCGAGCGCGCGTCGCACCGAGCCCAACCCCACTGAAACTCCGCCGGAGGGGTCGCGTATGAGTGAAGCCACGACTCCCCTGGAGCGCCCGCCCGTGCGTCGGACCGATCAGCTGAGTGCGACCTCCCTGCTTTCCGTGCTCCTGCTCGCCCTGCACATCTCGCAGGACATCG
Source organism: Gemmatimonadaceae bacterium (assembly GCA_031409715.1). Taxonomy (GTDB): domain Bacteria; phylum Gemmatimonadota; class Gemmatimonadetes; order Gemmatimonadales; family Gemmatimonadaceae; genus JACMLX01. The sequence continues at coordinate 1,095 of JANNXU010000018.1, read as the reverse complement.
TCTTCGGCTTCGACCGCGCGGGGCTCAATCATCTCGTGGGCGTCGCGATCCTGGTCGTCCTGGTCTGCGGCGCCGTCCTGCTACGGGAAAGGCGATGGGGCACGGTCATCATGCTGCTCGGCGGCGTGATGGCCGCCGGGATGCTGCCGTTACACATGCGGCACGGTTTGCGCCCGGAGTTTTTCGAGAGGAGCGGCGCGTTGTCCTTCATCTGGACACTCTATCTTCTCGGCGTGACCGGAGGGTACTCGGTCGTCCTCGCGGTCCTGACGTTACGCCCCCGGCGCATCGCTTCGTGACCGGATCGCCGGCGGCCCGGCCCACGAGGGAATCAGTTCACGGGGAGGAACCAGCTGTCGCTACCGGGGACGTCGTTCACGGTCGGTGAGGGTGAGGCATCCGGCGGAGGGCGTCGCGGGGCTCTGTTAACCGGTCGTCGCGGCCCCAAGCGCTCGCCTGGGCAAGTGCATTCGGGCCTCGAGCGACGCATCGGCGATCGGCAGCGAGCGCCGTCAACCGGCGCCGGCGATGGATTGTCCGACCATGAGTCGGTGGCCGTCCGGCGTACGCAGGGTGAATTCACGGAGACCGTACGCGCGATTCGTCGGCGCGGTCAAGATCTCGGCGCCGCGTGAATGCACCTCGCGATGATACCCGTCCACGTCGTCCACGAGGAGGTGGATGTACCACGCGTGGTTGCCGGTCGCCGCAGCGGGCACTTCGTCGCGGCACTCTCCGAGCATCACATGAAAGGCATCCTTGCTCAGGAACGCCCAGCCCGATGCGCTGATTGTGTCTTCGGTGAAGCCGAGCACGTCGAGATAGAAGCGCCGAGAGCACTCCAGATCCTGGACGGCAAGCACGGACCGAGCACGCAGAATCTCTGCCATTCGCGAGCCTTCCTTTTCTCCGGCTGACGCCGACGTTCAGTTCTGCTGGATAGGAAATTCTGGATAGGAAATTCGATTGGGGTCGGTCGAGTATGCGGCGTGATCGCCGACCACGCGCGCACCGACAGACGGGCGGCGGCGTGCCCTCCGCCTCGCGCGCGCGCCTCGCGGGCCGTGAGAACGGCGGTTCCCGTGGGGGGGCGAT
>JANNXU010000017.1:0-208430 GCA_031409715.1 Gemmatimonadaceae bacterium | reverse complement strand
ATCGCTGGCGCGCGCCGTCGCCGAGGCCGATCGGTTCGGTCACAATGTCGGGCTGGTCATCTGCGACGTCGACAACTTCAAGCGCGTGAACGACTTGTATGGGCACGAAGTCGGTGATCAGGTGCTGCGATCGATCGCGGCGTCGCTTTCCACCAACATTCGCGGCGTCGACCTTGTCGCTCGGTATGGCGGCGAGGAACTGGTGCTGCTCCTCGGCAAGGCGGATGTCGCGATGGCGTGGGAAGTTGCGGAGCGCATGCGCGCATCGATCGAGTCCAAGACGATCTGCGTCGGCGAGCACCTGGTGCACGTCACCGCCTCGTTTGGTGTCGCATCGTACCCGGAGACCGCCCGACTTGGTGACGAGCTCTTCCCCGCGGCTGACAAGGCGCTCTACGTTGCGAAACGGGAGGGCCGGAACTGCGTCCGGTACGCCATGCCTCTGCGCAGCGGGCAGGACGATGCAGGGGAACAAGCAGACGAGGGCGAGGGTATTTCCGGAGACGGGGAAGGGGAGTAGTCGAGCCGGACCGTGCGTAACAGGTGTGAGGGCAGTAGGTTGCAGTTCGTCGGGGGCGACTTGGCTTCGACGGGGATGTAGCAGTTACGGTAGCGTGTCGAGGTTCTCGGACTCCTCGTTAATCCATTCGGGAAAACACAATCGCCAACAACAACTTGGCCCTGGCTGCCTAACTTCTAGTTAGACCAGCAGTGCGTATGTGGAAGCCCGCCCGGGGCGGCTGCATACGTATCGCAAATCCGGGATAGTGCGCCGATGTGTTGCCGGTCGGTGTGCGAAACTCAAGGTGACTTGTCTCGTCGTGGGCGGCCCACTGGCCAGCGGCGGGAGACCTCAATCGGTGGGACACACACGTAGAAGCCGTAGCGGAAGCATTTTCGGACCCGGGTTCGATTCCCGGCGCCTCCATGAGCACCAATCGAGATGCGCACCAGAAGGCCTAGCCGGCACCGGTTGGGCCTTCTGGCTTTTGTGGTCATCTTGGTACGCCGGAGCCATCCCGCCCGGCCCGACACATCACGAGGCACGATGCAGCTCGACTTCTCGACCATGGACCGCCGCACCGCCTACTTCTGGATGGCCTCGACCATCGCACCGCGGCCAGTGGCCTGGGTCTCGACGCAGTCAGCCGACGGTGTGGTCAACCTGGCGCCGTTCAGCTTCTTTCAGATGGTCACGCCGCAGCCGCCGACGCTCCTGATCGTGCCGCAGCACAACGGCGACGGATCGTTGAAGGACACCGCTCGCAACATTCAGGAGACGGGGGAGTTCACGGTCAGCCTCGTACCGTTTGCGCTGGTCGATCGGATGAACGCCACCTCCTTCGCCTTCGACGCGTCGACGAGCGAGTTCGCTGCGGCAGGCGTCGAGCCGGCACCCTCGTATGTGGTCGCGCCACCGAGGGTGGCCGTGGCACCGGTCAGCTTCGAGTGCCGACTCGCCTCGTTCACGCTCTACCCGGCCGACCATCCCACCTGTGCCGTCATCCTTGGCACGGTCGTGGCCGGGGATGCCGATCCCGGAATCCTCGGCAGTGACGGGCTCGTTGATCCGGAGCGGCTGGACATCGTGTCACGGATGGGCGCAGACTGGTACGGTCGCACGAGCAGTCCCACCAACTTCACACTGGCGAGGCCAACGGGATGGGCGCGATGAAGCGGACGCAGGTCGCTGTCGTGGACGACGAGTTTCGTGGATTCCCGAAGGCCGCATTCACCTTCCTGAGTGGACTGGCGGCGCACAACGAGCGCGAGTGGTTCGAAGCGCGTCGCGAGGACTACGAGCAGTCGCTGCGGGTGCCGATGAAGGCGCTGATCGAGGAGATGGATGCACGACTCGCGACGTTCGCGCCGGAAATCACCGGCACGGTGAAGGGGAGCATGTTCCGGATTCACCGCGACATTCGCTTCAGCAAGAACAAGGCACCGTACAAGACCAACGCCGCCTGCTGGTTCTTCCATCGCGATTCGAAAGGCGCGGTGGGGAAGGAGGCCGTGCATGGCGGAGCTGGGATGTACTTCCACCTCGAGCCCCGCGCCTGCTTTGCCGGCGGAGGGGTGTGGATGCCGCCGGCGCCGGTGTTGAAGCGCATCCGCGCATCACTCGACGTGGGGCACGAGGAGTTCGAGTCCATCGTGACGGTCCGGAAGTTCCGCACGATGTTCGGTGAGCTCGACACCGAGTCGATGCTCAAGCGGATGCCCCGAGGCTTCGACCCGGATCATCCTGCCGGCGATTGGCTTCGCTACCAGAGCTTCACGGCCGGATGTACACTGACGCAGGCGGAGGTCACGTCAGCCGCGCTTGCCGATCGGCTGGAGGAGATCTTCCGCACGATCACGCCGTTCGTCCGATGGCTCAATGGCGCGATGGGATTCCGTCCTCATACCTCGCGCTGACGCGAACAGGTCCCCGCCATGTCACAGTTCTCAGGTCGAGCCGCCCTCGTCACCGGCGCCGCGTCGGGCATCGGGTCTGCCTGCGCGTCATTGCTGGCCGCGCAGGGTGCCACCGTCTGGTGCACCGACCTCGCCGCGTCGGGCGCTTCGGAGACGGCGCGCCGGATCAGTGCGTCGGGCGGGCGGGCCGAGGCGCTCGCACTGAACGTGACCGATGAGTCGTCGTGGGAGGCGGCACTGGCGCAGGCGGGCCCGCTGGACCTGATGGTGCATGCCGCCGGCGTCAGCGGGGCATCGCCCATCACCGAGATGTCGTTCAGCGACTGGAAGCACGTGCTCTCCGTGAACCTCGACGGATCGTTCCTGGCGATGAAGTACGGTGTGCGCGCACTTCGGCAGCGCGGCGGGAGCATCACGGCGATTGCGTCGGCATCGGGGGTGCGCGCGGCGCCGGGGGCGGCGGCGTACTCCTCGAGCAAGGCGGCCGTGCGCATGCTGGCGCGGGTCGTGGCAAAGGAGTGCCTCGCATCCGGCACACCTGTGCGCGTCAACACCATCTCGCCTGCAGGCGTCAGGACGCCGATGTGGAGTTCGCTGCCGTTCTTCCAGGAGATGGTGGCCCGGCTTGGTTCCGAGGATGCCGCATATCGCGAACTCGGCTCACAGCCCGGGAGTTCGAGATTCGCGTCACCGGAGGAGATCGCGGCGGCCGTCTGCTATCTCGCCTCGGACGCAGCCGCGATGATCACCGGTACCGATCTGGTGATCGACGACGGCTACACCATCTGACGGGTCGGTGGCACGTCAGGCCTTCGGAGCCACCACGCGAAAGCTGCCGAGCGGTGACGGGACGCCGTTCATCTGCAGCTCGACGAGGTGCTGGCCGGAGTAGTGCCGTCGCGTCGTCAGGTCCGCGAGTGAGATCGTCTTGCGCAGCGTGATGCGCTCGCCGGCCGCGAGGTCAACGACCGCGAGCTTGAAGACCTTGGGGCTCGTGCCGCCGTGTGCCTTCACGAAGTGCACACGCAGGTCCACCACGACGCGTTGCCGCGTCCGCGTGGGATTGCGCAACGTGCAGCGCACGATGACATGTGATCCCATTGCGGCACGCCGTGGCGTAATGATCGCCGCGCTCAGCTCGAGCGATGCGGCATGCGCATATCCGAGCACCGCGAGGGCTGCGGCGTCTCCACGTTTCACCGCGCTGCGCAGCGCGTGCTGCACGATCCACCGCCGCTCCGGCGATGCATCCGTGAGCCACCGCGTGGCCGTGGCCGCGAGCAGGGCAGGGTGGTCCTTCCCGATGTCGTTCAGGTTGTTGGCCACGGAGCGACGCACGTACAGCTCGGAATCGTCACGCAGGCGTTCGAGCAGTTCGAGCACCGGCGAAGGATCGCGCTGAAAGGCGCGCAGCCGCGGCGCCCACGGCAGGCGCGGCCTCGTGCACTCGGAGACCAGCCGTCGCACGTGCACGTTCGGGTCACGCGTCCACTCTCGCAGCCGTTCCAGCGTCGCAGCCTCGTGCAGCTCGAGGAATGGCCGCATCGCGAACTCGCTCGTGAAGCACTGGGTCAACGCATGCAGGGCACGCATCGCGTGCTCGAAGTGGCCCGTGCCGAACTGGCGCACGAACTCCGTGTGTGGCAAGTAGAAGAACGACGACATGCCACCCTGCGGCGTACGCTCCGTCGGCAGCGTGGCCAACAGCACGTCGACCGCCTCCCCGAAATCCCGCGGCAGGTGCCGTTGCAGGACGACGGCGAGATGCCGCCCGCGGTCGAGCAGTTCGAGGTACTCGAAGCCATCGAGCGCGTCGCGCGTGAAGGTTGCCACGTCAAGTCCGGCGTGCACGCCGGCCAGTTCGCGCGCGAGGCGGTGGATGACCGGAGCGCCGAACAGGTTCTTGAGCGGCTCGGCCATACGACGACACTCCTGATGTCAGCGCGACACGGTACGGGTCAGGCCTGGCTCAGTGCCGCCTGTCCTGCCGCCAGCCGCGCAATCGGCACACGGAATGGTGAGCAGCTCACGTAGTCGAGGCCCGTCCGGTGAACGAATGCGATGCTCTTCGGATCACCGCCGTGCTCGCCGCAGATGCCCGCCTTCATGCCTGGGCGCGTCTTCCGGCCCGACTCCATCGCGATGCGGATCAGCTTGCCCACACCATCCTGGTCGAGCACCTGGAAGGGATCGTCGGGTAACATTCCGGTGTCGACGTACAGCGGCAGGAAGCGACCCGCATCATCGCGGCTGAGTCCGAGCGTGGTCTGCGTCAGGTCGTTGGTCCCGAACGAGAAGTACTCGGCCTCCTTCGCGATCTCGGCTGCCGTCAGTGCGGCCCGCGGTAGCTCGATCATCGTGCCGACCTGGTACTCGACCGGTTCGCCCATGCCGCCCAGCACCTGCCGCGCCACCTCGTCGATGATGAGGCGCTGGTGCGTCAGCTCCTTCGCACTCATGATCAGCGGCACCATGATCTCCGGCTTGACGATGATGCCCCGACGCTTCGCGCGCACCGCCGCCTCGAAGATCGCGCGCACCTGCATCTCGGTGATCTCGGGGTAGGTGACGAGCAGGCGCACACCGCGATGGCCGAGCATCGGGTTCGTCTCACGCAGCGCATCGACCACCCGCAGCAACTCGTCGCGCGTGACGCCGAGCTGTCGGGCGAGCATCTTCATCTCCTCGCCGCCATGCGGGAGGAACTCGTGCAGCGGCGGGTCAAGCAGGCGGATGTTGACCGGCAGCCCGTCCATGGCCTCGAAGATCGCCTCGAAGTCGCTGCGCTGCATCGGCAGCAGCTTCGCCAGTGCCCGGCGACGGCCCGTCTCGTCATGCGCGAGAATCATCTCGCGCACGGCGTTGATGCGATCACCTTCGAAGAACATGTGCTCCGTGCGGCAGAGCCCGATGCCTTCGGCGCCGAAGGCACGCGCCACGCGCGCATCGCGCGGCGTGTCGGCGTTGGCGCGGACGCGCAGGCGACGAGAGCCATCGGCCCACATGAGCACCTGATGGAATGCCTGGTACGTCGGTGCCTGCTCCGGGCGCAGCGTGCCGTTGATGACGCGCATCACTTCACTCGGCACGGTCTGCAGCTCGCCGAGGTAGACGTTGCCGGTGGCACCGTCGACGGTGATCCAGTCGCCCTCGCGCACGAGCGTCTCACCCACCTTGAACTGCCGGGCCTCGGCGTTCACGCTCATCTGCTGCACACCGACGACGGCGCACTTGCCCATGCCACGGCAGACCACCGCCGCATGACTGGTCATGCCGCCACGGGCGGTGAGGACCGCGCGTGCCACGACCATCCCGTGGAAGTCCTCCGGGGTGGTCTCGTCGCGCACGAGAATGACGCTTTCACCGCGCAGCGCGCGCTGTTCTGCGCTGTCGGCATCGAAGACCGCCACGCCACTGGCGGCACCCGGCGACGCGGGCAGGCCGCGACAAATGACAGGCGCGCGCTGGCCGGCATCGATCACCGGGTGCAGCAGCTGGTCGAGCTGGTGCGCGGGGATGCGTCGCACCGCCTCGCTGGTCCCGATCAGCCCCTCGTCCACCATGTCGCGAGCGATGCGCAGCGCGGCAGCGGCGGTCCGCTTGCCATTGCGCGTCTGCAGCAGGTAGAGCTTGCCGCGCTCGACCGTGAACTCGAGATCCTGCATGTCGCAGAAGTGCGTCTCGAGCGCGAGCTGCGTGCGCAGCAGGTCCACGTAGGCGCCGGGGAGCATCTCGGCCATCTGCTCGATACGGAGCGGCGTGCGGATGCCGGCCACGACGTCCTCACCCTGCGCATTGACGAGGAACTCGCCGTAGAACATCCGTTCTCCCGTCGACGGATCGCGGGTGAACGCGACGCCGGTACCGGAGTCGTCGCCCATGTTGCCGAAGACCATCGCGACGACGTTCACGGCCGTGCCGATGTCGTCCGGGATGCCATTCACACGGCGATAGTCCACCGCCTTCTTCAGCATCCAGCTCCCCCACACCGCCTCGGTCGCCCCCCACAACTGCTCGACGGGATCCATCGGGAAGTCCCGGCCGGTGGCATGGCGCACGAGCAGCTTGTACTCGTCCACCAGTGCACGGAGTGATGCCTCGTTCAGCTCCGAGTCCACCTCGACCCCCTGCGTCAGCCGCTTGGCCTCGAGCAGGTGCTCGAACTTCTGCACCGGCACGTTCATGACCACATCGCCGTACATCTGCAGAAATCGGCGATAGCTGTCGAACGCGAAGCGCGGATTCCCGCTGTTGCGGGCGAGCCCCTCGACCGTGGCATCGTTCAGGCCGAGGTTGAGGATCGTCTCCATCATGCCCGGCATCGACACCGCGCCGCCGGAGCGAACCGACACGAGCAGCGGGTTCTCGGTATCGCCGAATCGCTTGCCCGAGACCTCCTCGAGCCGGTGCAGATTGCTCGCCACCTCGTCGCGCAGCTCCTGCGGATACGTCCCGTCGCGCAGATAGATGGCGCACAGTTCGCAGGTCATCGTGAACCCCGGCGGAACCGGAACGCCGATGTTCGTCATCTCGGCGAGGTTGGCGCCCTTGCCGCCGAGAATCGCCTTCATGTCCCGCGTGCCATCGGCCTGTCCGCTGCCGAAGAAGTAGACGTAGCGCTGCTCAGTCACCGGTGCGGTGGTCGTCACGTGAAGGGGTGTGGCGGGAGTGTGTGATCAGCAGGCGTACGCGCGACCGCTGACGAGATCCGCTGGCGGCTCGGTGGGATAATTGCCACTGAAGCATGCATCGCAGAATCCGGTGGGGCCACCAGGCACCGCACCGAGCATGCCGTCGAGCGAGAGGTAGCCGAGCGAGTCGACGCCGAGGGCGTCGCCGATCTCGGTGACGTTGCGGGCGGAGGCGATCAATTCCTCCTTCCGTGGTGTGTCGATGCCATACCAGCACGGACCAGTGACGGGTGCAGAACTCACGCGCATGTGCACTTCCCGCGCACCGGCGTCGCGGATCATCTTCACGAGGCCGCGCGTGGTGGTACCGCGGACGATGGAATCGTCGATCATCACGACGCTGCGGCCATGGAGCACCTCGCGGACTGCGTTGTACTTCACCTTGACCTTCGCAATGCGTCCGGACTGCGTGGGCTGGATGAAGGTGCGGCCGATGTAGTGATTGCGGATGAGCGCCAGCTCCAGCGGCAGGCCACTCTCCTCGGCGTAGCCCAGTGCGGCGGCGTTCGAGGAGTCGGGCACGGCGAACACGAGCTCGGCACCCGGGGCAGGGCACTCCCGCGCCAGTTGCCGGCCGAGCGCGCGCCGCGCGCGGTCCACGCTATGGCCGAAGATCTGGCTGTCGGGCCGAGCGAAATAGACGTGCTCGAACACGCACTTCTTCAGCGGCTGCACCTCGAAGGCCTGCACCGCCCGGATCTCGCCGCCCTCGATCGCAACGATCTCACCCGGCTGCACCTCGCGGAGCAGCGAGGCATTGACGATGTCGAGTGCACACGTCTCGCTGGTCGCGATGATGCTCGTGCCAAGCCGGCCGAGCACCAGCGGGCGCCAGCCACGCGGGTCACGGGCCACGAGCAGCGTCTGGTTGATCAGCACGACCAGCGAGTACGCGCCCTCCACACCCTGCAATGCATCGGTGAGTCGCTGCACCGGGTCCTCGTGGCTCGAGCGCGCGAGCCGGTGCAGCAGCACCTCCGAGTCCATCGTCGACGTGAAGATGGAGCCCTGTGCCTCGAGTTCCGCGCGGATTTCCGAGGCATTCGTGAGGTTGCCGTTGTGCGCGAGGGCGATCACGCCTCCCTTGAAGCGCGCCATGATCGGCTGCGCATTCTCGACCGTGGAGCTGCCGGCGGTGCTGTAGCGCGTGTGCCCGATCGCGACGTCACCGATCAGCGGTCCGAGCGCCGACGCGGGAATCGCCTCCGACACCAGCCCCATCGCACGGATGGGGTGTGCCGCGCCATTGAGGTCGACCGTCACGATGCCGGCCGATTCCTGCCCGCGATGCTGCAAGGCGTACAGGCCGAGATGCGTGAGTGCTGCCGCATCCGGCGTGCCGAAGATCCCGAATATTCCACACATGGCAGTGTGCTCCCTCAGGCCGACGCGGTGGCGGCGCGCTGCATCAATGCGGGAATCGCGTCGAAGTAGGCGTCCACCAGTGGTTCGAGCGCGGTGTCCAGCGTGTGTGTTCCGGCCGCGATCACCAGCCGCTGTCCGACAGTGACGCGGCCGATCACCCGCGCCGGGACTCCATGGGCCGCCGCCACCGCGACAACGCGCTCGCCGTCCGTAGTGCTGACGATCACGCGGCCCTGCGCCTCGCCGAAGAAGATCGCGCGCGCCGACGACAGCAGCGGATCGGTGACGTCGACCTGTGCGCCGAACGTTTGGGTCCGGTCGCCGATGCAGCACTCGGCCAGTGCCACCGCCAGGCCCCCTTCGCTGCAGTCGTGAGCAGACTGCACCACGCCGCTGCCGATCGCCTCCAGCAACGCATCGACGAGGCGGCGTTCATGGTCGAGGTCCACCGCCGGCACGGCGCCGAGGGTGAGGCCGTGGACCCGCGCCAGATATTCGCTGGCCCCCAGCTCCGCGGTGTTGTCGCCCAGAAGCACGATGCTGTCACCGTCCGCGCGGAACGCGCTGCGCGTGATGTGCGCGAGATCGGCGATCAGGCCGACCATGCCGATCGTCGGCGTGGGGAAGACGGCACCCTGTGGATTCTCGTTGTAGAGCGACACATTGCCACCCGTCACCGGCGTGCCGAGGGCTCGACAGGCGTCACCGATGCCGAAGACGGCCTCGCGAAGCTGGAAGAACACCTCCGGCTTCTTCGGATTGCCGAAGTTCAGGCAGTTCGTGATCGCCATCGGGCGCCCGCCGGTGCAGGCGACGTTTCGCGCGGCCTCGGCCACCGCGATGCGGCCGCCCATGCGCGGATCGAGGTAGACGTAGCGCGAATTGCAGTCCGTCTTGAGCGCGAGCGCCTTGTTGGTCCCCCGCAGGCGCACGACCGCAGCATCGGCCGCGCCTGGACCCGCGACGGTGCTCGTGCGCACCTGTGAATCGTACTGCCGGTAGATCCAGCCCTTGTTCGCAATCGTCGGGGAGGAGAGCAGCTCGCGCAGTGTCCACGCCGGATCCGACTCTTCCGCACGCTCCGCGACCTGATGCGGATCACGCTGGCGCAGTGCCGCGATCACTTCGCTCTCGCGTGCCTCGGGCGAGTACTGCGGGCATTCCGTCACCAGCCGGCTGCCCGGGAACTCGGCCACGATGCGATCGCCCTCGACCACCCGGTACACCGGTTCAGCGATCACCTCGCCGATCACCTCGGCCTGCAGGTCCCATTTCCGGAGGATCGCCTTGGCCGCCTCCTCGTGCCCCAGCTTCGCCACGACGAGCATCCGCTCCTGACTTTCGCTGAGCAGGATTTCGTACGGCGTCATGCCCTCCTCACGCACCGGAACCTTGGTGACGTCGATCACGACACCGACGTCGCCGCGCTCCGCCATCTCCGCGCTGCTCGACGTGAGGCCGGCCGCACCCATGTCCTGAATGGCGACGATATGACCGCTGTTGATCAGTTCCAGCGATGCCTCGAGCAGCAGCTTCTCGGTGAACGGATCACCGACCTGCACGCGCGGGCGCTTCGCCTCGTTCTCGTCACTGAGATCCTCCGAGGCGAAGCTCGCCCCGTGAATGCCGTCGCGCCCCGTCCGTGCACCCACCGCCAGAATCGGGTTGCCGATGCCCTCGGCCTTGGCCGTGATCAGTTCCTCCTCGCGCATCAGCCCGACGCACATCGCGTTGACGAGCGGATTGCCCTCATACGCCGGATCGAACATCACGTCGCCGGCCACCGTTGGAACGCCGATACAGTTGCCGTAGTCGCCGATCCCCTTCACCACGCCCGACACCAACCAGCGCACGCGCGGCGAGTCGAGGCTGCCGAAGCGCAGCGAGTTGAGCATCGCGATTGGACGCGCACCCATCGTGAACACGTCGCGCAGGATGCCACCGACGCCCGTCGCTGCCCCCTGGTACGGTTCGACGGCGCTGGGATGATTGTGACTCTCGATCTTGAACGCCACCGCGAGGCCATCACCGACACTGATCACACCGGCATTCTCGCCCGGCCCCTGCAGGACGTAGGGCGCCGTCGTGGGCAGGGTCTTCAGTACCGGGCGCGAATGCTTGTAGGAGCAGTGCTCACTCCACAACGCGCTCACGATGCCAAGCTCCGTGAACGTCGGCTCGCGTCCCAGCAGGCCAAGGAGCTTCTCGTATTCGAACGGCGTGATCCCATGCTCGGCGACCAGCGCCGGCGTGATCGCCGGGTCACCCAGCCGTGGCTGCACGACGGATGGTGTCGTCATCATGCGCCCACCTGAGCGAGCAGTGACTCGAACAGCGCCAGGCCGTCCGTGGAACCGAGCAGCGACTCGACCGCGCGCTCGGGATGCGGCATCATGCCCAGCACGTTGCCAGCGGCGTTGACGATCCCCGCGATGTTCCGCGATGCACCGTTGCAGTTGGCGGCGTCGGTGACGGTGCCGACGGCATCGCAGTATCGGAACACCACCTGCGCTCCGTGCTCGAGCGCGTCGAGCGTGGCGTCATCGGCAACGAACCGCCCCTCACCGTGCGCGACCGGTATCCGCAGCACCTGACCGGGTGTGTACCCACTGAGGTAGAGCGGTGCGCTTCCTTCGACGCGCAGGTGCACCCAGTCACAGATGAACTGCAGCCCTGCATTGCGCATCAGCGCGCCGGGCAGCAGGTGCGACTCGCAGAGGATCTGGAAACCGTTGCAGATGCCGATCACCGGCGCACCGCGTTCGGCATGCGCGACGACCTCCTGCATGATCGGGCTGAAGCGCGCGATGGCGCCGGCGCGCAGTGCGTCGCCGTAGCTGAACCCGCCGGGCAGGATCAGCACGTCGCAGTCCTGCGTGTCGTGATCACGGTGCCAGAGCGAGACTGCGGTCTGCCCGAGGGCATCCGTCACCGCATGGATCGCGTCGACGTCACAATTCGAGCCGGGAAAGGTCACGATGCCGAACTTCATCTCAGACCGTCACCGTGGAGGCGATCTGATAGTCTTCGGTGACCGGGTTGGCGAGGAGCTTGTCGCACATCGTCTTCACCGACGCCTCGGCCGCGCCGGCGCTTTCCGCATGCACGTCGAGCACGAGGTGCCGGCCGATCCGCGTGTCGTCCACGGCGGCGAAGCCGAGCGCATGCAGCGCGTCGGTGACGGCCTTGCCCTGCGGGTCGAGCAAACCTTTCCGGGGCACGATATGCACACTGACGCGATAGCGGTTCATTCTTTGGGCTCTGTCTTCGAGCGGGGGGAGGGGGAGGAGGGTGCCGTGTTCGGCACCGTCGGATCATCGCGCAACCGGCGACGCTTCCGACGACGGTTGGCATCGACGACCGTCAGCGCGTCCGAGGCGGCGACGTGACGCCCACCGCCGAACTCCTCGGTCGGCAGTGGGTCCGGCCGGTCGCTGAGTGACTGCAGAATCGTGCCGATCAGGCCGACGACCACGTAGGTGAGGCCGGCGGGGAAGAAGAACTCTCGCGGCAGGAAGATCGCACCGGCAAAACACGTCAGCACCGTGATCGAGCCCAGCACGCCGCGCCAGTCGCGGAATCCGGTCCGCGGAAACGCCGGATACCGGACGTTGCTGATCATGAGCAGCGAGAGGCCCACCATCAGGTACTTCACGAGTTCGTGCCACGGCAGGTCGCCGATCACCGTCTGCTGGTACAGCGTCGTCTGCGCAAACCAGTGGTACGTCGCCAGCGTGCCACCTGCGGCGGGGCTGGGCAGCCCGACGAAGTAGCTCTTCTTCTCACCCGCCTGCGTGATGTTGAACCGTGCCAGGCGCAGCACGGCGCACATGCAGAAGAGGAAGACGAGGATCCACGACCATCGGTCGCGGCCGGGTTCCGTCGGCGTGAGCACGGCGAAGTATGTGATCATCGCCGGCGCGAGCCCGAACGAGATCGCGTCCACCAGCGAGTCGAGCTGCTCGCCGAACTCCGTGCCGGAATTGGTCGCACGCGCAACCCGGCCGTCGAGCATGTCGCAGACGCCGCCGCAGACGATGAACAGCACCGCGCGACCGAACTCGCCGCGGCTGGCGCTGATCATCGCGAAGATGCCGAAGAACAGATTCCCCAGCGTGAGCCCGCCGGGAAAGAGCACGACGGCGCGCCGCATGCCGGAAGGACGCTCGCGGGGTGACTCGACCGGGGGCATCAGCGGAGCACCGCGGGGGCCCAGTGCCCGCCGCCATCGACTCCGCCGACGGCGACGACCGCAGCCGCAGCAGCCGTTGGTGGGCCGCGGAACGACCAGGCGACGATCGCCGCGACGATCAGCAGCGCCATGCCGGCAAGCCACAGCAACCAGCTGCGTCGCCAGACGGCTGTCGCGAGCATACTCACCGCAGCCGTGCCGGCGAGAGCCATCGCGGGGTAGCCTGCAGGCGCGAACGTCATGAGAACTGGCCGAGGTCGAGCGGCGTGCCGGTGATGCGCGTGAACGCGTCCAGATACCGCAGGCTGGTGGCTTCGACGACGATCTCCGGGAGCCGTGGCGGCGGCGCCTCACCATTCCACCGAGCTGCCGTCCGCTCCGCCTGCAGCCAGTCGCGCAGTGGCTGCTTGTCGAAGCTGGGCTGCGAACCGCCCGGCATATAGCCATCCGCCGGCCAGAACCGCGAAGAATCGGGCGTCAGCACTTCGTCGCAGAGAATGATGCGGTCGTGCCAGAGACCGAACTCGAACTTCGTGTCGGCGATGATGATGCCGCGCTCGGCGGCCACGCTGCGGCCCCGCTCGTAGACGAGCCGTGTCAGTGCCTCGAGCTCACGCGTGCGGTCATCGCCGACCACAGTGCGCATGCGATCGACGGTGATGTTCTCGTCGTGGCCGGTCTCGGCCTTCGTGGCTGGTGAGAAGATCGCCGGCTCCAGCTTGTCGCTTTCGCGCAGTCCCGGCGGCAGCGCCTCGCCGGCGAGCGTGCCCGTCGCCGCATACTCCTTCCACGCCGACCCGCTGATGTAGCCTCGGATCACACACTCGATCGGGACGATCTTGGCACGCTTCACCAGCATGGAACGGCCGGCGATGGTGGCGCGGTGTGCTGCCAGCTCGGGCACCTCGGAAATGATTTCCGCGGCGTCGGCCGTGATCATGTGATGCGGCACGTCCGCCTCGAGCTGGCGCAGCCACCAGGCGGTGAGCTGTGTCAGGACGATGCCCTTGTACGGCACCGCCTCACGCATCACGACATCGAAGGCACTCACGCGATCGGTCGCGACCAGCAGCAGCCGCTCGTCATCCACTTCGTAGACGTCACGGACCTTGCCGCGCGCGGCGTGAAACAGCGGCAGGCGCGTGGTGGGAATGCCGGCCGGGGTCAGGCGCGCGTCAAACACGAACGGACCCAGCCGCCGTCTCATCCGTCGGCACGCCGGCCAGCGCGGGCTCGATCTCCTCGGCCAGGAACTCATCCACCTGCTCGGCGCTGCGCCCGACGAAGCGGGACGGCGCCATCACCGATTTCAGGACCTCGAGATCCACTGGATACTCCGGGTCTGCGGTGAGTCGCTCCAGCAGGTCGTTGGGCGACCCCTCGTCCTTGACGGCGCGAGCGGCGGCGATGGCGTGACGCCGGATGACTTCGTGCACCTGCTGGCGGTCGCCGCCGGCGCGCACGGCATTCACGATCAGCTCCTCGGTCGCCATGAACGGCAACTCGTCGTGCACACGCCGGCGGATCCGCTCGGGATGCACCTCGAGTCCCTTGGCGATGTTCACCACCAGGATCAGGATTGCATCGCAGGCCAGAAAGGCCTCGGGAATGACGAGACGGCGATTGGCCGAGTCGTCGAGCGTGCGCTCGAAGTACTGGACGGCGTGCGTCTGGTTGGCGTTCGGCTCGAGCGACAGCACAAACCGCGCGAGCGACGCGATGCGCTCGGCCCGCATCGGGTTGCGCTTGTAGGCCATCGCCGAGCTGCCGATCTGCTCCGTCTCGAACGGCTCCTCGATCTCGCCGAACGCCTGCAGCATGCGGATGTCGCCGCTGAACTTCGACGCACTCGACGCGATGCCACTGACGACGCCGAGCACCTGGGCATCCAGCTTGCGGCTGTAGGTCTGGCCGGTGACGGGGAGGGGACGCGGAAAGCCCATGGCCTCGGTGACCATCCGGTCCAGCGCGCGCACCTTGCCATGATCTCCGTCGAACAGCTGCAGAAAGCTCGCCTGCGTGCCGGTGGTACCCTTCACGCCACGGAATGGCAGCGTGGTGATGCGATGCTCGAGGTCGGCCAGGTCGAGCAGCAGGTCCTGCATCCACAGCGTGCAGCGCTTGCCCACGGTCGTAAGCTGCGCCGACTGCAGGTGGGTGTACCCCAGCGTTGGCTCGGCCCGCCATGCCGCGGCGAAGGTGGCCATCGCACGCAGCGCGGCCGCGAGCTTCGCGCGCAGGAGCTCGAGCCCCCGACGCATCAGGATCAGGTCGGCGTTGTCGGTGACGAACGCCGAGGTCGCACCAAGGTGAATGAACGGTTTCGCCGAGGGAGCGGCGTCGCCGAAGGCATGCACATGCGCCATCACGTCATGGCGGAAGCGCCGCTCGTATCCCGCCACGGCTGCGAAATCGATCGTGTCCACTGCGGCGCGCATTTCCGCGATCGCCGACTCCGGGATGTCGACGCCAAGACGCCGCTCCCCCTCCGCCAGCGCCAGCCAGAGCCGGCGCCAGAGTCCGTACCGATTCTGGGCACCCCACAGCTCGAGCATCGACGCGGAGGCATACCGCTCGGCCAGCGGAGAGGAGTAGTTCGTGTGCGGTGTGGCAGTCACTGGATGTAGAACTGGGTGGAGTACATGGCGCCACGTCGCTCGATCACGAGCTGAATGATGCCGCGGCCGGCGAGCTGGTCGAGCGCACGCGCAACCTCCTCGGCGGTGGAGACGGCCGTACGATTCACGCCGATGATCACGTCGCCGGTCATCACGCCAAGCTGGTCCATCACACGGTCGCTGGCGTTCACAACCAGCGCACCGCGCGCCGAACGGATGTTGCGCTCCTGCCGGATGGCCGGCGTGAGCGTGACGAGTTGCACATCGCGCAGCACCTGCACCTTGTTGGCGCCGACCTCGGGGAGGTCCGCCGGCGTGACGGTCACCGTCTTCTCACGGCCGTCACGGCTGATCACCATCGTCGCCGCCTCGCCGACGCGCAGCTCCAGCATCTCGCCTTCCCAGTCGAACATGTTGCGCAGGCTGCGGTCACGGCTGCGGACGATCGTGTCGCCCGGCTGAATCCCGGCGCGCTGGGCAGGCGAATTCACCACCACGCTGCGCACGACGACGCCGGATCGCAGCACTTCGCGAGGCGTGCTGCCGGTCGGCTGCGCGATGCGGAGCCCGATCCATGGGTGGCGCACCGCGCCATGCTCCAGCAGGTCATCGGCGACGCGCATCGCACGATTGATCGGAATGGCGAAGCCAAGGCCGATGCTGCCGCCGGTCGGCGAGAAGATCGAGGTGTTCACGCCGATCACCTCGCCAAGGGCATTCACCAGCGGCCCGCCGGAGTTGCCGGGATTGATGGAGGCATCGGTCTGCAGCATGTCCACATACGTGCCGCCGCCTTGCTGCCCCTGCTGCGGCACGAGGTTGCGGCCAGTCGCACTGATCACGCCGGCCGTCACGCTTGGCTCGGTGTTCCCGAGCAGGAAGCCGTACGGGTTGCCGATCGCGATCGCCCACTCGCCGACGGCGAGATCGGAGGAACGCCCGATCGGCGCGACGGGAAGCCGCTTCGCATCGATGCGCAGCACGGCGAGGTCATTCATCTCGTCGATGCCGACCACCTTGGCATCGTAGGTCTGACCGTCGCGCATCGCGACGCTGACCTTCGTGGCACCGGCGACCACGTGCGCATTCGTGACGATGACACCATTCTCGCGGACGATGAATCCCGAACCGATGCCGGCCTGCGTCCGCTGCCCGCCACGTCCGCCGCCGAAGAACATCTCGAACGGATCCGCCGCCACCTGCTGCACCGTCTCCGTCTGCACCGTGACGACGGCCGGTGCGACCCTCGCTACCGCCTCCGTGATCGCCGTGCGCCGCGACTGCGGCAACGCCGCCGCCGCAGCAGCCCGCACGGCACTCGCCGTCGCGGGGGGCGCGGTCGCGGGGCGCTGCGCCTCGCTGGATTCAGCGGGGACGCCCTGACATGCCATCGCGACGACGGCGCCGGTGAGCAGGGTGAGTCGGGAGGCCATCGTGTGAAACCGGGAACGCGCGAGCGCGTGGCGGGGGGCGGGAGCGTCGGAACGGTGCGGCATGACGGTCAGGCCGCCTCGATGGCCGGAGCGGCGGCGTGGTAGAGATGTTGGGGATACGTGACGCGTTCAAGGTACAGGCCGCAGGCCGGTGCCGGAGGCGCGACGCTCCGATTGTCGGTGGCATCGAGCAGCAGACCGATGGTCCCGGGGCTTCGTCGAGCCGTGCCGACCTCGACCATTGTGCCGACGAGAAAGCGCACCATGTGGTGCAGGAATCGGTTGGCCGAGATCGTGAGTGTGAGACCACCCGGACGCTCCGACCACTCACAGGTCGTGACGTGGCAGCGGTGGTCGTCCTCGGGACCGGCCGTGCCTTTCACCGCGAACGCACGGAAGCCGTGGTCGCCGATCACGGCGGCCGCCTCGGCACGCAGCCGGTCGAGCGATGGTGACCGTCCCAAAGGCCACTCCCGGTTGTAGCGGAAGGGACTGGCCGCGTCGTCATCCGTGCCGACCAGGTAGCGATACTGTCGCGCCGTGGCGCTGAATCGCGCATGGAACTCGGGGCGCATGAGGTGCGCCGCGCTGCATCGGACATCGCGGGGCAGCACCGCGTTCAGTGCGCGTCGCACCCGGTCGGGCTCCCACTTGAGCGGCAGGCTGACGCTGGCCGCCTGCCCGATGGCATGCACACCGGCGTCCGTCCTGCCAGCGCCGATGACAGGCACCGACTGCTGCGTCAGGCGCTGCAGTGCCTCCTCGAGCGCACCCTGCACCGTGCGTTGCGAGGGCTGTCGCTGCCATCCGGCAAACGCCTCTCCGTCGTACTGGATGACAAGCTGAAGAGTGCGCCTCGACATTGCGGGAAAGCTAGGCCGCACGGCTGATGAGTTCAAGCAAGACAAGTCGTGATGGCACAACGCATTGACAAGCCCGCACGAGGCCGTCACCCTTGGGGCGGCAGTGTGCACCTGCCCGCCCCCGCACCAACCGTCCCTGACTTCCGCCGATGGCTCCTCGCACACTCGCCTCGCTGGCGCATTCGCTCGCCGTCGCCCCGGACCTCGGCGGGGCGATCGGCGTATTGGGCGAGTCGCTGGCGGAGCTCGATCGCGGAGCCTATCTGGCATTCTTCCGGTATGACGGACGCCGGGAACTGCTCACCGACCGGCTCAGTCCGACCTCCATCGGGCTGTCCCGGCCGACACGCCTCGAGGTTGCGTTCGACCAGCTTCCGATGGCGGTGCGCCAGGGCATCGCTGCCGGCTCGACCTTTGTCGACGTGAACGAGCGCGGCGCCGACTTCGCGCGACTGCTCGGCCTGCCCCCCGTCGAGAATGCGACGCTCTCCATTCGCGGCCTGCGGTTCGACGGCACACTCGGCGGCGTGCTCACCGTCGTCGAGCCGAAGAAGTTCTTCGGTGGACGCACGATCGAGAAGTTCCTCCCGAATGCGGCACTCTTCGACCTGGCCTTTGCCCGGTTCGCCGAGATGGACGCCCGGCGCGAGGCGGTCGTGACGCTCGAATCCGTCACCCAGCGGATTCACGGCGAGTACGACCGTCGGCTGGGCGACCTGGACGCGAAGTTCTCCTCGCAGGCACAGGTAGTGAACGACGGCGCCGACCGCGCCCGGGTCGTGCAACTCGAGCGCGAAACGTCACGCATCCAGGAGGATGCCCGCCGTGTTCAGCGCCGCGCCGAGAGCCTGCAGAAGCAGCTCGAGGCAGCGCTCGGGCAGACGGAGCAGGCCCACATCGAGCTGCATCGCCGCAACGAGGAGCTGCGTGACCGCGAACGCACGGTCTACCTGATCGACCGCGTCCTGAGTCTGGACGCGAGCGATCCCGATCCGCGGCGCCTCGCCGACGAGCTGCTCACGCTCGTCGGCGAAGACATGCAGGCGCAGCGCGTGTCGCTGATGATGCGCGCGCCGGAGCCGGGCATGCTCTACCTCGCCGCCGCGCGTGGCGTCGCACGTGACGTGCGCGATGGCTACCGCGTGGCAATCGGCAGCGGTGTTGCCGGCAAGGTGGCCGCAAGCCGCCAGGTGATCCTCGTCACCGACGCCACCCAGGCGAGCCAGCACCCGCTGCTCAAGGACGAGTACTTCACCAGCGGCAGCTTCATCTGCTTTCCGCTCGTGTACCGCGAGGAGCTCGTCGGCGTGGTCAACGTCGCGAATCGCAACCAACAGGGCGTCTTCACCGAGGCTGACGTGGATCGCGTGCGGCTGCTCGGCCTGATCATCGCGCTCGTCGCCAGTCAGGCCCGCCTGGGTGACCGGCTCCTGCCCGAGCTGTCCGCGACGTGATCCTGTTGCAGGCCGTGACCATTCGATGGGGAGGGATGCCGTGAGCGATGAGCCGCTGCGTCATGCCGTGCGTCGGCTGGCCGGAGGTCAGGGCCTGACGGCAGAGGAGGCCGGGGCAGCCTTCGACGTCGTGATGGGCGGCGGCGCGACGGCGGCGCAAGTGGCGGCATTGCTGATGGGACTGCGCGTGAAGGGCGAGACTCCTGCCGAAGTGGCTGGCGCGGCCCGTGCGCTGCGCCGCGCGATGATCACGATGGACGCCGAGCGCCCGGCGGATCTCGTCGACACCTGCGGCACGGGAGGTGGCGCGGTGCCGACCTTCAACATCTCGACGGCGGCCGCCATCGTCGCGGCGGCGTGTGGCGTCCGCATCGCCAAACATGGCAACCGCAGCTTCACGAGCCGCAGCGGCAGCGCCGATCTGCTCGAGGCACTGGGCGTCCGGATCGACCAGACGCCGACGAGGATGGCGGCCATCCTGCGCGAGGTCGGCATCGTGTTCATGTTCGCGCCGCTGATGCACCCGGCGATGCGCCACGTGGGCCCTGTGCGCCGCGAACTCGCCATCCCGACGGTCATGAACATGATCGGTCCGCTCGCCAACCCTGCAGCGGCGGGCCGCCAGGTGATCGGTGTGGCGGATCACGGTCGCCTCGACCTGATTGCCGGGGCGCTGCAGGCACTGGGCACACGCCATGCGCTGGTCGTGCACGGCGAGCCGGGCATGGACGAGATCTCGCCGCTCGGTCCAACCCACGTGCGCGAAATCCGCGGCGACGAGCCCGTGCGCGAATGGATGATCGATCCAGCCCCCCTTGGCTTCGTCAATCTTGGCGCCGCCGAGCTGGCAGGGGGTGACCCGGCAGAGAATGCAGT
This sequence comes from Gemmatimonadaceae bacterium, assembly GCA_031409715.1. GTDB lineage: Bacteria > Gemmatimonadota > Gemmatimonadetes > Gemmatimonadales > Gemmatimonadaceae > JACMLX01. The sequence goes on along the minus strand of JANNXU010000017.1, from coordinate 188,520 downwards.
GATCGTTCGCGAGGTGCTCGCAGGGCGTGGCGCACCCGCGGCGCAGGCGGCAGTGATCCTTAACGCTGCCGCGGCGCTCTACGTCAAGCGCGACGATGCGGAGTATCCGGCCCTCGTCGAGGAGGTGCGTGCCACATTGCGGTCGGGTGCGGCGATGCCAATGCTCGATCGACTCGTTGCAGCATCCGCCACGCCCGACACCTGACAGGCGGCGCGCCGCAGCGCGCGCTCACGTCACCGGCTCGAACACACCGAAGCGGGCACGCCAGGTGTCGAGCTGGTCCAAGGTGATGCCCGAGGCCATCACGCACTCGACGTGAAGTGCCGGCGGCGTCCGGCCGGGCGCGCGCACCGCGAGTGCATCGGCCACATGCACGGCGACCGCCGCGTCGAACAGCGTTCCGCCAAGGCGCTCGGGGGTGTGATGGAAGGCGACGGCCTCGATGACGCTCGCCGGCAGGCCCCAGACGCTGAGCAGGTAGGCGCCGACGAGGGCGTGTGAGGCGGCGACGCCCTCGCCGCACTCGACGGCATCGATCGGCTGGGCGGTCACACGCGCGGTGGCCTCGCGGCTGCGCCAGGTCTCCGGTGCCACGCCGGCGATCACCACCTGCCCGATGTCGTGGAGCAGTCCTGCGAGAAAGGCATCGTCGGCCAGCGAGCGATCCTGCGGGCAGATGGCCAGCGCGATGTCGCGAGCCGCTCTGGCGACGCGCACCGCATGCATGTTCCACTCGTCGAGGTCGAGCACGTCGGGTGCGACCGTGAACGACCGCGTGGCGCCGTCGCAGAGCACGATCGCGCGGACGAGCGAGAGTCCGATGAAGTTCACCGCCGCATCGACGCGCGTCACCTGCCGGCCAACACCGAAGAACGAGCTGTTGACCACGCGCAGCAGGCGAGCCGTGAGCGGCGCATCCCGCGTGACGACGGATGCGACGGCACCCACGCCGGCGTCGGGATCGGCGAACACCTGCTCCAGCGCCTGCACGGTGACCGGAGGGCGGGGGATGGACTCGAGTCCGCCGATCGCGTCCAGCACCGCAGGGTCATCGATGATCGTGCGCATCGTCGTGCTGCGCGCGACCATCATCGCGAGCACATGCGAATCGCACAGCGCGTGCAGGCACCGATGCACGCTCTGCTCGAGGCGCAGCGCCAAGCGACGCTCGGTGCACGCCGACAGTGCAATGCGGACCGTTGCAGGCCAGCGCTCCTTCACCTGCTCGAACAGCGCGACGCCGTCATCGGCAGGCGTGCCAAGCTCGGAGATGAACACGTCCGTCGGCGCGGCCTCGAGCGCCGCCAGCGCGCCGGCTGGCGACGAGGCGAGCACCACGTCCCACGCCGGCCGTAGGCTCCGCAGCGCACGCCGGTGCCCGCTGGCAATGTGTGGTTGGCTGTCTGCGATGACGAGGCGAATGGGGCAGGCACCGGCGGAGTGGTGGGCGCTGCCCCGCGCGTTCAGCGGGCGGCGGTCACCGCGCAGTGTCGACCCGCGCGCGGGCGTCCTTGAGAAGCGAGCGCGTTCGCGCTCGCCTCAGCCTTCGTACGAAAAATGTGGATTTTCGACCACACCGAGCACGTTGCCGAACGGATCCCGTACCGCGCCGATCTTCACGCCGCCGCCGACGTCCTGCACCGGTTCGTGGTCGGCAGCGCCCAGAGTCAGTAGCCGCTGATACGCCGCTGCGGCGTCGTCGACGCCCCAGAAGGCCACACCCGCTGCGTCCCGCTCCGTGGGGGCATCGGGCTCCGGGACGAGCCCCAGCTCGAACCCGCCGATGTTGAAACCCACATAAAAGTCCTCATCGAAGTACGGCTCGCGCTCCAGGACACCGACGTACCAGGCGCGGGCAGCGCCCAGCTCCGGCACGGCGTAGATCGCAGTGCGCAGCCCGCGGAACGACCCCGGTCCGCTCACGTGTACCGCCGCAGCACGCCAACGACGACACCCTGGATCAGCAGGTTGCGCTCATCCGTGAAGATCGGCTCCATCGCATCGTTGGCTGGTTGCAGCCGGATCCGGCCATCCTTCTCGCGGAAGTAGCGCTTGACCGTGGCCGAACTGCGATCGAGCAGCGCGATCACCATCTCGCCGTTGTCCGCACTCTTCCGTTCGTTGACGACGACGAAGTCGCCATCCTTGATCTGCTCGTCGATCATCGAGTCACCGCGGACCTTCAGCACGTAATGGTTGCCGGTCTTCCGCAGCATGTCGGGGGGGACGGCCATCGTCTCGCCGGTGACGGCCGCCTCGATCGGGAGGCCGGCGGCCACGAGGCCGAGCAGCGGCAGCTCCACGAAGTTCGCCGACTTTTCACTCGGGAGGATTTCGATGGCGCGGCTCTCGTTGTATCCGCGCCGGATGTAGCCCTTCCGCTCGAGGTTGCTCAGGTGCTCATGCACCGTCGCAAGGCTGGTGAAGCCGAAGTGCTCGGCAATCTCCTCGAAGCTCGGGGCGTAGCCGTTCTCGTCCGAGTACAGCGAGAGAAAGGTGAGGATTTCGCGCTGGCGCTTGGTGAGCGACATGGATCGGACTCCGGCGGATACTGAGGACGAGGAGACTGCGCTAGATTCCCGAGGCTGGGCGCGCGCCCCGAAGAACTGCCGAAGACTATTGCCGAAGGAATCCCGAAATGCAAGTGGCTCGCTCCTGGACCCCACCGCTCGGCCCGCTCGGCCGCCTGAGCTCGGCCAGCGCCGAACGTGCCCGGCTGTCCCGATCCGCGGTGTCGTATGCGGAGCAGGAAGTGCAGGCGCTCGCGACGCCGCCCGCGCCAGACATCCTGGCGGCGATCCGTGCCGGCAGCGACGTCGCGATCATCGGCGAACTGAAGCGCAGTTCGCCGTCGCGCGGCCCGATCAATGCCTCGCTGGATGCGGTCCTGCAGGTCCGGAGCTACGCGGCGGGTGGTGCCCGCGCCTTCTCGATCCTGACCGAGTCGAGCGAGTTCGGCGGCACGATGGAGGACCTGTGCATTGCGGCCGCGCTCGACCTCGCGCCCTGTGTCCGCAAGGACTTCATCACCGATGCCATCCAGCTCGTGGAGGCGCGCCGCGCCGGCGCTGCCGCCGCACTGCTGATCGCCCGGGCGATGCCCGCCGGGCAGCTGGTGGACCTCGTGTTCACCGCCCGCATGCTGGGCATCGAGCCGCTGGTGGAAGTGCGCGACGAGCACGAGTTGGCGGATGCGCTCGATGCCGGCGCGCTGCTGATCGGCGTCAACAATCGTGACCTCGAGACGCTCACGATCGACGCCGCCGTGAGCGAGCGCCTGCTGCCGATGGTGCCTGTCACGCACATCGCGATCTACGAAAGCGGTGTGCAGTCGCGGGACGACATCCTGCGCGCCGCCGGCTGCGGCGCCGACGCGGTGCTGGTCGGCTCGGCCATTTCCGCGGCGGCGTCACCGGCCGATGCGGTGGCCGCATTGACGGGTGTTCCGCGCCAGCGTCGCCCGGCCTGAGTCTGGTGTCGAGCGCCAAGATCTGCGGGCTCGTCAGGCCGGAGGACGCGTCGATCGCCGCGGCCGCCGGGGCGCGGTACGTCGGCACCATCCTCGCCGGCGGCCCGCGGCTCGTCACGACGGCGCAGGCCCGGGCGGTGTTCGAGGCAGCGGGGACGGCAATTCGCGTGGTGGTGGTCGGGCACGAGCCAGTCGATGACATCGTTCGACTCGGGATGGCGGCGGGCGCCGACATCATCCAGCTCCACGGTGATCCGTCACCACGGCTCGTCGAGGAACTGCGCGAACGCTGGCCGGGCGGGATCTGGGCCGCCCTGCGCGTACCTCCAGGCCCATTCGACGACGCGCGGGCCGGAGCGCTCTTCGCGGTGGCGGATGGCGTGGTGCTCGATGCCCTGGTGCCCGGGTCGCTCGGTGGCACGGGTGTCGCAATCGACTGGCGGGCGTTGCAGGCGCCGCTGCATCGATTGCGCAGCGCGCCGGAGCACGCGGCGCTGCTGATCCTTGCCGGCGGACTCACGCCGGAAAATGTACAGGTCGGAGTCCGGCTGCTGTCGCCCGACGTAGTGGATGTGTCGTCGGGCGTGGAACTGTCGCCTGGCGTGAAGGATCATGGACGCGTGACACGTTTCGTCGCCGCCGCCCGAGGCGATGGCGAGGATGAGCAGTTGTCCCTTGCAGGAGTGCAGTAGATGGCGACGATGCAGGAGCCTGTGACGCCCCCGAGTGACCGCTTCGGTCCCTACGGCGGCCGGTACGTGCCCGAGACGCTGATCCCGGCGCTCGACGAACTCACCGCAGCCTATGAGGCGATCAAGACGGATGCGGCATTTCAGGCCGAGCTGAACGGCCTGCTGGAAACCTTCGTCGGGCGTGCGACACCGCTGGGCTTCGCGCCGCGACTCACCGAGCGCGTGGGCGCACCGGTGTGGCTCAAGCGCGAGGACCTCTGCCACACCGGCGCGCACAAGATCAATAACGCGCTGGCGCAGGTGCTGCTCGCAATGCGCATGGGCAAGCGTCGGATCATCGCCGAGACCGGGGCAGGCCAGCACGGGGTCGCCACGGCGACGGTGTGCGCCAAGTTCGGCCTGAAATGCGTGGTCTACATGGGTGAGGAAGACACGCAGCGCCAGAGCCTGAACGTGTTCCGCATGCAGCTCCTCGGGGCGACGGTGGTGCCGGTCACCGGCGGCACCCGGACGCTGAAGGATGCCACCAGCGAGGCGATCCGCGACTGGGTCACGAACGTCGACAGCAGCCACTACATCATCGGCAGCGTGGTCGGGCCGGCTCCATACCCGCGCATGGTCCGCGACTTCCACGCCTGCATCGGCCACGAGGCGCGCGAGCAGATGCTGCGCATTGCGGGGCGCCTGCCGCGCACGGTGGTCGCGTGTGTCGGCGGTGGTTCAAATGCCATGGGCATCTTCCACGCCTTCGTCCCCGACGCCGACGTGCAACTGGTCGGCGTGGAGGCGGCCGGCGAAGGCGTCGCCACGGGCCGGCACTCCGCCACGCTCAGCTCGGGCACGCCCGGCGTGCTGCACGGCTCACTGTCACTGCTGCTGCAGGACGCGAACGGGCAGGTGCATCCGGCGCACAGCATCAGTGCTGGCCTCGACTATCCAGGCGTCGGCCCGGAGCACGCCTACATGAAGACCACCGGCCGCGCCGAATACGTGGCCGTGACCGACGCCAACGCCCTCCGTGGCGTGGCGCTGCTCAGTCGCCTCGAAGGGATCATCCCCGCGCTCGAGACGGCGCACGGCGTCGCATGGATCGTCGACAACGCCGGCCGCTGGGCGCCGGACGAACCGATCCTGCTCTGCGTCTCGGGACGCGGTGACAAGGATGTGGGCACGATGATGCAGCATCCCATCATGGAGATCGAGTGACCGCAGGCACGGCGGCGCACCTCACCCAGCACATGCAGGGCCTGCGCGATGCCCGACGCACCGCGCTGGTCACCTACGTCACGGCGGGGCACCCCGATCTGGCCCGTTCCACCGCCCTGCTGCAGGGACTCGAGGACGCCGGTGCCGACTGCGTCGAACTCGGCGTGCCGTTCTCCGATCCGCTCGCCGATGGTCCGGTCATCCAGCTGAGTTCACAGATCGCGCTCGAGCAGGGCATGAACTTCGACGGCGCGCTGGAGATGGTCCGCCGAGCACACCTGTCGATTCCGGTGGTGCTCTTCAGCTACCTGAATCCGATCATGAACGCAGGCAGTGACGCGCTAATGCGCGCGGCGGACGCGGGCGTCTCGGGTATCCTCATCACCGACCTGCCCGTCGGTGCTGACGCCGAACGAGAGGCGTGGCTCGGGACGTCGCCACTCGCGTACGTGCGGCTCGTCGCTCCCACCACGCCGGCATCGCGCATGGCCGAGATCGCCCGCCACGGCAGTGGGTTCGTCTATCTCATCAGCCGTCTCGGCGTGACGGGCGTGAGCGCGTCCGTTGCCAGCGAGCTTCCCGCGACCATCGACCGTCTGCGGGGCGCGACCGACCTGCCCATCTGTGTCGGGTTCGGCATCAGCACGGCGGAGCAGGCGGCACAGGTCGGGGTGTTGGCTGACGGCGTCGTCGTCGGCAGTGCCATCGTGCGCGCGGCCGAATCGTCCGTCGACGAGGCGCTTGCGCTGGTGCGTGTGCTGCGCGCAGGACTGGACGGCAGCGCACGGTAGGGAGCGCGCTGCACCGGCTCCCCGTCCCCCGTATGCATCACTCGTCCAGGCGACAATCGCGATGGCTGATCCGCAGTCGGCGTGTCTCGCCTCGATGCTACCGGGGACCGCATGGACACCGCCATGCCGGACAGGCCGATCGTGATCGCCGACCCGTCACACCTGCGTTCCCTGTCGTTCCACGTTCACGCTCCGAGGCTTCGATGAGTGCCCACGTCACTCCGCCCGTCACTGTCGCGGGGACTGCCCCCGCACGCCCAGTGACGATCCGCGACCTGCATGCAAAGAAGGCGGCTGGCGAGATCATCGTGGCCACGACGGCGTATGACGTGCTCTTCGGCCGGCTCGTCGATGCCGCCGGCGTGGACATGGTGCTGGTGGGTGACTCGCTCGGCATGGTCATCGCGGGCCACGATTCCACGCGCCAGGTCACGCTGGACCAGATGATATGGCACACCGCAGCCGTTCGTCGCGGCGTGACGCGGGCCATGCTGATCCTCGACATGCCGTGGATGACGTACCAGATCAGCGCCGTCGAAGCGGTGCGCAACGCCGGTCGCGCCATGGCCGAGTCCGGATGCACCGCGGTGAAACTCGAAGGCGCAGGTCATGCCGCGCTGGCTGCGGTGCGCGCCTGCGTCGACGCCGGCATTCCCGTCCTGGGCCACATCGGCTACACGCCGCAGAGCGACACCGCGCTCAGCGGAGCGCGCGTGCAGGGCCGCGACGAGGAGGTTGCGGCACAACTGCTCCGCGATGCCCTCGCGTTGCAGGAGGCAGGGTGTTTCGGCATCGTGCTCGAACTGATGCCGACGGAGCTGGCGCGCACGATTTCGCAGGCCCTTCGGATTCCCGCCGTCGGAATCGGGGCGGGCCCCGGCTGTGATGGCCAGATCCTCGTCCTCCCCGACCTGATCGGGCTGAACGAGGGCTTTCGTCCGAAGTTCCTCAAGCGGTATGCCGACGTCGCCGGGATCGTGAAGGAGGCGGTGCGCAGCTACGCGGATGATGTGCGGGCGCACCGCTATCCCGACGACACCACGAGCTTCCGCTGACGATGCAGGTCGTCCGTGACGTCGCGTCGCTGCGTGCGGCCATTGCCGCCGCGCGAGCGCGAGGTGACCGCATCGGGTTCGTGCCCACGATGGGGGCGCTGCACGCCGGTCATCTCTCGCTGATTGCGCGTGCGCGTCAGGCGTGCGAGTGCGTGGTCCTGAGCATCTTCGTCAATCCGTTGCAGTTCGCACCGACCGAGGATCTCGCGACGTATCCGCGCACCGAGGCGGACGACATCGCCGCCGCCACCGCGTGCGGGGCGTCGATCGCCTTCGTGCCGGACGTGGCGATCATGTATCCCGGGCCACGCGTGGTCTCGGTGGTGCCGGGGTCGATCGCGGACCGATTCGAGGGTGCGATCCGACCCGGGCACTTCGCCGGCGTGCTGACGGTGGTGACGAAGCTGTTCAATCTGGTGCAGCCCGACCTGGCCGTGTTCGGGCAGAAGGACCTGCAGCAGGCGACGCTGATCCGCGCGCTGGTGCGCGATCTCGACATCCCGGTGACACTCGACATCGCGCCGATCGTGCGTGAGGCGGATGGCCTCGCGATGTCGAGTCGCAACCGATTCCTCGATGCCGAGGCGCGAGGCGCGGCGCGCCACCTGTCCGGCGCGCTGCGGGCAATGCGTGACGCATTCGTCGCGGGCCGAAGCGATGCCGCGGCATTGCGCGCACTGGGCGAGGCCGCGGCATCACAGTCACCGCTCGTCCGGATCGACTATCTCGACGTGGTGGAGGACGCGCGACTCGAGCCGGTGCCGCTTGCCGACGGGACGTGCTTCGCCATCATTGCTGCGCGCGTCGGTCAGACGCGCCTGCTCGACAACCATCGCCTCGGCGACCCGTTCCCTGCGCTGCCATGACCACTCCGATGCCGGACGCACTCTACTTGCCCGACTGGGCGATCGCCTCGCCCAAACGCCGCGAGCACATCGCGCGCGTGACCGCACTCCTGGACCGATGGGCGCGCGACATGCACGTGCCCGAGGCCGAGAAGGTGGCGTGGCACGACGCGGGCCGCTGGCATGATGCGCTGCGTGACGCCGCAGAGCCGCTCCTGCGCGAGCTGTCGCGCGACGGCGGCGCCCCGGTGGAAATCCTGCATGGCCCCGCTGCGGCGACACGGCTCGAGGCACTCGGCGAGACCCGGCGCGATGTGCTCGATGCGATCCGCTGGCACACACTCGGCAACGCCGCGTTGGCCCGCACGGGGCAGGCGTTGTTCATGGCGGACTTCCTCGAGCCGGGGCGCAAGTTCATGACCGCCGAACGGGCCTGGCTGGCAGCGATGGTGCCCCGTGATTTCGCGGGTGTCTTCCGGCAGGTGGTGAAGGCCCGTCTCGAGTGGTCGCTGCGGGAAGGCAAGGGGCTGCACCCCGAGACCGTCGCGATGTGGAACGCGGTGCGATGACGCCTGCGCGTCTGGTGCTGGTGGCGGTGGCAGTCGTGGCGCTGGCAGCGGCGGGGATAGTCGGGGTGCGACGCTTCACGGCCTCGGCGCCCGCCGAGGCGTTGGGCGACACGACGCGTGCACCGAAGGGGCAACGGATCATCGTCGAGGTGCTGAACGCCAGCGGCGTGTCTGGGCTGGCGCGCCGCGCCACCTTTCTCCTGCGCGACCGTGGCTTCGACGTCGTCGGCTGGGGCAATGATCCGCTGGGCCGGCGCACCGAAACGTTGATCCTCGACTACACCAACAAGCCGGAAGCCGCCGAGCGTCTCGCGCGCGTGCTGGGGGGCGCGACGATCGAGGCGGGGAAGGATTCCCTGCTGCGTGGGCTGGACATCACGGTGCGTCTCGGCAGCAGCTACAGTCCGGCACGGGAGCCGTTCCACCCCTGAGCACGGGTCTGTCGGGCAGGCGTCAGCTCAGTTCTGCGGCAGTGTCGACAGCGCACGGGGGCGACCGATCTTCTCGACGCGCAGCTGACCGCACGCCGCACTGATGTCGAGCCCGCGACTTCGGCGCGTGGCCACTTCGACGCCGGCATCGCGGATCCAGGCGGCGAAGTGCCGGATCGCGTCGCGCGTGGTCGGCGTGAAGCCAAGCCCGCCGCCCGGGTGCAGCGGGATCAGGTTCACGAACGCCCGGCACTCGCGCGCCAGTGCTGCCAGCTGCTCGGCGTGCTGGCGGTGATCGTTCACGCCACCAAGCATCACGTACTCGAACGTGACGCGCCGGTCGAATGCCGCCGCTGCCGCAATCACCTCCGCCAACGGGTACTTCGTGTTCACCGGCATCAGCTCCTGGCGGAGCGCATCGTTCGGAGCGTGAATCGAGATCGCCAACCGGAACTGCTCGGGGCGTTCGCCGAGCGCGATGATCCCCGGCAGCACTCCGACGGTGCTCACCGTAATGTGCCGCGCTCCGATGCCCAAGCCGTCGGGCGCATTCAGGATCGTCAGCGTCGGGCTCACGGCCTTCCAGTTCATGAGCGGCTCGCCCATGCCCATGAAGACGATGTTGGTCGCGCGCACCGGCGGATCGAGCAGCGCCAGCTCGCGCACCTGGCCCGCGATCTCGTGCACGGCGAGGTTGCGCTGAAAGCCCATCACACCCGTCGCACAAAACCGACAGGCCAGCGCGCAACCCGCCTGCGACGAGATGCAGAACGTCATCCGATCGCCGTCGGGAATGGCGACCGTCTCGATGGACTGCCCGTCGGCGAGGGTGAAGAGGAACTTCTCCGTCCCGTCGCTCGAGGCCTGCCGCACGGCCAGCGTCAGGCGAGGCATCGTGAAGCGCTCGGCGAGCGCACGACGCAAGGCGACCGGCAACTCGGTCATCTCGTCGAAGCCAGCCACCGGCGTCACCCAGAGCCGGCGCAGCACCTGGTCGGCACGGTACGCCGGCTGCGCGAGGTCGGCCATGGCACCGCGAAGCGCCAGAGCAGCGTCCGCCGGCGGGAGGTCGAGGAGGTTGATCATCGGAACGGTCACGCGTGCAAGCTAATGACGCCTCGCCGGGCTATCCTCCGGTCGCCTCCGCGGATCGCGTCAGGCCCCGTCAAGCGCAAGCGTTGCAATGGCTTGCGGCCTCCGCTGATACCCCGTGCAGGCCGGGGCTGCTAGATTTCCCCCTTCCCCCGACACCCAAGGCAGTGCTGTCCGATCTTCTGTCGCCGGAGCGCGTCAAGGTTCCGCTTGCAAGCCATTCGAAGGACGCAGTGCTGCGCGAGCTCGTCGAGCTCGCCATGCCGGCGGCCGGACCGGCTGCGCTCGAGCGGACCGTGCTGGCGGTGCTGGAACGGGAGAAGCTGCTGAGCACGGGGATCGGAAGCGGCATCGCCATTCCGCACGGGCGCACGGATGCCACCGATGCCATCGTGCTGGCGGCGGGCGTGGCGCCCGAGCCGATCGAGTTCGACGCCCTCGACGGTCGACCCGTCTCCCTGTTCTTCCTGCTGCTCGGTCCGGAGAGTGCGGCGGGTGCGCACGTCCGCGCGCTCGGCCGGATTTCGCGCATCCTGCGCAATGAAGCGGTTCGCGAGGATCTGGCGCACGCCACGTCGTCCGAATCGTTCATGCAGCGACTCGTGGGCGCGGAGGCTTCCTGAGTCGCACGACTGGCATGACCTCGCGACCGTCGTTCTGGACGGCGCGGACGCGGTGGCTCGTTCCGCTGGTGATCCTTCTGGGCATCTTCGCGGCAACGTCGTGGCCATCGCCGCCGGCCATGCCGGGGCAAAGTGACAAGCTGGTGCACGCCACGGCATACGCCGCGCTTGCGGGATCCGTCAGCTGGGCGGGGCGGATCCGTCGCGCTGGCCATGCCGCGCGCTGGTTGCTGATGCTGTCACTCATCGGTGCTGCGGACGAATGGCACCAGCAGTTCATTCCGGGTCGTCGCATGGACGCGCGCGACTGGTTCGCCGACACCGCAGGCGCGGTCGTCGGCCTCACTCTCGTGACGGCGCTCGCACGGCGCCGGGAGTTCGTTGCGTGACGGTTCCTTCGCTGTTCGCCACCTCGCGCCGCAGCCACCTGTGCGGTGAACTTCGGCCCGCGCATGTCGGTGAGACGGTGCGACTCGGTGGCTGGGTGCACCGGACGCGTTCACTTGGGTCGATCGTGTTTCTCGACCTGCGCGATCGCGCCGGTGTGCTGCAGGCCACCTGCGACCCGCGCTTTTCGCCTCCCGAGGTGATCGCGATGGCGGGACGCCTCGGCGCGGAAACGGTGGTCGAGGTGGAAGGCGTCGTGGCCGAGCGGCCGGCCGAGATGCAGAATCGCGACCTCGCGACCGGGACGATCGAGCTGCAGGTGACGGCGCTGCACATCGTCGGTCCTGCTGTCACGCCGGCCATTCCCGTCGCACGCGGCAAGGACGAGAAGCTGGCCGCCGAGGAGCTGCGGCTCAAGCATCGGATCCTCGACCTGCGCCGACCCGAGCTCCAGGCCAACCTCATGCTGCGCCACCGTCTGCTGCAAGTGGCGCGGCAGTCGCTCGCATCGCACGGCTTTCTCGAGATCGAGACGCCGATCCTGACCAAGACCACGCCGGAAGGGGCGCGCGATTACCTCGTTCCCAGCCGCGTGCACCCAGGCGAGTTCTATGCGCTGCCGCAGTCACCGCAGATCTACAAGCAGTTGCTGATGGTGGCGGGCTTCGATCGCTACTTCCAGATCGCGCGCTGCTTCCGCGACGAGGACCTGCGTGCGGACCGGCAGCCCGAGTTTTCGCAGATCGACATCGAGTGCGCGTTCGTGACGCAGGCCGACGTGCAGGCGACCGTCGAGCGTGTGCTGGTGGCGCTGTGGAAGGAGGCCGGGCACGACATCACCGCGCCATTCCAGCGGATCCGCTGGCACGATGCGATGGAGCGCTTCGGCATCGACAAGCCCGACCTGCGCTACGGCTTTGAGCTGGAGAACTGGACCGCGCATGTGCATCCCGACGCGGCATCGTTCGTGCACGACGGTATCGCAGCCGGAGGCAGGTTGCGCGGGATCCGCGTGCCCGGTGGGGCGGCACTCTCGCGCAAGGAGGTCGATGCGCTCGCGGCGGTGGCAAAGGCAAGTGGCCTGGGTGGATTGCTGTGGGCGAAGCGAACGGACGCAGGCTGGGAGGGGCAGGGGGCCAAGGCGTTTGGCGCGACCGGCCTCGACCGGATTGGCGGCATCGTCGGCGACCTGCTGCTGGCCGGCGTCGGTGTCGATGCGGTGGCATTGCCGGCGATGGGTCAGGTGCGGCTCGAGCTGACACGTCGTCCCGAGCACACGCCATCGACCCAGCATGCATTCTGCTGGATCGTCGACTTCCCGCTGTTCGAGCTGGACGCCGCCTCCGGTGAGCACATGCCGGCCCATCACCCCTTCACATCGCCACACCCTGACGACACGCACAAGCTCGAGAGCGCGCCATGGGAATGTCGGGCGATGCACTATGACGCGGTCTACAACGGCAACGAACTCGGCTCGGGGTCGATCCGCATCACCGACCCTACGGTGCAGGAGACGATCTTTCGCCTCCTGAAAGTGCCGGCCGACGAGATCCAGCGTCGTTTTGGCTTCCTGCTCGACGGCCTTGCCGCCGGCGCTCCCCCGCATGGCGGCTTCGCGCTCGGCTTCGACCGGATCGCCATGCTGCTGGCGGGTTCCACATCGCTGCGTGACGTGATTGCATTCCCCAAGACCACGGCCGCGCGCGCCCTGTTCGAGGGCGCACCGAGTCCGGTCAGCGAACGGGACCTGAGCGCGCTCAGCCTCGCCGTGCAGCTCAAGGAGCCATCGTGACCGGCACCACCCTCGTGACGCAGAAAGTCTCCACCGAGGGGGCTGACCTGCTGACCCTCGCCGGCGTGAACGACACGAATCTCGTTGAGCTCGGTCGCATTCACGGCGTGCGCGTCGGGATGCGTGGCGATGCGATCACGCTCGCCGGTGACCCGCAGGCCGTCGACCGTGCCATGCACACCGCGCAGCGCATGGTCGAGGCGGCGCGGCAGCGTGCGTCGTTCACCGCCGACGATGTGCTGCGGATGTCCGAGGACACGAACGGTGAGTCCGGTCCGCTGGACCCGGCGCGGCTGGCACTCCCTGGCGTCAAGCGGGTGGTGCAGGCCAAGACACCAGGCCAGGCCGAGTACCTGCAGAAGATCGCCGAACACGACATCGTCGTCGGCATCGGTCCCGCCGGGACGGGCAAGACGTACCTGGCCGTGGCTGCGGCCGTCGATGCGCTGATGCGAAAGCGCGTCAAGCGCATCGTGCTGGCACGGCCCGCCGTCGAGGCGGGCGAGTCGCTCGGCTTCCTGCCCGGCGACATGCAGGCCAAGGTCGATCCGTACCTGCGCCCGCTGTATGACGCCCTCGACGAGATGATGCCGCCGGAACGCGTGATCAAGGCGCTGGAGACGCGCGTGATCGAGATTGCGCCGCTCGCCTTCATGCGCGGGCGCACGCTTGGCGACGCATTCGTGATCCTCGACGAGGCGCAGAATGCGACCAATGCCCAGATGAAGATGTTCCTGACGCGGCTCGGCGTGAATTCGAAGATCGTGATCACCGGCGACAAGACGCAGATCGACCTCCCGACGCGCGAGCAGTCGGGGTTGATGCAGGTGGAGCGGATCCTGCCCGGCGTGGAGGGCATCGCGTTCCACTATTTCAGCGAGGCCGACGTCGTGCGCCATCGTCTCGTGCGCGACATCATCCGGGCCTATGCACATGACAGCGGCAACTGAGCCTCCACCGCGACGCAGCGTCGCCCCGCGAGGGTGGCGCTGATGCCGATCGTCGTGGAGACGAGCGCACCGGGGATGCGTGCGCCGCTCGGCGCAGCGCGGGTGGAGCAGTTGGTTCAGCTGACGCTGCAGTCGCAGGGCGTGCACCACGCCGTGGTGAGCGTCACCTTCATGACGTCGCGCGCGATGGCGAAGCTGAACCGTGAGCAGCTCGGCCACGCCGGCGCGACGGACATCATCACGTTCGAGTTGTCGCGCCCGGTCGCGGACGCACCGGTGACGGGTGACCTGTACATCTGTCCCGACGTGGCGCGCACGAATGCACGCCAGTGGAAGGTTCCGGTCCGCCAGGAGGTGGCGCGGCTGGTGATTCACGGCACCCTCCACACGCTCGGCCTGGAACATCCGGAGGGCGACGATCGCGTGCAGTCGCCGATGTGGCAGGTGCAGGAGTCGGTGCTCGCGGCGGCCTTGCGCCGCGGTCTCATTTGAACGCCATGTTGCCCTGGTTGCTGTTCTCGCTGCTGATGCTCGCGGCTGGCGCCTGCGTCGCGGCCGACGGACTCGTCCTCAGCCTGACACCCGGGCCGGCGGACGACGTGCGCCGCACCTGGCTGGTGCACGATCGCGAGCGTGTGCATCGCGCGCTGAGCGGTTCGCGGCTCGTGTGCTTCCTCGCGGCCGGCGCGGCCGCGCCACCGCTCTGGGACGCCGGCGGGCCACAGGTGCTGCTCACGATCGTGCTGCTCATGGTGGGCGTCGGCGTGGCGGAGACGTTCGCGCGGACGGTCGGCGGAACGAGAGCCCACTCCCCGAGCCAGTGGCTGTCGGGCTGGGCCGCGTTCGTGACGCTGCTCGCGACACCGGTCGTTGCCCTGATGCAGCGCACGGAGCGCTGGCTTGCCGGCGCCTTCCCGGCGGCACGCATCGATGCGGATGCCGACGAGGTGGCGACCGAGCAGTTCCTCGACGTCGTGGCCGCCGAGGCCGATGTCACCGGCAAGGAGAAGACGCTGCTCGAGGGCGCGTTCTCCCTCGGTGAGACGCAGGTGCAGGAGATCATGACGCCGCGTGTCGAACTCGTGGCCATCGCACGCGACACGCGATGGTCGGAGGTGATCGACCGGTTCCGCTCCTCGTCACACTCCCGGTTGCCCGTCTACAAGGAACGCATCGACGACGTGATCGGCGTGCTGTACGTGAAGGACCTGCTGGCCGACATTCTCGCCGACGAGGAGCCGGCCGGCGGATGGCACGTGCGCATGCGCCCCGGCTTCTACATCCCGCCGACGAAGCCGATCGACGCGCTCCTGCGCGAGTTTCGCGCCCAGCGCACGCACATCGCCATCGTCATGGACGAGTATGGCGGCACCGCTGGTCTGGTCACGATCGAGGACATCCTCGAGGAGGTCGTCGGCGAGATCGATGACGAACATGACAGCGAGGCTGAGCGGCAGTTCAACAGTCGTGATGGGCGCGAGTTCTGGGTGCACGGACGGGTCACGCTGGATGAACTCTCCGAAACGTTGGGCGTGGCGATCGAAAGCGATCAGGTGGGCACGGTCGGTGGGCTGATCATGGAGCATCTGGGACGCGTGCCGCGCCCGGGTGAGCGGCTCGAAATGGCGGGCTTCCGCGTGGTGGTGGAGCAGGTGCGGCGGCGGCAAGTGTTGCGCGTGTACTTCGAGCGGCTCGACGTCCCGCAGCTCGATGCGCCGGATGCGGAGGCGTGATGGGACCGTTCGCGATCGTCGTCCTCATCATTGCCGGCGTGGCCGTCATGACGCTCGCATCGCACGCGGTGCGCGCCGTGAGCCGCATCTGGCTGCGACACTGGGTGGAGCAGCGACTGCGTGGCGCGCGGTTGGCCGAGGCGTATCTCGAGCAGCCGCAGCGCCTGCAGCTCGCCGCAGGTGCCGGCGCTGCCGCGATCGTCCTCGCCGGCGGCGCGGCACTGGCGCTGACGCTGCATGATCAACCGGGCGCGCTGGCGAGCTGGCTGGTGATCGCGTCGCTCGGTGTGCTCGTGCTGGGACTGGCGGTGCCGCGTGCGGTGGGACAGCGCTGGGCCGTCCCGCTGGCACCGTTTCTGCTGCCGCTGCTGCAAGTCGTGGAACTGCTGCTCGGTGTCTTCCTGCTCCCCGCGCGCTCGCTGGAGCGGTTCCTGCTGCCCGCGATCGTCGCCACGCCCGCCGACGCGGAGCGCGAGGCGCTGGAGGTGCTCCTCCGTGAAGGCGAGCGCGAGGGCGTCAGCCTGCCCGGAGAGCGGGAGATCATCACCGGCCTGGTCAGATTCGGCGACAAGACCCTGCGCGACGTGTACACCCCCCGTGACCAGATCTTCGCGCTCGAGGTGAGCCTGTCTCACGCCGACCAGGCGCGACAGATCGCCCAGTCGGGCTACAGCCGCGTCCCCGTATTCAGAGGCTCGCTCGATCACGTGATCGGCATGGTCCACGTGCGCGACGTCCTGACGAGCGAAGGTGCAGCGGCGCTACCGCTCAGGCCCATCGGCGTCGCCTCGGTGGACCGGCGGTGCAGCGACCAGCTCTTCGCGATGCTGCAGAGCCGCCAGCATCTCGCGCTGGTCCGGGAAGGTGACGGTCCCGTGCTCGGGCTCGTCACGCTCGAGGATCTGCTTGAGGAGGTCGTCGGTGACATCGACGACGAACACGACGACCAACAGCCCACCGCGTCGCCGCAATGACTGGCTCGACCTACCCCGCCGGCACACCACCGGCGATCGCGACACTGCTCACGGCATTCGATGCAGAGCATCGCGCCGCGCTGGCGCGGGCGATCTCGATCGTCGAGAACCATCGTGACGGATTCGACGCGCTGCTCGCCGCGCTCCATCCGCGTCTCGGCCGTGCCCGCCGAATCGGGATCACCGGACCACCGGGCGCGGGCAAGAGCACCATCACGACCGCGCTGGTCGAGGCGCTGCGTGCCGACGGGCTGACGGTGGCGGTGGTCGCGGTGGACCCCACGTCGCCGTTCACCGGGG
Source organism: Gemmatimonadaceae bacterium (assembly GCA_031409715.1). GTDB lineage: Bacteria > Gemmatimonadota > Gemmatimonadetes > Gemmatimonadales > Gemmatimonadaceae > JACMLX01. The sequence continues at coordinate 171,610 of JANNXU010000017.1, read as the reverse complement.
GCGCGCTGCTCGGTGATCGGATTCGCATGGAACGGGTGGCGCTCGATCCGGGCGTCTACATCCGCTCGATGGCGACACGCGGCTCGCTCGGCGGCCTTGCCGCAGCCACCCGGGAAACGTGCGACGTGCTCGACGGCTACGGATTCGACCGCATCATCATCGAGACGGTGGGCGTCGGACAGAGCGAGCTCGATGTGGCGCGGACGGCCGACACCAGCGTGGTGGTGCTGGTCCCGGAGAGCGGCGACAGCATCCAGACGCTCAAGGCCGGCGTGATGGAGATCGCAGACCTCTTCGTCGTGAACAAGAGCGATCGCCCCGGCGCCGACCGATTGCGCGGCGACATCGAGCTGATGCTCGGCATGCGGATGGGTGATACCCTGCGCGGCGTGCCCGCGCATCACGGCGTGGACCTGCGCGCGCTCGACGCGCGCGAGAAGAAGGCCGCGGTGACGGCACTCTCGCCGGCGCGGGCGGCGCGCGAGGCAGCCGCCGATCCGCACGCAGCAGGCGGCTGGGTGCCGTCGGTGGTGAACACGGTGGCCGCCGACGGACGCGGCATCCCTGAGCTGCTCGCGGCCATCGCCCGACACTTCGACTATCTTGCATCATCGGGCGAGCTCGCGACCCGGCGGCGGAGCCGGATGCGTGAACGGATCGTCGAGGTGGCAGAGGATCGATTGCGCCGGCGGCTCTGGTCGGACCGTGACACTCAGGCGTTCATCGACGCCGCCCTCCCCGCGCTCGAGCGTGGCGAGACCACACCGTTCGCGATCGCCGACGTGCTCCTGGCACGCAGTGCAACCCTGATGGCGGGGCAACCGACATGACTTCCATTTCCGGCCTGCCGGACACGACAACCGAGACGCAGGCCGAGCTCGAGCGCCTGCGCGTCGAGGTCGCGGCCTGGCGGGCGCGCTACACCGCCGGCACGGTGCGCGACGTCGACTACCTGAACTCGGCGAACCTGGTCGAGCCGGTCTATACGCCACTCGACGGCCCGGATCCGGACACGGCCATCGAGGTGCCCGGCTCCTGGCCGTTCACGCGCGGCATCCATCCCACCGGGTATCGTGGCAAGCTGTGGACGATGCGCCAGTTCGCCGGCTTCGGCTCCGCGCGCGACACGAACGAGCGCTTCAAGTTCCTCCTGTCGCAGGGCCAGACGGGGCTGTCGGTGGCGTTCGACTTCCCGACCCTGATGGGCTACGACGCCGATCATCCGCGCTCCGAGGGCGAGGTGGGCAAGACGGGCGTGTCGATCTCGTCGCTGGCCGACATGGAGACGCTCTTCGACGGCATCCCGCTCGACCAGGTGTCGACGTCGATGACGATCAACGGGCCGGCACTGATCCTCTACTGCTTCTACATCGCGGCGGCCGAGAAGCAGGGTGTGCCCGCGTCGAAGATCCGTGGCACGGTGCAGAACGACATCCTGAAGGAGTACATGGCGCAGCACGCCTGGTGCTTCCCGATCGAGCCGGCACTTCGCCTGATCGTCGACGGATTCGAGTGGAGCGCGGCGCATGCGCCGCTCTTCAACACGATCTCCATTTCGGGCTATCACATCCGGGAGGCCGGGTCGACGGCGGCGCAGGAACTCGCCTTCACCCTCGCCGACGGCTTCACCTACGTCGAGCGCGGCGTCGCGCGGGGCATGGACGTCGACGCGTTCGCACCGCGGCTGTCGTTCTTCTTCGACATCCACAACGACTTCTTCGAGGAGATCGCCAAGCTGCGTGCTGCGCGTCGGATCTGGGCGCGCACGCTGCGCGAGAAGTACGGCGCCCGCGACCCGAAGTCGTGGATGCTGCGCTTCCACTCGCAGACGGCGGGCGTGACGCTCACGGCCCAGCAGCCGATGAACAACGTGGCGCGCGTCGCCTATCAGGCACTCGCCGCCGTGCTGGGCGGCACGCAGTCGTTGCACACGAACTCGATGGACGAGACGCTGGCGCTGCCCACCGAAGCCGCCGTGCAGGTAGCCCTTCGCACCCAGCAGATCCTGGCCCACGAGACGGGTGTGCCGAACGTGATGGACCCACTCGGCGGCTCCTACTACGTCGAGGCGCTCACCGACCAGATCGAGCGCGAAGCCGAGTCGCTGTTCGCACAGATCGAGGAACAGGGTGGCGTCGTGAAGGGGCTCGAGGAGGGGTGGTTCCAGCGCAAGATTGCCGAGGCGGCGTCGCGGCATCAGTGGGAGATCGAGCAGCGCCGCCGGGTCGTGGTGGGCGTCAACGCCTTCACGAACGAGGACGAGGAGATCAGCATACCGCTGCTGAAGGTGGGCATGGATGCGGAGCGGGAGCAGCGGGAGCGCATGGCGCAGATGCGCGCCACGCGAGACGCCACTGCCGTCGCGGCGCATCTCGACGCGCTGCGGGCCGGCGCCCGTGGCACCGACAACCTCGTGCCATTGATCCTCGACTGCGCGCGCAGCTACTGCACGCTGTACGAGATTCGCGCGGCGCTCGAGGATGTCTTTGGTGCCTACCGGGAGCCGGTGTTCTTCTGAGCCCCGCGAAACGTTCCAGCACGACGCCCCCCGATCCGTGGTGGGCGTCGTACTTCGACGAGCACTACCTGCTCGAGTTCGAGCCGCTGTTTCACGAGTCGATCAACCGCGCCGAGGTGACGCGACTGATCGAGCTGCTGGAGTTGCCCGACGGGGCGAAGATCCTCGATTGCCCGTGCGGGCAGGGACGCCACGCGCACCTGCTGGCGGAGGCAGGGTATACCGTGATGGGATTCGACTACTCCATGCCGCTGCTGCGGATCGCGCGTCAGCGCGGTACCGGTCGGCGACTGCGCTATCGCCAGGGCGACATGCGCGCGCTGCCGGCCGAGTGGACCGGCCGGTTCGATGCGGTGCTGAATCTCTTCACGTCATTCGGGTTCTTCGACGACGTGCGCGACGATGCACGAGTCATCACGGAGTTCGCCCGCGTGCTCGCACCGGGTGGCCGGCTGGTGTGGTACGGCGGCAGCCGCGACGGTGTGGTCTCACGCTGGGTCGGGCGCGACAGCTGGAAGACCACCGATGGCACGGCCGTCAGCCACGACCGCTCGTTCGATCCGGTGAGCGGCGAGATCAGCATCCAGACCACATGGCGCGGTCCGTCGGGCACCGGCCAGCGCCTGCACCGCATCAGACTGTACACGGCCACCCGACTGGCTGAATTGTGCCGCGACGCCGGTCTCGAAGTCGAGGCGGTGTACGACGGCCTCGAGGATCGTCCGCTGCGCCGCACCTCCGCCGAGATGCTGCTCGTCGCGACGAAGCCGTTGCTCCCTCGCAAGCGGCCGCGCCGCTAGGTTCTCCGTGATCGCTCACGCTCCCACGACCTTTCTGTCATGACCCGACCCATCCGCGTACTGGTCGCCAAACCGGGCCTCGACGGCCACGACCGCGGCGCCAAGGTGGTGGCCGCCGCCCTGCGCGACGCCGGCATGGAAGTGATCTATACCGGCCTGCACCAGACGCCCGAGATGATCGCCACCGCCGCGGTGCAGGAGGACGTCGACGTGGTCGGCCTCTCGATCCTCAGTGGCGCACACATGACGCTTTTCCCGCGTGTGCTGGCGCTGCTGCGCGAGCAGGGGCGCGACGACGTCCTGCTCACCGGTGGCGGGATCATTCCAAAGGAAGACATGGCCACCCTCAGGGCGCAGGGCGTGGGCGAACTCTTCGGGCCGGGCACGAGCACCGCCGACCTCGTCGATTTCATCCGGACGTGGTTTGCGGAGCAGGAGTCGAAGGCCACGTGACCAGCCGCCTCCGTCAGCTCAGTGAGGCGGTGCGGGAGGTCGAGGCACGTGTCCGGGAAGGTGGTGGCGCCGAGCGCGTGGCGAAGGAGCATGCACGCGGCAAGCTGACGGCGCGCGAGCGGGTCAGCGGCCTCTGTGATGCCAGCACGGCCTTCCTCGAACTGGGCCTCCTCGTCGCCTACGATCAGTACGACGGCCTGGCGCCGGCGGCGGGCGTGGTGACGGGCCTTGGCACGGTGCATGGACGCGAGGTGGTCATCGTCGCCAACGACGCGACGGTGAAGGCCGGGTCGTGGTGGCCGGAGACGATCCGCAAGATCCTGCGTGCGCAGGAACTGGCGATGCGCTGCCGCATCCCGATCGTGTACCTGGTGGACAGCGCGGGCGTGAATCTCCCGTATCAGGGCGGCGTCTTTCCGGGGCAGTACGGCGCGGCGCGCATCTTCTACTACAACTCGATCATGCGCCGGTACCTGCGCATCCCGCAGCTCGCCGCGGTGATGGGGCCGTGCATCGCCGGCGGTGCGTACCTGCCCGCGCTCAGCGATGTGATCGTCATGGTGAAGGGGACATCGTTCATGGGCCTCGGAGGGCCGAACCTGGTCAAGGGCGCGACGGGCCAGACGATCGACGGTGAACGCCTCGGCGGTGCCGGCACGCACACGGCGATCAGCGGCGTGGCGCACTACACCGCCGACGACGACTCGCACTGTCTGCGTCTTCTCCGCGACATGATCGCGCGGCTGCCCGGCGCGCAGCACGACGCGCGCAACGCCGATACGGCCGCCGTTGGTCCGTCGCGACCGCCGGAGTCACTGTACGACGTCTTGCCCGCCGACCACCGCATGTCGTACGACATGCACCACGTGCTCGAGGCGGTCGTCGACGCCGGATCGCTGGTCGAGTTCCAGGCCGACCTCGCGAAAGAGGTCATCTGCGCCGACGCGCGGATCGACGGCATCGCCGTCGGCGTGATCAGCAACCAGCGGGGCCTGATCAAGGGCAGGCCCGGCGAGAAGCCGCGATTCGGTGGAATCATCTATGCCGAGAGCGCCGAGAAGGTCGCGTACTTCATCGATCGCTGTGACCGGCAGGGGATTCCGTTGCTGTTCGTGCAGGATGTCTCGGGCTTCATGGTGGGGCCCGAGGCCGAACACGAGGGCATCATTCGCGCCGGGGCCCGCTGGGTCGAGGCGATGGCCACCGCGCGCGTGCCCAAGCTCGTGCTGACGGTGAACCACGCGTCGGGGGCTGGCTACTACGCGATGGCGGCCCAGGGTTTCGATCCCGACCTGATCCTCTCGTGGCCCACCGGCCGGATGGCGGTCATGGAGGGCGAGAGCGCGATCGCCGCGGTGCATGGTCCCGCGATGGACGCCGTGAAGAAGGCGGGCGCCGAGCCGTCCGCCGAGATGCAGCAGGCGATTGCATCGATGCGCGAGGATTACGAGCAGCAGCTCGATGCGCGCTACGCCGCGGCGCGCGGGTTCGCCGACGCGATCGTCTATCCCGAGGACACGCGCCCGCTGCTCGCCCTCGCACTCCGCGCCGTCCGACGCAATCCGGGACCGCACCTCGGGGCCTTCGTGCTGCCCCCACAACCGATGGAGATGGCATGAGCGATTCGTGCCTGGAGCAACCATGACACGGACGATCCGCGTTGCCAGTGGCCAGGGCTTCTGGGGTGACTCGCTCGAGGCACCGCGCCAGCAGGTCGAGGGCGGGCCGATCGACTACCTGATGCTCGACTACCTCGCCGAAGTCACCATGTCCATCCTGCAGAAGCAGAAGGAACGTGACCCGGCGATGGGCTATGCCCGCGACTTCATCGGCGCGATCGAGAGTGTGCTGCCGGCGATCGTCGAGCGGGGTGTGAAGGTGATCGCCAACGCCGGCGGCGTGAACCCGGTCGCCTGCGCCGAAGCCCTGATCCGCGCCATCGCGAAGGCGGGACATGCCGGTGCCGTGAAGGTTGGCGTCGTCACGGGCGACGACCTGCTGCCGCGCCTCGACGAGCTGCTGGCAAGCGGCCACGAACTGAAGAACATGGACACGGGGGCCCCGCTGTCGACGGTGCGCGACCGGGTGCTCTCCGCCAACGCCTACATCGGCTCGACGCCGATCGTCGAGGCGCTGCAGCGCGGGGCGCAGATCGTGGTCACCGGTCGCTCGACCGACACGGCGCTGACGATGGCCCCGTTGCGTCACGAGTTCGGCTGGGCCGCCGATGCCTGGAATCAGCTCGCCGCCGGGATCGTCGCTGGCCACATCCTGGAGTGCGGGGCCCAGTCGTCCGGCGGCAACTGCCTGCACGACTGGCGGAACATCCCCGACCTCGCCACCGTCGGCTACCCGATTGCGGAGGTCGAGGCAGATGGCAGCTTCGTGATCACGAAGCATCCGGGAACCGGTGGTCGCGTCAGCGTGCCGGGCGTGACGGAGCAACTCGTCTACGAAATGGGGGACCCACATGCCTACATCACGCCCGATGTCGTGGCGGACTTCACGTCGATCCGCGTTGCGCCCGATGGGGAGAACCGGGTGCGCGTGCACGGCATCACCGGCGGTCCGGCGACGCCGTTCCTGAAGGTCTCGATCGCGTATCGTGCCGGCTACAAGGCGGTGGGTTCGCTCGTCTACTCGTGGCCCGATGCGCTCGAGAAGGCACAGCGTGCCGACGCGATCATGCGCGAGCGTCTCGACCGCCTCGGCCTGACGTTCGAGCAGGTGCTCTCGGAGTTCGTCGGCGCGACGGCAACCCACGGCCATCTCGCCGGCAATGGACACGAGGCGCCCGAGGTGCAGTACCGCATCGGTGTGCGCGGTGAGGACCGCGCCAGCGTTGAGCGCTTCACGCGCGAGATCGCGCCGCTGGTGCTGAACGGCCCGCCGAGCGTGACCGGCTTTGCCGGCGGCCGGCCGAAGGTGGAGGAAGTGATCGCCTATTGGCCCGCCCTGATCGACAAGCGCGTCGTCACGACACAGGTGGAGGTGCTGTCATGAGCCAGGCCACGGTGCAGGTCCGCCTGCTCGACCTCGCGCACACACGATCGGGCGACAAGGGTGACACCGCCAACTGCGGTGTGATCGCGCTGCGTCCGGAATGGTATCCGCTGCTCGCACGCGAGCTCACCGCCGCGCGCGTGCAGGCCCATTTCGGCGCACTGATCTCCGGCGACGTCGAGCGCTTCGAGTTGCCCAACCTGAACGCCCTCAACTTCCTGCTGCACGGCGCACTGGATGGTGGAGGAACGCTGTCGCTCAAGACGGATGCGCAGGGCAAGGTGGTCTCCACCGCCATGTTGCGCCTGATGCTGACCGTCCCGGCAGACGAGGCAGCGACGCTTGGGCTGCCGATGCAGCACCCTTCGCCAGATTCCTCCATTCCATGACGATCGACCCCCTCGCGACCCCGGCCACGCGCACGCGCATTCGTGCGGTGCGCGCTGACGGATTGGGCGTGATCACCCTCGCCCGTCCGGAGAAGAAGAACGCGCTGGACCGTCAGACGGCCGTCGAGTTGGTTGAGGCCTTGCGTGAGTTCGAACAGGCGTCCGATGTACGCGTGGTCGTCATCGAGGGTGAGGGCGACGACTTCTGTGCCGGCGCCGACCTGACCGCTCTCGACGCCTCGCTCGACGACAGCGTCGACACGCACATCGACGACGCCCGCATGCTCGGCCGGGTGTTCACGACGTTGCGGAGCATGGCCAAGCCGTCCGTCGCGATCGTGCGCGGTCGTGCCTTCGCCGGCGGCGCCGGCCTCGCGACGGCCTGCGACGTGGTGCTTGCCGAAGCGTCGGCGCAGTTCGGCTATCCTGAGGTGCGCATCGGCTTCGTGCCAGCCATGGTGATGACCATGCTGCGCCGCGCCGCGGGAGAGAAGCGTGCGGCCGAGCTGGTGCTCACGGGCCGGATCATCTCGGCGGGCGAAGCGGCCGAAATCGGATTGGTCAGCCGGTGCATTCCCACCGCCATCTTCCCGGCCGAGGTGGCACGCTCCCTCGAGGCGCTGGTCAAGGCATCGCCGACGGCGCTCGGGCTCACCAAGCGTCTGTTGTATCGAATGGATGACCTGGACTTCGAACAGGGCATCGCAGCCGGTGTGGCCACGAACGTCGAGTCGCGCGCGACCGACGACTTCCGGGCCGGTGTCCGCCGATTCGTCGGGCGCACGAGGGCGACGTGATGATCATCCGGGTGCAGATCGCGCTCACGCTCATCGGCGCGGGCATGTTCGGCTACGGGGTGCTCACGGAGAGCGACCCGTATCGTCTGGCGGCCATCGGGACCCTGGCCGTGGCGCTCGTGCTGCGCTTCGTCCGCACGCGACGCAGCCGCTGACGCGAGCACCCGCCACCGCCGACGAGCCAGCGGCGCTATCTTTGAGGGATGTCCCGCATCGCCTCCACCGTCCCTGAACTCCTCGCGCCGGCCGGCTCGTTCGACGCCGTCCGGGCCGCCGTCGCGAACGGGGCCAACGCCGTCTACCTCGGCGCCGAGCGCTTCAACGCACGGGATGAAGGGGCGCAGCTCACACTGGATGAGCTCGGTGTGGCGTGCCGGCTGGCGCACCAGCACGGCGTGCGCATCTACCTCACGTTCAACGTGCTGGTCAAGCCCGCTGAACTGGCCGAGGCGCTCGCCTATCTCGGCGAATGCGTGGACGGCGGCATCGACGCCGCGATCGTGCAGGACCTGGGCGTGGTGGCCCTGATCCGGCGCGTCTATCCGGACCTCGAGATCCACGGGTCCACGCAGATGACGGTCCACGACGCCGCGGGCGCGCTGGTGCTGCAGCGGCTGGGTGTGGAGCGCATCGTGCTCGCGCGGGAGAACACGCTCGATGACATCCGCGCGATTCGCGCGGCCGTGCCGGACCTTGGCCTCGAGACGTTCGTGCACGGCGCCCTCTGCATCTCGTACAGCGGGCAGTGCTTCATGTCCGGCATGATCTCGGAACGATCGGCGAACCGTGGCTCGTGCGCACAGAGCTGTCGGAAGGACTACGTGCTGACCGATGAGGCGGACGGGAGCGAGCTCGATCGCGGGTACCTCATCAGCGCCAAGGATCTGGCCGCGCACGACCATCTGGCCGACATCGCCGATGCCGGCGTCGGCTGCCTCAAGATCGAGGGGCGCAAGAAGAAGCCGGAGTACGTCGCGACGGTCACACAGGGCTACCGCAGCTTCCTCACGCGGCTTGCCAGCGGTGATCGCACGCCGCCGACGATCACCGAAACGGAGCCGCTGGTCCAGATCTACAGCCGCGGCAACACCGGCGGCATGTACGGCGGCCGTCAGGGCCGCGACTACATCACCCGCGCACAGCCCGACAACCACGGCATGGTCATCGGCCGCGTCCTCGGGAGCAGCGCTACGGACGTGACGGTGGAGGTGGACCACGCGATCGAGGTAGGTGACGGCATCGCCTTCGAGCCGCCGCACCTCGGTGGGACGAAGGCGATCGGCTTCGCCGTGTCGGCGGTGCGGACGCTCTCCCAGCGTGACGGGCTGTCGCGACAGGTGGTCACCGCGCGCCAGCGCATCCCCGTCGGATGGACGGTCGTGCGCTCCTCGCACGCGGCGCTGCTCGCTGCCGCACGCGAGAGCTTTGCCGCGCTCCCGGTCACCGTGCAGCAGCGCCGTCACCGGCTCGATTTGCGCCTCTTCGGCAGCGCCGGTGGCCCACTGAAGGTGATTGCGCGATGCGACGACACCGAGGTCAACGCCCGCAGTGAGGTCGCGCTGGCACCGGCGACGAAGCGTGCGCTCGACGACGTCATGCTGCGCGAGCAGCTGGGTCGGCTCGGTGAGACGCCGTTCGTCCTCGGCGCGCTGGACCGAAGCGCACTCGCATCGGATCTCTTTCTGCCCGTCAGTGCGCTGAACCGGCTGCGTCAGGATCTGGCGGATCAGCTGCTCGTGCAGCGCGACTGGACCGAGCAGGCGCGGCTGGGCGAACGTGCCGCCCGGATCGCGGACGCGATTGCCGTCGCCCCCGTCGCGGCCGCCGTCGAGACACCAGCGTTGCTGGCCGAAGTGCACACGGTCGAGGACGCGCGCATCGCGGCCGCGGCCGGTGCCACCGAGGTGGTTTTCGATCCCTTCCTGCGGCATCCCGCACCCCCGCTGGCGCGACTGCGCCAGTTGCAGGAGGAACTCGCGGAAGGTGGTGTCACCCTGCGCCTTCGTACGCCCACGATCGTGCGCCCGTCCGAGCGCCGGACGGTGGACAAGTACCTCGGCCTGATGCTGCCGGTGCAGACGGGACACCTCGGACTGCTCGCCGAGCTCGCGGCCGAGGGTCGTGACGTGATCGGCGATTACGCGCTGAACGTGTTCAACCAGCACACGGCCGCGGCGCTGTTCGCGCTCGGTGCACGCCGGCTCACCCTGTCGGTGGAACAGACGGTGGACGAGATGCTGGCGACGAGCGCTCCATGGAGCGGCGCCGGGTTCGACGCCGTCGTCTTCGGCCGCCCCGAAGGGATGACGATCGAGCATTGCGTGCTCTCGGCCGCCTTCGATCGCGTCGTGACGACCTGCCGTGACCTCTGCGTGCAGAAGCACACCAACGTCTCCATCACCGATCCGGCCGGGTATACGTTCCCGGTGGCGACGGACAGTGCCTGCCGCAACCGGCTGCTGCACTCACGCCCGATCGAGGCCGGCGAGTACCTGCCACGACTCTGGCGTGGTGGCGTGCGGCATGTCCGGCTGCTCTTCAACGTGCCTGGTGACCCGGTGGCGGATGTCGTGCGCGGCTATCGCGCCATGCTCGACGAGCTGGCTGTGGGCGAGCGCGTCGGCACCGACCGGGTGCGCCTGCTGTTTGGCCAGGCCTTCACGCGTGGGCACTTCGCCCGCGCCGTCTGATTTCCCGCACGATCCCGAGAGCACCATGCCCACCGCATTCGAATCCGCACAGCTCAACCTGCAACTGTTCGACCTCCGCCGCGAGCCGGTGCTGCGCAAGGCCCGTGACTGGTTCATCAGTGAGTTCCATCCGGCCGATGTCGCGGAATACTTCGCGCTGATGCAGACCGAGAAGAACGCCTGGCTGCGGATGGTGCTCGGCTACTGGGACATGGCGGCGTCGATGGTGGTGCAGGGCGCCATCACGCAGGAGTCGTTCATCGCCGCACACAGCGAGATCATCGGCGCCTTCGCGAAGGTGCATCCGTTCCTCGCCGAGATCCGTGAGCGCATGGGCCCGCATGCGATGGCGAACATCGAAACCGTCGTCATGGCGATGCCGGACGCCGAGACGGAGATGGCCGCTCGCCGCGCTCGCCTGAAGGCGCGCTGGGAGTCGCAGCAGGCCAGCAAGGCCGGCTTCATCTGAGTCTGCGAGTGACGTTCCGGCGCCGCAGCGGTGACGCGGCGCTGACTCGATGCCGCAGACTGGGGGCGGGAATCTCCGCCCCCATCGCTCCGCACCTCCGCGTATGCTGACCTCGCCCACGCTCGACGACGCCCGCACCGTGCTGCAGGCGCGCTTTGGCTATCCCGCCTTCCGGCCGGGCCAGGAGCGTGCGATCGTCAGCGTGCTCGCGGGCCGCGACACGCTGGTGGTCCTCCCGACCGGTGGCGGCAAGTCGCTCTGCTACCAGGTCCCTGCGCTCGTGACGCGTGGCCTCACGGTGGTGGTCTCGCCGCTGATCTCACTGATGAAGGACCAGGTGGATGCGCTGGAGCGCCGCGGCATCGATGCGGCGTTCATCAACAGCACGCTCTCCAGCGCCGAGGTGAGCGACCGGCTCGCGAAGGCGCAACGCGGCGAGCTGCGCATGCTGTATGTCGCGCCGGAGCGGTTCGACGTCGGCACCACCGCCGAGCGGCTCAAGGCCATCGGCGTGGCACTGCTGGCGATCGACGAGGCGCACTGCATCAGCGAGTGGGGGCACGATTTCCGGCCCAGCTACCGTCGCGTCGGCGAGGTGCGGCAGCGCCTCGGCAACCCGCCCACCATCGCCCTCACGGCGACCGCCACGCCGCTGGTGCGCGAGGACATCGCCCGCATTCTCGACCTGCAGGACCCGGAGATCATCGTCACCGGCTTCGACCGGCCGAACCTCTCCTACGGCGTGATCTCCGCCAAGAGCGATCGCGAGAAGGATGCGGTAGTCGTGTCGCAACTGCGCGCACTCGAGGATGGCACCGGCATCGTCTACGCGTCCACACGCAAGACGGTGGAGCGGCTGGCGCAGTACCTCGACGATCAGGGCATCCCGGCCGCGGCGTACCACGCCGGCCTCGATGACGAGCGACGCCGGCGCGTGCAGGACCAGTTCATGGCGGAGCGCATCCGCGTCATCGTCGCCACCAACAGCTTCGGCATGGGCGTCGACAAGTCGAACGTGCGACTCGTGATTCACTACGCGATGCCGGGCACCCTCGAGGCGTACTATCAGGAGGCTGGGCGTGCCGGCCGTGATGGACAACCGAGCCGCTGTGTGCTGCTGCACGCCTTTCCCGACCGGTTCACGCATGAGTTCTTCATCAAGTCGGCACTGCCGGACAAGGCGCTCATCGAGCAGGTGTACCGACGGTGCACGCGCGAATCGGACCGCGACGGCGTGATCGCGGCGACGGCCGAGGAACTCGCCGTCGGCGTTGGCGGCAAGGTGTCGGCGAAGGCGGTGGAGTCTGCGCTGCGCGTGCTCGCCGAGGCGGGCGCCCTGCGTTGGGACCCCGACAGTGCCGGCCTCGTCAGGCTGCGGCTGCTCGCGACGCCGGAGCGCATCCGTGTTGAACTCGGTGCCGGGCACGAGATGGAACGCGAACTGCTGCGCGCCTGCTGGCGGGTGGCGAAGGAGCAGCTCTCGCGCGGCACGATCATCGACCTCGACGGTCTCCCGCCGGGATTCAACGGCTTCGTCGGCGCGTTCTCGATGCTCGAGAGCCTCGAGGCCCGGCAGTTCGTGCAGGTGGAGCGGGTGGGGGGTGGGCTGCGGCTGGTCGATCCGACCATGTCACTCGACCGCGTGGCAATCGACTGGCGCTCGCTCGACCGCCGCCGGCAGCGCGAGTTCGACAAGCTCGAGGCGATGCAGCGCTACGCCTACGCAACCACCTGCCGCCGCCAGGCGCTGCTGCGCTGGTTCGGAGACCCGGCAGCGAAGGCAGAATGTGGCGCGTGCGACAACTGTCTGGGCGAACGGCAATCCGCGCCGTCGGTGCGCGGCAGCTGGGGTGAGGCGCCGACGCGTGAACGGAAGCCGCGCGATCCGGTCGCCACGCGGGAACTGCGGCGCAAGTCGAAGGAAACGGGTGGATCGGTGAGCGAGGCCGACGTGGAGCTGCTGAACGCACTGAAGGCCTGCCGGGCCGAACTGGCGCAGGCGCAGAAAGTGCCGTCCTACGTCGTGTTCCCCGACGCGACGCTGGCCGTGTTTGCCACCGTCCGGCCGTTGACGCCGGATGCGATGCTGACCGTCTCGGGCGTCGGGCCGACGAAACTGGAACGGTATGCCGAACCTTTCCTGAATGTGATCCGGGCGTTCCGCCGCTGAACCGTCGGCTGCACCGCGTGCCTCCGGCCCGCGCTGCCTGGCGCGCCGACTGCCCGGGCCACGTGTCCCCACTAACTTTCCCACGCTACGGGCGCCTCGCTTCGGCTGCCCCCAACACCAGAGTCATGGACGACGCGCAGTACTTCACCGAACAGCACCTGCAGGTGCGCGAGATGGTTCGCGCCTTCGCCGTCGACCACATCCGCCCGGTGGCCGCTCAACACGACGCCGACTCCACATTCCCGTGGGAGAACATCGCGAAGATGGCCGACCTCGGGCTCCTCGGCATCCCGTGGTCGGAGGAGCTCGGCGGCGCGGGCTTCGACTCGATTGCCTTCATCATCGCGATCCACGAGCTGGCGAAGGTCTGCGCCAGCCACTCGATCACGATTTCCGCGCACACCACGCTGGGCACGTCGCCCATCGTCCATTTCGGCAACGATGCGCAGCGCGCCCGCTACGTACCGCTGCTTGCATCCGGCAAGGTCCTTGGCGGATTCGGCCTGACAGAGCCGAACGCTGGCAGTGACGCCGGTGGCACCCAGACGACGGCGGTGCGGAAGAACGGCCACTACGTGCTAAACGGCTCGAAGCGGTTCATCACCCACGGCGGCGTCGGCGAAGTGTTCATCGTCACCGCGGTCACCGATCCCGCCGCCGGTACGAAGGGCATCAGCTCCTTCATCCTGACGAAGGAGACGACGGATCTCGACGCGGCACGCGCGGTCGGTGCGGGCCACGACGACTCCATCGTGCCCATGCCCGGCTTCCGCTCCGGCAAGAAGGAAGACAAGCTCGGCTGGCGCGCCAGCGACACCCGCGAGCTGATCTTCGACAACGTCGAGGTGCCCGCCGAGAACCTGCTCGGCACCGAGGGCATGGGCTTCATCAACTTCATGAAGACACTGGACGCCGGCCGCATCGGCATCGCCGCGCTCTCGCTTGGCATCGCCGAGGGGGCGTTCGAGGCGGCGCTGCAGTATTCCGTGGAGCGAAAGCAGTTCGGCCAGTCGATCGTGAACTTCCAGGGCGTGTCGTTCCCGCTGGCGGACATGGCCACCGAGATCGAGGCAGGCAAGCACCTGACGTACCATGCCACGATGCTTGCGCAGCAGGGCAGGCCGTACGGCAAGGAGGCCGCGATGGCGAAACTGTTCTGCTCGGAACTGGCGATGCGCGCCACGATCAAGGCGATCCAGGTCCACGGCGGCTATGGCTACACCCGTGACTACCCGGTCGAGCGCTACATGCGCGATGCGAAGATCTGTGAGATCGGCGAGGGCACCTCGGAGATCCAGCGGCTCGTGATCGCCCGCCACCTGGTCAAGGAACTCACCGGGTGAGTGCCGATCCCTCGCAGTCGTTGATCCAGCGCGCCCGGGTCCCGCTCGGCTTCGTCATGGGCGCGCTGTTTCTCTGGCTTGCGCCGCGCTACACCACCACCGCGTCGCTGGTGGGCGGCGGGATCGTCGCGCTCATCGGCGTGGCGATCCGCGCCTGGGCGACCGGCCACATCGTCAAGAATCAGACGCTGACGACGTCCGGGCCGTATGCGCACACGCGCAATCCGCTGTACTTCGGCAGCTTCCTGCTCGCCCTCGGATTCGCGATCTGTACCCACTGGGTCGCGATCCTGCTCGTCGGGGTGTTCTGGCTGGTCGTCTACAAGCCGACCATCGAGCGTGAGCGCGATTTCCTGCGCGACGTCTACGGGTCGGCGTACTCGGAGTACGAGGCGAACGTCCCGGCGTTTCTGCCGCGCGTGAGCGCCTGGAGCGGTCCTGCCGGTGCCGATCGGAGCGCCGGCTTCAGCGTCCCGCTCTACCTGCGCCACAACGAGTGGCAGGCGGGGCTGGGGGCGATCGCCGTCATGCTCTGGCTCGTCTTCAGCCCGTTTCGCTGACGACAGCGCGCGGCGCAGCCAGACGGTGGGCCGGGCCGCGTGTACCTGACAGATGCAGCTGCCGTTTCCGCAGCGATTCCACGCCTGAAGGTGCCGCGGTGATCGCGCTCGGTGAGGAGCGTATAATGCGTCCGAACAAACAGGTGTGCGCAGAGTCACGAGATGGCCTATCGCTTGTGATCACAACGATATAGCCTTCCATCCGTGGCAGGTCGCACCCGTCTGGTGCGTTGTCGCAACGCTGGGCCGGAGCGACCCCCGGTCCGGTGCGCAGTCTCCCGGTCGGTGGTCGGCGCTGGAGTGGCGGCGTCGGACCGGCTGGACCGTACTCGCTGCACGGGTCACCCAGGGGTGACCTCCGGTCGCAGTCGATGTCGCAGCCGCACCTTCGTGCGGGCGACAGACGCTGTCTCGACCGGGTGCGGCGCGCAGTACGGCATCCGCTGGTGGCTCTCACGTGCCTGCGTGACAGCCAGTCTTCACGGTGGTCAGCCCACGGGCTGCGTGCGTCGGGTCGCCGCGCGCAGTTCCGCGAGGCGTTGCATGAAGCGTGACATTCTGATCAATGCCGCCGCACGCGAAGTGCGCGTGGCCATCATCGAAGACGACCAGCTCGTCGAGCTGCTCGTCGAGCGTCCCGAGGCTCGCCGGATGGTCGGCGACATCTACCTCGGCCGTGTCGAGGCGGTCCAGCCGGGCCTGCAGGCGGCATTCGTGGACATCGGCACGGAGAAGAGCGCCTTCCTTCACGCCTCCGATCTCGTATACGAGACCGACGACGATGACGACGATGACGATGACGAGAATGATGGCGAGGAGGCCGCCGACGCGGCGCAGGACGCGGCGGCGCGTGGCAGCGAGCAGCCGACGTCGGGACGCCCGCCGAAGAAGGAGGCGCCACAGATCCAGGACGTGCTGAAGCGGGGCGACACGATCCTCGTCCAGGTCAGCAAGGAGCCGATCTCGACGAAGGGTCCGCGTGTCACGGCGCAGGTGTCGATGGCGGGCCGGTTCCTCGTCTACATGCCGTTCGCGTCGCGCGTCGGGGTGAGCCGCAAGATCGGTGAGCGCGCCGAGCGCCAGCGATTGAAGGAGCAGGTGAACGCGTTCCTGCCGAAGGATGCCGGTGGCGTGATCGTCCGCACCGTCGGCGAGGACGTGACCGCCGAGACGTTCGAACGCGAACTGACGGGGCTGATCAACAACTGGAAGCGCATCAACCGGAAACGCCAGTTCATGCGTGCCCCGGCGCTGGTGCATCGCGAGACGAACCTCGCGCGCGGCATCATCCGCGACCTGTTCAGCGCCAAGGTGGACAAGCTCGTGGTGGATTCGCGACAGCTCTACAACGAGATCGTGGAGTACCTGAACGGTGTCGGGCCGGAGCTGGTGGACCGCGTGCAGCTGTATGAAGAGACGCAGCCGCTGTTCGACAAGCATGAAGTCGAGGCGGAGATCCGCGACATCTTCAAGCGGCGCTGCGACCTGCCGTCTGGTGGCTACCTGATCATCGAACCGACGGAGGCGCTCGTCTCGATCGACATCAACTCGGGCCGGTACACCGGCAAGAAGGACCCCGAGAAGACGATCATGAAGACGAACATGGAGGCGGCGCGAGAGGTCGCGCGCCAGCTCCGGCTGCGCGACGTGGGCGGCATCATCGTGTGCGACTTCATCGACATGGAGACGCGCGCCAACCGTGACCGCGTGTTGCAGGAGCTGCGCACACATCTGGGCCGCGACCGCGCCCGCACGAAGGCGTTCCAGGTCAGCGAGCTCGGCCTGATCGAAATGACCCGCCAGCGCGTGCGGGCGAGCCACCTGCAGGCGACCACCGAGCCGTGCCCCACCTGCAACGGGACCGGCCGCATCTTCACCCCCGAGACCATCGTGCGGCGCGTCGAGCGGTCGGTGAAGCGGATCGGTGTCGAAGGCCGCAAGGAGCCGATGCTGGTCAAGCTCCACCCCGACGTGGCGATGTACGTGCTCGAGCAGGAACCGGACATCCTCTCCCGGCTGGAGAAGGTGGTGGCGTTCCCGCTCGAGCTTCGGGACGACCCCCTGCTGCGCCCCGACGAGTACAAGCTCGTGGTCAAGGGCGCCCAGCGGGACGTCACGGCGCAGTACGCCCTCGCCTGAATACCGCCAGCCGTTTCTGCTCCTCCCCCTGACGCTGCCGCCCCTCCAGACCGTTGACACACTGGTACGGCCCGGCTAACTTAGTGGGCTAATTACCCTTACACGTCGTACACCCATGAGCTACGCGATCATTCGCACCGGCGGCAAGCAGTTCCGCGTGAGTGCTGGCCAGACCTACCGCATCCCGACCCTGCTCGGCGATGCCGGTGCTTCCGTCGAATTCAACGAAGTCCTGCTCGGTTCGGACGGGACCTCGGTGAAGACCGGCGTGCCCACGCTCTCCGGTGCCAGGGTGTCGGCCCAGATCGTGAAGCACGGCCGCGCCGAGAAGATCATCGTCTTCAAGTTCAAGCGCCGCAAGAACTACGCGAAGAAGCAGGGACACCGTCAGGGCTTCACCGAAGTCCGGATCACCGACATCACCCTCGGCTGAGGCATTCATGGCACACAAAAAGGGCGTCGGCTCCTCCCGGAATGGACGCGACTCGAATCCGCAGTACCGCGGCGTCAAGAAGTTTGGCGGTGAGTTCGTCCGCGCCGGCGGTATCATCATCCGTCAGTGCGGCACCAAGGTGCACCCGGGCAACAACGTCGGCCTCGGCCGCGACTACACCATCTACTCGCTCGTCGATGGCGTCGTCCAGTTCTCGCCCAAGGACAAGCGCCGCATCAAGGTGAGCGTGACTCCGCTCGCCCCTGTCGCCGACGCGCTCGCCGCCGACTGAACGCGGCGTCCGGTTCGTGCAACGCCTCCGCCGAGCGGGGGCGTTTTGCATTCGCGGACGTGTGAACCCGCATTCCGCCAGGGATGCACTGGCGCTGGCGCCCACCGCATCGCACACTGGGCGCACGCAGACGGAAACCCTCCACTCGGGACGATCGCATGGAACGCCGGGACTTCCTCGCGGCTGGAGTGGCCCTCACCGCGTCGCAACCATTCCGTCAGGCGATCGACGCACTGGCCGCCGCTGGCACCATGGCACCACCGCAGCCATCGCAGCCATCGCCGCTCGACGACCTGACGATTGCCGCGGCGCAGACGGAGATCGCCGCCGGACGCCTGACGTCACGTGCGCTCACGGAGCACTACCTCCGCCGCATCCGGACACTCGATGCCGACGGACCGCGCGTGAACAGCGTCATCGAGATCAACCCCGATGCGCTCGCGCAGGCCGACGCGGCCGACGCGGACCCGGCGCGTCGCGCATCACGACCGCTGCACGGCATGCCGGTCCTGCTCAAGGACAATCTCGACACCGGCGACCGCATGATCACGAGCGCCGGCTCGCTCGCCCTCGCCGAACATCGTGCGCGGCGAGATGCCGCCGTCGTCGCGCGCCTGCGCAGCGCGGGCGCCGTCATCCTCGGCAAGACGAACCTCAGCGAGTGGGCGAACTTCCGCGCCACCCGCTCCAGCAGCGGCTGGAGCGGTCGCGGCGGACAGACGCGCAATCCGCACGTACTCGACCGCTCGCCGTGCGGGTCGAGTTCGGGCAGTGGCGCGGCCGTCGCCGCAGATTTCTGCATCGCCGCCGTCGGCACCGAGACGGACGGGTCGATCGTCTGCCCAGCGTCGCTGAATGGCATCGTCGGGCTGAAGCCCACCGTCGGCCTCGTCAGTCGCAGCGGCATCATCCCGATCTCGAGCAGCCAGGACACCGCCGGCCCAATGGCGCGCACGGTGCGGGATGCGGCGCTCCTGCTGAACGCCATGGTCGGCCGCGATCCTGCCGATCCTGCCACTCGCGGCGTGCCGGCCAGCAGCCCGACCGACTTCACCCGGACGCTCGACGCGGATGGGCTGCGCGGCATGCGAATCGGGGTCGCGCGCAACTACTTCGGCTTCGATGGCCGCGTCGACGCACTGATGGAGGACGCGGTGCGCGTGATGCGCGATCGAGGGGCCGTGATCGTGGACAACGCCAACGTCCCGAATGCGAATGCCTACAACGCCGAGGAGTTCGAGGTCCTGCTGCACGAGTTCAAGGTCGGCATCAACACCTATCTCGGTGCGTTGCCTGCAGCGGTCCCGGTGCACTCGCTGGCGGAGCTCATCCTCTGGAACGAGCGCAATCATGACCGGGAACTGCAGTGGTTCGGTCAGGACACCTTCAGCCAGGCGCAGAAGCGGGGCGGGCTATCGGGCAGCGTGTACCGCAAGGCGCGGGAGAAGTGCGGACAACTTTCGCGGCGTGATGGCATCGATGCCGTACTCCGGCGGACCCGGTGCGACCTTCTCGTCGGGCCCACCGGCGGTCCGGCCTGGACCATCGACCTCGTCACCGGCGACCATTTCGGCGGTGGTGTCTCCACCGCACCAGCCGTCGCGGGCTATCCGCACCTGACCGTCCCTGCCGGCCGAGTCGCTGGCCTGCCGGTGGGCGTGTCGTTCTTCGGCGCGGCGTGGAGCGAGCCACTCCTCTTCCGTGCCGGGTTTGCTTTCGAGCAGGCCACGGCGCACCGCATGCGCCCGGCGTTTTCGCCGACGATCGTGGCCACGCCGCGCTGACGCCCGTCCTGCTCGGCCCACGTTGCGCCACGCTTCCCGCCATCCCTGTGTCGTGTTCCGAATTCGTGACGCACTCCTGATCGCCGCCGGCAGTGCGCTGCTCGCGAACCCGGCCGTCGCCCAGCGTCGGCCGGTGCGCGACTCGTCCCGCACCGACTCGACACGCATCCAGCCGCTCACGACCGTCACCGTGCGCGTGATGGCCGACCAGCGCGCACTCGACAAGGTGCCGTGGGCGGTTGGCGTCGTCGGCATCCGTGAGCTGCGGCGTGCCCAGCCGACGGTCAACCTCGACGAGGCACTCGGGTCCGTGCCCGGTGTGTTCGTCGCGAGCCGCTTCAACTTCGCGACCGACTCGCGCATCAGCGTGCGCGGTGCGGGCGCCCGTGCGAACTTCGGCCTGCGCGGCGTGAAGGTCTTCCTCGACGGCGTGCCGCAAACGCTGCCCGATGGACAGTCACAGTTGACGAATGTCGAACTGGGCAACGTCGACCGCATCGAGGTGCTGCGCGGCAGCACGGCCTCGCTCTACGGCAATGGGTCCGCCGGTGTGCTGTCGTTCTCCAACGACCTGCGTGCGCCGACGCCCTTCGCGCAGACCGCCCGCGTCCTTGCCGGATCGTACGGACAACGCAAGGTGCAGCTCCGCACCGTCGGCCGGTCCGGCAACGCGATCGGCGCACTGTCACTGTCGCGACTCACCACGACGGGCTTCCGTCAGCGCAGCGAGGCCGAGGCGCGTCAGCTCAACGCGGCGCTCGACTACTCACTCGGCGCCGACAGTCGCCTCGAGGTGCGCGCACAGATCGCCGAGGTACCCAACGCGCTCAACCCCGGTGCACTCACGGCTGCGGAGTACGCGATCCGTCGCGACTCGGCCAGTGCGGCCAACATCCGGCGGGGTGCCGACCGGCGCGTGCGTCAGGATCAGTTCAGCCTCTCGTGGCATCACGGATCGGCGGTGCAGCCGCGCGAGTTCGTCGTCACGAGCTGGATCAGTACCCGCGACGTGCGCAACGCGCTCAGCACGGCACCGCCGGGAACGCAGACGCCGGTGAACGGCATCTACTCGACGCTCGCCCGCACCTTCGGTGGCGCCCGGCTCAGTGTGCGCCAGAACCTGGGCACGTCGGAGCGCGCCCCGTCGCTGTCGGCCGGACTCGACGTGCAGCAGATGAAGGACCTGCGCGTGAACCAGCGTGCGACCGGCGGACGGCCGACGGCAGTCACCGATACGATCCTCCTCGACCAGTACGAGACGGTGCGCAGCGTCGCGCCGTACGTGCAGGCGCAGTGGACGCCGACCGCGCGCCTGCTGCTCAGCGCCGGCAGTCGCTACGACCGCCTGCGCTTCTCGGTCGCCGATCGCTTTCGCGGCGATGGAGGCATCAACGGCGGTGACAACAGCGGGGCGCGCACGCTGTCGGCCGTGAGCGGGCACGGCGGCGTGACCGTCACCGGCTGGACGGCCTTCGCGCCCTATGCGAACCTCTCCACCAGCTTCGAGACGCCGACCACCACCGAGTTGCAGGTCAGGCCGGACCGGCAGGGCGGCTTCAATCCGGATCTCGGACCGCAGCGCACCGTGAGTGCGGAGATCGGTGCACGCGGCGCACTGGGCACGATCGCGAGCTGGAACGTCGCCGCGTACCGCGCCAACGTCCGCAATGCGATCGTGCAATCGCGCGTCGTGGATGGCACCGCCTTCTTCGAGAATGCCGGCCGCACACGCAACACGGGGATCGAGGCAGGCGGCAGTGTGCGCGTCGGGCGCGTCGCGTCGCTGAACGCCGCGTACACCTGGTCCGATCTGGTCTTCGCCGATTACCGCCAGCGGACTGGCACGCGCGTCGACACGCTCGATGGCAAGCAGCTGCCCGGCGTGCCGCCGCAGCAGTTGCGACTCGGCCTGCGGTCCGCTGCCCTGCATGGCATCACGCTCGACGCCGACCAGACGTGGACCAGCGCACTGTTCGCCGATGACTTCAACACCATTCGCGTGCCGGGGTGGGGCACCGGGGTACTCAACATCCGCGCGGCGTTGTCAGGCGCGTGGCATGGCTACCGCCTCGAGCCGTTTGCCGGCATGCTCAATGCACGCAATCAGGCGTACATCGGCGCCGTCACGGTGAATGGCACGTTTGGACGCGTGCTCGAGCCGGCGCCGCTGCGTAACTACTACATCGGCCTCGATCTCGGCGTGCTGCGCTGACGCGAGCGGCGGTGCTGACGCCGCATGCGACACGAGGGACCGGCAGCCGTGCCGGTCCCTCGTGTCGCATGCGTGCGTTCCGGCTCAGTACTTCACGGGGAGCGTGCGGTAGCGCTGCGTCAGCAGCTCCTGCCGTGTGACCACGCGGGCATCGCTGCCAGCGACGAACACCCGCTCCGGCTGCGACGCGTACTCGAACGGATCGCCCGTCCAGATCACCACGTTGCCGGCCTTGCCGACCGTGAGCGAGCCGACCTTGTCGGCCACGCCGAGGATCTCTGCCGGCGCCAGCGTGATGGCTCGCAGCGCATCATCCCAGCTCATGCCGTACGCCACCGCGTTGCCAGCCTCGTAGCGCAGGTTGCGGACGTTGAAGTTGTCCTCGCCGCCAGCGCCGTTGCCAAGGATGGCCACGGTCACACCCGCCGCGCGCAGCAGGCCGAGATTCTCCTGTCGCTGTCCGAGCGCGTTGAAGGCGTCAGGGATGTTGTTCATCGCGCCGGTGAGCACCGGCACCTTGGCCGACGCGAGCTGGGCTCCGACCTGCCACGCTTCGGCGCCGTTCGCGATCACGATGCGAATGCCGAACTCCTTGCCGAGTGCGATCGCGTTGAGGATCTCACTCGCCCGGTCGGCCGAAATGACGAGTGGGATGGTGCCCTTCAGGACGAGCTGCATCGCCTCGAGGTCGGCGCGTGACGCGCTCAGGTCACGCATCGCACCGGCGTCATAGCGTGCGCGCCCGAGCGTGAACTCGCGCGAGTCACGCAGCACCGTGCGCAGCCGCTCGATCGCCTCGGCGCGCGAACCCGCACCGGCAACGGCTGCGGCGTCGAGCTGTGCCACCATCGCGGCCGGTGCGCGCCGGCGCATCGCCTCGGCGGGCTTTCCCACACTCAGGTCGAACACCGCGCCCTGACCGGCGATGAAGCCACCGCCCGGCATGACGCCTGCCGTGGTGATGCCGCCGTCCTGCCGCGCGACCGGCAGGCTCATGGCGGCCGGATTGAATGCGTCCCAGACCTTGAACGCGGCGGCGATGCCGTCACGCCCCCGGGCACGCGAATCGCGAGTGTCGGTCACCGCGCCAACCTCGACGACGCCCAGCGTGCTCGATGCCGCCACCAGTCCGGGCGTGACCCACTTGCCGGTCGCATCGACGCGGCGCGCGCCCGCCGGTACGGTCACGTTCGCGCCGATCGCCGTGATGACGCCATTGGTGATCACGATCGTCCCGTTCTCGATCCGCGGTCCGCTCACCGGATAGATCGTCCCGCCGGTGATCGCCACCGTCTCCTGCGCCTGCAACGGGAATGTGATCGCGAGAGCGACGGCCGCGACGAGCAGGGTGCCGCGTGTGATGGTGGTGCGCATCAGCGGCGCCCTCCCGTCGAAGTGGATGGCGCGGGCACGAAGCCCAGTTCGAAGTCGGTGCGCCAGGCCTGCGTCGGGTCGGCGCGGTCGAGGCGCAGTGCGCCGTCGATCCACACGCGGTCGGCGCGGGCATACACACTGAACGGGTTCGCCGACCAGAGCACGACGTCGGCGTTCTTGCCCGGCTCGAGGGAGCCGATGCGGTCATGCAGGTCGAGTGCCCATGCCGGATTCAACGTCACCCAGCGGATGAGCGTGGCGTCATCGATGACGATGCCGATCGCCGCGCCGGCGGCGCGCGCCTTCGAGGCATCCTGATTCAGGCGCTGCGCGCCGCTCGCGTCGTCGCTGTGGACGATCGCACGCGCGCCGGCGTTGTGCACCAGCGCGAGGTTCGCGCGGATGCCGTCGATCGCCTCCATCTTGAAGCCACCCCAGTCGCTCCACAGCGACCCGGAGATACTGTCGCGCGCCATCACGTCGGCCAGCTTGTACGCTTCCACGCCGTGGTGGAACGAGCGGATGCGATAGCCGAACTCCTTCGCGATGTCGATCATCTGCAGCATCTCGTCGGCACGATAGCAGTGGTTCTGCACGATGATGTTGCCGCGCAGCACCTCGGCCAGCGTCTCGAGCTCGAGGTCGCGCGCCGGCGGATCGCCGGCACGATCGGCGAGCCACTTGTCCCAGCGACGGCGGTAGGCCTCGGCCTGGATCCATGCCGCGCGGTAGCCGGCCACGTTGCCCATGCGCGTGGATGGGCCACGCGCCGCATACACACGCTTCGGGTTTTCGCCACATGCCATCTTCAGACCGTACTTCGCACCAGGGAACTTCATCCCCTGCACACTGACGCTCGGCACGACCTTGATCACCACGCTGCGGCCGCCGATCAGGTTGGCGGAGCCGGGCAGGATCTGCAGCGTCGTCACGCCGCCGGCGAGCACACGTGGAAACTGGGCATCCTGCGGCCAGATGCTGTGCTCCACCCAGACGCGCGCGGTGGTCGGCGCAGTGGCCTCGTTGATGTCGCTGAGCGCCTCGCCACCCGGCGCGGCACCGGCGCCCATGTGCGAGTGAGTGTCGATCAGCCCGGGCGTGACGTAGCGGCCATTGGCGTCGATCACCTGCGCATCACCGGCGGCGGGCGGCGACCCGGTACCCACACTGACGATCTTGCCATCGCGCATCAGCAGATACGCGCGGTCGAGTTGCGGGCCGGCCGCCGTCAGGATCGTCGCATTGGTGATGAGCACCGGCCGCGACACCGGCACGCGATAGGTGCTGGGAAACGGGTCGGCGTTCGGCATCGAGAGCGCGCCGCTGCCTGGCGTTGCCGCAGGGCGCGCCGGCGCGCCGGCCACGGCGGTAGGGGTCTGTGCCTGCAGCGCGGAACCTGCCGCGAGCAGGAGCACGAGGGTGTGTCGCACGAGCGCAGCCTCCGAGGGTGACGAAGATGGGAGTACGGACGCCGCGAATGTGCGTCCCCAAACCGGTCTCCGCCATCCAATGGAGCCGTGAGAACGCAATGTCAGTTCGCGAGCGCGTCGCGCAGTGTGCCGACCACGTCGGTGCACAGTCCGTCCACCCCAATTTCGGCGAGGTGCCGCGCTTCATCCGGATCGTTGACCGTCCAGACGATCACCCGTCCCCCGGCAGCGTGGATTGCGGTCACGAGTGCGGCATCCACCATGCTGCGATGCGGCCAGAAGTCGCGCGCGCCGGCGGCGCGAAGCGCGTGCGCGCTGTCGACCAGGTAGGAATCGACGAGGATGCCCACCGGCAGGCGCGCGTCGATCCCGCGGACCTGCAGGGGGATGCGATGGTCGAAGCAGTGCACGGCGCTCGGCACCCCGGGATGGCGATGCAGGCACGCGAGCAGCGCCGGGACCATGCCGCCGGCCTTCACCTCGACGTACACCGTCGTCGCCGGCGGTGCCGACCCGAGCACGCTGTCGAGGGTCGGCACGCCTTCGCCGGCCGGGCCGATCGGCAGGTGCTGCAGCTCCGGCCAGGACAGATCCACGATCCGCCGGCCGGCATCGGCACCCGCGAAGGCCGGCAGGATCGCATCATGATGGACGACCACCACGTCGTCCCGCGTCAGGTGCACGTCGAGTTCCCACCCCTCGGCGCCCGCCGCGCTGGCGGCACGGAAGCCGGGCAGGGTATTCTCGCGGTGTTGCCGAGGCAGGCCGCGGTGTGCAATGAGGGTCGGGCGGGCGGGGTGGGGCATCTGATCTGGAGGCAGCGGCGTGAGCGATGACGGCAGGACTGGCCCGACCTTAACATCGCCCGTCGCCGTGCGTCTGCCTACCAGACGACGATGACAGACGTGACCCGAGCCAGCGACGACACAGAGGATGACCATGTGCTGATCGCCCGCTGGCAGGGGGGTGATCAGCGCGCCGCGACGGCACTCGTGGCGCGGCATGCGGTGCCACTGACGCGGTTCGTCGGGAGCCTCGGCGTGACCGACGCGGCTGCCGAAGTGGTTCAGGACACGTTCGTGCGGGCCTTCGGTGCGCTCGAGACGTATCGCGGTGACTCGTCGCTCCGCTCGTGGCTCTTCACGATCGCGCGGCGGCTGGTGCTGGACCTGCAGCGGACGGCGCGGCGCGACCGGCGCCTCGTTGCGATCGAGGACGCGGAGGCGGGGCTGGCATCGGGTGAGGACGTGTTGGGTGGCGTGGTGGCGGACGAGTCAGCGGCACGCGTGCGTGCGGCGGTGGCGAGGCTGTCTCCAACGCAGCGCGAAGTGTTCACGCTGCGCGTCGTCGAGGGACTGTCGTACCGGGAGATTGCGGCAATTGCCGACACCACCGAGGGTGCAGCGCGCGTGCATTACCACAATGCGATGAAGGCCGTGAAGGAGTTTGTCGATGCATGAGCCAACGCGGGACGAGATGCAGGATCGCCTCGTGGACATGATCCACGGCCGCCTTGCCGGGGACGCGCTGGCGTCGCTGGAGCGCGCCGTTGCCGCTGATCCGGCGCTCGCCGAGGAGTTGGCGCTGCTGCGACTGGTGCATGGCGCGATGCGCGGTACGCCGGCAATCGACGTCAGTGCCATCGTTGCCGCGCTGCCTGCGGCGCCGGTGACGCCGTCGCGGATCGTGCCATCCGCCGGCGGCGACGATCTCGCGATCCGTCGCGCCGGACGTCAGCGGAGTGGCCTGATGCGTTTTGCGCGCGCGGCAGCAGTCCTCGTCGTGCTCGGAGGCGGCACCCTCGTCGCGGTCTCGCGTACCCGTTCCGCTTCGACGTCGGGCGCGGTCGTGACCGGTGCGCCCGACACGCTCGAGGCGGTGGAGCGGGCGATGCAGCTCAGCCTCGGCATGTCGGTCGATGAACTCTCGGTGGAGCAGCTCGATGGGCTGCAGGCCGACATCCTGGCGCTCGACGGCCTGCCGTCGGCAGAGCCGGACGCCGCCGGCGACCTGCTCGACGGGAAGGGGGCATGATGCGGCGACATGGGGCCTGGCTGGGCGCAGCGCTACTCGTGCTGTCACTCGCTCCGGCGCTGCAGGCGCAGCCCGGCTCGCCACGCGAGCGCCGTGAGGCTCGGCGTGAACGGATGCTGGAGGCACCGGCGCCCCTCCAACAGGGCGAACAGTCACCGGCCGAACGTCAGCGCGCGGAACGCGCACTGCGCACCGCGCTCGCGCGCACCGTGCGTGACCGCCTCAACCTCACCGACCAGCAGGCTGCACGGCTCGCCGAGGTCAATGGACGCTTCGCCGGTGAACGGCTCCAACTGGCGCGGGAGGAGATGCGCATCCGTCGTGAACTGCGTCTGTCGATCGCTGCCGGCGACACGAGCCGGTCCGGAGCGACGGCGCGACTGCTGGATTCGCTGCTCGAGATCCAGCGGCAGCATCTGGACCTCCAGCAACGCGAGCAGGGTGCCCTCAGCGAATTCCTCACGCCCGAGCAACGTGCGCGCTACATCGGCATGATGGAGCAGCTCCGCCGCCGCATTCAGGTGCGTGCCGACAGTGCGCGCCGCATGCGAGACCCGCTGGACTGAGCACCGCGGCGGGACAGGATCGCGGACCGTGCCGAGACACGAATAGCTTTCGTGATGGACAGCACACCGCGACCAGTACTCGCACAGCGCCTCATCCGGCCGCTGCAGCAGTTCACGGAGTGGCAGGCGGGCGGCGGCGTGATGTTGCTGCTCGCCGCTGCGATCGCCATGGCGCTCGCCAACAGCCCGTGGCACGAGGCAGTGGAGGCGTTCTGGGAGACGCCGTTCTCGCTGGCCTTCGGTGGCGCTGCCTTCACCCTGACCCTGCGCGCGTGGATCAGCGACGGGCTGATGGCGGTCTTCTTCCTGCTCGTCGGGCTGGAGATCAAGAGCGAAATGCTGGTGGGCGAGCTGTCGAGCCTCCGCACGGCGTCGCTACCACTGGCGGCCGCGCTGGGCGGCATGGTCGCGCCGGCGCTCATCTATCTCGCGTTCACTCATGGAAGCGCTGGAGCGCCCGGCTGGGGCATCCCGACGGCCACCGACATCGCGTTTGCCCTTGGCGTGCTCGCGCTCCTCGGCCCGCGGGTGCCGCCGGCCCTGACGGTGTTTCTCGCGGCACTCGCGATCGCCGACGACCTTGGCGCCGTGCTGATCATCAGCCTGTTCTACGGGCATGCGCCTGATGCGACCTATCTGCTTGCCGCTGCAGGCGTCGTGGGTGTGCTGATCGCCGCCAACGTGGCTGGTGTCGCATGGAAGAGCGTCTACTTCGGCCTTGGTGTCGTGCTGTGGTACTTCGTGCTGCGCTCCGGTGTGCACTCGACCGTCGCCGGCGTGCTCCTCGCGCTGACCGTCCCGGCCCGCTCCCGCATCGACCCGGCGCGCTTCGTGGTCGAGGCGCGCCGGCTGCTGGGCGACTTCGAGATCGCCACCGGTGAGGACGACCGGCCGGTGCTCTCCAACGGTGGCCAGCAGCGCGCGCTGGCCGCGATGGAGGTT
This sequence comes from Gemmatimonadaceae bacterium, assembly GCA_031409715.1. Taxonomy (GTDB): domain Bacteria; phylum Gemmatimonadota; class Gemmatimonadetes; order Gemmatimonadales; family Gemmatimonadaceae; genus JACMLX01. Next base: position 143,212 of record JANNXU010000017.1, on the reverse strand, counting down.
GCGGTCGAGGATGCACAGCCGCCGCTGGCACACATGCGCCACATCCTGCACGTGCCGGTGAACTTCTGGATCATGGCGCTGTTCGCGCTCGCGAATGCAGGCGTGGCCCTTGGTGGCAGCGCAGGCGGTGTGACCGCGCTGGTCGGCCCGGTCACGCTGGGCGTGGCGTTCGGCCTCGTCATCGGAAAGCCGGTCGGCATTCTGTGCGCCACATGGCTGGCGACGCGCGTCGGTGCGACGCTGCCGACCGGTGCGAGCTGGGCCAGCATCGCCGGCGTCGCCTGTCTTGCCGGGATCGGGTTCACGATGTCGCTGTTCGTGTCGGGGCTCGCCTTCCCGAATCCGGCATTGCTGTCGCAGGCAAAGCTGGGCATCGTGTGCGCGTCGCTGATCGCCGGCGGCATCGGCGCCATCGCAGTCAGGGCAGCGGTGTCCGGTGGAGCAGCGCAGGGCACGGCGTAGTCAGCAGGTGTGCAACCTCGCGACGCGGGATTCGCGAACTGCATCCTGCGCGCGGTGTGGTCGGCTCACTTCACGAAGATTGCCTTCGGAATCATGACGTGCACGCCCATCGTGCCATCCACGAGTTGCGTGATGCGCACGTCACAGGCCGTGCTCACGAGCATGTAGGCGTCGTCGCGCGGGATCTTCCTGACATCGCCGAGCAGCGTGATCGCCTCTGCCACGGCCAGCTTGGCGGCGACGGTGAGGTTGCTGTCGGCGGCCATCGCGATCCAGTGCGTGGGCGTTTCGCCGCGCGGCCACGTCAGCGTCATGTCCTTGCGCACCACCAGGCGCACGCGCCCACGCAGCGCCGTCTCGAGCGCGGTGATGTCGACTTCACCGTCACCCTGCGCTGCATGCCCGTCGCCGGCCAGCAGCAGTGCGCCGCGCACATGGACGGGGATGTACAGCGTGGTGCCGACGACCATCTCCTTGTTGTCGAGATTCCCGGCGTGGATGCCGGGCGGTGCGCTGTTGATGCGTCCCATCGCCGGCGGCGGGGCGACGCCGACGCTGCCGAAGAAGGGGCGCAGCGGAATCTCGATGCCGAGTGTGTCGGAGAAGTGCCCGATCATCCGTGCGGCATCGAGCGGCACGATGCGCTGCTTGGACTGGCCAGGGAACTGCTCCGGCACGAAGCCGCTGCGCGGGCCGAAGGAGTTGCAGGCATACGGGATAGCGAGGTCGATGGCCTCGAAGTGCACTTCGAGCACGTTGCCCGGCTCGGCGCCTTCGACGAAGATCGGTCCCGTCAGCACATGACCGCCGGGGCCGCGCCGGAGCGTCGAGTCGCGCACCGCGGCCTGGATGGCGCGGATGGCGGGCTCGATGGTCCCCGAGTCGCGGCCTGGCTGCAGCAGTCTCGTGCCGCAGGTAGAGACGGTGCCGATCTCCACGGCATCGCCGGAGCGCACGCGGAGCACGGGTGCCGCGGCGGGGTCGTAGCCGCCGTAGACCACGGTCGACGGCGACGGCATCAGCGAGGCGACGGGCGCAGGACCGCGGGCGCGGCCGGGTGCGGGAGCGGTGGTAACGCATCCTGAAAACGCGGCGATGCCGGCGATGGTCGTGAACGCGTGAAGGCGTGCCATGAGTGCGGAGCAGGGGAAGCCAGGGAGCCGACAATGGGGGGAAGCTAGCTGTCGAGGACGAAGACGCTGCTCACGGCTTCGTGGCCGGTCGGTCGGCTGGGGCCGATGTCGTGGCTGGTGATGGGCAGCGACGGCGTGGTCTCCACCGTCGACGGGTTCTTGTGGTATGATCGATCAACCCAGCCCGTCCGACTCGAGCCCACCGTATGCGCCTGATCTCATCCTGCGTCGCCCTGACCGCGCTGTCGATCGCCGCCTCGACCGTCTGCGCCCAGTCTCCGTACACCTTCGACGTCGCCCGTCGCCTCGTCACGCCGCACGGCGTCGACGTCTCCCCCGACGGCAAGACCGCCCTGTTCGTCGTCACGCGGCCGAACTTCGAGACCAACCGGAACGAGTCCGAGCTCTGGGCCGTCGACCTTGCTGCCGGTGCGCCGCGCGCGCTCACGACCGCGCGCAAGGTCATCGGACAGACGCAGTGGTCGCCGGACGGGAGGTCGCTGGCGTTTCTCACCCCCGATCCCGCGGGGAAGATGCAGATCTTCGTGATGCCGACGGCCGGCGGCGAAGCGCGTCAGGTCACGACCCATTCCACCGGCGTCGAGCAATTCTTCTGGCGCCCTGACGGGAGGGCGATCGCCTACGGCGCCAACGACGAAGCGCCCAAGCAGGAGGGTGAAGCGCGATTCAGCTCGACCTTCACGGTGGGCGCGCAGGACATGTTCCTTCGCGAACAGCTTCCGTCGCAGCACATCTGGATCATCGCCCTCGACGGCTCTGCGGCGCGGCGTCTCACGAGTGGCTCGTGGACCCTGGAGTTCGTGCTCCCGCCAGGGAGCCCGCCGTCCGGGCTCTCGTGGTCCCCCGACGGCACCCGCATCGCCTTCGCACAGACCGTCGCCTGGGAGAGCGGCAAGCTCGACTCGACCCACGTCGCCATCGTCGACGTCTCGTCGGGCGCCATCAGCCCGCTCACCGGCATTCGCACGTTCGAGAACAATCCCGTCTGGTCTCCCGACGGCAGGTCCATCGCGTACTGGACGCCGCGCGACCATCGCGCCGACCTTGGCTGGGTGAACGAGGTCTACGTCGCGAGCGCGACCGGTGGCAACGCCAATGTGGGGAAGAGCCTCACGCGTGCGCTCGACCGTAATCTCTTCGGCGCGCAATGGATGCCCGATGGAAAGTCGCTGCTCGTCGCGGGGAATGATCGCACGACGACCGGCGTCTGGATCCAGCCGCTGGACGGTGCCGCGAGGCGCATCGACACGGGCGATCTCGTCGTCAGCGGCGCGTTCGGCTACGACATCATCGTCGCGAAGACCGGCGCGATCGTCTTCAGCGCCACGACGCCGAGCCGGCCCGCCGAGCTGTATGTGATGGACACGCCGACGTCTGCACCGCGCCGCCTCACCGACTTCAATGGGTGGGCCAGCCGCATCGCGTTCGGGAAGACGCAACGCGTCAGCTGGAAAGCGGAGCAGTTCGAAGCCGATGGCACGGTCACCTATCCTGCGAACTTCGATCCCGCGAAGAAGTATCCGCTCGTGCTCGTGATTCACGGCGGACCAACCTCGGCGTCGAAGACGAGCTTCGGCTCGATGCCGCAATTGATGGCCGCCGAGGGGTGGATCGTCTTCCAACCGAACTATCGCGGGAGCGACAATCTCGGGAACGCCTATCAGTCGGCGATCGTCGGCGACGCGGGTGCCGGCCCCGGACGCGACGTGATGGCGGGGGTGGCGATGCTCCGTGCCATGCCCTACGTGGACGCGAAGCGCACGGCCGTCACCGGCTGGAGCTACGGCGGATACATGACGAGTTGGCTGATCGGCAATTATCCGAACGAATGGACCGTCGCGATGGCTGGCGCCCCCGTCACGAATTGGGAGGAGATGTACAACCTCGGCGACGGCAACACCGCCATCCGCTACGCCTTTGGCGGGTCGCCGTGGACTGACGGGCGCGAAGCGCAATATCAGGCGCAGTCACCGATCACGTATGCGCGGAAGATCAAGGCGCCGACGCTGGTGATGTCGAACATGGAGGATTTCCGCGTGCCGCCCACCCAGGCCTTCGCCCTCTATCGCGCGATGAAGGACAACGGTGTGGAGACGAGGTTCGTCGGCTTTCAGGGACGGACGCATTCTTCCGCCGATCCGGTGAACGGGCGGGAGCGGACGCGGTTGTGGATCGACTGGGTTCGCGAGCATTTGCAGCCGCGACCGCAGCCGTAGGTGCGGGCGGGTGGAGCCGCGCGCCGGGGCAGGGGCGCGTAGGCTGGCTCGTCACGCTTTGTAATGCCGTGCTTTCGCGTGACTGGAATCGTCGCACGAGGCTCGGGCCACCATTACCGGCCACCACGACGTAGAAGGTCTGCGCCTCCGTCCACGTATTGGTGAGGAGGTAGGTCTTCCCGACCCGCCGCCGTCCGGTCACGAGCGCCAGATTCGGGCCGGGGCGCTCCAGGAGGGCGCCAAGCTGCGCGCGCTCGCGAATCCGACTGCCGGCATCCGTTGTGGCGTCTGCGCCCCGCGAGCCTCGCCATGGGACACTGAATGGCCCATGAGCGAGGCGGGGCCGCATCTGCTGGGAGGAACCGGCCCGGAAAGCTGCCACAAGTTCTCGGCCAAGCGTCTTGTGGTGACACGCCTCGCTCTGCTGCACCGCAGGGACGTGCGCTCGGTGGCGACTGAGACGCGCGCACACTGCGACCGTCGTGGTCCAAGAGGCAGTGCGCCCACGGTAGAGTCCTGACTCGGTCGAACAGGGACCGGCATGCGGAGTGACAGGGCAGACAGAAGCACCATCCAGCCCAACGCGCGCTGCCGAGCCGGAGTGCGGTGCTGTCCGTAGCGACGTCGATGGTTGGGCTGGTTGTGTACCGTGTAGCGACATCAATGTCATCGTGCCATGCGACGCGCACGCCGAACTCAACTTTGCTGAGCTCAGATCGCATCGTCGCTTGCGATGACGAATTCGCCCATCGCGCTTTACTTGCGTCAGCCAGACTGGCAACGTATAGGGACTTCGCGATTTTAACGCGCACCTTGAGCTCTGGAGTCGATACGTGGCCGAGATCCGCTATCCGTCCAAGGTCACGGACGTACACGTGCATGTGTTCAATGCCAGACACTTGCCGATCCAAGGCATGCTGCTTCGCCTCCTTCGGGTGGAGGACGGCGATTCGAAGCCATTCAGGCGCTGGCTTGCAAAGCGCCTGCGCGACTTGGTCGTGGGGGTAACCCCATCGACACCTCCCGATAGCATGCTGAGTGCTCTGGTGCGCACGGGATTCGAGGGCAGCACGCCGGGCGATCTCAGCGAGCAGGAACTGACCGAGGCGTTCTACCTTCGGATTGTTGAAGTCATCGCGCGTGAGCTGAGCCTCGCAGCTGGCAGTGAGTCACCAGCGAGCGCCGCGGCTATTGGGACACTTATCAACGCAATCGTTCAGAGCCCAACCTCGACTGCCGCCGTTGAGATTCAGTGGATGTTCGAGACGAGCGGGGATGTCGAGGACGAAGATGTTCTCGACGACCGCGTGTCGCGTATTCCCGATTCCGCGATTGAGCAGGTGTATGCACGCAGGCTCGCCATCGCGATGGCGGCTGGGAGCCCACCCGGCTTCAGCGTTCTGACAAGCGCAGCTTTGAATTGGCTGCTCGAGAAGATTGCCAGGAAGATGGTCGATTGGCTTCTCGACGATGGTCTTGATCTCCTCAAGTTCATTCACCTCATGATCTCGGCGGAAGCAGAGAATGTGCAGTCGATCTTCGGCTCGTACGACCCGTCACAGAATGTCACGAACATCGTCCATATGCAGTTGGACATGGAGCACAGCTTTCCGACCGTCGACGACGACCCATCGTACGACTTGACCACCCAGTGGAACCGACTACGCGCGCTCTCGAGTGCCTTCCCGGATCGGCTCCAATGGTTCGCGGGATTCGACCCTCGCCGCACCCGCGCACACGACGTGGACGCGCTCTGCCAAGCTGCGCTCTCTCAGGGATGCACGGGCTTCAAGTTCTACCCGCCAATGGGGTATCGGGCAGCGGGCAACGCTGATCCCGCAATCGAGGCGAGCTGCGACGCGTTCTTCACCTTCTGCGTGCGCGCCAGTGTCCCCGTCTTCACGCACTGCACTCCCAAAGGCTTTCAGGCGCGCAAGGAGAGCGGCGTGAATGGTGACCCGAACTACTGGGAGAAGGCGCTGCAGAGGCAGCCGACGCTGCGCCTCTGCCTTGGTCACTCCGGTGGAGGGCGGCAGAAGAATGGGAGTGTCGACTCGCAAGGCTGGGTCGCCAGTGGAGGTGCGTGGGAGAGCGCAGACAATTGGGCACACAAGGCTGTCGCATTGTGCCGAACGTACGCACACGTGTACTGCGAGTTCGGTCATGTCGATGCGCTCATTGGCAATAGCCAGAAGGAGCGCGCGGCGTTCGAGGCGAACTTTGTGCGTGAGTTCACCGACGCAACAGGGGCTTTCCCGTTCTCCTCAAAGTGCATGTTCGGGTCTGACGCAGTGATGCCGGGCATGGTTCGTCACACCAGAGAGTTCCTGGAGTCGTTCCGGCAGCTATTCCAGCGACGAGGACTTGGACAAGCGATGTTCGAGGGGTTTGTCTCAGGCAACGCCGAGGCATTTCTGGCATAGCTTGTCTCGGACACGCTTATGGCTGTGGTCGGCAAGTGCTGGGCACGTTGGGAGCCGCGCCGCGCAGATCGTGGCTCCTCGAACAAGACGTGTCGTGGCATGTCGCCGTTGAGCATGGAGAGCTGGTCTGACAGCGGCGCCTGCACCGCGGCGTCGACGGCTGACAGGCAGACGCGGTGGCGCTGAGCGAGTGAGCGGGCCCGACGGATCGGGCGCTAATCCAACGCGTGATCGAGTGCGGCGAAGCATGATTGACGGTCCACGCGAAACGGCTGGAGCACGGCGCGCTCCCATGCGCGTCGGCAGGCCATGGGACACTGCTCGCTCAGGACGCAGCATCGAGGACAGCGGTGAAATGCTTGGGGTGAAACTTGGGGAACGAAGGGGGCATAGCACTCGACGGCGAACTAGCGCATCGAGCTCAGTTGCACTCGCGTCGACCGCGACGCCGCGCGTTCTGAATCAGTATGTGCTCTGGTGCCAACACCTTAGCAGAACGCTCCCGCTCCGTTTATATTTGAATTCTTCACCCTGCCCGGGTGGCGGAATCGGTAGACGCAGGGGACTCAAAATCCCCCACCCTTCGGGGTATACGAGTTCGAGTCTCGTCCCGGGTATCGTCCGCCAGCGCGGACCACCGTGTGCGGTCCGTCGCCGGATCCCACACCAGTCCGCCGCCCGCGACCGTCGGTCCGCCCGACAGGCTCGGCAGCCTGTAACTCCTCCGTCACGGAGCAGGGACCGGCGAGACGAAGTCCAGCCGCCGTCGCTATCTACCCACGGCCCGTGCTGGCGGCATGACCGGCCACCCGTCGGCTCGAGATGACCTCCAGTGGCGCCCGGGTGTGCCCCGCCAGAGCGCTCTCGAGACCGCGCGAGCCGGATCTCCCTGACGCGCGGTGCCGCTGCCCGTCACTTGCCGGCCCCGACTAGCTTTCCCTTCGATGGTCTGCACGCGCTGTTTTTCACTTCCGGAGACACGAATGAAGCGATTTTTTGTCCTTGCGCTGCTCGCGGCCTGCATGGCCACGACAGCGACCACCGCCGCCGCGCAGGGCGTCACGACCGGCTCGCTCGGCGGACGCGTCACCGCGCAGCAGGGCGGAGCCGGCATGGCCGGCGCTCGTGTGCGTGCCTTGCACGTGCCCTCGGGTACGGCGTATCAGGCCCTCACCCGCGCGGACGGCCGGTACAACATCCCCGGCATGCGCGTCGGTGGTCCGTACACCGTCAGCGCCAACATGATCGGGTTTGCGCCGCGACAGGAGACGGGCATCATCATCCAGCTCGGCGTGCAGACCGAGGTGAACTTCACGATCGCGCCGGCCGCCGTGCAGCTGGCCGCCGTCTCGGTGACGGCCGTCAGTGGCGGTGTGCTCAGCCAGTCGCGCAGCGGTGCCGCCACCACGGTCAGCCGCAACGCCATCGAGCAGCTGCCGACGATCAACCGCACGATCGGCGACTTCACCCGCCTCACCCCACAGGCGTCGGGCAGCTCGTTCGCCGGGCAGGACAACCGCCTCAACAACATCACGGTCGACGGGTCGTACTTCAACAACTCCTTCGGCCTCGCCGGCGCCCCGGGCGGCCGCACCAACGTGTCCCCCATCCCGCTCGATGCGGTGGACCAGATCCAGGTCAACGTGGCACCGTTCGACGTGCGCCAGGGCAACTTCGTCGGCGCCGGTGTGAACGCCGTCACCAAGAGCGGCACGAACACCTTCGCCGGCTCGGTCTACCGCGTCTCGCGTGACCAGGACTACGTCGGCAAGAAGGTCGGCACGCTGCCCTTCAATCCCGGCACGTTCACGTTCAGCCAGTGGGGCGCCCGACTCGGTGGCCCGATCATCAAGAACAAGCTGTTCTTCTTCGTCAACTACGAGACGGACGAGAATACCCGCCCCGGCACGCTCTTCACGGCCAACACCGGCGGCCAGGCGGTCACCGGCAACACCACCCGCGTGCTCGCGTCGGACCTGACCACGCTGTCCACGTTCCTCGCCGACAAGTTCAAGTACGCGACCGGCGCGTCGGAAGGGTACCCGTTCGTCACCCCATCCGAACGCATCATCGGCAAGCTCGACTTCAATGCCAACGACAACAACAAGTTCAGCTTCCGCTACATCCAGCTGAACTCGAGCACGGACGTGCTCGCGTCGGGCTCGAACGCGATCGGCTTCGGCAACCGCACGAACAATGCGAACTCGATGTCGTTCGCGAACTCGAACTACTCGATCCTCGAGAACATCAAGTCGTACGTCGGTGAGTGGAACTCGCAGATCGGCGCCCGCGTGTCGAACAACATGATCGCGGGCTACACCACCAACGACGAGAGTCGTGCCGGCAAGGGTGACTTCTTCCCGATCGTGGACATCCTCAACAACGGCCTGACGTACATGTCGTTCGGCACCGAGGCGTTCACGCCGAACAACGAGCTGCGGTACAACACGCTGCAGTTCCAGAACAACCTGTCGATCACGACCGAGCGGCATGACATCACGCTGGGCGTGACGGCGCAGCGCTATCGCTCCGAGAACGTGTTCTTCCCGGGCTCGCAGAGCGCGTACGTGTACAACTCGCTCGCCGACTTCTACACGGATGCGAACGACTATCTGGCGAACCCGAACCGCACCACCTCGCCGGTCACGCTCAATCGCTTCCAGCTCCGCTACAACAACATCCCGGGTCAGGTCAAGCCGATCCAGCCGCTCGAGGTGCTGTACGCCGGCGCCTACATGCAGGACGAGATCCGCGTCACGCCGCGCCTCCGGATGACGTTCGGCGTCCGCGTGGACGTGCCGAAGTTCAAGCAGACCGCACTGAACAATCCGGCCGTCCCGCTCCTCACCTTCCGAGACGAGATCGGCCAGGTGCAGAGCTACCGCACGGACAAGATGCCCGATGCGAAGCCGCTCTGGTCCCCGCGCTTCGGGTTCAACTGGAATGCGCGCGCCGATCGCGCGACGCAGGTGCGCGGCGGGTCCGGCATCTTCACCGGCAGCCCGGCCTACGTCTGGATCTCGAACCAGATCGGTCAGAACGGCATCCTGACCGGCTTCGACGAGCGGATCTCGACGACGGCCGCGCCGGTCACGAACCGCCCGTTCAATCCGAACCCCGCGACGTACCGCCCGGCGTCGGTCAACGGTTCCCCGGCCGCGTCGTACGAGCTCAACGTCACCGATCCGAACTTCCGGTTCCCGCAGGTCTGGCGCTCCGACATCGCCATCGACCAGCGCCTGCCGTTCGGCTTCATCGGCACCATCGAGTACCTGTACAACCAGGACATCAACGGCAACTACTACATCAATGCCAACCTGGCCAACCCGAACTCCTCGTACGGTGCGCCAGACAACCGTCCGCGGTGGACCGGCTCGCCGCGCATCAATCCGAACATCACCAATGCCTACGTCCTGAAGAACCAGAACACGGGCAACTCGTACAACATCTCGGCCTCACTCGAGAAGGCGTTCACGACCGGCCTGTTCGCCAAGGCCGCATATGCCTACGGCTCGGCACGCAACACGGTGGACGCCGGCAGCACGGCCGGCGGCACGTTCAACGGCAACCAGATCTCCGGCAACCCGAATCGTGCCCCGACGGCATACAGCGGCAACTGGTCGGGCCATCGCGCCTTCCTGGTGCTCGCCTACACGAAGAAGTACTTCGGCTTCGGCGCCACCGGCGTCTCGGTGTTCAACGAACTGCGCAACATCGGCAACACCAGCTACACGGTGGCCGGTGACCTGAACGGCGACGGCGTGAACGGCAATGACCTGGTCTACGTGCCGCGCAGCACCGGCGAGATGAACTTCCAGCCGTACAGCGTCACGGTGAGCGGCGTCACGCGCAACTTCACCATCGCCGAGCAGACGACGGCGTGGGAGAATTACATCACGCAGGATCGCTACCTCAGCAAGCGCCGCGGCCAGTACGTCGAGCGCAACGCGGTCTTCCTTCCGACGCTGTTCCGCTCTGACCTGAGCGTCACGCAGGACCTGTTCGCCAACGTGGCCAGCCTGCAGAACAAGGTGCAGCTCCGAGTGGATATCCTGAACGTGGGCAACCTGCTGAACAAGGGCTGGGGCGGCTCGCAGCGCGTCATCTCCACCCAGCCGCTGGTTCTCGGCTCGGGCGTCACGGTTGGCCCTGATGCCCAGCCGGTGTACCGCTTCCGCAACATCGGCACCGAGCTCCTGAACGGCACCTTCCAGCGCACCACCAACACGGACGACGTCTGGCGCCTGCAGCTCGGATTGCGCTACACGTTCAACTGATCGCCAGCACCATCAACTGAACGCCAGCACGACGAAACGCCGCCTCCCGGTATTCCGGGAGGCGGCGTTTTCACATCCGGCAGTTTGGACCGGCCGGAGGCGCGTCAGACGTCGCCGTCTTCGTGGGCATCGATGGCCCGACCGATCGAGCGAAGCCGCGGATGCCGCGCCCGGAAGAACAGCGCCATCGACACCGATGCCACGACGTTGCCGAGCGCGACCTGCATTGGCGTGATCGTGCGGACCGACGACACGTCGAGGAACGCGACGAGGCCCGTGAACAGCACCTCGAAGGCGAAGAACAGGATCACGAACAGGAGGATCGCCACGGGCGTTTTCAGGCTGACCTGTACGATGGCCGCCGCGACGATGCCGGTGATCGTGAACGCGACGAAGTGAAACAGGGTGTAGAGCGCGAGCGGGGTTGCAACATCGGTCGCACCCGGATCGCCGGCCCCAAGCAACGTCAGGAGCAGGCCCCCAAGCTGGCGCGGGGTACGGAACGGCTCACCGGCGGCGAGGTCGATCGCGAGGAAGACCACCGCCACCGCAGTCGCGGCAATCACACCGGCCAGCACCCCTTCGGACACGATTGCGCTCGTCGAGCGCGCGGTGGCGTGTGCGCTCATCTCCAAAGCCTCCCTGTCGGACTGCGAAGCAGAAGCACTCATCCCGATCCTCACCGTTCATGGTGATGCGGCCGACCCCCGTGGTGAGGCGGCCCCGGTAGAGTGTACACCCATGTCGGGGAGTCCCGCACGGGTGGGGCCGCCACGTCCACACGGATCCGCCCGTTCGGCCGAGCTCATCTGTAGGCTCCCGGCAGGATCAGCGGCAGCCGGCACGGCGCAGGTCGAGCGTCGGGAAGCGCCAGCCAGTGCCGGCCTTCGCGATCACGCCGAAGTTCGTGACGTACCCCGCGGCACGGGGCAGGACCGCCAGGATCTGCACGTCCTGCGCACGCACGCCGTCACCCGCACGCTCGCGGACGAATTGCGCGACCACCGCACGGCTGGCCGCGATGGCACGCGCCTCCGCCGGTGTCATGCGGGGCGGGAACGGCTCGCGCACCGCCGTGCCGTTCCAGCGATCGACGAGGTCACCGCTGCGCGGCGACAGCTGGGTGCCGCGCTGCACCTGCATCTGGTCGGCGGGGGAGAGCGCGACGAGATACGTCCAGATCTTCATCACCTCGCACGAATCGCGCAGCGTCTCGACGCGCTGGCGCGCCACCACCTTGCCACTCACGACCGCCCGGCGTCCCACCTTGGCCGGCAGCGCAATCGCCACCGCTTCGTTCACGCCGAACAGCGGCGCCGCGCCGGTGGCGTCATCCTGGACCAGCAGCGACAGCGCATTTGCACCGCGGCCGATGGTGTTCAGCGTCGCGACGCGCGTCGGCGGCACGGTATCGGTCGCCGGCATCATCAGCGGTTCGGTCGCCGTCCCCACATCTTCGGCCAGCGTACTGTCACCCGGTGTGCCGAACGAGGCGAACGTCGCGATGTAGAGTTGCATGCGACGCGAGTACGCTGCCGATTGGACTCCCGCGCGCAACGGCTCGAGGACCGCGGCGAGCGACGTCATCATTTCGCTGTTCAGGCGGTGGCGGCGGCCGGCCGAGACGATCGTGATCTCGCGCGCATCGACGAGGGCCCGGATCAGCGGAGCCGGCAACGTCCACGTCGCCTGTGCGCGCCGGATCACGCGCGCGTCGTCGAGGCGGCGGTCCGTCAGGCGTGCCATGACGGTCGCCGCGGCGCACGGACTCGAATCGCACACCACCCAGAGCGGCACCGCGCGCTCACGTGGTGCAGGCGGCGCCCCGCGCCTCGGCAACGCGATCGTGTCGATCAGCGTGAGCGTGGCGAGCAGGCTCCCCGCCTGTGCACGCCGGCTGCGATCGACCTCGATGGAGAGCGTGTCGATGACGCACCCGTCCCGGCATTCGACGTCGTCGAAACCCTGCGTCGCGACCGTCGGTCGGGCCTCGCGCTGCGCCTGCAGCAGCTGACACGGGAAGAACGCGGCGAGCAGGAATGCGGCGCAGGCGAGATGCGCCGGGATGACGCAACGATCACGAAATGTCATGCCCCACGCTCGCTGCCCCGGGCTCGCACCACAAGCCCGCCGGCACCGTGACCCTACACGTCGCCCGGCACGTGCCAGTCGGGAAGTCCGCTGGCGACCGACTCGGCGGACGTGTGCGGCTGCATCGCGAGTCCCACCGTGCGCACCCAGGCCGTGACCGCCTGTCGCGTCAGCAGCGCCGTCGGGTCGCTGGTCGGGCGATGCACGGCGAGCGACTGGGCAAGGCGTCGCCGCCCCTCGGCCGTGTCGCAGAACTGGGCCGCGAACGCCTGCGGGCTGCTGGCGCGGCCCAGACCGCACCCCTCCTGCGCGGTGATCACGTCGTACACGCGCGTGTTCAGCGCCGATCGGACGCCGCCAGTCGACAGGAAGGCGATGACCGTGCCTGAGTCGCGGACGGCGGCGATCTGATCGGCATGCGCCGTGGCATCGGCGCGCTGAGCCCGCTGGCTCATCGGTAACAGCGGACCCTGCGGCGCAGGCATGTGCGTCGACAGATTCTTCATCACGTTGGTGGTGACGATCAGGTGCGATGGCGACCCGCGGCGGCGAAAAATCACGGTGATCCCTGGTTCCGGAGGCGCAACGGACCAGTCCGGTCCGTCGATGTCCTCACGACGACCGATTCGCGCGCGTGTCACGGTCGGGGTCGCTTTCCTTGCTGCTCCGGCGGGGCGCTCCTACCTTCCCGCCAGCGTTGCCACCGACCGGCCAGCCGGCCCGGTGCGACAAACGCCTGATCACCGCCTTCGATCTCGCCGCCTCAAGGTCATGCCGATTTCGTACTCCGTTCGCCACGTCGAGCACAGTACGCTGGACACCAGCGTGCTCGCCGTCCTCTGCCCGAAGGGTGCTGCCGCCCCCGGGTCACTCGCCTCACTCGACGCCCTGCTGGGCGGTGCGATCACCCGCACGTGGACGCGCGGCGCGTTCGTCGGCAAGCGTGACGAGGTCGTGCACCTCGCCGGTGGGGCCACTGGACCGGAGCGCATCCTGCTCGTCGGCATGGGTGAGCCGGCCGACAGGCATCTCGCGCTGAAACGTGCGGCGCAGTTGGCGGGTCGCCGTGCGAACGGTGCGAATGCGAGTTCGCTCGCCGTGCTGGTTCCCGGCGGTCTGGACACGCGTGGCGTCGAACAGGTGATCGTCGGTGTATCGATGGGCGCGTGGGAATACCGTGAGCTGAAGACCCCGCCCACCGAGCCGCGCACACCGCTCGAAAGCATCACCGTGCTGGTGGACGACGAGGGCAGCGCTGCATCGGGGCTCGCCAGCGGTGAAGCGATCGCCGCCGGCTACGCCCTCGCCCGCCGCCTGCAGATGATGCCGGGCAACCTCTGCACGCCGGACACGCTTGCCGACGCAGGACGCGACATCGCCGCGCGGCACGGCCTCGAGGTGACCGTGCTGGGACGCCGCGAAATGGAGGCCCTGCGCATGGGCAGCCTGCTCTGCGTCGCGCAGGGAACGCCACAGGAGCCGCGACTCGTCGCGCTCGAGTACAAGGGCGCCGGTGATGCACGTCCGATCGTCCTCGCCGGCAAGGGCGTCTGCTTCGACACCGGCGGCATCTCCATCAAGCCTGCGCCGGGCATGGAGTGGATGAAGTACGACATGAGCGGCGCCGCGGGCGTGCTCGGTGCCATGGAAGCCATTGCACGGCTGAAGCTGCCGGTGAACGTCGTCGGCTTGCTCGGTGCGGTGACCAACATGCCCTCGGGCACGGCCATCAATCCGGGCGACGTGGTGCAGGCCTCGAACGGGACCTTCATCGAGATCGTCAACACCGATGCCGAAGGCCGCCTCGTGCTCGCCGACGTGCTGCACTATGCGAAGAAGTACGACCCGGTCGCCGTCATCGACGCCGCGACGCTCACGGGTGCCGTGGTGATCGGACTGGGCCACTCGCTGATGGGGGTGATGGGCACCGACCCCGACCTCGTCCGCGATGTGCTCGCCGCCGGCACGCGCGCCGCCGAGCCGGGCTGGGAGCTGCCGCTCTGGCCGGACTACGAGGAGCAGATCAAGTCCGATACGGCCGACATCAAGAACACCGGTGGACGATCCGCCGGCACGATCACCGCGGCGCTGTTCCTGAAGGTGTTTGCCGAGGGCATGCCCTGGGTGCACCTCGACGTGGCCGGCACGGCGTACTCCGAGACGGATCTCGTCTCGCTGCCGAAGGGACCCACCGGACGCCCGGTCGGGACGTTCGTCGAATTCGTGCGCGCGAGGGTCAGCTGAGCCGTCGTCTCATCGCCGTCGTGGCGTGCGCGGTGCTCAGCATCGCCACGCCGCTCGGCGCGCAGGTTCCGTCGGTGCTCGACTCGGCGCTGCGCGTGCGGCAGGACTCGGCGGCCCGCGCCGACTCCGCCGTCGGGGCACTGCCGGAGTCGGAACTCCCCCTGCTCACCGAAGTCGGGATGTCGCATCGCTGGAACAGGGACAGCCTGTTCTCGACCGGTGCACTCACGCTCGCCGATTTCCTGGATCGCGTGCCTGGCCTGTTCACCATGCGGGCGCGTTTCTACATGGCGCCACAGGTGGCCTCGTACAACGGTGATGTGGCACGGGTGCGCCTCTTTCTCGACGGCGTCGAGCTCGACGCGCTCGATCCACGTGGCGGCGGCATCACCGACCTGTCGCAGTTCCCGATCGCCGCACTCGAGGAACTCGTCATCGAGCGCGGCGCGAACGAACTGCGGCTGCACATGCGGAGCTGGCGCGGACCGCTGCGCTACACCGCGCAGACGCGCGCCGATGTGTTCACCGGCGACAATCGCAGCAACACCTTCCGCGGCTTCCTTGCGCGCCGTGCCGCGAATGGCGTGGCGTTCCAGACCATGCTGCAGCAGCGCAGCACGGACGACCGCCGACTGGGCGGCGATGGTGATGCCACCACCGTCTTCGCGCGACTCGGGCTGGTGCGCGCGAACTGGTCGGTGGATGCCACGCTGCTGCGCGTGCGTTCGACGCAGCAGACGCTCTCGGTCGTGAACGTCACCAACTACCTGCTGGTGGGCCGCGCCATCCCGCGCTACGATCTGGTGCAGCGTGATGCCTACCTGCGGCTCGGGATCGGCCAGCAGGAGCGCGGACCCTGGCTGCAGGTCGTGGCTGCCTCCCGGCAGACGGCCGAGAACACGCCGTTCGCCGCCGCCGCCGACAGCGACGGCTTCGTCGCGGACTCCGCCGACACGACACGGACCAGCGCGCAATACGTGGCGTCGGCCGGGTGGTCGTCGGCCCGCCTGCGATTCTCGGTGACCGAGCGGCTGCGCCGCCTGGACGGCTCCACGCTGCACCAGCCATCGGTGCGCATCGGGGCCGACCTCGGACGGCTGACGGTGGCGGGCTTCGCCGAGCGGAATCCGTTCACCACAGTGACGCGCGCCGATCTGCTCGCACGGATGCAACCCGTGCCGTGGTTCGTTGTAAGTGGTGCGGCGTCGTACGGAACAACGGGCGAACAGTGGCTGCCATTCGACTCGCTCGGCAATGTGGAACTGGTGGCCCTCCCCGTCGCACGTTCGGTTCGTGCCGAGGCGGCGATCCGGGTGGGCAGGCTCTGGCTGCAAGGCGGGGCCGTCTTCCGGGACAGCGCAGTGCTGCGCGCGCCGCTCATCTTCGATCGCGGCGCGCCGAGGGTCGTCGAGGGCAGTGCCGCAGGCCTGACGTGGGCCGTCACCGGCCCGCTCTTCCGCGGCTTCGCGCTGCACCTGAATGGTGTCTACTGGGAAACATCTGGGTGGTACCGTCCGCGCATCCAGGCGCGCAACGAGCTCACGTGGCGCTATCATTGGACGGGTGCCACGAAGACGGGGGGCTTCGATCTGCTGCTGGCAGGGCAGGCCGAGTATTGGACGCCCTCTCGCATTCCGGTGTTTCTGGCCGACGGTTCGGTCGCCTCTGTCCCGACCTTTCCGGCGACGCCGCTTGGCCTGCGCGCGGAGTTCTCGCTGAAGGACGCCACGATTTCCGTGCAGATTCGCAATCTCGTCAACCAGCCCTACACCTCCGTGCCTGGCATGCTGATGCCAGGGCCTCTGGCCGTCTACGGGGTCCGCTGGACCTTCTGGAACTGACCCCGATACGATGATCGGTTCGATCCAGAGCATGACCGGCTTCGGCAGTGCCGAGCGCATGATCGGCACCCACCGGTTCGCGGTCGAGGTGCGGAGCGTGAATCACCGCTTCTTCACACCGTCGATCAAGCTGCCGCAGGCGCTGCTGCGCATGGAGCCCGAGGTGCGCGAACTGCTGCGCCAGCGGGTGACACGCGGCCATGTGTCGCTGACGCTGCGGATCGAGCGCGAGGCCGGTGAGGGGCCGCGCATCGACGTGGCGCGGCTGCAGGCCTACATGGCGCAGATTCGCGCCATTCCCGAGGAGAGCGGGATCGACACCCGTGTCGACATCGCGTCGCTGCTGCGCCTCCCGGACGTGATCACGAGCGCACCGCTCGACGAGGGCTCGCTCGCCGACGTGGACCCGGGGGCGCTGCTGTCACTCATCGGCGATGCCGTGCAGACCTTCGTGACGATGCGGCTGGCAGAGGGCGGGCGTCTGGCGCAGTACCTGCTCGATCGGCTGGTGATCATCGAAGGGGCGCTCGACCGGCTGACGGTGCGCGCGCCCCAACGGGTGGTCGAGCAGCGCGACCGCCTCACCGCAGCCATCCAGGAACTCGCGGCCGGGGTGGCGGTCGACCCGCAGCGGCTGGCGCAGGAGATCGCGATCCTTGCCGACCGGCTGGACGTGGCCGAGGAGCTGAGCCGGTTCGCCTCGCACAACACCGCCTGCCGGGCCGCAATCGCGTCGCCCGAGGGTGACGGGGTCGGGAAGCGGCTGGGCTTCATCCTGCAGGAGATGGTGCGTGAGGCCAACACCACCGGCAGCAAGGCCAACGACGCGGTGATGCAGCGCGAGGTCGTGCTGATCAAGGAAGAACTGGAGCGGATGCGCGAACAGGTCGAGAACCTCGAATGACGACGCCGGCGTTTCCCGTCATTCTGGCGGCCCCATCAGGAACGGGCAAGACCACCATCGCCAGGCGTTTGCTGGAGCGTCGGCCCGATCTCGGATTCAGCGTGACCTGCACGACCCGACCGCCCCGGCCAGCGGAGCGGCACGGGGTCGATTACTTTTTCTTGGCTGGAGACGAGTTCGAAGCCAAGGTCGCCCGGGGGGAGTTTGCCGAGCACGCCCTGGTGCATGGACGGCGGTATGGCACGCTGCGCAGCGAGATCGACCGGCTGATGTCTGCCGGACGGAATCCGATCATGACGATCGATGTGCAGGGCGCGCTGCAGTTCGTGCAGGCGTTTCCGTCGGCGGTGCTGATCTTTCTGCTGCCGCCCTCGGCAGTGGAGCTGCTGGCGAGGTTGTCGGGCCGTGGGTCGGAGGATCGGGAGACGCTCTCGACGCGCGTCGACAGTGCGTTGAGCGAGCTGGCGACCATTCACCAGTTCGAGTACGTGGTCGTGAACGACGAGTTGGAGCATGCGGTGGCGCAGGTGCTGAGCATCATCGATGCGGAAGCGCTGCGTCGCTCGCGGTTGACGGATCTGACGGAACGCGTGACGGCACTCGCCACCGAGCTGCGCGACGCGATCCGGTAACAACGGGGCGGCCTGCGTCGCCCCGAATGCTGGTCACCCAACGGCGCCCGTGCGCCGAGGAGATGGAACGACATGCGAGTCTTCACCCCCGGCGACATCACCGAACAGCAGCAGTCGCAGAACAAGTACCTCGGCGTGCTCGTCGCGGCCAAGTATGCGCGCGTGCTGAACGAATTCCCCAAGATGGGCAGCACCGGCAAGGAGAAGAAGCTCACCACGCGCGCCCTCGAGGACTTGCATGGCAAGGACTTCGAGTATCGCGTGATGCCGCGGCGTCGCGCCGACTAGTCCGACAGGGGCGATTCGCATGCGCCCCTTCGACGGTCGCCGTGTCATCCTCGGGGTGACCGGCGGCATCGCCTGCTACAAGGCCGTATCGATCGCCCGCCTGCTGACACAGGCGGGCGCCGTCGTTGACGTGATCCTGTCGCACGCCGCGCGCGAGTTCGTCGGTCCGATCACCTTCGAAGCCGTCACCGGACGGCCGGTCGCGCCGGCCATTCTCGATGCGGGTCATGCTCTCGCGCACATCCGTCTGGCGAAGGAGGCGGAGCTGGTCCTGATTGCACCGGCCACCGCCGACCTGCTGGCCCGCGCCGCGCAGGGACGTGCCGACGACCAGCTCACCGCGGTGCTGCTGGCCACGACGGCACCCGTGCTGATCGCGCCTGCGATGAACGACGGCATGTGGGCCCATGCGCTGGTCCACCGCAACGTCCAGGTGCTGCGCGACATCGGGTACGTGGTCCTCGACCCGGCCGTCGGTCCGCTGGCCTTTGGCGAGGGGATCGGACCGGGTCGGCTGCCCGAGCCAGAGGGCATCGTGGCGCACGCCGGCCGCGCTCTGGAGACGGCTCGTGGTCTCGCCGGTCGGCACATCGTCGTCACCGCCGGCCCCACCCGCGAGTCGCTCGATCCGGTCCGCTACATCACCAATCACAGCAGCGGGCGCATGGGTGTCGCCGTCGCGGCGGCCGCCTGGCGGCGCGGGGCGCACGTCACGCTGGTGCACGGCCCACTCGAGGTGGCGGTGCCGACTGGCGTCGACTCTGTCGCCGTCACGAGTACCGCCGACATGCGCGATGCGGTCGCCGCAGCGCTGCCCGATGCCGACGCACTGGTCATGGCCGCGGCGCCTGCCGACTTCCGTGCCGTGGAAGCGGCATCGCAGAAGATGAAGAAGTCGGCTGAGTCGCCGGTGATCGCACTGATGCACACCGTCGACATCCTCGCCAGCACGCGCGACCTGCGGAAGCCGGGCGCGGTCGTGATGGGGTTCGCGCTCGAGACGACGAACCTCGAGGCGCACGCGCGGACCAAGCTCACCGCGAAGGGGCTCGACTTCATCGTCGCCAATGACGCCACGGAGGCGGGCGCCGGATTCGGGACGGACACGAATCGCGTGCTGATCCTCGATGCGCACGGCGGGCGCGAGGCACTGCCGCTGATGCCGAAGGTCGAGCTGGCCGACATCCTGCTCGATCGCATCGCCCGCTTGCTGGAGGCGCGCGCATGAACGCCAAGGAGCGCCTGCGCGCCTATCTCGAGCAGCGGCGTGAACTCGGCGAGTCGGAGATGACGCTGGATGCGCTCGGCGTGGACGACGTGCTGCGCATGCTCGGCGCCCTGCAGGGTGGCGCCGGATCGGCACTCACCGCGGGTGGGACTGAGCCGCGCGGCAACGCGCCGGGTGGGAGCGTGCCGAGTGGCGCCGCGCCGCTTCGTGATGTGCCCCCGACACGGGAACGCCGACCTGGCGAGACCGCGCCGCGCGACACGACGTCTCGCCGCGACGACGACGCGCGTCCACCTCGTGATCCGGCGCAGCCGATCGAGCAGGGTGACGACTGGCGCCGGATGATGCAGCAATTGCAGGGCAGCGGCGTCTCCCGCCCGCCGGCAACGCCACCAACCGCCGGTCCAGGCGAGGGGCCGGCCGGCGGCGGCACCGTGCCGCCGATCCCCTCGCGCGGCACGGTGCGGCTGATGGAGGGCGTCGTGTTCCCCATGGGGCTGCGTGTCGAACGACCAGCGCTCCTCACCGGCGGTGGCGGCACGCAGTGGGCCACGCTCGACGCCGTGGCCGACGCCGTGCGCGCCTGCCGCGGGTGTGACCTGTACCAGACCGCGACACATCCCGTGCCGGGCATGGGCAATCCGCAGGCGGACATCCTCGTCGTCGGTGAGGCCCCGGGCGAACGCGAGGATGCCACCGGCGAGCCGTTCGTCGGCCCCGCCGGTGAGCTCCTGACGAAGATCCTCGGCGCGATCCAGCTCTCGCGCGGCGATGTCTTCATCTGCAACGTGCTGAAGCACCGCCCACCCGGCAATCGCAACCCGCAGCCCGACGAGATCCGTGCCTGTGCCCCCTTCCTGCAGCGCCAGGTGGACCTCGTGCAGCCCAGAGTCATCATCGCGCTCGGGACATTTGCCGCGCAGTCACTGCTCGGGACTAAACTTGCCATCGGGAAGCTGCGCCAGCAGCTGCACTGGTATCAGGGCATCCCGCTGATCGCCACCTATCACCCGGCTGCCCTGCTGCGCAACGACGCGTGGAAGCGGCCTACGTGGGAAGATGTCAAGCTTGCTCGACGCGTTCTCGACGCGACCCTCCGCACCTGATCCGTACCGCGACCGCCGTCCCCCCCAGTCGGAGGATGCGGAGCAGTCGGTGCTGTCGGCGATGCTCATCGACGCCGACGCGATCACGCGTGCGACCGAGATCGTCGACGACACGATGTTCTTCCGTGAGGGCCACCGCCGCATCTATCGTGCGATCATCGCGCTGATGGAGAAGGGCAGCGGCATCGACGTCGTCACCCTGGCGGATGAGCTGGAGCGGCGCGGCGAGATGGATGCCGCGGGTGGGCGCGAGTACCTGAGCTTCCTCGCCGACGCCGTCCCGACGGCGGCGAACGTGGAGCACCACGCGCGCATCGTCAAGGAGAAGGCGATCCTGCGCCGGCTGATCGAGGTCTCGACGCAGATTGCCGGCGAGGCGTTCGAGGCGCGGCAGCCGGCGCGCGACCTGCTCGATTTTGCCGAGCAGCGCATCCTGCAGGTCGGGCAGGACCGGGGCGGTGACGGGTTCACGCGCATCAAGGCGCTGATGTACCCGGCAATGGAGCGGATCGAGACCATTGCGAAGGAAGGCCGCTCCGTGACCGGCGTGGCGAGCGGCTTCGCGGACCTCGACCAGATGACATCGGGCTTCCAGCCCTCGGACCTGATCATCGTCGCGGCCCGTCCCTCGATGGGCAAGACGGCACTCACGCTCAACATCGCGCAGCACGTCGCCATCACCGAAGGCGTGGGGGTCGCGTTCTTCTCGCTCGAGATGAGCAAGGAGTCGCTGGTGCAGCGCATGATCACGAGCGAGGCGCGCCTCGACGCGCAGGCGATGCGCACGGGCCGGCTGCGTGACGACGACTGGCCGCGCCTGGCGCGCGCGGTCGGCATCCTGTCGCAGGCGCCGATCTACATCGACGATGCGCCGAGCATCACGGTGCTCGACATGCGCGCCAAGGCGCGCCGCCTGAAGGCCGACCCGGATTCGAAGCTGGGGCTGATCGTGGTGGACTACCTGCAACTCATGACGGGTCCGAACGCCGAGAATCGGCAGCAGGAAGTCAGCCAGATCAGTCGTGGCCTGAAGGCGCTGGCGAAGGAGCTGCGCGTGCCGGTCGTCGCGCTGTCGCAGCTCTCGCGCGCGCCCGAACAGCGCTCCGGCGACGAGAAGGGTCGGCCGCAGCTCAGCGACCTGCGCGAATCGGGCGCCATCGAGCAGGACGCCGACGTGATCCTCTTCATCTTCCGGCAGGAAGTGTACGCCGAGCGCGACGAGGCGGGTCGCCTCAAGAACAGCGAACTGGATGGGCGCGCCGAGATCATCATCGGCAAGCAGCGCAACGGGCCGATCGGCACCGTACCGCTCTTTTTCCACAAGCAGTACACCCGCTTCGAGAACTTCTCGAAGCGGATCGCGGGCGAGTGAGCGTCAGGACGAAGACCGCCTACCGCTGCACCAGCTGCGGCACGGAGTATCCCAAGTGGGGCGGGCGCTGCGAGAGTTGCGGCGAGTGGTCCACGCTGGTCGAGGAGATCGTCGAGCGCGCGCCGGCCAAGGCCGCAGGCCGGCCGGCGACGAGCGCGCGCCGCGGCATGGTCGCGACGCGGGCCGGCAAGCTGAGCGCGGTCAGTGGCACGGAGTCGATGCGCTATCGCACCGGCCTCGCCGAGTTCGACTTCGTGCTCGGCGGCGGGATCGTGCCGGGCAGCATGGTGCTCGTCGGCGGCGAGCCCGGGATCGGCAAGTCCACGCTGCTGCTGCAGGTCGTGGCGCGCCTCCAGGGCATGGGGCACGCCGCGCTCTACGTCAGTGGCGAGGAGAGTCCGCTGCAGGTGAAGCTGCGCGCCGATCGGCTGGGCGACGGTGCCGGGGAGGTGGAGTTCCTGCCGGAGACGCACCTCGAGACGATCCTCGCGCATCTCGAGGCGACACGGCCGGTGATTGCGATCATCGACTCGATCCAGACGGTGCACACCGAGCAGCTCGAGGGGGCACCGGGCAACGTCGGCCAGGTGCGCGAATGCGCCGCGCGGCTGATGCGCACCGCGAAGGAGCTCGGCACCGCCATCTTCGTCGTCGGGCACGTGACGAAGGGGGGCGGCATCGCCGGCCCGAAGACACTCGAGCACATCGTGGACACGGTGCTGTACTTCGAGGGCGAGTCGGGCGCTGATTATCGCTTGCTTCGCGCCACCAAGAACCGCTTCGGCAGCGTCGACGAGATCGGCGTGTTCCGGATGGACGCTGCGGGCCTCCAGCCGGTCGCGAATCCGTCGGTCCTGTTCATGGGCGACCGCACCCAGACCGCCAGCGGCAGCGCGCTCACCGCGCCGCTCGAAGGCACGCGACCGCTGCTTGTGGAAATCCAGGGACTGGCGGCGAAGGCCGGCTTCGGCACGCCGCAGCGCGTCACCACGGGCTACGACCCACGGCGACTCGCGCTGCTGCTGGCCGTGCTCGAGAAGCGCGCCGGGCTGGGGTTTGCGCAGCTCGATGCATTCGTGAACGTCGTGGGCGGCATGCGGCTCACCGAACCCTCCGGCGATGCCGCGGTGGCGGCCGCCCTGGCCTCGTCGGTGTACGATCGGCCGCTCCCGGCGGACGCCCTCTTCCTTGGTGAGATCGGACTCGGTGGCGAGATCCGTGCCGTCTCGCAGCTGGAGCGCCGTCTGGCAGAGGCGGCCAGGCTGGGCCTCACGCGCGCCTATGTTTCGAAGACCACGGCGATGGTGAAGTCACCGTCGGGGCTCACGGTCATCGGCGTCGCCAACGTGCGCGACCTGCTGGACACCATCTTCACATGACACACGATCACGATCCCGACCACTCGCACGACGATGGCGTGGAGACGCACGATGGCGTCGTGGTCGGCGTGCGGGCACCCGCGAACCTGGACCGCGATGCGCGACCGGCAGCGCTGCGCGACGTCACACCCGTCGCGACACCGAATGTCGGGGTGGTGATCGTGGCCGGCGGTAGCGGGACGCGCGTCGGCGGCACGGAGGTGAAGCAGTTCCGCTGGGTCGCCGGCAAGCCGATGCTGCTGCACAGTCTGCAGACCTTCCAGCTCCGTCCGGATGTGGCGCTGGTGGTGCTCGTCCTGCCGCGTGACTTCGCCGCCGATCCACCACCGTGGATCTTCCAGTGCGACATCGACCGCATGCTGGTCAGCACCGGTGGACGCGACCGCATGCAATCGGTCTACAACGGTCTCGAGGACATGCCGGAGAACATCGACACGGTCGTGATTCACGATGCCGCGCGTCCGCTCGCGAGCGGCACCGTGATCGACCGGGTGATCCAGGAGGCCCGTCGCGGGCATGGCGCGATCGCGGCGCTGCCGGTGGTCGACACGCTCAAGGAAGTCGATGCGGACGGGCGGATCGTGCGCACGGTCGATCGCACGGCGCTCTGGCGCGCGCAGACACCGCAGGCCTTTCCGCGGGCCATCATCGACGAGGTGCACACTCGTGCCCGTCGCGACCGGCTGGCCGCGACCGATGACGCGGCCCTGTGCGAGCACTACGGATTCCCGGTCGTGGTGGTCCGCGGCAGCGAGCGTGGCATGAAGGTCACCGACGAGTCCGACTTCGCCACCGCCGAATCGCTGTCGGTGCTGCCCGAGTGAGCCGACGCAGCATCGTCACACCGTTCTGGTCGCCGGACGAGGTGCAGGCGGCGCTGACACCCGTCGTGATGCATCTCCAGGAGCGCGGCGTCCTCGCCTATCCGACGGAGACGGTGTACGGCTTCGGCACGATGGTGGATTTCGAGTCGGTCGAGAAACTGGTGGTGATGAAGCGGCGGCCGCCGGCCAAGCCGTTCCTGCTGCTGGTCTCGAACAGCACGATGCTGACGCGGCTTGGCCTGACGCTCTCGGCACAGGCCGCGCATCTCGCGGCGCGGCACTGGCCCGGGCCGTTGACGCTCGTGCTGCCCGGCGGTGAAGGACAGCTCCCGCCGCGTCTCCGCGGACCGGAAGGGGGCATCGCCGTGCGCTGGACGCCGCATCCGGGACTGCAGCGGCTGATCACCGCACTCGGATCGCCGCTGACCTCGACCTCGGCCAATCGGCCGGGTGTGCCGCCGGCCATGCGTGCCGCCGAGGTGGTCGAACAGTGGACCACCGAGATCAACCGTGGGCAACTCATGGTGCTCGATGGTGGCACCCTGCCTCCCTCGCCGCCGAGTACGGTGGTAGACTGCACGGGACGACGGCTGCGGGTGATCCGCCCCGGTGCGATCAGCGCAGCCACCCTCCGCGAGACTGTCCCCGACCTGCTTGGCGATGCCTGAGTCACCGCTCCGCGTCCTGTTCGTCTGCACGGGCAATACCTGCCGCAGCCCGATGGCCGAAGTGATCGGCACCGCGATCGCGGCGGCGCGACATCTGCCATGGCTGCAGGTGTCCAGCGCCGGCGTCGCTGCCGACTCGATGAGCGGCGCCTCGGAGGGATCGCTGCTGATCGCGATGGAGCACGGGCTCGACCTCTCGCGCCACCGGTCGCGCGCCGTCACGCCGGCGCTGATCGGCAGTGCCGACATCATCCTGACGATGAGTCCCAGCCACCTGCTGGCGGTGGAGGGGATGGGCGGCGCCGGCAAGGCGCACCTGCTCAGCGCATACGCCACCAATGGCGAGAGCCTGCGGCCGGTCAGTGATCCGATCGGCGGCGACATCACCGTCTACCGTGACACGTTCGACGAGCTGCACGCGCTGATCAGTCGCGCATTCGACCGGCTCACGGCGGGGCAGCAGTCGCCGTCGCGCTGATGGCGGAACCTGGCCGGCTGGTGCTGATCGGCCAGCCGGTGTCGCATTCGCTGTCGCCCGCGTTTCAGAATGCCGCACTGCAGGCGGCTGGGCTGTCGGCGCGCTACGAGGCGCTGGAGGTGTCGGACGCTGCGCTGGACTCCACGATGCGGGCGCTCGTCCGCGAAGGCGCGGCCGGCAACGTCACCGTGCCGCACAAGGAGCGGGTGGCGGCGCTGTGCGACCACGTGACCCCACTCGCCGCACGTG
This sequence comes from Gemmatimonadaceae bacterium, assembly GCA_031409715.1. Classification (GTDB taxonomy): domain Bacteria; phylum Gemmatimonadota; class Gemmatimonadetes; order Gemmatimonadales; family Gemmatimonadaceae; genus JACMLX01. Next base: position 117,376 of record JANNXU010000017.1, on the reverse strand, counting down.
TCGGCGCGGTGAACACCTGGTGGTCGGTGAACGGTGCGCTGCACGGAGACAACACCGACGTGCCGGGTTTCGATGACGCAGTGATCGCACTGCTCGGCAAGATTCCGGTGGGCGCGAGGGTGGCGGTGCTCGGTGCCGGTGGTGCAGCCCGCGCCGCGGTGGTCGCCGCCAGCGGCTGGCCGGGCGCCTCGGTGGCCGTCTGGGCGCGCTCTGTCGGCCGCGCCGCGCCGCTGTCCGGGCTCGGCCCGTCTGGAACCATCCGCGTGGAGGAGTTCATGGCGCATGCACTGCGCGGCGCAGATCTCGTCGTCAACGCCACCACCATCGGGTTGCGCGATGATGCCGTGCCGGTCAATCCGGGCGTGCTGCAACGAGGTGCCGCCGTGCTGGACATGGTGTATCGGCGAGACGGCCCGACACCGTTCGTGCGGCTCGCCCGCGACCTCGGCTACGCCGCCGATGACGGACTGCAGATGCTGATCGGGCAGGGTGCCCGCTCCTGGCAACGCTGGTTTGCGCTCGCCCCCGATCGCGAGGTCATGTCGCGGGCAGCGCGCGCCGCGTCAGTCCGGTCGTGATGCGCGCCGGTGGTCTGTCGGCCACGTTGCGCCACTGGCGCACGGCGGGCACGGCGCTCGTCGAGCTGGCCCTGCCCGGCGTGTGCGTGCTCTGCGACGCGCCGCTCGGACGCGAGCGCGGGCCGGCGTGCCGGCTCTGCTGGACGCGAGTCGACCGGTTGCCGCACCCGCAGTGCCATCGCTGCGGTCATCCGCCGGCGCGCGACGCGGAACCGGCAGATCCCTGCCGCTGGTGTGAGCCCTTGCCACCGTACGTTCGCGCGGTGCGCTCCGTGGCCTGGATGACGCGGCGCGGTGTCGCCAGCCGGCTGGTGCATGCCCTGAAGTACGACGGCTGGCACGCGCTCGCGGGTGACATGGCGACGGAGATGGCGCGGCTGACCTGGCCGCCGGACGTCGTGAGTGAACGGGCGTTTCTCGTTCCCGTCCCGCTCGCCAGCTGGCGCGAACGCGAGCGTGGATTCAACCAGGCGCGCGTGATTGCCGAGGGACTTGCGCCGCACTGGCGGATCGCAGTGTGTGACGCGCTGGAGCGGACGCGGATGCCGGCAAGCCAGACGCGGTTGACACCCGGGGAGCGAGTGGTGAACGTAACGCGCGCTTTCACCGTGGCTCTGGCTGGTGCCCCTGACGTGCAGGGTGCGCACTGCGTGCTCGTGGACGATGTCGTCACCACCGCAGCCACCCTTGTCGCGTGCGCCGCCGCCCTCGTGGACGGCGGCGCACGTATCGTAAGCTGTGTCACCTTCGGACGGGCGCCTGCGATCGGCGACCGCCGTTCACCACTGGAGTAGGGTCATGGCAATTCGGGTCGGCATCAATGGGTTCGGTCGCATCGGGCGAAACGTGCTGCGCGCCGCCAAGAAGTCGGGCGCCGCGATCGATTTCGTCGGGATCAACGACCTGACCGATACGGCCACGCTGGCGCACCTGTTCAAGTACGACTCGGTGCACGGCACCTACCAGGGTGACGTGAGTGCGAAGGACGGCGCGATCATCGTCGATGGGGACGAGATCCGGATCACCGCCGAGCGCGACCCCGCCAACCTGCCCTGGGCGGCGGTGGGCGCCGACATCATCCTCGAGTCGACGGGCATCTTCACCGATGCCGACAAGGCTGCCAAGCACATCGCCGCCGGCGCGAAGAAGGTGATCATCTCGGCACCGGCGAAGGGTGAGGACATCACGATCGTGATGGGCGTGAACCACCAGAAGTACGATGCGGCCGCCCACCACATCATCTCCAACGCCAGCTGCACCACGAACTGCCTGGTGCCGATGGTGAAGGTCGTGCGCGACAACTTCGGCTTCCGTCACGGTGCGATGGTGACGATCCACAGCTACACCAACGACCAGCAGATCCTCGACCTGCCGCACAAGGACATGCGCCGCGCGCGCGCCGCAGCGCTGTCGATGATTCCCACGACGACCGGTGCCGCCAAGGCCACGGCCCTCGTGATCCCCGAGGTCAAGGGGCTGATCGACGGCATCTCGATCCGCGTCCCGACGCCGGACGTCTCGCTCACCGAACTCACGGTGGAAGTCGAGCGCCCGACGACGATCGAGGACGTGAACGCCGCGTTCCTCGCCGCGTCGCAGGACGGCCCGCTGAAGGGCATCCTCGACTACAGCACCGTGGAACTGGTGAGCGTGGACTACATCGGCAACCCGTTCTCGTGCACGATCGACGCGAAGAGCACCAACGTCATCGACAAGACGCTGGTGAAGCTCTCCGGCTGGTACGACAACGAGTGGGGCTACTCGAGCCGCTGCGTCGACCTGTTGCAGTACGTCGGCAACTCGCTCTCCTGATGCAGAAGCGTTCCGTGACGGACCTGACACCCGCGCAGCTGCGCGGGCGTCGGGTGGTCGTGCGCGTGGACTTCAACGTGCCGTTCGACGGCAGTGGTGCCGTCAGCGACGACACGCGCCTCCGCGCCGCCGTGCCGACGATCCAGCTGCTGCGTCAGCACGGCGCCCGCATCGTGCTCCTCTCCCACCTCGGCCGCCCGAAGGGCGCACCGGATGCGAAGTACTCGCTGGCAGCGGTGGTGCCGGCACTGCGCACCGTGCTGCCCGGCGTGGACGTCGCGTTCTGCACCACGACCGACGACGCGGCGGCGGTCGCAGCGACGACGGCGCTCGCCGACGGCGCGGTGCTCCTGATGGAGAACACGCGCTTTCTCGCGGGTGAAGAGCAGAACGACGATGCGCTGGCGCAACGCCTCGCCGCCCTTGGCGATCTGTACGTGAACGACGCTTTCGGCAGCGCACACCGCGCCCACGCCTCCACCGCGGGGATCGCCAGGCACCTGCGCCCAGCGGTCGCCGGCCTGCTGATGGAGGGTGAACTGTCCTACCTCGGCGGCGCACTCGACGAGCCGAAGCGGCCCTTCGTGGCCATCCTCGGCGGCTCGAAGATCTCGGGCAAGATCGACGTCGTCGAGGCGCTGCTGCCGAAGGTCGACGCGCTGCTGATCGGCGGCGCGATGGCGTGCACGTTCTACAAGGCGATGGGCTTCGAAACCGGGACGTCGCTGGTGGAGCCCGATCGCGTCGACATGGCGAAGGACCTGATCGAGCGTGCCGGCAGCCTGCTGATCCTGCCGCACGACGCAACGGTCGCGAAGGGCATGGACCAGCCGGCGACCGCCCACTCCGTGAAGCGCGACGGCATTCCCGCCGGTGAGGCGATGCTCGACATCGGCCCCGAGACGGCGCAGAGTTATGCCCGCGCGATCCTCGCCGCGAAGACGGTGCTCTGGAACGGGCCGATGGGCGTGTTCGAGAAGCCGCCGTTCGACGCGGGGACCCGCGCGGTGGCGACGGCGATGGCCGCGGCCACGGGTAAGGGCGCGATCACGATCGTCGGCGGCGGCGATTCGGCAGCGGCGGTGGTCGAGGCCGGGCTGGGTCAGATGATGAGTCACGTGTCCACTGGCGGTGGAGCCAGCCTCGAATTCCTCGAGGGCAAGGAACTCCCCGGCGTGGCCGCACTGGACGACAAGGGGACTGCGTGACGCTGCCGATCTTCGCCGCGAACTGGAAGATGCACCATGGCCCGAGCGATGCCCGGGCGTTCATGAAGAGCTTTCTCGCGCACTACCCGCGGCAGCAGGATCGGAAGGTCCTGTTCTTCCCGAATGCGCTGTCGGTCACCACGGTGAGTGAACTGGTCCGCGATCGTCCGGATCTCGAGACGGGCATCCAGAACATCCACTGGGAGGACAAGGGCGCCTTCACGGGGGAGAACTCGGCCCCGATGGCGCGCGACTCGGGCGCGACGCACGTGCTGGTCGGGCACTCGGAGCGCCGGCACGTCTTCGCCGAGACGGATGCCGAGTCGAACCTGAAGGTGAAGGCGGCCTTCCGGGCCGGCCTGACGCCGGTACTCTGCGTCGGGGAATTGTTGGCCGAGCGCGACGCCGGCAACACCGAGGCGACGGTGCTGCGTCAGCTGCGGGCCGGCATCGATGGGGTGGAGGAGGGGCAGGTGGCCTCCATGCTGTTCGCCTACGAACCGGTCTGGGCGATCGGCACGGGCCGGACGGCCACCCCGGACGACGCGAGCCAGGTGCATGCTGCGATCATCGCGGCGCTCAAGGCGGCGATCGGCGAGCGCGCACTGGGCATTCCGATCCTCTACGGCGGGTCGGTGAACCGTGGGAACGCCACCACCCTGCTGGCCGCGCCGGACGTGGACGGGGTGCTCGTCGGCGGCGCAAGCCTCGATGCGGACGGGTGGAACGCCATCGTCCGCGCTTGATTCGAGAGGGCGAAGTCGCTTCCTTTGGTGGCTAGTCCAGCGACGTCTCCGACCCATTCGAGCCGATGTACACGTTCCTGCTTACCATCCTCATCATCATCAGCCTCGCGCTGATCGGCGCCATCCTGCTCCAGTCGGGCAAAGGCGGCGGCATGGCGGCCAATTTCGGCGGCGCCACGTCCTCGGCTGACGCCGTGATCGGCACCCGGCAGGCGGGCAACCTGCTGACGAAGCTGAGCTGGTGGGGCGGTGGCGTGTTCATGTTCCTGGCACTCGTGCTGCAGCTGATGACGACCCGGCAGCGCGCCCCGAAGTCGGTACTGGACAACGCCTTCAGCACGCCGGCGCCAGCGGCTCCCGGCGCACCGAAGGCCGGTGGCGCTGCGGCGCTGCCATTGCCGACGACTGCGCCGGCCACGCCCGCTCCGGCGACACCGGCTCCTGCCACCACGACTCCGGCACCCGCCAAGAAGTGAGCAGCGAGACGCCGCATCCGCTGTCGCTCGACACCGTCCCCGGGGTATTGCTCCTCGAGGACGGTTCGACGTTTCAGGGTCGTGTGAACGCCGGCGCACCAGCGACGGTGGCCGAGGTGGTCTTCACGACCAACATGACCGGCTACCAGGAAGTGTTCACGGATCCGTCGTACCGTGGCCAGATCGTCGTCATGACCGCCCCGCAGATCGGGAACTACGGCGTCAATGCCGATGACCCGGAAAGCGGGAAGGTGCAGGTCTCCGGTGTGATCGTGCGCGAGATGTCCAGGCACCATTCGAACTGGCGCGCCACGGGAGACCTGCCGAGCTGGCTGGCTGCCGCCGGTGTGCCAGTGCTGCAGGAGGTGGACACCCGCCGTCTCACGCGACACCTCCGCAGCGGCGGCGTGCTGCTGGGCGTGATCAGTGTCGGTGAGGAGCCCAGCAGCGAGGCACGGGCGCTGCTGGCAGCCGCACCGCACATGGAGGGGGCCGACCTCGCCACCGGCACCGGCACGCAGCAGGCCTATGTCTACGGCGAGGGCAACACCGCCCACCACATCGTCGCGGTCGATTTCGGCATCAAGGAGAACATGTTGCGCCTCTTCGCCGACGAGGGGTGCAAGGTCACGGTCGTTCCGTCCGACACCACGGCCGCGGAGATCCTCAGCCATCGGCCCGACGGCGTCTTTCTGTCGAATGGCCCGGGTGACCCCGCTGCGATCGGCTATGCGCCTGCGATGATCCGCGGCGTCGCCGAAGCGGGAACGCCTGTGTTCGGCATCTGTCTCGGGCATCAGCTGATCGGTCTGACCTTTGGCGGTCGGACCGAAAAGATGCCGTATGGTCACCGGGGCGGGAACCAGCCCGTGAAGGAGCTGGCCACCGGCAAGGTGCTGATCACGTCGCAGAACCACGGGTTTTCGGTGGCGGGCGATGCCAGCGCGGTGGAGGGTTCCTCCGAGCTCCAGGTCACCCACGTGAACCTGAACGACGGCACGATCGAGGGGCTGCGTCACCGCACGCTGCCCGTGTTCTCGGTGCAGTACCATCCCGAGGCAGCGCCCGGTCCACACGATGCCCGGCCGGTGTTCCACGACTTCATGGCGACCCTCCGCGGGCGTGGCTGAAATCGGCCAACCTCTTGACTGACAACGCTCTACGTTGCTAGCTTCGCGCCCGAGCCCGGTGCCAACCGGGCGTTGACTCCTTGAGGGCGTCCATGACGAAAGCCGATCTGGTGGAGCGGGTCACCGAGCAGATTTCTCGCACGGCCGGTCCGCTGATTTCCAAGAAGGATTGCGCCCGTGTGGTGGACGCATTCCTCGACGCGATCAAGGACGCGATGAAGGACCAGAAGAACATCGAGGTGCGTGGGTTCGGCACCTTCAAGATCCGGCAGCGGAAGACGCGCATGGCGCGCAACCCTCGTACTGGTGAACCGGTCGAGGTGTCGGCGCGGCCCGTCCCGGTGTTCAAGCCGTCGAAGGAATTGCGCGCGATGGTCGCTGGCGAAGAGGTGCCCGAGGGTGGGTTTGCCGACGACGACGACGACTTCGACGAGTAAGTGCAAGCAGTGCGAGCAGATGCATGCGTGTCCGTCGATCGCGGGGTGCCCCACCGGCCCCCGCGTTTGCATTCTGCCATGGAACGATCCCGGACGCAGTGCGCTATCTTGCCGTCACGCCGTGACTTGCCTTCCATGACTGAGCTTCAGGTTCTCCTCTTCGCATCGTATGCCGAGGCTTTCGGCGCCAGCGCCGTCACCGTGTCGGTCCCCGATCGGGGCACCGTCGAGGACGTCGTCGCGGCGCTGCGCGTGCTGCCTGGCGGCCACGTGCTGCCGGCGCGGCCGCTCGTCTCGGTGGATCGGCGGTATGCGCCGGGGGCAGTGCCGGTGCACGCCGGCCAGGAGGTGGCGCTCATTCCACCGGTGGCCGGCGGATGATCCGGGCGGCGATCGTCGCGGCACCGATCGATGTCGCCGGGCTGCTGGACGAGGTCACGGCGGAGTGCACTGGCGCGACCACCTGCTTCGTCGGGACGGTGCGCGACGTGAATGACGGCCGCGCCGTGACGGGCATCGAGTACTCCGCCTATGCCGCCATGGCGATCGAGGAGATGACGCGGATCGGCACAGAGGCGCGGGCGCAGTTCGGCGACGTGCGGATCGTGATCGAGCACCGTGTCGGCACACTCGGGCTGCGGGACGTGAGCGTGGCTATTGCGGTGTCGCATGCACGCCGCGCCCCGGCGCTCGATGCCCAGCGATTCGCGATCGAGGAGCTCAAGCGGCGCGTGCCGATCTGGAAGTGCGAGCACTACGTTGACGGTGATCGGCAGTGGGTCGATCCGACGGCCATTGCCTCCGACGCCCCTGCAGTCGCCCGAGGTGGCCAGTGAGTGACATCACGCTCACCGACCAGTTCGGGCGGAGCATCGAGTACCTGCGCATCTCGGTCACCGACCGCTGCAACTTCCGCTGCAGCTACTGCATGCCGCTGGAAGGCCTGCCGTGGTTGCCGAAGCGTGACATCCTCAGCTACGAGGAGATCGTCGCGATCGTGGCCCAGCTCGCACCACTCGGCCTTCGCCGGATCCGGCTGACCGGCGGCGAACCGACGATCCGGCCGGGGTTGACCTCCCTCGTGGAGCAGCTGAGGGCGGTGCCGCAGGTGCAGGACATCGCGTTGTCGACGAACGGTGTCCGCCTGCCGGAGCTGGCCGGGCCGCTCCGGCAGGCCGGGCTCGACCGCGTCAACATGAGCGCCGACAGCCTGCGTCCCGACCGGATTCTCGCGATCGCACGCCGAAACCTTGCCTTCGATCCGATCGCGTCGCTCATTGCGGCCGAGGCTGCTGGCTTGTCGCCGCTCAAGGTGAACGTGGTGGTGATGCGGGGCGTCAATGACGACGAGCTGGTGGATTTTGCGCGCCTCACCCGCGACCACCCGTGGCACGTCCGCTTCATCGAACTCATGCCGGTTGGCGACCTGCGGGAGCTGACGTGGGATCATGTCGTGCCGACGGCCGAGATTCTCGACCGCCTCGCCACGGTCGATGCGCTCGTGCCCGACGCGGGGCCGGCGCGCGGCAACGGCCCGGCGGCCTACTATCGCTACGCGGGCGCACCGGGCACGGTCGGGGTGATCACGCCGATGACGCACACCTATTGCGGCACGTGCAACCGCGTGCGCCTGACGGCCGACGGTCGGCTGCGGACCTGCCTGTTTGGTGACCACGAGGTGAACCTGCGCGACGCACTGCGTGCGGGTCAGCCGCTCGAGCCGCTCTTCCGCGAGGCCCTGGCGGGCAAGCCGCGCGAGCATGCGCTGCTGCAGATGCAGGTCGGCGGGTTGCGAGCGTTGAGTCAGGTTGGCGGTTAGTCACGAGCGAGGGCACCACACACGTCGTTGTCGGCCACACTGCTGGCACCTACCTTTCGGTCGATACTCGCACGTGGTGGTTATCTGTGCCGGCGTGCCGGTGCATCTGCATGCATACCTCTCAGCTCGACTATCGCAATGGTGAACAAGATCACGGTCGTTGGCGCCGGCAATGTCGGCGCGACGGCCGCCCAGCGGATCGCGGAGAAGGAACTCGCCCGTCACGTGGTGATGGTGGACGTGGCCGAGGGCGTGCCGCAGGGCAAGGGGCTCGACCAGTACCAGAGTGCGCCGATCGAGGGGTTCGACTCGCTGGTGATCGGCACGAACGGGTATGAGGAGTCGGCCGGGAGCGACATCGTGGTGATCACGGCCGGCATCCCGCGCAAGCCGGGCATGTCGCGTGACGACCTCGTGAACACGAACGCCGGGATCATGAAGGCGGTCTGCACCCAGGTGAAGGCGACCTCGCCGGATGCGATCGTGATCGTGGTCTCGAACCCGCTCGACGTGATGTGTTACGTGGCGAAGGAAGTCACCGGCTTCCCGCGCGAGCGCGTGATCGGCATGGCGGGCGTCCTCGACACGGCGCGCTACTGCGCCTTCCTCGCGATGGCGATGGACGTGTCGGTGAAGGACATCCGCGCGATGGTGCTGGGCGGGCACGGCGACACGATGGTGCCGCTGGTCAGCTACACGTCCGTGAGCGGCATTCCGGTCACGCAACTGCTCGACAAGCCGACGCTCGACGCGATCGTGCAGCGGACACGGGACGGTGGTGCCGAGATCGTGAAGTACCTGAAGACCGGTTCCGCCTACTACGCACCGTCGGCCGGCGCCGTGCAGATGGTGGAGGCGATCGTGAACGACCAGAAGCGCATCCTGCCCTGTGCCGCGTGGCTGGACGGCGAGTACGGCATGTCCGGCCTCTATCTCGGCGTGCCGTGCAAGCTCGGTCGACGCGGCCTCGAGAAGGTGATCGAGGTGGAGCTCTCCGCCGACGAGCGAGCGGCGCTCGAGAAGAGCGCGCAGGCGGTCCGCGAACCGATGGCAGCGCTCACGATCTGAGTACATCGCACACGGCGGGTCGGGCCTCGGCCCGGCCCGCCGTGTGAACATCCCGACCCAGTTCCGGAGCACACCGTTCGATGCACACGTTGTTGACGTTCTGGCGCTCGACCATCGGCAAGAAGGTGGTCATGGGCGTGACGGGGCTGATCGGTCTCGGCTTCGTGATCGGCCACATGGCCGGCAACCTGCAGGCGTTCTCGGGCGCCGAGAAGCTCGATGCCTATGGTGCACTGCTGCACGGTCCGCTGCACGAGATCGTGCTGATCGCGCGGGTGGTCCTGGTGATCGCCGTGCTCCTGCACGTGACCGCCGCCTATCAGCTGACGATGCTCTCGCGCGCGGCGCGACCGATCGGCTACAGCGAGCGCAAGCCGCAGGTCAGCACCCTCGCCTCGCGCACGCTGCGCTGGGGCGGTGTGCTGCTGCTGGTGTTCATCGTGTTCCACATCCTGCACTTCACCATCGGCAGCGTGCACCCCGAATTCGTCGAGGGGAGGATCTATCAGAACCTTGTGACCGGGTTCGCCGTTAAGTGGGTGGCGGTGTTCTACATCGTCGCGATGCTCGCCCTCGGCATGCACCTCTATCACGGCGCGTGGAGCTCGATGCGCACGCTGGGTCTGGCCCAGCAGAAGGCGTCGCCGCTCAAGCGCTCGCTGCCGGTGGTGCTGGCGGTGGTGATCACCCTTGGGTTTGCGGCGATTCCGCTGGCCTTCCTTCTCGGCATCCTCAAGTAGTCGGGCGCACAGCATATGGAACTGAACGGCAAGGTCCCGCCGGGGCCACTCGACAAGAAGTGGGACAATCACCGCTTCAACATGAAGCTCGTGAATCCGGCCAACAAGCGGAAATACAAGGTGATCGTGGTGGGCTCGGGCCTCGCGGGCGCCGCGGCGGCGGCGACGATGTCGGAGCTTGGCTATCAGGTCTCGTCCTTCGTCTTTCATGACTCGCCGCGGCGCGCGCATTCGATCGCCGCGCAGGGCGGCATCAATGCCGCCAAGAATTACCAGAACGACGGTGACTCGATCTGGCGCCTGTTCTACGACACGATCAAGGGTGGCGATTTCCGCGCCCGTGAGGCGAACGTCTACCGTCTGGCGCAGGTGTCGGTGAACATCATCGACCAGTGCGTGGCGCAGGGCGTGCCGTTCGCGCGTGACTACGGTGGGCTGCTGACCAATCGCTCATTCGGCGGGGCGCAGGTCAGCCGAACCTTCTACGCGCGCGGCCAGACGGGCCAGCAGTTGCTGCTGGGTGCGTATCAGGCGCTGGAGAAGCAGGTGGGCAAGGGCGCGGTGCAGATGCACACGCTGACCGAGATGGTGGACCTGATCGTGGTGGATGGCATCGCCCGCGGCATCGTCGCGCGTGACCTGCGCACCGGCGCGATCTCGTCGCACCTGGCCGACGCCGTGGTGCTGGCGACCGGCGGCTACGGCAACGTCTTCTTCCTCTCCACGAACGCCAAGCAGTCGAACGTGACGGCGACCTGGCGCGCGTACAAGCGCGGGGCGGCCTTCGCCAACCCCTGCTTCACGCAGATTCACCCGACGTGCATCCCGCAGGCCGGCGAGCACCAGTCGAAGCTGACGCTGATGTCGGAGTCGCTGCGCAACGACGGCCGGTGCTGGGCGCCGCTGAAGCAGGGTGACACGCGCAACCCGCGTGACATCCCCGAGTCGGAGCGTGACTACTTCCTCGAGCGCAAGTATCCGAGCTTTGGCAACCTGGCGCCGCGTGACATCGCGAGCCGAGCCGCGAAGGAAGTGTGCGACGAGGGCCGCGGCGTCGGCGAGACCGGCCTCGGTGTCTATCTCGATTTTGCCGACTCGATCAAGCGGCTGGGCGAGAAGGCCATCACCGAGCGCTATGGCAACCTGTTCGAGATGTACGAGCGGATCACGGATGAGGATCCGTACCGCCAGCCCATGCGCATCTACCCGGCCGTGCATTACACCATGGGCGGGACGTGGGTGGACTACAACCTGATGAGCACCATTCCCGGCCTGCAGGTGCTCGGCGAGGCGAACTTCTCCGACCACGGCGCCAACCGCCTTGGCGCCAGCGCGCTGATGCAGGGCCTGGCCGACGGCTACTTCGTCGCGCCGCTGACGATCGGCGATTACCTCGCGCAGGCGAAACTGGCGCCGATCACGGCCGACCATCCCGAGGTGCGCGCTGCAGTCCAGGACGCGAACCAGCGGATGAAGCGCCTGATCGACATCAAGGGCAAGCGCTCGGCCGACAGCTTCCACCGTGACCTTGGCCACATCATGTGGGACAAGTGCGGCATGGCGCGGAACACCGCCTCGCTGACGACCGCGCTGCAGGAGATCGGGACGCTTCGCGAGGAGTTCTGGCAGAACGTGAGCGTGCCCGGCACCGACGGCGATCTGAATCAGGCGCTGGAGAAGGCCAATCGCGTGGCCGACTTCATCGAGCTGGGTGAGCTGATGTGCCGCGATGCGCTCGAGCGCGAGGAAAGCTGCGGCGGCCACTTCCGCACCGAACACCAGACCCCGGACGGCGAGGCACTGCGCAACGACGACGACTTTGCGCACGTGGCCGCCTGGCAGTACAACGGCGACAGGACGGCGCCGACCCGACTCGTCGAACCACTCACGTTCGAGAACGTGCAGCTGAGCCAGCGGAGCTACAAGTAATGAACTTCACGTTGAACGTCTGGCGGCAGGCCAGCCCGAAGAGCGCAGGCCGGCTCGAGAAGTACACCGCGTCGAACGTCCCGTCGGACGCCTCGTTCCTCGAGATGATCGACATCGTGAACATGGGCCTCGAGGAGCAGGGCAAGGAGCCGATCGCATTCCAGCACGACTGCCGTGAGGGCATCTGCGGCAGCTGCTCGATGATGATCGACGGGGTCGCGCACGGCCCCGTGAAGGGTGCCGCCACCTGCCAGGTGCACATGCGCTCCTTCCAGGATGGGCAGGAGATCACGATCGAACCGTGGCGCTCGGCGGCGTTCCCGGTGCTGAAGGACCTCGTCACCGACCGAAGTGCGCTGGATCGAATCATCCAGGCCGGCGGCTACATCAGCGCGCCGACCGGCGGCGCGCGGGACGCGAATGAGATCCTCGTGTCGAAGGATGCGTCGGACGCCGCGATGGATGCGGCCGCCTGCATCGGGTGCGGCGCCTGTGTGGCGGCGTGCCCGAACGGCTCGGCGTCGCTCTTCACCGGGGCCAAGATCACCCATCTGGCGCGGCTGCCGCAGGGCCAGCCGGAGCGCTACCGGCGCGTCGAGGCGATGGTCGCCCGGATGGACGAGGAGCACTTCGGGCACTGCACGCTCTACGGTGAATGCCAGGAAGCCTGCCCGAAGATGATCTCGATCGACGTGATCACACAGATGAACCGCGACTTCATCCGGGCGACGGCGACGAAAAAGCCGGAGCTTGCCGGTCACAGCGCAAGCGCCTGAGTCCGCAGGCCACGGGTGCGCGGACGGGACGCGCAAAACGGGGTCCGGAACCGAACTGGCTCCGGACCCCGCGTCGCGTGTCGGTCTGCTCAGAGCCTGGGCAGCGTGATCCCGACCTGTGCCTGATATTTGCCCTTCTTGTCCCGGTAGCTGACATCGGGCGGCGCATTGCCCTGCAGGAACAGGACCTGCGCAATCCCCTCGTTGGCGTAGATCTTGGCCGGGAGGGGCGTCGTGTTCGAGATTTCCAGCGTCACGAAGCCTTCCCACTCGGGCTCGAAGGGGGTGACGTTGGTGATGATCCCGCAGCGGGCATAGGTCGACTTGCCGACGCAGATCGTCAGGATGTCACGCGGGATGCGGAAGTACTCGACCGACCTCGCGAGGGCGAAGCTGTTGGGCGGGACGATGCAGGTGTCTCCCTCGAACTCGACGAAGCTCTTCGGATCGAAGTCCTTCGGGTCGACGATGGAGCTCAGGACGTTGGTGAAGATCTTGAACTCGCGGGCGACGCGCATGTCGTAGCCGTACGAGGAGACGCCATAACTGATGACACCGTCGCGAACCTGACGGTCCTCGTAGGGTTCGATCATCCCGTGGTCGAGCGCCATCCGCCGGATCCACGCATCGTTCATGATAGGCATGGCGCGGGAACGTAGCGGCAACCGGGTCTGAGTGCCACCGGCCGAGGCGCCCGCCTGGCGGCATGCGTCGGCTCGAACCATGGTTCCGGGCCACTGGCGAGCGTTGAAGTACGTCTCCCGCGCGGCTAGGTTGAGTTGAACCGGTTAGTGAAATTTTTCACGAGCTTCTGACCACGCATGGGGCTACAGGCGTACCTCCCAATCCTGATGTTGATGGGTTTCGTTCTCGTGAACGCGGCCATCATCATCGGCTTGTCACAGTGGGCGATGCGCCGCCGACCGTCGGCGGTCAAGGCCGAGGCATACGAATCCGGCATTCCCGTGCTCGGCGATGCCCGTGAGCGGTTTTCGGTGAAGTTCTACCTCGTCGCGATGCTGTTCATCGTCTTCGACATCGAGACCGTCTTCCTGATCCCGTGGGGGACGGCATTTCGGCGCCTGTCGTGCAGCGACACGCTCGTCGACGGGATCTGTCGTGGCGCGACGAGCTTCTTCGGCCTCGGGGAGATGCTGGTGTTCATGGCGATCCTCGCCGTTGGCCTGACCTACGTGTGGCGGAAGGGAGCACTGCAATGGGACTGACCCCGGCGACGACGCCTTCGAGTGTGTCGTACGACCCGCCGTCGCAGGACGGGTGGGTCACGACGCGGCTCGAGTTCCTGGTGAACTGGGCTCGTGCGAATTCCCTCTGGCCGATGCCGTTCGGCACCGCCTGCTGCGCCATCGAGTTCATGGCGACGGCGGCGAGCCGGTTCGACCTCGCGCGGTTCGGCATGGAGCGGATGAGCTTCTCGCCGCGGCAGGCCGACGTGCTGATCTGTGCCGGTCGCGTGCCGTTCAAGCTCGCACCGGTGATCCGCCGCATCTACCAGCAGATGCCGCAGCCGAAGTGGGTGATCTCGATGGGCGCGTGCGCCTCCACCGGTGGCATGTTCGACAACTACGCGGTGGTGCAGGGCATCGACACGATCATTCCGGTGGATGTGTACGTGCCAGGGTGCCCTCCGCGCCCCGAGGCGCTCATGTACGGCATCATGATGCTGCAGGAGAAGGTGAAGCAGCAGCGCTCGATCGCCGATCAGCAGCAGTATGACGAGATCGCGATCGACCCGACGTCGAAGCTCTACATTCCGGCGTCGCGCATTGATGAGCTGTCGGAGCCGTTCGGCAACTCGGTCCACCAGACCCGGTCGGCACCATGACGGTCGTGGTGCCTGGCGCGGCGCTGCCCCGTGGGACGCCGGATCCCGTCACGCCGCACAACGTGCCGCATCGTGGCGGCGACGCCAATCCGTCGGTTGACGGACTGCGCGCGCAGTTCGGCGCGGTGATCGGCCGCCACGAAGTGATCTGGGGTGAGACGACCGTCTGGGTGGACGCGGGCCGCATTCGTGAGATCATGCTCTGGCTGCGTGACGATCCCGCCCAGCAGTACGACTACCTCGTGGACGTCACGGCGGTCGAGCATCGCGATCTCGACCTGCCGATGGAGATGGTGTGGCATGTGCGCTCGCTGCCCTATCGTCGCTTCCTGCGCCTGAAGGCCGCGCTGGACACGGCGGCGGCACTCGAGGTGCCGAGCATCGAGCCGGTGTACAAGTCGGCCAACTGGCTCGAGCGCGAGGTGTTCGACATGTTCGGCGTGCACTTCGCGGGCCACTCGGACCTGCGCCGCATCCTGATGTGGGAGTCGTATGCCGAGGGGCATCCGCTGCGCAAGGACTTCCCGTTGCGTGGCCGCTTCAGCCGTTCGGAACAGCTCTCGCAGGCGCTGGCGGCGAACCCCGAGGCGCGCTACTCGATGGAGGAACTGAGCGTCGCCGACGCCTTCCATGAGCTGCCAGCCGACATGCGAGCCCGTCTCGTGTCAGGCCAGTCGCGGGGAGTGGAATGAGCACCACGACGCGCACCCTCGACGTCGCGCTGTCGACGCCGACGCTCGGTTCCGACGGTACGATCCGGCACGTTCCGCTGACGGCGGACGCGCGCGGCACAGTGATGCCGGTCGACATGGCGCCGGGCACGGAGCCGGACCTCGGCAGCGAGCGGATGCTGATCAACATCGGTCCGCAGCACCCCGCCACGCACGGGGTGCTGCGCCTGGTGCTGGAGCTCGACGGTGAGACGGTGATCCGCTGCATCCCGCACATCGGCTACCTGCACTGTGGATTCGAGAAGATCGGCGAGTACCGCCAGTACAACCAGATCATCCCGTGGACGGATCGCGAGGACTACCTGAACTCGATGGGCAACAACATCGCCTACGCGCTCGGCGCGGAGCGCTTGTTCGGCATCGAGATCACGCCACGGTGCACGGTGCTGCGCGTGATCGCGATGGAGCTGTCGCGTATCATCTCGCACCTCGTGTGGCTCGGTACCACGGCGATCGACATGGGCGCCTTCACGCCGTTCCTGTGGACGTTTCAGGAGCGCGAGACGGTCTACAACCTCTGGGAGAGCTGGGTCGGTGCGCGACTCACCACCAGCGCGTCGCGGATCGGTGGCATGGCTGCCGACCTTCCCGCCGGCTGGATCGACGGGCTGAAGGGATTCCTGCGCTCCCTGCCGAAGACGCTCGATGAGACCGACCGCATGCTCACCCGCAACGGCATCTGGGTCGGCCGCACGGTCGGCATCGGCGTGATGTCGCCAACCGAGGCAATCAACTACGGCCTGTCCGGCCCGATGCTGCGCGCCTCGGGTGTGGCGTACGACGTGCGCAAGGATGCCCCCTATCTCGACTACGAGACGTACGACTGGGACATCGCCGTCGGCACGAAGGGCGACGTCTACGATCGCTACCTGGTTCGCATGGAGGAGATGCGCCAGAGCGTGCGCATCCTCGAGCAGGCCGTGGCCCGCCTGCCGGAGGGGCCGGTGAACGTGGACGATCCGCGTGTCATCCTGCCGCCGAAGAGCAAGGCGACGAGCGAGATGGAGTCCATGATCCATCACTTCAAGCTGGTGATGGAGGGGCCACGCCCGCCGATCGGCGAGTGCTACGTGGCGACCGAGAGCCCCAAGGGCGAGAAGGGCTACTATCTCGTGAGTGACGGCACCTCCAAGCCGGTGCGGTGGCGCATCCGTCCGCCGGCATTCGTCAATCTCTCCGCCATCTCGAAGATGGCCGAGGGGCACCTGCTGTCGGACGTGATTGCGATCAACGCCAGCATCGACATCGTGATGGGAGAGATCGACCGATGAGCCTCCACGCGATGGCGCCGGATGGCCACGCTGCCCACGAGCCGTATGCCCCGGTATTCACGGGGGCGCGGCGCGCCGAGCTGGACGAGCTGCTCACGCGGTATCCGACGAAGATGGCGGCGCTGCTGCCCGCGCTCTGGATCGTGCAGGAGGAGCGTGGCTGGGTGAGCGCCGAGGGCATGGCGGAAGTCGCCACGCTGCTGGACCTCACGCCTGCCTACGTGAAGGGCGTGGTGACGTTCTACACCATGTACCACCAGCATCCGGTCGGCAGGCATTTCGTCCAGGTCTGCACCACCACGCCCTGCAACGTCTGCGGTGCCGAGGACGTGGTGAACACGTTCCTGCGCGAGACGACGTGCGGTGAGCTGGGCGTGACGTCCGCCGACGGCCGCTTCACGGTGATCGAAGTGGAGTGCCTGGGCGCGTGCGGGTTCGCGACTCCGGTGATGATCAATGACGCGCTCGTCGAGTGTGTGTCGGTGGACAGCGTGAAGGACCTTCTGGCAGGGCTCGACTGATGGGGTATCCGCAACCCTCGCACCCGCGTGAAACGCCGGTCCTCTCGACGTATTTCGGTGACGCGGAGGCGCGCACGCTCGCGGGATGGCAGGCGCGCGGCGGCTACGAGGTGCTGCGCCAGGTGCTCGCCACCGATCCGGTCGCGGTGCAGAACGTCGTCAAGGATTCGGGCCTGCGGGGCCGCGGTGGCGCCGGTTTCCCGACCGGCGTGAAGTGGAGCTTCATGAAGCCCGACGGCAAGACGCATTACCTGTGCATCAACGCCGACGAGTCGGAGCCGGGCACGTTCAAGGACCGTGAGCTCATGCGCTGGACCCCGCACCAACTGGTGGAGGGTACAGCAATCGCCGCTCACGCCATTTATGCGGAAACAGCCTACATCTACATCCGCGGCGAGTACACCGAGCCGATCGCCCGTGTCCGCGAGGCGGTGCGCGAGGCCTACGCAGCCGGCATCCTCGGCGCCAATGCGATGGGCAGCGGCAAGCGGGTCGACGTGCACGTGCACAAGGGTGCGGGGGCGTACATCTGTGGCGAGGAGACCGCGCTGATGAACTCCCTCGAGGGGCGCCGCGGCAATCCGCGCATCAAGCCGCCGTTCCCGGCCGTCGCCGGCCTCTTTGCACAACCGACCACGATCAACAACGTGGAGACGGTCTGCGCCGCGCAGCATGTGCTGCGCCATGGTGCCGACTGGTACAAGTCGCTCTCGAGCCCGTCCAATCCGAGGAGCACGGGCACGAAGCTGTTCAGCGTCTGCGGCAACGTCGCCAGGCCCGGGAATTACGAGGTGGGCATGGGCTTCCCGATGAAGGACTTCCTCTGGGACCTGTGCGGCGGTCCGCCGGCCGGTCGCGAGTTCAAGGCCATCATCCCCGGTGGATCCTCGGTGCCGATCCTGACACCCGAGGAATGCGCGGCGGCCGTGATGGACTACGAAGGCATTCAGGCTGCCGGCTCGCTGCTCGGCTCCGGCGGCGTGATCTGCTTCGACGACACGCAGGACATGGTGCGTCAGATCGCACGCCTCGCGCGCTTCTACGCGCACGAGAGCTGTGCGCAGTGCACGCAGTGTCGCGAGGGCACCGCGTGGACGGTGAAGATTCTCGAGCGCATCCGTGATGGTGAGGGCACGATGAAGGATCTCGACACGCTGCTCGAGATCGCCGACAACATGACGGGCAAGACGATCTGCGTGCTCAGTGACTCGTGTGCGACGCCGGTGGTCAGCGGGCTGAAGAAGTTCCGCCACGAGTTCGAGGCGAAAATTCCGAAGAACCGCTCGATGGCGATGATCCCCGGCCTCTCACCCGCGGCGGCCTGAGATGACGGCTCCCGTAGCGCCCGCACATCCGGGCATGGTCACCCTGACGATCGAGGGACGCGAGGTCGTCGTGCCCCCGGGCACGAGTGTGCTCGAGGCGGCCAAGACCGCGGGCGTGCTGGTGCCACACTATTGCTACCATCCGTCGCTGCCGGTGGCGGGCGTGTGCCGCATGTGCCTCGTCGAGGTGGAGAAGTTCCCCAAGCTCGCACCAGCGTGCGCCACCTCGGTTGGCGAGGGGCAGGTGGTACACGTGCACTCCGAGAAGGCGCGCGAGGCGCGCAAGGGCGTGCTCGAATTCCTGCTCATCAACCACCCGCTGGATTGTCCGATCTGCGATCAGGCCGGCGAGTGTGAACTGCAGGACTACACCTTCGCCGAAGGGCGCAAGGACTCCCGCTATCTGGAACCGAAGCGCTTCAACCCGATGGAGGATTTCGGCGGCGACGTGCTCTACGTCCCGAATCGCTGCATCCTCTGCACGCGGTGCGTGCGCTTCATGGATGTGGTGGCGCAGGACCCGGTCCTGAACGTGAGCGAACGCGGCGATCGCGCCTACATCGGCAAGTTCGAAGGCAGCGACCTCACGCACGCATGGGCGTCGAACGTGGTGGATCTCTGCCCGGTCGGCGCGCTCCTCTCGAAGGACTTCCTGAACAAGGCCCGCGCCTGGGAGCTGGACCGCGCGGCGTCGATCTGCCCGAGTTGCTCGCAGGGGTGCAACGTGGTGCTCGAGACGCGCGACAACGTCGTCGTCCGCATCCGTCCGCGTCCGAATGCCGCGGTCAACCAGCACTTCGCCTGCGACGTCGGCCGTCTGAATTATCGCTGGATCAACCGGCGTGACCGGCTCGAGTTCCCTCAGGTGCGTGGCGCGCAGGGGCTCGCCGTGGCCCCCTGGTCGGACGCCATCACCGCCGCCGCAGCGCTGATCGGCAGCGCGGCACGGGTGACGGTGCTGGCCTCGCCCGCGCTCTCGAACGAGGCGCTCTTCCTGCTGCATCGCATCAGCGCACAGACGGGGGCCGCGCAGGTCATGACGATTGCGCGCGGACCCGAGGCGCCGTTGCCGGGCGTGAAGGACCTGTCACTGCGCGCCGAGCGCGCGCCGAACCACACCGGGGCCGCGATGCTGGGGTTCATCGAGGTGACGGCGCCGACCGCCGACCTGACGGCCGGCGACGTGCTGATCGTCGCCGACGCGGCCGACGCCGTCGCGGACGTGCCGGCGGGCGTGATCGTCATCGTCGTCGGCACGGCGCTGGATGGTGCGCTGCGCGACGCGGCTGCGGTGGCGCTGCCGGTCTGCACGTTTGCCGAGGAGGATGGCACATTCACGAACCTTCGCGGCCGCGTGCAACGTTTCCTTCAGGCGAAGGCACCCCCGGCGCAGGTGCGCCCGAGCTACCGGGTGCTCGGTGAGCTTGCGTCGGCCGTCGGCGCCGGCGCGTTCCCGGTGCTGGCCAGCGACGTGTTCGCCCAGCTCGCGGCGTCGGTGCCGGCGCTCAACGGCATGACGTATCGGAACCTTGGCCTGCAGGGCGCGATGTCGGCGGCACCGGTCGAGGTGACGGCCTGATGGGCCCGCTCCTGATGACGCCGATCTCCGACAATTCGACGGCCTTCGCGATTGCGTCGGCCATCAAGGTGCTGGTCTTCTTCGGCGTGTACCTCGTCACGGTCGCGATGCTCACGCTGGCGGAGCGGAAGGTGAGCGCCTGGATTCAGGACCGGCATGGGCCAAACCGCACCGGGCCGGGCGGACTGCTGCAGCCCGCCGCCGATGGCCTCAAGAACTTCATGAAGGAGGAGCTGTCGCCGGGCGCCGGCAACAGCATCCTCTTTTCGCTCGCGCCGGCCATCGCCTTCTGCACGGCGATGGTGAGCTGGGCCGTGATTCCGTTCGCCGCGCCGCTGCCCACGCCATGGGGAGTCGTGTCACTGGCGATCGCCGACCTGCCGGTCGGGTTCATCTTCACGCTCGCGATCGCCTCGCTCGGCGTCTTCGGCATCACGCTGGCCGGGTGGTCGTCGAACAACAAGTACTCCCTGCTCGGCGGCCTCCGCTCGAGCGCGCAGATGATCTCGTACGAGATCGCGATGGGCCTGTCGATCATTCCGGTGCTGCTGCTGGCGGGCAATGTGACGATGGCTGGCATCATCCAGCAGCAGGCGATGGGCGGATGGAATCTCCTGAACCTGTCGGTCGCCTTCCTCACGTTTCTCATCTCCGCCTTCGCCGAGACGAACCGCCTGCCGTTCGACCTGCCGGAAGCGGAAAGCGAACTCGTGGCCGGGTACCACACCGAATACAGCTCGATGAAGTTCTCGATGTTCTTCATCGCCGAGTACGCGAACATGCTGACGACCAGCGGCCTGATGGCGACGCTGTTCCTCGGTGGCTGGGACATCCCATTCACCAGCTGGGACAACCTTGGCGATCCGTCGCTCCTGAAGACGGTCCTGACGTTCCTCTCGTTTGCCTTCAAGACCGGATTCTTCCTGTTCTTCTACATGTGGATCCGCTGGACGCTGCCGCGCTTCCGCTACGACCAACTGATGGCGCTGGGCTGGCGCTTCCTGCTGCCGCTCTCGCTCGGCTACATCGTGCTGATCGCGTGCGTGCTGCTGGCGCTGCAGTCGCTTGGCATTCAGGCTGGCGCGCTGCAGACGAGCATCCTGTTCGTCCTGAACGTGGTGGTGCTGGTGGCGGTGTTCGTGATCTTCGATCGTGGACGGCTCGTCAGCCCGACGACGTCGAAGATGACCGCGGCGGAAATGCGCCGCCTGCGACTGCAGGACAGTGGTGGCACCTCGCTGCCCGCGATCGTGCGCCCGGAACCCGGGATGGGGGACTGATGGCAATCAACATCAAGGTGATGGACCGCCCGGTGGAGCAGGTGAGCTACCTGCGCGCGACCCTCTCCGGACTCGCGCACACCTTCCGTCACC
Source organism: Gemmatimonadaceae bacterium (assembly GCA_031409715.1). Classification (GTDB taxonomy): domain Bacteria; phylum Gemmatimonadota; class Gemmatimonadetes; order Gemmatimonadales; family Gemmatimonadaceae; genus JACMLX01. The sequence continues at coordinate 96,011 of JANNXU010000017.1, read as the reverse complement.
TGGTGGACCCGCACAAGGTGACCACCCAGTATCCCGAGGAGACGGAGGCGCTGTCCAGGCGTTGGCGCGGTACGCACCGCATGCTGACCACCGAGGACGGCAAGGCAAAGTGCGTCGGCTGCGGCCTTTGCCCGACGGTCTGCCCCGCCAACTGCATCAAGCTCGTGCCGGGTGAGGACGAGCAGGGCAATCGCTTTCCGCTCGTGTTCGAGATCGACGAGTTCCGCTGCATCTTCTGCGGCTACTGTCAGGAGGTGTGCCCCGAAGAGGCGATCCATGTCGGTCGCCACTACGAGAACGCCGAGTACACGCGTGATGGCTTCGTCTACGACCTCGAGCGCCTGACGGCGCAGACACACCCCGTCTGCGAGATGTGGGACCCTGCTGATCCTGCCGGGGAATGATGGGCACGATCTATACCGTCCATTTCTGGCTCTTTTCCGCGCTCGCCATCGGCGCCGCGCTGGCGATGGTGACCCGTCGCAATCCCGTCTCGGCCGCACTGTGGCTGGTGAACGTGATGTTTGCGTTGGCGGCGCTCTATGTCATGCTTGGCGCGTATTTCCTCGGCGCCGCACAGGTGCTCGTCTACGCCGGCGCGATCATGGTGGTCTTCGTGTTCGTGGTGATGCTGCTGAACCTCGGCGAGGGTGACCAGCGCGATGAGCGCAGTATGAAGGTTGCGCTGGGCGCCTCCCTCGTCAGCGGCGTGCTCGCCGCCGAGCTGTTGTATGTCATCCGCGCGCAACCGCTCACCAGCGGCCCGCTTCGGGACGTGTCGCCGGATGCGCTGGCGCCGATCGCCGACTCGCTGTTCACCGACAACCTGGTTGCATTCGAAGTCACCTCGGTGCTGCTGCTGGTGGCCGTGATTGGAGCCGTGGTCCTCGCCAAGCGCGGCCGCCTGGCTGGCGAGGCACGCTCATGATCCGCGAGGCGCTGCTGGTGTCGGCGATCCTGTTCAGCATCGGTGTCCTCGGCGTGCTCACGCGACGCAATGCACTGATCCTGTTCATGTGCGTCGAGCTGATGCTCAACGCCGTCAACCTCTCGTTCATTGCGCTCTCGCGCCTGCACGGCGTGACGGGGCAGGTGTTCGTCCTGTTCGTGATGACGGTGGCCGCGGCCGAAGCGGCAATCGGCCTCGCGATCGTGATCAGCGTGTTCCGCCACTATCGCACGGTCGACCTCGGCCGAATCAGGCTGCTCAGAGGCTGAGCACCGCCACGCGACTCCCCACGCATGCCCTCCTCCCCGTCCGTTCCGCAGTTCATCTGGCTCGTGCCGCTGTTGCCGTTCCTCGGCTTCGTGGTGAATGGGCTGCTGTCGCTCGTTCCGGCGTGGCGCGGTGAACGTGTCGCGCCAGCACCGTCGGGTCGGCGCGCGCTGGTCAGCGCGGTCGGCGTCGGTGTCATGCTCGCCGCCTTCGGGTTCAGCATCATGCTGACGCGTGCCGTGAGCGGCGCGGATTCGTCACTCACGTCGTCGCTCGGGTCGTGGATGTCCGCAGGATCGTTTGCGGTGGACTGGACGCTCCGAGTCGACCGGCTCAGCGCGCTGATGATGCTGGTGATCACCGGCGTCGGGACACTGATCCACGTCTACAGCATCGGGTACATGGCTGACGATGCCGGGTTTGCGCGGTACTTCTCGTACCTGAACCTGTTTGTCGGATTCATGCTCATGCTGGTGATGGGCGCCAACCTGCCGGTGCTGTTCATCGGCTGGGAAGGCGTCGGACTCGCGTCATACCTGCTCATCGGGTTCTGGTTCGGCGACATCGCGAACGCGGTGGCCGGAAAGAAGGCGTTCGTGGTGAACCGCATCGGCGACTTCGGGCTGCTGATGGCGATGTTCATGCTCTGGGCCAACCTCGGGACGCTCGACTTCTCGGAGATCGCCTCGCAGCAGATCAATCTCGGCGCACCGTCGGCCACGCTCATCTGCCTGTTCATGTTCCTCGGCTGCGCCGGCAAGAGTGCGCAGCTTCCCCTGTACGTGTGGCTGCCCGACGCGATGGCTGGCCCGACGCCGGTCTCGGCGCTGATCCATGCCGCGACGATGGTCACCGCCGGCATCTACCTCATCGTGCGCAACGCCGCACTGTTCTCCTCCGCGCCGGTGGCCAGCCTCGTGATCGTGCTGATCGGCGCCCTCACCGCCATCTGGGCCGGTGCGGTCGGCCTGAAGCAGTGGGACATCAAGAAAGTGCTCGCGTATTCGACGGTGTCGCAGCTCGGCTACATGTTCATGGCGGTCGGTGCGGGTGCCTATACGGCTGGCATGTTCCACCTCGTGACGCATGCGTTCTTCAAGGCGCTGCTGTTCCTTGGTGCCGGTGCCGTGATTCATGCCATGCACCACGCCTTGCACGCGGCACACCAGTCTGATGACGCACAGGACCTGCGCAACATGGGCGGGTTGATGTCACGCATGCCGACGACCGGTGCGCTGATGTGGATTGCGACCCTTGCCATCGCCGGCATTCCGCCACTCGCCGGGTTTTTCTCGAAGGATGCGATTCTTTCGTCGGTGGCCGAGCGCGCGATGGAATCGCCGCTGGCCGAGGCCTCGCTGGGTGGGATTCCCGGGCGCCTGATCCTCTGGTTTGCGTACGGGGTGGGGCTGATTACCGCCTTTCTCACGGCGATCTACATGACGCGGCTGATGCGGTATGTCTTCCACGGCACGTTCCGCGGCGGTGATGCGGCGGCGGAACATCTGCACGAGTCGCCGTGGCTGCTGCGCGCACCGCTGCTGGTGCTGGGCGCTCTGACGCTCGCCGGTGGCTGGCTGCAGCTCCCCGCCGTGCTGCCGATCGGGCGGGCGGGACTGCTCGATGCATGGCTCGCACCGATCGCTGGCGATGCGACGACCACCCTGGCCGGGACCGGTCACCTGCCGCACGCCACCGAGTACCTGCTGATCGGCATCGCCGTGGCCGTCGCGGTCGCGGGCATCGCGGTCGCCTTCACGCTGCTCAAGCCGGCGGGACTCGTCCGCAAGTCTGACGCCCCGGCCGACACCGGTATCGGGCTGGTGCTCGCCAATGACTACTTCGTCGACACCGCGATCGCCCGCGGCATCGTCGGACCGACGGTCGCCGCATCGAGGAAGGTGCTCTGGCGCGGTCTCGATCTCGGCCTGATCAACGGGGTGCTGGTGCAGGGCAGCGGGCAGGTGCTGCAGGTCGTGTCCTCGGTCGCATCGCGCGTGCAGGTCGGGTTCGCCGGCAGTTACGTGTGGGCGATCGTGCTGGGAGCGGTGGCCGTGATCGGGACCTTCGTGTTCAAGGGTGGCCTGTGAACACCGCACTGACTGCCATCGGCGTGTCACCGGACTGGCTCCTGCCCGCGTTGATGCTGATTCCACTGCTCGGCTCGGCCGTCGTGTGGCTGCTGCCGCGCAACGCGACTGACGTGCATGCGGGGCTGGCGCGCATCGTGACGATCGTGCTGCTCTGCGTCACGGCGGTGCTGGCCGTCGCGCTCTGGTGCGTGGTCCCCGAGGGAAGCGCCACGGTGGACTACCCCTGGATCGAGGACTTCGGCTCGCGTATCCAGCTGGCGGCGAATGGCATCTCGCTGCCGATGGTGCTGCTCACCGCGCTGCTCATGCCACTCGGCGTGATCGCCATGGAGCGCACCAGCGTCACGCACCGTGCCGCGTCCTATTACGCGCTCGTGCTGCTGCTCACCGCGGGCATTCTCGGCATCTTCCTCGCGGCCGACCTGCTGCTGTTCTATCTCTGCTGGGAGCTGATGCTCGTTCCGCTCTACTTCCTGATCGGCGTCTGGGGATCGGCGCGCGGTCCGAAGGCCGGGACGACGTTCTTCATCTACACCATGCTCGGCTCGCTGCTGATGCTGGTGGCGGTGATCACGGTGGCGACGGCCGCGGGTGGCACCACGTATGCGACGATCATGCGCATGGCCGCGAGCGTGCCCCTGCCGCTGACGACGCAGCTCTTCTGCTTCGGCGCATTCGCGACGGCCTTTCTCGTCAAGAGTGCGCTGATCCCGTTTCACACCTGGCTGCCGGATGCGCAGGGTGAGGGCCCGCCGCTGGCGGCGCTGGCCCTTGGCATCAAGGTGGGCACGTACGGACTGATCGTCGTGGCGGCACCGCTGTTCCCGAGTGCGATGACGCATCCGACCGTGCGGCTCGTGCTGGTGGCACTGGGCGTGCTGGCCGTGGTCTACGGTTCCATCGTGGCGCTGGCGCAGCCGGACTTCCGGCGTGTGATGTCGTATGCCTCGATCGCGCACCTTGGCTTCGTCGTGATCGGCATCGGCGCCTTCACCATCGGCTCGCTGCAGGGTGCGGTGATGGTGATGGTCAACGCCGGCATCACCACCGGCGGCATGTTCCTGCTGCTCGGCATGCTGCGGCGCCGGATTCCGGACGATCAATTTCCGGCCCTGGGCGGGCTGGCGCGGCGGATGCCGATGTTCGGGGCGCTGCTGGTGCTCTTCGCGCTGGCGAACGCGGCGCTGCCCGGCACCAACGGTTTCGTCGGTGAATTTCTCGTCCTGCTCCACTCGTTCCCTTCGTATCCGGTGCCGATCCTCATCGCGACCGTCGGCGTCATCTTCGCGGCGGCGTACCTGCTCTGGGCCGTACAGCGGACGCTCTACGGTCCCGCCGCAGACGGCACCGAGGCGCTGACGGATCTGAATGGCCGCGAAGTTGGCGTGATGGCCTGCTTCGTGATTGCGATCATCGGCCTCGGTCTCGCACCGGCACCGCTGCTCTCGCGCATGAACCCCTCCGTGACCGCCATCGTGAGCGGCGTGCGGGTGGCCGCCAGTGCGGCGCCGCCGATGGCGGACACTCGTCCCGCGGGTGGAGCACGATGAGCGCGATGACCCTGTCGGGACTCAATCTGGGCACCCTGTTGCTGCCGGAGCTCGTCGTGAGCGTTGGCGGCATCCTCGTGCTGCTCATGGGCGTCTTCACGACCGAGGGTGCTCCGAGCACGCGGCGCGCCCATCTGCTCGCGATGGTCGTCACGCTTGCCGCCGCCGCGTCGGCGGCGTGGCTGGCCAACCAGCCGGCGCCCGGTGGTGGGGCAACCGGACCGCTCGCCTACGACGGATTCCGCTGGGCCAGCGTCGCCGTGATCCTGCTCGGTACACTGGCGACGCTGGTGATGGCGATGGAGTACAACGAGGGGGCCGCGCTCGCCGCGCCGGAACCGCCAGCCCTGGTGCTGTTCGCGGCCGCGGGAATGCTGCTGCTCGTCGGCGCTCGCGACCTGATGCTGATCTATCTGGGCATCGAGCTGATGTCCCTTGCGATCTACATCCTCACGGGCCTCGACCGCAGCCGTGCCGGATCGGCCGAGGCGGCACTGAAGTATTTTCTGCTCGGCGCGTTCTCGAGCGCCTTCCTGCTGTATGGCATGGCCCTGCTCTACGGCTCCACGGGCACGACCAACCTGTCGGTGATGTCGGACGTGATCATGGCGAAGGGCCTGGTGCGTGATCCGCTGCTGCTGGGCGGCATGGCGATGCTCATGATCGGCTTCTCGTTCAAGGTGGCGGCAGTCCCCTTCCACATGTGGACGCCCGACGTGTACGAGGGCGCGCCGACGCCATACACCGCCTTCATGGCGGCGGGGGTCAAGGTGGCGGCGTTCGCTGCGCTGGCGCGCCTGCTGCTGGAGGGCCTTGGCCCCGCCTTCACGTCCTGGCACTTCGCCGCGTGGGCGCTCGCGGCGACGACGATGGTGGTCGGCAACATCCTCGCGCTGGCGCAGCAGAACGTGAAGCGCATGCTCGCGTATTCCAGCATCGCCCATGCGGGCTACTTGCTGGTCGCGATCACGAGTCATTCCGCAGCGAGTGTCGCGGCCATCGTGTTCTACGGCCTGTCGTACACGCTGGCGACGGTCGGTGCCTTCGCGGTGCTGAGTATCGTGTCAGGCGGCATCGAACGGCGCACGCGGTTGTCGGATCTCGCCGGACTGTCGCGCACGCGGCCATTGCTCGCGGTCGCGATGGCGGTCTTCATGCTGTCGCTGCTCGGCTTCCCCGTCGCCGGCGGCATGGGGTTCTTCGCGAAGTGGTTTGTGCTCGGCGCGGCCATCTCGGCGCCTGCGCCGCAAATGCGGCTGGCCGTCGTCCTCGTGGTCGCCAGCGTCGTGTCGGCGGCGTATTACCTCGGCGTGATTCGCGCCATGTTCATGCAGCCGGCCAGCGACGAGGGCGGCACCCCGCCGGCGCCGGTCGAGGCCCGCATGACCGGGGGCGTGGTTGCCGTCGCCGCGATCCTGCTGCTCGTCCTCGGTGTCTATCCCTCGCCGGCCGTGCGCTGGGCGAAGGCGAGCACGCTTCCCCTCACCGTCGGGCGCACGGTCGCCGCGCCCGGGTCGATCCAGGCGGCAGTCCCGCCTGATTCACATCCGCCACTTCCATGACCATCGCTCCTGGGATCTTCCGGCAGTATGACATTCGCGGCGTCGTCGGCGACGATCTCACGGTGGAGGCCGCGGAGGGCATCGGTCAGGCGTACGCCGCGCTCCTCGATGAGCGCCAGCTCGCCGGCCCCGTCGCCGTCGGCCGCGACAATCGGCCGAGCGGCGACGCGCTGCGCGATGCGCTCGTGCGCGGACTGACGACACGCGGCCGCGACGTCATCGACATCGGGGTCGGCCCGACGCCGCTGCTCTATTGGTCGCTGCACCACCTGCCGGTGGCCGGCGGCATCCAGATCACCGGCTCGCACAACCCACCGGAATTCAACGGATTCAAGCTCTGTGTCGGCACCGGTTCGCTGCACGGCGCGGGAATCCAGCGCCTGCGGGAGCTGCTCGACGCGCCCGCCGCCACACAGCCCGGCACGATCCGGCACGAGGACCTGAACGCCGACTATGCCGACGACATCGTGGCGCGCACCGGTCCGCTGTCGCGGCGACTGAAGGTCGTGCTGGATGCCGGCAACGGCGCCGGTGGACCGCTGACCGAGGCGATCTTCGCGCGCATGAACATCGACGCGACCTACCTCTTCTGCGAGAGTGACGGCACCTTCCCGAATCACCATCCCGATCCGACGGTCGAGGAGAACCTCGTCGACCTGATCGCGGCGGTGCGCGAGACCGGCGCCGACATCGGTATCGCCTTCGACGGCGACGCCGACCGCATCGGCATCGTCGATGGCGAGGGCACGATCATCTGGGGCGACTACCTGCTGCTGCTGTACGCGCGCGACGTTTTCGCACGCACCGGTGGCGGCCAGGCGATCATCTTCGACGTGAAGTGCTCGCAGGCGCTACCCGACGCCATCACCAGGGCAGGGGGCACGCCGGTGATGTGGAAGACGGGGCATTCACTCATCAAGGACAAGATGAAGGAGCTGCACGCTCCCGTCGCCGGCGAAATGTCCGGGCACATGTTCTTCACCGAGGGATTCTACGGTCACGACGACGCCCTCTACGCCGCCGCGCGCATCCTGCGCATCGTGTCCGCCAGCGGCGGCAGCGTCCGCGACCTGCTCGCCGACGTGCCGTCGTACTTCAGCACGCCCGAGCTGCGCGTGGACTGCCCGGATGACCGCAAGTTCGCGCTGGTGGAGGCCGCGACGGAACACTTCCGCGCGACGCACGAGGTGGTGGACGTGGATGGTGCCCGGGTGCTCTTCGGCGATGGATGGGGGCTGATCCGCGCCTCCAACACGCAGCCCATCGTCGTGCTGCGCTTCGAGGCGCTCACGGCAGCGCGGCGCGACGAGATCCGCGGTCTCTTCACCGAGTGGCTGCGCGCGCAGGGCGTCGCCGCCTGATCGTGGCGGCACGACACCCGTGATGCTCCGCCGCCGCGGTGTGCTGACGCTGGTCGCCGGCGTGGCCGTCGTGCTCGCGACGGGCAGGGCATGGGGCGCGCTGGTCGGCGACTACGCCTGGTTCGATGCGCTTGGCTATGCCGACACCTGGTGGTGGCGCACCAGCGTGTCGCTCGCGCTCAAGTGCGCGGCCGGCACTGCGGCGACGTTCGTCATGCGTGCACATCTCGAGGCGATCCGGCGCTCGTTCGTGAGCGTCGTCGTGCCGGGCACGGTCGGCAATCTCGAGGTCAATGGCGCCGTCGGCGACCGTACCATCAGTCTCGTGCTCTGGCTCGTGGCCGTGCTGGTCGGCGTGCTGCTGACCCTGCCGCTCGATACGTGGCTTCCGCTCGCGCAGGCACTCGATGCGCGGACGTTCGGCGAGGCGGACCCCTACTTCCAGCACGATCTCGCCTTCTGGACGGGGTGGCTGCCGTTCGAGATGCAGGCGTACACCTGGACGCTGCTCTCGCATGCCGTGATGTCGCTGCTCACGGTGGTCGGCTACGTGCTCACCCGCGGCATCGGCACGGATGGGCAGGGGCTGCGTGTCTCGCGGCACGCGCGGCGGCACGTCACGGTCCTGGGCGCGATGCTGCTGTTGCTGATCGCGTGGAGCTATCGCCTGGACGGATTCGAGCGGCTCGTGCACGGCACGGGAAGCGGTGAACGCTTCGGCTTCGCCGATCATCGGGTCGGGCTGCCGGGAGGTATCGTGATGCAGGTGATCTCGATCGCCGCGGCGGCGGTGGTGACGTGGAGTGCGTGGTCACGACAGCCGCGTGCGGCCATCGGTGCCGTCAGCACGGTGCTGCTGATGGCGCTGCTGTTGCGGCAGGGCATGCCGCTCCTCGCGGACAGCGTGGTCGGTGGCGGTGACTCCACCGCCCGTGAGCGTCGCTATCTCGATGCTGGTGCCAGCTTTACGCGCCGTGCATTCGAGTCGGATCGCGTCATTGCCGCCGAGCCCGGTGATACCGCCTCGCTGCCTGCCACGCCGCTCTGGGATCGTGCGACGGTCCCACACACGGCGCCGGGTCGCCTCGGCGCGCTGCTCAGCTGGGACGCGGGTGATGGCCTGCCGACGGCGGTCGTGTTCGACGCGCTGCGCGCACCCGGGCTGCTGCCCACCTGGCGCGCCATCCCCGTCGACCTCACCAGCGACAGTCCGTTCCGGGTGGCGACCACGAGCCGCGGACGCCTGCTGCCCCCGATCGTCGTCAGCGACTCGGGCCGCGGCTACGCCATCGTGAGTGACCCATCCCACCGCATCGCGGCGCCCTCGATCGGATCGTTCACCGCGCGGCTGGCACATGCCTGGAACCAGCAGAACCCGCGCCTCCTCGTCGGTGACCTGCCGCAGCCGTCGCCGGTCCTCGTGACTGTGCGCGACGTCCGCGAGCGACTGTCGCTGCTCGTGCCATCGCTGCACGCCGGCGCGCATGTGCTCCCCATCGTTCATGCCGACTCGCTGCTCTGGGTCGTGGATCTCTACGCCGTCAGCGCGACCTATCCGCTCTCGGAACACGTGATCCTCGACACCGAGGAGTACGCCGCCGCGCAGTTCGCGGCGTCGGCATTCGTGAACGCACACACGGGCCGCGTCACGCTGGTCGCCGATCAGGACCGCCCGCTGCTCGCACGCCTGCCGCTGGCCCGGCTGTCGCGCCACGTCACGCCGCTCGCAGCCCTTCCCGCGTCGCTGCGCCGTGCGCTGCCCCCGCGCGCCGACGCGCTGATGATCGAGGGTGCGGTGGCAGCCCGATACGGGTCACGGCGAATCCAGGACGACACCACCACCGCCATCCGCAGCGCCGGCACCCTGGCGGACTTCTCGCTGGTGCGTGGCGTCATGGCGGACAGCGCACTGGGCATCGATGAGTTCGTGCCCGTCTGGCTCCCCTCGCGCGGTGCCTACGCGCTCACCCTTGCGGCGCTCGATTCGCGCGGCGTCGTGCGAGGCGTGCTCATCGCGCCGGGTGGCGAGGATCGCCGCACCCGCTGGCTGCCGAGCACCGCCGGGGCCACCTACGAGAGTGTGCTGCGCGGCGTGCAGGAGACGTCGGACTCGTTGCGGCAGCCCGGCAGCCTCGCCGGCGCACGGCGCGGCACCACCCGCGTGCTGCCTGGCTCGGGCGCGCCCCGATTCCTGACGCCGTACTTCGCCGTGCGCGATGGGCGACCGACCGACCTTGCCGCCGTGCTGGTCACCGACGGCATGCACCGTGGCGTCGGGACCAGCGTGATCGATGCGACGCTGGCCTGGCACGACGGCGCGCGCGACGGTGCGCCGGGCACGGCCGCGGCGGCGCTCTACCGTCAACTGCGCGCGGCGCTGCAACGTGGTGCCTGGACCGAGTTCGGCGCCGCCTTCGAGGCGCTCGGCCGTACCCTCGGCGTCCCGCGCGACTCGAGTCCCCGATGATCACCTGTCCGCCGGTTACCTTGCCGTCGGCGTGCCGGCGCGCCACCTGCCGCGCCGTGTCCCAGCCGCGTCGGTGCCGCCAGCACCGGAACGGGATCCTGTCCAACACCACAGTCGCTGCCGTCACCCGACCGCAGATGGAGATTGCGTGAACCTACATGAGTATCAGGCCAAGGAGATTCTGCGCCGCCATGGCGTGCCGATCCCCGACGGCGACATCGCGACGACGCCGGACGCCGCCGAGGCGCTGGCCGTGACGTACGGCGTGCCGGTGATGGTGAAGGCGCAGGTCCACGTCGGGGGCCGCGGCAAGGCCGGTGGTGTGAAGTACTGCGCCACGCCTGCCGCCGCGCGCGAGAAGGCGGAGGCGATCCTCGGCATGGACATCAAGGGGCTCACGGTGCAGAAGGTGCTCGTGACGATCGCCGAGGACATCGGCACGGAGGCATACGTCGGCATCATCGTCGACCGCGCCACCAAGAAGCCGGTGTTCATGGTGAGCGCCGCCGGCGGCATCGACATCGAGGAGGTCGCCGCCACGACGCCTGAGAAGATCAAGTACCATCCCGTCGACCCCCGCTACGGACTGCGGACCTTCGAGGCGATGGAGATGGGCTTCTTCCTGTATGACGACGTCAAGCAGGCACGGGCCGCCGCGAAGATCATGCAGCAGCTCTACGCCGCCTTCATCGAAAGCGGGTGCTCGCTGGCCGAGATCAACCCACTCGTCGTGACGCCGACGGGCAAGGTCGTGGCGGTGGACGGCAAGATGGTCATCGACGACAATGAGCTCGAGCGGCTGCCCGCGATCGAGGCCTTGCGCGACGAGAGCAGCGAGGATGCCAGTGAAGTGGACGCCCGCAAGGCGAATCTCACGTTCATCAAGCTCGATGGCAACGTGGGCTGCGTCGTCAATGGCGCCGGCCTCGCGATGGCCACGATGGACCTGGTCAAGTACTACGGCGGCGATCCGGCGAACTTCCTCGACATCGGCGGCTCGTCGAATCCGGAGAAGGTCGTCAACGCCCTGCGCATCATCACCGCCGACCCGAACGTGAAGGCGATCCTCTTCAACATCTTCGGTGGCATCACGCGCACCGACGACGTCGCCAACGGCATCGTGACGGCGACGAAGGCCAATCCGCTCACCGTCCCGCTCGTGATCCGCCTGACCGGCACCAACGAAGAACTCGCGATGCAGATCCTGACCGAGCACGGGTTCAGCGCCTCGTCCGACATGGATGAAGCCGTGCAGAAGGCCGTCGCCCTCGCCACGGGAGCGGCCCAGTGAGCATCTTCATCGACAACAGCACGACGCTGCTGGTGCAGGGCATCACGGGCCGCGACGGCTCGTTCCATGCGAAGCAGATGATCGAATACGGCACGAAGGTCGTGGCCGGTGTCACGCCAGGAAAGGGCGGGCAGCAGTTCGAGGGAACGGTGCCGATCTTCAACACCGTCGCACAGGCCGTGGCCGCGACGGGTGCGAACACCTCGGTCATCTACGTGCCGCCGCCGTTCGCGGCCGACGCGATGATGGAGGCTGCGGCCGCCGGCGTGAAGCTCATCGTCTGCATCACCGAGGGCGTGCCCGTCCTCGACATGACCAAGGTGTATCCGTACGTGAAGGAGATGGGCGCCCGCCTGCTCGGCCCGAATTGCCCGGGGCTGATCACGCCGGGCCAGTCCAAGGTCGGCATCATCCCGGGGCGCATCTGCATGCCCGGACCGGTGGGCGTCGTGAGCCGTTCCGGCACACTGACGTACGAGATCGTGAACCTGCTGACCAAGGCCGGCATCGGCCAGAGCACGTGCGTCGGCATCGGTGGCGACCCGATCAACGGGACCAACTTCATCGATGCGCTGGCGGCCTTCGAGGCCGATCCGCAGACCAGGGTGGTCGCGATGATGGGTGAGATCGGCGGCACCGACGAGCAGGAGGCGGCCGAGTTCGTCCGCACGAAGATGACCAAGCCGGTGGTCGGCTTCATCGCTGGCCAGACGGCCCCGCCGGGTCGGCGCATGGGCCACGCGGGCGCGATCATCTCCGGGTCGGCCGGCACGGCGGCGGAGAAGCTCGAGGCGTTCGAGAAGGCCGGCATGGGCATCGCCAGGCGCCCGATGGACTTCGTCGAGCTGGTGAAGGCGCGGCTGTAAGGTTGCGCTGGTCTGCAGTAGCTTTCGCGACGCGCCCGGCCACCTCGGTGTCCGGGCGCGTCTTTCTGACACCCATGGCGCCCCGCGCGGGCGCCTGAACCACACTGGAGCTGGGCACAATGGCCGGAAACCGCACCCTCACGATCATCAAGCCGGACGCCTTCGGGACGCAGAAGGCCGGGAAGATTCTCGCGCACCTCGAGGCACAGGGCTTCGTCCCCAAGGCTGCCCGCGTGATGCACATGAGCAAGGACGAGGCCGCCGCGTTTTACGCCGAGCACAAGGAACGGGGCTTCTTCGGCGAACTGGTCGAGTTCATGAGCTCAGGCCCGTGCATGCCGATGGTGCTGGAAAAGGATGGCGCCGTCGCCGACCTGCGCGTGGCGATCGGCGATACGGACCCGTCCACGGCCGCCGAGGGCACCGTGCGAAAGCTCTTCGCCGAGTCCAAGGGTCGGAACGCCATCCACGCCTCCGACTCCGACGCCAGCGCCGTCAGGGAGTCGGCCTTCTTCTTTCCCGGCCTGGCCTGATCCGGCGTGAACTTCGCTGCGACGCAGCGGGCTCAGCGTTCTAAGTGGTGATCCGGCGGGCACTTGTCCGGTGCCTCCGGGTCACCTATTTTCGATGGCTATGCTGTCAGTTGATCTCCGGAGTCTCGAAGGCCAGGCGGTACTGGTGGAGGGGTCGATCGATCCCGATGACCAGACCTGGGCCGACGCGACGGTCCGGCCAAGTTCGCCGGTAACGGTACATGGCCGGCTCTCGGCTGCGGGTGAAGGGCGCTACTTCTTCACCGGTGAGTTCGAGGGTATGGCGGTTGGTGAATGCACCCGGTGCCTCACGGAGGTGCTGGTGAGGGCAGGCGATTCCATTCAGTGTCTGTTCGTCGAATCGGACGAGGACGGATTGGAGGATGACCCTGATGTGTTCCTGCTGGATACCAAGTCACGCCGCATCGACCTGCGTCCCGCAGTCCGCGAAGGATGGATCCTTGCAGTCCCGTCTTTCGTGTTGTGCCGTGAAGATTGCAAAGGCCTGTGTCTGACCTGCGGCGTGGACCGCAATACGACAGCCTGCACGTGTGCCCAGCAACGGGACGCACGGTGGGACGCGCTCACGCAGCGCACGGCCGAGCCTTAATCGTCTTTATACCGGGAATGACCCATGGCCGTACCGAAGCGCAGGACATCCAAGCAGCGCAAGCGCCTCCGCAACACGCACAAGGTTGCGCCGCGGATCGTGATCCAGAAGTGCCCGCAGTGCTCGTCGATGAAGCGCCCGCATCGGGTCTGTGACGAGTGCGGTTACTACGGCGGTGAGCAGCGGATCGCGGCCCGGGAAGGCTGACCGTTGGCCCGGATCGCGCTGGATGCAATGGGTGGCGATTTCGCCCCCGTTGCACCGGTGGGTGGGGCATTGCTCGCCCTGGCCGAGCTGGGAGCGGAGCACCGCGTCCAGCTGATCGGGCGTGCCGCCGAGGTGGAGTCGGCACTCGATGATGCCCTCGCGGGTGAGTACGCGGCGCTTGCATCGCACCGCGAACGCCTGGAGATCATCGACGCGCCCGACGTCGTCGGGATGGCCGACAAGCCGACCGCAGTCATGCGTCGTCCGAATTCCTCGATGGCGGTCGGTCTCCGGCGTCACGCCGACGGGCTGGCCGATGCATTCGTGTCCGCTGGCAACACCGGCGCGCAGATGGCGGCGTCAGTGCAGCTGCTCGGACTGCACGGCGGACTGAAACGCCCCGCGATCGGAACGATCTTCCCCACGGCGCTGCTGCCGGTGGTGGTGCTCGACAGCGGCGCCAACGTGGATTGCAGTCCCGAGGAGCTGGTGCACTTCGCGAGGCTCGGTGTGGTCTATGCCGAGGACATCATGGGACGCACCAATCCAGCGATCGGCCTGCTGAGCATCGGGGAGGAGCCGGAGAAGGGCAACGCCGCCGTCAAGGCGACTCACCCGCTGCTGGTGGCCTCCGGGCTGCACTTCGTGGGCAATGTCGAGGGCCGCGACGTGGCGGCGGGACGGTGCGGCCGCGGCGCGTTCGACGTCGTCGTCTGCGATGGATTCACCGGCAACGTCATCCTCAAGTTCTACGAGGGCCTGGCCCCCATTCTCATCGGCATGGCAGCGCGCGCTGCCCACGCCGATCCCAAGGAGCTGATGCAGGGACTCGCACATCTGGACTACTCCAATTACGGCGGGGCACCGCTGCTTGGCGTCCGGGGGGTGAGCATCATCGCGCACGGCAGTTCGTCGCCGCGTGCCATCAAGAACGCCGTGAATGTCGCCGTGCGTGCAGCTGAATCGGGCATGTCCGAGCACATCGGACGCCGGCTCGGCTCCACGGACTGACACCCGGCAGCGCCGGACACCGCCGTGCGCGGTGCCGGTGCCCAGCGGTGGAGAAGAGGCCATGAAGCGTCCGATTGCGGCGGTGACGGGGACGGGGCACAGCGTGCCGCGCCACGTGATGACGAACCACGACTTCGCGGCCATGGGCATCGAGACCTCGCACGAGTGGATCTTCGAGCGGTCGGGCATCGTGCAGCGCCACATCGCGCGCGACGGTGAGTCCACCTGCAGCATGGCTGCCGATGCCGCGCGCAAGGCGATGGCGAAGGCCGGCATCACTGCCGCCGAGATCGACACGATCATCCTCTCGACCGCCACGCCTGACCGGCTGCTGCCCTCGACCGCCGTCGACGTACAGGCCGCACTCGGTGCGTCCCGCGCCTCGGCAATGGATCTCTCCGCCGCCTGCACGGGCTGGATCTACGGCCTGACGGTGGCAGAGGGATTGATTGCCGCGGGTACGATCGAGACCGCAGTCGTGATCGGGTCGGAAAAGATGAGCGCGATCGTGGACTGGCAGGACCGCAGCACCGCCGTGCTCTTCGGCGATGGTGCCGGTGCCGCCGTGGTGCGGCGCGGTGACGGCAAGCGCGGCATCCTCTCCTCGTACATTCGCAGCGACGGCGCGCTGGCCGAGTTGCTCTGGCGGCCGGCAGGCGGCGCCAGCAAACCATTCAGCCCGTCCGTGCTCGAGGATCGGTCCACCTACGTGAAGATGGCCGGCCGGGAAGTCTTCCGGCACGCCGTACGCTCGATGTCCGAAGCCTGTGACCGCGCGCTCGACGGCGCGCGACTGACCGGCGCCGACATCGACCTGCTCATCCCTCACCAGGCCAATGTCCGCATCATCGAAGCGACGGCCAAGCACGCTGGTGTGCCCATGGACAAGGTGTACGTGAACGTGAACCGGTTCGGTAACACCTCATCGGCCTCGATCGGCATCGCGCTCGACGAGGCGATGGCCAGCGGGCGCGTGCGCGCAGGAGATACGGTGCTCCTCTGTGCCTTCGGTGCGGGATTCACGTGGGGCTCCATGGCGGTGCGCCTGTGACCGACATCGCGCTCGTCTTTCCCGGACAGGGATCGCAGAAGCCCGGCATGGGGCAGGACCTCGTCGCCCGCTTCCCCGAGGCCGCTGCGACGTTCAGCGCGGCCGATGCGGCGCTGGGATGGCCGCTCTCGACGCTCTGCTTCGAGGGACCGGCCGAGCGGCTGATGGAGACACACAACGCACAGCCGGCACTGCTGACGCATGGCGTGGCGGTCTGGCGCGTCCTGACAGCGCACCTGGGCCCACGTGTCTGCTGCGCGGCCGGACACTCACTCGGCGAGTTCACCGCACACGTGGCGGCCGGCACGCTCGACTTCGAGACGGCGGTGCGCCTGGTGCGGACACGGGGGGAGCTGATGCAGGCGGCGGGCGAGGCGCGGCCGGGGGCGATGGCGGCGATCCTTGGCGACATCGATGTGCGCGTGCGGGAGCTCTGCGAGCAGGCCTCGAGCGAGGCGGGCGCCGTGGTGCCGGCGAACTTCAACTCGCCGGGCCAGGTGGTGGTGTCGGGCGAAGTCGCCGGCGTGGAGCGCCTCATCGCGCTGGCGACGGAGCATGGCGCACGCAGGTGCCTGCGGCTGCACGTCAGCGGTGCCTTCCACTCGCCGCTGATGGACGCCGCACGCCCCGGGTGGGACGCAGCACTGTCCGACACGCCCATGCACGACGCCACGATGCCCGTGTATGCCAACGTCACCGCCCGGCAGGTCACCGTGGCGAAACACGCGCGCCGCCTGCTCGGCCAGCAGATGACGGCGCCCGTGCGCTGGACCGAGACCATCCGCAACATCGTGGAGGACCACCCCGGCGTGACCTTCATCGAGCTCGGGCCCGGCCATGTACTCGGCGGGCTGATTCGCAAGATCGTTCCGAGCGCCGTCGTGCTGCCGGCCGGTACGGCCGCGCAGGTCGAGGCCATCCTTTCGCAGCAGGGCGTCTGATGCAGATCGACTTGAGTGGCAAGGTGGCGCTGGTCACCGGCAGCACCCGTGGCATCGGGCGCGCGATCGCGGAAACACTGGCCGAATGCGGTGCGCGGGTGGCCGTCGTCGGACGGGACCTCGCCCGGGCCGAGTCGGCGGCGACAGAGATCGGGCACGACGCGAAAGGGTTTGCCTGCGACGTGAGTGACACGGCGCAGGTGACCGCGCTCGTCGGTGCCGTCGAGGCGGCGTTCGGCACCCTCGACATCCTCGTCAACAATGCCGGACTGACGAAGGACAACCTGATCATGCGGATCAAGGACGAGGACTGGGACACGGTGCTCGACGCGAACCTGCGTGGCGCGTTCGCGAGCATTCGTGCCGCCTCGCGCGGCATGATCAAGCGGCGTAGCGGGCGCATCATCAACATCAGCAGCGTGGTGGGCGTGACCGGCAACCGCGGGCAGGCCAACTACGCCGCGAGCAAGGCGGGGCTGATCGGCCTCACCAAGTCGGTGGCCAAGGAACTGGCGTCCCGGAACATCCTGTGCAACGCGGTGGCGCCGGGCTTCATCGGCACCGACATGACCGCGGCACTTGGGGACGAACAGCGGACGGCACTGGAAGGCCAGATTCCGCTGGCACGGCTCGGATCGCCCGCCGACATCGCGTCGGCAGTGGCGTTCCTCGCCTCGGACCACGCCGCCTACATCACAGGGCAGGTGCTTGTGGTGGATGGCGGTATGGTGATGTAACGTTCGCCCCGACGGGTCGGCCACCGGCCCTGACGGACTCACCCTGGCATCAACAGCGCACGGAGCTCACATGGCGGACCATACGGAGAAGGTGAAGACGATCATCGAGCGTGAACTCGGGGTCGAGCGCGACAAGCTGACCAACGAGGCCAGCTTCATCGAGGACCTTGGCGCCGACAGCCTCGACATCGTCGAGCTGGTGATGGAATTCGAGAAGGAGTTCGACATCGACATCCCGGACGAGGATGCCGAGACGCTGCGCACGGTCGGTGATGCGCTCGGGTACCTGAATTCCAGGGTGCAGGGCTGATGAGGGCTCGTCGGGTCGTCGTCACCGGGCTCGGGTGCCTCACACCCGTCGGCGCCGACGTGGCGACGACCTGGGAGGCGCTCCGTTCCGGCGTGAGCGGCGCGGCGCCGATCACCAGATTCGACGCCGAGAAGTTTTCCACCCGCTTCGCGTGCGAAGTGAAGTCGTTCGACGCCAGCGCGTACATGGACCGGAAGGAGGCCAAGCGGGCCGACCTGTACACGCAGTACGCGGTGGCCGCCTCGGTGCAGGCGATGCGGGATGCCGGGCTGGCGGACGGCGGCTTCGATCCCGACCGCTGCGGCGTGATCATCGGGAGCGGCATCGGCGGCCTGAAGACGATGGAAGACCAGCACACGAACTACATGACGGCAGGCCCGAAGCGGATCTCGCCGTTCTTCGTGCCGATGTACATCGTCGATATCGCCGCCGGTGTGGTGTCGATGCAGTTCAACTGCCGCGGCCCGAACTTCGCCACGGTATCGGCCTGCGCCACCAGTGCGCACGCCATCGGCATGTCGATGCGCACGATCATGTACGGGGACGCCGACCTGATGCTGGCGGGCGGCTCGGAGGCGGCGGTCACGCCGATGTGCGTGGGCGGATTCGGCAGCATGGGGGCGCTCTCCAGCCGCAACGACGATCCGGTCCATGCCTCGCGGCCGTTCGACCAGACCCGCGACGGATTCGTCCTCGGCGAGGGGGCGGGCGTGGTCCTGCTCGAGGAGTTGGAACATGCGCGGCGCCGGGGCGCTCATATCTATGGCGAGGTCGCGGGATACGGCGCCACCGGTGATGCACACAGCCTCACCGGCCAGCCCGATGCCCACGAGGGGCTGCAACGGTCGATGCGGCTCGCGCTGCAGGACGCCGGTCTCTCGCCGGCCGACGTCGAGTACGTCAACGCACACGGCACGTCCACACCCCTGAACGACTCGAACGAGTGCCGCGCCATCCGGGCGGTCTTCGGCGAGCATGCCGACCGGCTGAGCGTCAGCTCGACCAAGTCGGCCACCGGGCACATGCTCGGCGCGGCTGGGGCCGTGGAGTTCATCGCCTGCGCGATGGCGATCCGCGACGGCATCATCCCACCGACCATCAACTACACCACCCCCGATCCGGACTGCGACCTGGATGTGACGCCGAATACGGCGAAGGCGCGGACGGTGAACGTGGCGGTCAGCAACAGTTCGGGGTTCGGTGGCCACAACGTGTCCATCGCCATCCGACGCTATCAGGAGTAACTCCGCATGTCCGCAGGACCCGCCGTGAGCCACGACCGCCTGCGCGATGCCGCGCTCCACCCGATCGGTGAGAAGGTGCGCCGCGGTGAGCGCCTCACGGCGGCGGATGCGGTGACGCTCTATCGCTCGCCGGACCTGCTCGGCGTCGGCCACCTCGCCGACGCGGTGAACCGGGTGAAGCATGGTGACGTCGTCACGTTCGCGTCCAACCAGCACATCAACCCCACGAATGTGTGCGTCCTGCGGAAGACCTGCGTCTTCTGCGGGTACGCGCGGCTGCCGAAGGAGGAGGGCGCCTACCGGTACTCGCTGCAGCAGGTGCTCGACGAGGCGGCGCAGGCCACCGACAGCATGACGCGCGAGTTCCACATCGTCGGCGGACTCGACATGCAGGCAGGGCTGGAATACTACACGACGATGTTCCGCGCGCTGAAGGCGGCACATCCGCAGGTGCACATCAAGGCCCTGACGGCGGTCGAGATCGCGCACATCGCGCGGATCGAGAAGATGACCTGGACCGACGTGCTGGTCGCGCTGCGCGACGCGGGACTGGACACGATGCCCGGCGGCGGCGCGGAGACCTTCAGCGCCGCGGTGCGTGACGTGATCGCCGACAAGAAGCTCGGCGGCGCCGACTACATCGGTGTGCACCGCGCCGCACACGCCCTCGGCATCCGCAGTAACTGCACCATGCTGTACGGGCACGTGGAGACGATCGAGGATCGCGTCGAGCACCTCACGATGCTCCGCGACCTGCAGGATGAGACGGGCGGCTTTCTCGCCTACATCCCACTCGCCTACCACCCTGACGACAATGCGCTCGGCGAGACGCTCGGGCGCCAGGGCACCAGCACCACCGGGTTCGACGATCTGCGCAACCTCGCGGTGGGGCGCCTGTACCTCGACAACTTCGAGCACGTGAAGTCGCACTGGATCATGGTGTCGCCCGCGTTGACGCAGGTGGCACTGGCCTTCGGCGTGAACGACATCGAGGGCACGGTGGTCCGCGAAAAGATCTACCATGCCGTCGGCGCACAGACGCAGCAGCGCATGACGCTTGGTGAACTGCTGCGGCTCATCCGCGGCGCCGGCAAGCAGCCGGCGGAGCGCGACTCGTTCTATCGCGTGCTGCGCACGTTCGACGACGAACCGGCGGCGGTTGCCGTTGCGGCGGCCTGAGGTGCTGCGCGTCGGACGCATCCCCTACATCAACACGTACCCGGTCTACGGGGCCGTGGATCGCGGCATCGTGCACCTGGACGCGACGATGGTCGATGGGGTGCCGAGCGCGCTGAACGCTGCGATGGCCGCGGGCAGCGTGGACGTCAGCGTGATCAGCGCCGTCGAATATGCGCTGCACTCGGAGCGCTACCTGCTGCTCCCCGACCTCGCCATCAGCTGCGACGGGCCCGTGCGGAGCGTCATGCTGTTCAGCAAGCGGCCCGTCGCCGACCTCGATGGGGCGACAGTGCTCATCTCGCGCAGCAGCATGACATCGGTCGAGCTCCTGGCACTGCTCTTCCGCGAACGCTGGGGCGTGTCGCCGCGGCTGGTGCCGGCCGATGCGGAGCGCGCCGACATCGCGCACTTCGGTGCCGAGGCGCATGAGGCGCGTCTGGTGATCGGTGACGCGGCGCTGCTGCTGTCCTCAGGCACGAGCGCGATGAGCGGGCTCTACCCGCACCACGTGGATCTCGGGCTGGAGTGGAAGGCGTGGACCGGGCTGCCGTTCGTGTTCGCCGTGTGGGTGGCGCAGCGCAGCGTGCCGATCGCCGAGGCGCTGCGGGTGCACGCGGGCCTGATCGCGTCGCGCGAGTGGGGCGTGGCACATCTGCCCCTGCTCGTGTCGCAGGCGGCCGAGGTGACGGGCGTATCGCGCGACGTCTGTGCGCAGTACTTCAGTGGGCTGGATTACCGACTTTCGCTCCCGCACCTGCGGGGACTCACCGAGTTCTACCGGCGGCTCGACGCGGCCGGTCGCGTGCAGGCGCGACCGCTCGTCTTCCTGTCCGCCGCCTGAGGCCAGACATGCGCGACCTGCTCGACTTCTATACGAACGCCCCACTGATCGAGCTCGGACTCGAGGCCGACCGCGTCCGCGAACGCCTCCACCCCGAGGGCGTGGTCACGTACATCGTCGACCGCAACATCAACTACACCAACGTCTGCGTTGCCGATTGCGGCTTCTGCGCCTTCTACCGGCGGCCGAAGCACAGGGAGGGCTACACACTTTCCTTCGAGGAGATCGGGCACAAGATCGAGGAGACGAAGGCGCTCGGCGGCATACAGATCCTGATCCAGGGTGGCCACAACCCGTACATCCCGTTCGAGTGGTATCTGGACCTGCTGCGCTACATCAAGCGAAATCATCCGATTCACATCCACGGCTTCAGTCCGAGTGAGGTGGATTTCTTCGCCACGCTCTTCCGCATGGACCCCCGCGACGTGATCCGCGAGCTCAAGGCCGCTGGCCTCGACTCCATTCCCGGTGGTGGCGGCGAGATCCTCGTGCAGCGCGTGCGAGACTACGCAGCGCCGAAGAAGGCCGGCGCCGACCGCTGGCTCGAGATGATGGAGATTGCCCACCAGGAAGGGATGAAGACCTCGGTGACGATGATGTACGGCCTCGGCGAGACACTGGCCGAGCGCCTCGAACATCTCGAGCGCGTGCGGGCACTTCAGGCGCGTACGGGAGGCTTCACCGCGTTCATCACCTGGCCGCTGCAGCCGGAGAACACGCCGGAGTTCTCGCACATGCAGAAGACCGATGCCACCGAGTACTTGCGCACGGTCGCGATCAGCCGCGTGGTGCTGGACAACGTGCCCAACCTGCAGAGCAGCTGGGTGACGATGGGCATGAAGGTGGGCCAGATGGCGCTGCGATTCGGGTGCAACGACTTCGGCTCGCTGATGATCGAGGAGAACGTCGTCTCGGCGGCGAACACCACGTACCGCACCACCACGGACGAACTGGAACGGCTGATTCGCGATGCGGGCTTCACGCCGGCGCGTCGGCGCCAGGATTATTCGATCCTCCCCATCGCCGCTGCCGCCGTCGCCGCCTGAGTTCTGCACCGCTGTCCGATCGTTCACCCCGTTCCCGTTCCCATGCCAGTCCGGTTCCAGCCAGCGGCCCGCAAGGCCATCGACTTCGCGATGGTCGAGATGGAGCGCACCGGCGACGCGTCATTGACGTCGCTGCACCTGCTGCTTGGCCTGCTGGAACCCGGCGCCGAGGGGTCGCAGGTGGCACTGCGCCTGCTCGGCGTGAATCCCGCTGCGCTGCAGCTCGATGCGCGGCGGGACATCCATCTCACCCGCACCGGTGCACTCGCGCCGGAGATCGACGACGCGCCGGAGCTGCTGCTCGAGCGCGCCGGTCGCATCTCCGACCAGTGCGGCGCGTCGGACATTTCGGACGCCGACATCCTCATGGCGGCCGCGCAGGACCAGCGGACCTGGGCGGGCATGCTGCTCGCCTCGTCGGGCGTCACACCGCCGCTGCTCTGGGGCGTGTTTCCCGAAGCACGCGGCGTGCTGCGACAGCCGGGCGCGCCCGATCCGCTGGCGGGCATCGAAATGCTGGATGTGACGTTCCCGCCGACCTTCACTCCAGCGCTGCCGGTGCGCACCGGCATCGGTTACGACTCGCATCGCTTCGGTGTCGGCGGTCCGCTGATCCTCGGCGGCGTCGCGATTCCAGGGGAGATGAAGCTGATCGGCCATTCCGATGCCGATGCCATCTGCCACGCGATCACCGATGCCGTGCTCGGCGGCGCGGGGGCAGGGGACATCGGTGAACTGTTTCCCGACACCGATCCGGCGAACGCGGGACGCAACTCCATCGAGATGCTGCGACTGGCCTGTGTGGCGACGGAGAAGCGCGGATGGCGCGTCGCGCAGGTGGATGTGACCGTCATCGTGGAGCGGCCGAAGCTGCTGCCGTACCGCGATGCGATCCGTGCGTCGCTGGCCACGGCGCTTGGCCTGCCTGGCGAGAGCGTGAGCGTCAAGGCGAAGACCAACGAGGGGATGGGATGGGTGGGTCGCGGTGAGGGACTCGCCTGCATGGCCGTCGCCACGCTGATCCCGGTCCGCACGGCGACCTGACCGCTGGTGGACGCGCTGCTGCAGTGGCTTGGCGCCCTCCCACCGGGCGCGTTGTATGTCACGCTGGCGCTGATTGCCGCCGCCGAGAATGTCTTTCCGCCGCTGCCCGCGGACACCGTCGTTGCCGTCGGCGCCTTCCTCGCGGCGCGTGGCACGGGGTCGCTCCCCGCCGCGGCCGCATCGATCTGGGCTGGCAACGTGCTTGGCGCGGTCGGCATGTATGTCGTGGGTCGCACGTATGGCAGCAGCGCACTGATGCGCCGGCTCGGCGGCGCAGCGGCCGAGGCACGGGTGGCGCGGATGTATTCGTCCTACGGCGTGTGGGCGCTTTTTGTCAGCCGATTTCTCCCCGGCGTGCGCGCGGTGGTGCCGCCGTTCGCCGGCGCGCTGAAGGTGCCGCTCCGTCTGGTCCTGCCGGCGATGGCCGTCGCGTCGGCGATCTGGTACGGCGCGATCGCGTGGATCGGGTTCCGCTTCGGCGAGAATCTGGAGCAGATGCAGGGCATGATCGGCAGGGCCACGCGCACCTCGGGGCTGGTTGCGGTCGCGATCGTCGTCGCCGTCGGCGCGGTCATCTGGTGGCGACGCCGGCGCACCGCGTGATGGCTTACGCCCAGGCATCCCATCCGCTGCCGTTCGCCGACGAGTGGCTGGCGGCGCTGACACTGGAGCAGGGGTCGTCGCCGCGGACGATCGAGGCCTATGCCGGCGATCTGCACCGGCTGCACGAGTACCTCGCCATGCACGGCAGTCCGCCGGTCGCGGCGATCGACGCGCGCCTGTTGCGCGGCTTCATTCACCATCTCGTCGATCTGGGCCTCGCCCCGGCCTCGGTCAGCCGCATGGTGAGCGCGGTGCGCGGATTCTTCCGCTTCCTCGTCGGCGAGTCGCACCTCGTGCACGATCCGAGCGGACAGCTCGAGACCCCGAGGAAGTGGCGCACGCTGCCGGACGTGCTGTCACCCGAGGAGGTGGACCGGATCATCGGCGCGATCTCGTTCGACGAGCGCCTCGCGTTCCGCGACCGCGCCCTGTTCGAGGTGGCGTATGGGGCAGGGTTGCGCGTGAGCGAGTGGATCACGCTCGGCGTGGGTGACGTGCACCTCGACGAGCGCATCGTGCGTGTGATCGGCAAGGGAAACAAGCAACGCCTGGTGCCGATCGGCCGACGCGCGCTGGCGGCCGTCGCCATCTACACGCGCGAGCTCAGGCCGCAGCTCGTGCGCGGTGCGCCGGCGCCGACGCTGTTCGTGAATGCCCGCGGCGGTCCGCTCTCCCGGATGGGGGCGTGGAAGCTGCTGCGGAAGTACGTGGACACGGCGGGCATCACGGCCCATGTCACGCCACATACATTGCGCCACTCCTTCGCCACCCACCTGCTGGAAGGTGGTGCGGATCTGCGTGCCGTGCAGGAGATGCTCGGGCACGCCGACATCGCCACGACACAGCTCTACACGCACGTGGACCGCAGCTACCTGCAGCAGGTCCATCGCCAGTTCCATCCGCGCGCATGATCCTCATTCTCGACAACTACGATTCCTTCACGTGGAATCTGGTCCAGTACCTCGGTGAGATGGGGGAATCGCTTGCCGTGCACCGCAACGATGCCCTCGACGTGGAGCAGGTCGGCGCGTTGCGGCCCGAGGCGATCGTGCTGTCGCCGGGGCCATGCACGCCGAGCGAGGCTGGAATCACCGTGCCCGTGATCCGGCGCTGGGGGGCGGAGATCCCGATCCTCGGCGTCTGCCTCGGTCATCAGGCCATCGGCGAGGCCTATGGCGGTCAGGTCGTGCGCGCTGACCGGGTGATGCATGGCAAGACCTCCGACATCGTGCATGACGGCACGGACCTGTTCGCCGGCCTTCCCTCACCGCTCCGGGTGATGCGCTATCACTCACTGGTCGTGGCGCCAAGCTCGCTGCCGGCGTGCCTCGAGGTCACCGCGCGGGCAACCGACTCGGCCGATGAGATCCATGCCCTGCGGCATCGCGAGCATCCCGTCTGGGGCGTGCAGTTTCACCCGGAATCGGTCCTGACCGAGGAGGGGCGCCACCTGCTGCACAACTTCCTGACGCTCGCCCGAATCAGGCGACAGACCGCGGCCTGAGACATTTCACGCCGGGCCAGCGGGCACAACCAGACGTTTGTGCGGGGTGCTTACGGGACCGGAGTGACTTGAGCTACCGGTACCATTGCCATTGAGCCGCTGCGGTCTACGTTACTGGAATGATTCTTGCCGCTGACTGTCCGAAAGTGGGAGCCGCGTGAGGGTACTCGCGGTGATTCCTGCGCGCAGGGCGGCGACGAGACTTGCCGACAAGCCTCTGCGCCTCCTTGGTGGAAAACCGCTCGTGGTGCGTGTACTGGAGCGTGTCCGGTCGCTCGGGATCGCCGATGACGTGGTCGTCGCGACTGATGACATGGACGTCCTGGCGGCCGTGGCGGAGGCGGGCGGGGCGGCGTACCTGACTCGCCGGGACCACCCCTCGGGAACGGACCGGGTTGCCGAAGTGGCGGCGAGGGCCGAGTGGGCGCACGCCGATGTGATCCTGAACGTGCAGGGTGACGAGCCTTTCGTCGATGCCGATGCCGTGCGCGGCGCCGTCGGGCTGGTGTCCTCCGGCCTGACTCCGATCGGGACCGCCGCCGTCGCCGCCAGTCCCGCGATCCTGGACAGCCCGGATAGTGTCAAGGTCGTGTGTGACGACGCTGGCCGCGCCATGTATTTCTCACGTGCGCCGATCCCGTACCTGCGCGACACTGCCGATACCGCACTGCGAGCGCCGCTGGTGCGCCTGCACCTTGGCATCTACGCGTACACCCGCGCCGCCTTGGCACGCTGGGTCGCGCTGCCGGTGCATCCGCTCGAGATCGTGGAGCGACTGGAGCAGCTCCGTCCCCTCGCGGCCGGGCTGTCCATCGGCGTGGCCATGGGGTCAGCCGTCGCGGTCGGTGGCGTCGATACTGAAGCAGACCTGCTGCGCGCGAATGCGCACTGGGATCACCTCCACGCCGATCGGAGCATCGCATGAGCGCGCTCGCAGAACCGCAGCAGCCCACCAAGTTCATCTTCGTGACCGGCGGTGTCGTCTCCTCGCTGGGCAAGGGCATCGCGGCGGCATCCCTCGGACGCCTGCTCGTGGCGCGCGGCATGCGCGTGACGATGATGAAGTTCGATCCGTACCTCAATGTGGACCCGGGCACGATGTCGCCGTTCCAGCACGGCGAAGTGTTCGTGACCAAGGACGGCGCCGAGACCGACCTGGACCTCGGTCACTATGAGCGCTTCCTCGACCGGTCGCTGACACAGGCCAACAACATCACGACGGGGCGCATCTACTCCAACGTGATCACGAAGGAGCGGCGCGGAGAGTACCTGGGTTCGACGGTACAGGTGATTCCGCACATCACGGACGAGATCAAGGGCGCGATCAAGCGCATCGCCGCGGACAACGATGTCGTGATCTGCGAGATCGGCGGCACGGTGGGCGACATCGAGTCGCTGCCATTCCTCGAGGCCATCCGCCAGTTCCGCACCGAGGTGGGCAAGGCGAATGCCATGTTCGTGCACCTCACGCTCGTGCCCTACATCGCGGCGGCGGGCGAGGTCAAGACCAAGCCGACGCAGCACTCGGTCCGCGAGCTGATGGAGATCGGCATTCAGCCCGATGTGCTGATCTGCCGCACCGAGCGCCCGCTCGGCGATGACACCAAGCGCAAGATCGCGCTGTTCTGCAATGTCGATTTCGGCAACGTGATCGAGAGCCGCGACGTGCCGACGATCTACCAGATCCCGCTGTCGTTTCACGAGCAGGGGTTCGACGCGCGCGTGATGGCACGCCTCGGTCTGCCGGAGACGGCCGAACCCGACCTCTCGCAGTGGCGGGAGATCGTGCGCCGCATCACCACGCCGGCCCAGCGTGTCCGGATCGCGGTCGTCGGCAAGTACACGGACTTCGTGGACAGCTACAAGAGCGTGCAGGAGTCACTGATCCACGGCGGCGTGGCGCACGATACCGGCGTCGACATCGCGTGGCTGTCGAGCGACCGCTTCACGGATCTCGAGACGGCGCGTGCACTGCTCGCCGAGTACGACGGGCTGCTCGTGCCGGGTGGCTTCGGCGTCCGCGGCGTGGAGGGCATGGTGGAGGCGATCCGCGCCGCGCGCGAAATGCGGATGCCGTTCTTCGGCATCTGCCTCGGCATGCAGGTGGCGATCATCGAGTTTGCACGCCATGTGGCCGGGCTGAAGGACAGCCACTCGTCCGAGTTCGCCCCGGACTGCGAGCACCGCGTCATCTCGCTGCTGGAGTCGCAGCAGGGCGTGAAGGACATGGGTGGCACGATGCGGCTCGGCGCGTATCCCTGCGTGTTGCAGCCGGGTTCGCGCGCGGCCAGCGCGTACGGCACGAGCGAGGTGAGTGAGCGCCACCGCCACCGGTACGAGGTGAGCAACCAGTACCGCGATCTGTTCGTCGAGAAGGGCATGGTGCTGAGCGGCCTGTCGCCGGACGGGTCGCTGGTGGAGATCATCGAGCTCGCCGACCACCCATGGTTCGTCGGATGCCAGTTCCATCCCGAGTTGCAGTCGCGTCCCACCCGTCCCCACCCGCTCTTCGCCGGCTTCATCGGCGCGGCGCTGCGGGAGCAGCACGCCCGCGGTGTCGACAGTGGAGAAGCGTCGGCGGCGGTCTCCGGAAACTGAGGATCATGCACGACGTCTCACCGTTCCCATCCGACCGGTTGTTCCTGATCGCCGGGCCGTGCCAGGCCGAGGACGACGCGCTGAATCTGCGCGTCGCCGATGTGCTGGCGCGCGTGGCCGAACATGTGCCGGGCGGGGTGATCTTCAAGGCCAGCTTCGACAAGGCGAACCGCTCCAATGCCGGTGCACGGCGCGGGCTGGGACTGGACGCCGGCCTCGAAGCGCTCGCGATGGTCAAGCGTGAGACCGGACTGCCGGTCCTCACGGATGTCCACCATCCCGAGCAGTGCGCCGCCGCTGCCGAGGTGTGTGACGTGCTGCAGATTCCCGCGTTTCTCTGCCGGCAGACCGACCTGCTGGAAGCCGCAGGACGCACCGGGCGACCGGTCAACATCAAGAAGGGACAGTGGCTGCAGCCCGAGGGTATGGCTGGCGCCGTGGCCAAGGTGCGCGGCGTGTCGCCGCACGGCGCTGCCGCACCGCTGGCCGTCACCGAGCGCGGCACGTTCTTCGGCTACGGTGACCTCGTCGTGGACATGCGCAACTTCTCCCGCATGCGTGAGAGTGCCAGTGCGCCGGTGGTCTACGATGCCACGCACAGCGTGCAGCAACCCGGCCGCGGCGACGGCGGGGCGAGCGGTGGGTTGCGCGAGTTCATTCCGCCGCTGACGCTGGCGGCGCTCGCCGCCGGTGCTCAGGGGCTGTTCATCGAAACCCACCCCGACCCCGACCACGCGCCGAGTGACGGGCCGAACATGGTGCCGCTGCGCGACTTCCCTGCGCTCATCGACCGGGCCGTCGACCTCTGGGCCCTGGTGCGCCGATGATCGATCCGACGCTCGCCAGCCGCATTGCACTGGTCGCCTTCGATGTCGATGGCACGCTCACCGACAATGGCGTCTACATCGGCGCACCAGTTGAGGGTGCGGCGGGCGACGAACGCGTCGAGTACAAGCGCTACGACATCCAGGATGGCCTGGGGATCGTGATGCTGCGGCGGGCCGGACTGGTGATTGCGATGATTTCGGCACGCCACTCGCAATCGACGGTGCTGCGGGCGGCCGAACTCGGCGTCACGCACGTCCATCAGGGAAAGCGGACACGGAAGGTGGCGGTGTTGCACGAGCTGGCTGCCAGCCTCTCGATCTCCCTCGATGCGATCGCATTCATGGGTGACGATCTCGCCGACATTGCGGCGATGCAGTGCGTCGGCCTCTCAGCGGCGCCATCCAACGCGGTACAGGAAGTCCTGGATGTGGCGACGATTCGCCTCGGCAAACGCGGTGGCCACGGTGCGGTGCGGGAGTTTGCCGAGCTGCTGCTGAAGTCGCGCGGGGCATGGGACGGTCTCGTGGCTGAGTACGTGGCAGACAGCGCGCGACTGGACGAGGCGGCCGCGTGAGCGCCACCGACCTGGTCGCCCGTGGTGCGCGCGTGCTCCGGCTCGAGCGCGAGGCCATCGCGGGCGTCGAGTCGCGGCTCGACGCGACGTTCGCCCAGGCCGTGCTGCTCATCGCGCAGTCGCGAGGCCGTGTGATCGTCGCGGGTGTCGGCAAGTCGGGGCTGATCGGCCGCAAGATCGCGGCAACGCTCACCTCCACCGGCACGGCAGCCGCGTTCCTGCATCCGGTGGAAAGCGTGCACGGCGACCTCGGCATCGTCGGGCCGGATGACGTCGCGATCCTCCTGTCCAAGAGCGGAGAGACGGCGGAACTCCTGCCGCTGCTCCAGGAGCTCAAGCGGCTCGGCGTCGGCATCATCGCCATCACCGGCGACGTGCGCTCGACGCTCGGCCGCGCTGCCAATGCCACGCTCGATGCCGGCGTCACCGAGGAGGCGTGCCCGCACGACCTGGCACCGACCACCAGTACCACCGCCGCACTTGCCCTCGGCGACGCGCTCGCCGTCGCGCTGCTGGAGCACAAGGGATTCCGTCGCGAGGATTTCGCGCGACTCCATCCAGGCGGCGCTCTGGGCAAGAAGCTGCTGACCACCGTCGCCGAAGTGATGGAAAGCGAACATCTCCCGGTGTTGACGGTAACAGCCACCATGCGTGAAGCCATCGTTCCCCTCGCCGAGCGACGCGGCATCGTGGTGCTCAGCACCGGCAACGGTGTCGTGGATGGTGTGGTGACCGCCGGTGATCTGGCGCGCCTGCTGGAGCGGAGTGGTGATCCGTTCACCGTGCCGGTCGCCGATGTGATGACGCGCACGCCACGCCTCGCCCGTGCCGACGAGCTGGCGAGCGGCGTCGTCTTCCGCATGGAGCGATTCGGCATCATGGCCATGCCGGTCACCGATGGCGATGATCGCCTCGTCGGCATCGTCCACCTGCACGACCTGCTGCGCGCGGGGGTGGCATGATGCGCCATCTGACGTTCGCATCGCTGCTGGGCATCGCGCTGCTGACCGGGTGCCAGAAGGACAAGGGCCCGGCCGTGCGACGCGTCGCCACCACGGCCGACTCGGCTGATCAGGTGATGTTCGGGTTGACCACGATTCTCACCGACCGCGGCGTGCAGCGCGCCGAGCTGATCGCCGACACCGCGTACTGGTTCGACGACAACACACGCGCCGACATGCGGGTGATCAAGACGACCTTCTTCGACAAGGACGGCGCCCGAAACGGTGTGCTGACGGCATTGCGCGGTTCATTCAACACGCGCTCGAACGTGATGGAGGCGCGGCGGAACGTCGTGATCATCGGTGTCGACGGGAAGACGCTCACGTCGCCGATGGTGCGCTTCGAGCAGTTCCGCAACATGATCGTGTCCGACAGTCCGTTCGTGCTGGTCGAAGGCGAGCACCGGCTGGAGGGCATCGGTTTCGAGAGCGATCCGCAGATGCTGAACGTGAAGATCCGCCAGCTGTCGCGTGGCACCGGCGCCCGCATCGTGCTGCCATCGGGGGCGAAGCGTGGCCCCGTCTTCCGCAGCGACTCGACCGTGCGCCCGACGCCGCCTCCGCCGACGGTGCCTGTGCCGGTCGTGCCGCCGCCGGCAGATCGAGATCTCGTCGTCACGTCGCGTGCGCTGGTGCGGTCGGGAGGACGGGCCTGATGCGTCGGCTCCTGCAGCGTGCTGCGACACTGGTCGCGATCGGCGTGACGATGGCCGGCGCACTGCGCGCGCAGGGTGGCGGGTGCGACATCGAGCTGCGGCCGGCTGCGGACTCGACCCGCGTGACCACGACCAGCTCGATGCCGAACGGGCCACGCACCGTGTTCGTCGGCGGGCGCGTCGAGGCGCGCTGCCTCAATCAGGACGTGCGCCTGCTCGCGGACAGCGCGGAGTGGTACCAGCAGGCGCAGGTGCTGTACCTGATCGGCAACGTGCGCTACACCGAGCCGCGGGCGCGCGTCAATGCCGACCTGATGAACTATTTCCAGGCCGACGAGCGGCTGGTGGCCACCGGAAATGTCGTCGCGACCCTGCCCAGCGGCTCGGTCATGCGCGGGCCGGAGGCGACCTACTTCCGCGCCATTCCCCGCATCCGCAGTTCGCGCCTCGTGGCCGTGCAGCGCCCGCGGCTCTCGCTCGTCCAGCGCGACAACAGCGGCAAGGTGGCCGAACCAGTGCTCATGACCGCCAACCAGATCACGACGGAGAACGATTCGCTCGTCTTTGCCGGCGGCAAGGTGGAGATCACGCGCAGCGATCTTGATGCGCGCAGTGATTCGGCGTTCCTGGACGGCGGCCACGAGCTGGCACGTCTCATGATCAAGCCGGTGATCATCGGTAAGGGGGAACGCGGCTACACGCTGCGTGGCCGGCAGGTCGAGCTCTACACGCGCAACCGCATCGTGCAGCGGGTGCTCGCGCAGGCCGAGGCGCGAGCCACCAGCGAGGACCTGCTGCTGACGTCCGACACCATCGACCTGCGTGTGGAGGACAACCGAGCGCAGGCAGCGTACGTCTGGGGTGCGTCGCGCGCGCGCGCCGTCAGCCCGGACCGCGACCTCCTGGCCGACTCGCTGGCCGTCTCCATGCCGGCGCAGCGGCTGCGGCAGGTTCGTGCGTTCGGCAAGGCCGTCGCCACCACAGTGCCCGACACGGCCACGATCCGCTCGGGCGAGAAGGACTGGCTCAAGGGTGACACGATCCTCGCCTTCTTCGACTCGACCCGCGTGCGACCGCCGCGTGCCGACGCGACGTCTGCCACGCCGACGACCACCATCGCCGCCGACAGTTCGGAACGTCCGCGCCTGCAGCAGCTGCGTGCCACCGGTCACGCCAGCGCGCGCTATCAGGTGCCTGCGCAGGCGCGCTCCGCCGCGCGGCCCGCCATCAACTATTCGCGCGGCGATCGCATCACCGTGCTGATGGACACGGCAGGAGTTTCCCGCGTGGAGATCGACGAGCACGCCGTCGGACTCTACCTCGAGCCGACCATCGACTCGACGGTGACGCCGCCACGCGACAGCAGCGCACTGAACGCGCCAACCCGCGGTGCCGCGTCGCCTGTATCGGCACCACGCACATCAGGGCAGGGAACAGCACCACCGCGCACGGTTCCACCTCCCACGAAGCCACCCATTGTGCCACGACCCGCCGCGCAGCCCGCGGTTGTCGATCCATCTGTCTTGCCGGGCCGCCCGTGATTGATCAGCCGACGACGTCTGAGCATGAACTTCCGGCGCGCATCCGCGCGCTCATCGAGCACTTCGCCCCGCACGACCGCTCGCCGGTGATGGCGATGCACGCGCTGTTCGCCGCCGCCGACGACAGTGGCGCCGCCCGCTTCGACGAGATTGCGGTCATCTACCGCGAGGATCACCTGCTGCTGGAGAAGGCCGCCGGCCGCGATTCGGAACGCGCGGCCGGTGAACTGAGCCTCGATCAGGTGCGCTCGCACCTGCGTGACACGCTGCTGCCGCGCCTCGTCGCGGACAACGTGATCACGCTCCCGGCCGGCGGTGTCGATCAGCCCGGCGCGCGCATTCAGGTCGTTGGTCGCGTGTGGGCGGACGTGCGCGATCGACGCGAACAGGTCACGGCCGAGGTTCGCCGACGCACCACGGAAGTCGTGCGCGTGCAGACCGGTCGCGCGCCGGTGTTCACGCCTCGCACGCAGGCAAGGCTCACCAGCCGCCTGGAGGCCAAGGGGCTGGTCAAGACGTACAAGAAGCGGCGTGTCGTCAACGACGTCGCCCTGCACCTGCGGCAGGGCGAGATCGTCGGACTGCTCGGCCCGAACGGCGCCGGCAAGACGACGACGTTCTACATGATCGTCGGCCTCATCCAGCCGCAGAGCGGGCAGATCCTGCTCGATGGTGCCGACATCTCGACGATGCCGATGTACAAGCGGGCGCGGAGCGGCGTGGGCTACCTGTCACAGGAGCCGTCGGTCTTCCGCAAGCTCACGGTCGAGGACAACATCCTCGCGATTCTCGAGACGCTGCCGCTGACCTCGGCCGAGAAGGCGGCCCGACTCGAGAAGCTGCTGGACGAGCTGAGCATCAAGCACCTGCGCAAGAGCAAGGCGTACGCACTGTCCGGCGGTGAGCGACGCCGCCTCGAGATCACGCGCGCGCTCGTCACGGAGCCGAAGTTCATGATGCTCGATGAACCGTTCGCCGGCGTGGACCCGATTGCCGTGCACGACATCCAGACCATCGTCGCCGGGTTGCGGCACCGCGGGATAGGCGTCCTCATCTCGGACCACAACGTGGAGCAGACGCTGGACATCGTCGACCGGGCCTACATCATGTTCGATGGCCAGGTGAAGGTGTCCGGCACGGTGCGTGAGCTCGTCTTCGACGACACGGTGGCGGAGCTGTATCTGGGGCCGACCCTCGCGGCACGGTTGCGTGAGCGATTCTCACGCGACGAAACGCGGGCAGGGGTCGCGTGACGACGGGCGCCGAGTACGCTGGGGGCAGGCGATGAGCGGCTACAAGACGGGGCTCAGCCAGAGCACGTCCATGCGGCAGGAAATGAAGGTCAATCCGCGCCTCTATCAGGCGATGGACTTGCTCTACATGCCCCTGCTCGACCTGCAGCAGCACCTGCAGCAGGAACTGCTCGTCAATCCGTTCCTCGAACTCGTGCCCGAGGACGACGATAGCGAGGAGAACGGCGATGTCGCCGAGGTGGCGACGCCGGACGAACAGAAGGCGGACAACACCGACGAGATGGACTGGCAGAAGATTCTCGAGGACGGGTTCGAGACCGGTGGCCGCAAGGAGGAGTTCGAGGAGCGCGAGTACATCGAGCCGGTGACGGTGATGGCCCGTGACCTCATCGATCACCTGCGCGAGCAGGTCCAGATGCTCGAGCTCGACCCACGTCAGGAGCTCCTCGCGGACGAATTCGTCGGCAACATCAACGAGGACGGCTACCTCGGCTGCGAGCTGAGCGAGATCCTGACCGGCGTCAACACCGCCGTCCGACGCGCCGCCGAAGCGGTCGAGCGCGACGACACCGACCTGCCGTTCTTCACGATCGAGGAGGTCGAGGCGCTGCTGCCGATCATCCAGCAGCTCGACCCGCCAGGCGTTGGTGCCCGCACCCTGCGCGAGTGCCTCCTGCTGCAGTTGGCGATGCAGGACCAGCAGGGCAGCATCGCCTACGCCCTCGTGCGCGATGGCTTCGATGAGCTCATCGGGCACCGCTGGAGCGAGCTGGCGAAGCGCTTCGGCATCCCCGTGTCGGAGGTGCAGGACGTCGCCGACCAGATCGCGAAGCTCGACCCGAAGCCGGGCCTCAAGTTCGCGCCCGACAACGAGCACTACATCATCCCCGACCTGGTGGTGGACAAGGTCGACGGCCGGTACGTCGTGTACCTCAACGACGGCAACCTGCCGCGCCTCAAGCTGAGCCGCACCTACCAGGACATCGCGCGCGACAAGAAGAAGTACGACACCGAGAGCAAGGACTTCATCGCCAGCAAGATGAATTCCGCGCACTGGATGATCCAGGCCATCGAACAGCGCCGCCAGACGATGCTGAAGGTCATGAACTACATCGTCGAGCGGCAGCGCGAGTACTTCGAGCGCGGCGTGCAGCACCTGAAGCCGCTCACGCTGCGCGAGGTGGCCGAGGTGATCGGCATGCACGAATCCACCGTCAGCCGCGTCACGAACGAGAAGTTCGTGCAGACCCCGCGTGGCGTGCTGCCGCTCAAGTTCTTCTTCTCCTCAGGACTCTCGACGACCGACGGCGACGACGTCTCGGCACGCGGCATCAAGGACCAGATCAAGAAGCTGGTGGATGCCGAGGATGCGAAGGATCCGCTCACCGATCAGGCCATCGTGGACATCCTCAAGCAGGGTGGTGTCGTGATCGCCCGCCGTACCGTCGCGAAGTACCGCGACCAGCTCGGTGTCCTCTCCGCCCGCATGCGGAAGCGCGTATGACCGCCAGCCTCACGGCCGCAGCACGCAGTCCGTCACCGCCGCGTGATGCGACGGTGGACACCGGGATCGACGTCAGCGTGCTCGTCCCGGCCAAGGATGAGGCGGAGAACCTGCCCCTCTTCATGGAGCTGGCCGCCGAAGCCTTTCGTGGCTCGTCGGTGCGCTACGAGGTGATCGTCGTCGAGGATGGCTCGCGCGATGAGTCGTGGGCCGTCCTGCAGCGCCTGCAGGAGCAGTACCCGTTCCTGCGCGCCGTGCGGCACCGCACGCAACGCGGCATTGCCGATGCCCTGCGCAGTGGCTGGCTCGCATCGCGTGGCGGCGTGCTGGTGTTCTACCCGGCCGACCTGCAGTTCAAGCCCGAGGACATCCCGCGGCTCGTGGCACCGATCCTCGCCGGCGAGAGTGACATGGTCACGGGATTCAAGGAAGGGAAGTACGAGAAGGCGTTCGTCAGCCGCATCTACAACGGGCTCAGTCGTGCGCTCTTCGACGTGCCGGTCAAGGACCTGAACAGCGTCAAGGCCTACCGCCGCGAGATCATGGACCTGCTGCCGGTGCGCCCCGACTGGCACCGGTACATGATCGTCATTGCGCATGCCGAGGGCTTCAGCGTCAGCGAGATCCCGGTGCCGCTCTACCCGCGCCATGCCGGACGGTCGAAGTTCGGCATCGGGCGCATTCCCGTCGGCGTGCTCGACATGCTCTCGGTGTGGTTCGAACTGCGCTTCGGCCGCAAGCCCTTGCTCTTCTTCGGCCTGCTCGGTGCGTCGCTGTTCTTCATCGGCGTCGTGACGGGGCTGGTGGCGATCGGCATCCGCATCTTTGCCGGCGTGGGCTTCCGGCCACTGCTCAACCTGATCGAAACCTGCGTGATCGTCGGGTCGGTGCTGTTCGTGGGCGGCTTCGTCGGCGAAATGATCGCAGTGCAGCGGGCGGAACTGCGCGAGATCCGTCGGCAGCTGGACGAGAGGCGCCTCGCGGACTCCGCGTGAGCGTGCGCCGCGTCCTCTTCGTCACGCACAACTTCCCGCGCGCCTCCGGCGACTCGGCGGGCGGCTTCCTGCTCGACCTCGCGAAAGCGCTCGGCAGCGCCGGGATCGCCGTCGAGGTGATCGCGCCGCATGCGCGCGGCTTGCCGGAACGCCACATCATCGATGGCATCCCCGTGCAGCGCGTGCGCTACGGCAGTGATGCCAGCGAGACGCTCGCGTACACCGGCACGATGGCCGAACAGGTCAAGGCATCGACTCAGGGCAAGCGCGCGATGCTGCGCATGATCGGGGCGATGCGGCGTGCCACCCGACATCGCCTCGCCAGCGGCGACATCGACATCGTGCACGCGCACTGGTGGTTTCCCGCCGCGCTGGCAATCGGACGCACTGCCGTGCGTGCGCGGGTACCGATGGTCGTCACTTCCCATGGCAGCGATGCACGCATGGCGACGGGCGTGACGGCATCGCTCGCGGCGTTCGCGCTCGGGCGCGCCACGCACGTCACCACCGTCAGCCGCTGGCTCGCGCAGCGCCTGCACCCGCTCACGCCGGCACCGATCACGGTCGCACCCATGCCGGCCGACGTCTCTGCGTTCACGCCGTCGGCTGCGATCCGCGCCGTGCCGCCGCGACTGCTGTTCGTCGGCCGACTCAATGCGCAGAAGAATCCCGCCGTGCTGCTGCGTGCTCTGGCGACGCTCGACGAGGAACTGCAGCTCGATGTCGTCGGCGATGGCCCCGACGCCGAGACGCTGCATGCGCTGGCCGCGACGCTCGGGATTGCCCACCGCGTGGTCTGGCATGGACAGCAGCCGCGCGATGCGATGCCCGCCTTTTACGCCCGGGCGGCCGCCACCCTCGTGCCTTCGCGCGACGAAGGCTTCGGCATGGTCGCCGCCGAGTCGCTGCTCTGTGAGACGCCGGTGATCGCGGCGAACTCCGGCGGCCTGCCCGACATCGTGCGCCATGGCGAGACGGGCGCACTCGTCGAGCACGCTGATGACCCGGCCGCGTGGGCGACGGCGGTGCGCGAGGTCGTCCAGGTGTCCGGGCACGGCACGCGCATGGGAAGCGCGGGACGCATCGCGATGCTCGCGCTGGTCTCTCCCGACGCCGTCAGCGAGCGATACCGGGCCGTCTACGAATCGGCCCGGCGCGGCATCGTGCGTGCGCGCTGAGGTGAAGACGGCGGTGCGGGTGACGGTGACCGTCATCATCGCCGCCATCGTCCTCCGTGTGCTGTCGCGCAGCTGGGACGAGATCCGCGTCACCGCCGCCAGCCTCACCCCCTCGTGGCCCGGCCTCGCGCTCTCAGCCGGGTGTGTGCTGGCGGGCTACGCGATCCTCATCACGGCCTGGCGGCTGCTGATGCGGATCTGGGGCAGCCCGCTCGGCGCATTCGACGCGGCGCGCATCTGGTTCGTCTCGAGCCTCGGCAAGTATGTGCCAGGCAAACTGTGGTCCGTCGGGGCGATGGCGGTGCTCGCGAAGGACGCCGGCGCGTCGCCGCTGGCCGCAACCGGTTCGGCGATCATCATGCAGGTCGTCAACATCGCCGCCGGCTTTGCGGTCGTGGCGCTGGCCGGAGCCGGGGAGCTGATGGCGATGCACCCGCTGCTGCGCGTCGCGTCCTGGGCAACGCTCGCCGGCACGGCCGTTGGCCTCTTGTTCGGACCCCAGCTCCTGGAGTGGTCCCTGCGCACCGGAACGCGCCTCATCCGCCGCCCGTTGCCCGAACTGCCCGTCGTCAGTCGACGCACGCTCTGCCTCGTGTTTGCTGCCAACGTCGCGGCCTGGATCGCCTACGGCGTCGCCTTCGGCATCTTCTGGACGGCACTGCTGGGCCGCGGCGGTGGCATCTCGCTCGCGTCGCTGGCAGTTTACACCGCGTCGTATCTCATCGGGTTCCTGGCGCTGTTTGCGCCAGGAGGCGTCGGCGTTCGGGAGACGGTCCTCATCGGACTCCTCGTGTCACTCAGGCTCGCCACACCCGCCGACGCCACGTTGCTGGCCGTGATCTCCGGCATCGGACTCAGGATTCTTGAAGTGCTGCCAGGGCTCGCTCTGCTCCCTGGCTCTTCGTTGCGCCGCCGCTCCTCCCTGTCGACACCCGATGGCCCTCCTGCCTGACCCGACCGCCACCTCCGTCGTGCCAACACCGCGCAGCGCATGGGCGCTCGCGCTGCTCACGTGCGTCGTCGGCACGATGTTGCTCGCCTATCCGGCACTCAGCGGACAGTTCCTCGTCAACATCTACAGCGACCAGTACATCGCGGGCTATTCGTTCCGCGAGTTCGGCGCGCAGGTGCTGCGCGCGACGGGCGGATTCGCCCTCTGGAATCCCTACCTGTTCGGGGGCATGCCGTACGTCGGCGCGATGCACGGCGACATCTTCTACCCGACGGCGCTGCTGCGGCTGGCCATGCCGACCGATGCCGCAATGACCTGGGGGATGATCCTGCATTACATCCTCGGCGGCTACGCCACCTGGGTCTTCCTGCGGGCGCTCGGCCTGTCGTTCTTCGGCGCGCTGGTTGGCGCGGTCGCCTACATGCTGAGCGGCTGGAATGCGTCGTACGTGAACCCCGGCCACGACGGCAAGATCTTCGTCGGTGCCATGCTGCCGCTGGCGTTGCTCTTCGTGCTGCGCGGCGTGCGCGACGGCCGACGCTGGGCCTGGGGCGCGCTGTCGATCGTGGTGGGCCTCGGCATGCTCAGTCCGCACCCGCAGCTGATGCAGTACATGTTGATGGGCACCGGCATCTTCGCGCTCTACGTCGCATTCGGGATGGGCGCGGATTCGCCGGCGCGGCCGGACGCGCTGCGACGGCTGGGCCTTGCCCTCGGCGCGGTGGTGCTCGGCTTCGCGATCAGTGCCATCCAGTACCTGCCCGTGATGGAGTACACCCCGTTCTCCCCGCGTGCAGGCGGCCGTGACTACGCCTTCGGCACCTCGTTCTCGTTCCCCGTGGTCGAGCTGGTGAACACGCTGATTCCGGAGTTCACCGGAATTCTCGACAAGTACTGGGGGCCGAATCGCATTCACCACCACAGCGAGTACATCGGCGCGGCGGTGTGGCTGCTGGTGGTCGCGGCCTTCCGCACGAAGGCGCGGTCCCGCCATACACTGTTTTTCGGCGCGTTCACCCTCGTCTTCACGCTGTGGGCGCTCGGTGGCGAGACGCCGTTCTACCAGCTGATCTACGCGCTCGTGCCTGGCACGAAGTTCTTCCGTGCGCCGAGCACCGTGTTCTTCGTCGCCACGTTCGCCATGGCCGTGCTGGCAGGGCTTGGCGCCGACAGCCTGCTCACGCGTGCGCCATCGCGACGCTTCGTCATCGCCGGCGCGGGAGGGATCGGCCTGCTCGTGCTCCTGGGTGCGTCAGGCGCGCTGACCGGGATCGCGGCCGCCTTCGCCGCTGTCGACGTCGCGCCGCTGGTGGACGCCAACGCCGGCGACCTGCGCAGCGGCGCGCTGCGGGCGATGGCCTTCGCTGCTGCGGCTC
Source organism: Gemmatimonadaceae bacterium (assembly GCA_031409715.1). GTDB lineage: Bacteria > Gemmatimonadota > Gemmatimonadetes > Gemmatimonadales > Gemmatimonadaceae > JACMLX01. Next base: position 56,288 of record JANNXU010000017.1, on the reverse strand, counting down.
TGCTCGTGGTCTGGCTGCGAGGGCAGGGGAGGCTCTCCGTTGCCGCAGCAGGGTGGTCTCTCGTGGCCGTGGTGGTCGTGGATCAGGTCACCGTGCTCACGCAGTACTGGCGATTCCTGCCGCCGGCCAGCCGGAGCTTCGCCAGTGACCCGGCCATCGAGTACATGAAGACGGCGGCCCGGACGAATCCCGGACGTGTCATCGACATGCCGATCGACGGCACCGGACTGCCCCGGGATCCGGAACTGAAGTACAGCGGCCTGATGGCCCACGGCATCCGTCAGGCGGCAGGCTACCACGGCAATGAGCTGCGACGCTACGACGACCTGCTTGGCGTCGAGGAGGGCAATGCGCAGCTCGGCAACCCGAACTTCTGGGCGCTGGCGAATGTCCGCTTCTTCCTCACCGATGCGGCCAGCTTTCCTATCCCCGAGGCGAAAAAGGTCGTGGGGCCCGTCAAGGACGCCCACGGCTCGACGATCTACCTCTACGAGCTGCCCGGTGACAACCGCGCCGCCTGGGTCGCGCCCGCGATCATCAAGGCGGCCGACAGCGTCACGCTGACGACCGTGCTGGACCCCCGCTTCCCGGTGCACTCGGTCGCGATCTTCAGTGACAGCGCGGACGTGCAGGTCGTCCAGCTCGAGGCGCCGCCCGCGCCGCTGGTGTTGCCCGTGACGATCACGCGCTACGATCCGGGCGCGATCTCACTGACGCTGGGCGCGCCCGCACCGGCGGGGTCCGCGCTGGTCGTTTCCGAGAACTTCTATCCGGGATGGACGGCCACGGTCGACGGCAAGCCGGCGACGGCGGCCCGCGCGATGTATTCGCTGATCGGGGTGCCGCTGCCGGCAGGCGCGCGCAGCGTGGAGCTGCGCTTCGGCAGTGCGTCGTACGAACGGGGAAAACTGATCACACTGGTGTCACTCGCCCTGGCACTGGTCCTGCTCACTGGCGGCCTGCTCACGGGCCGGAATCACGAGGTGCAATGACACACGGGACATCGGCGGCAGACGAGCGGGCGCTCGTGATCGTGCCGACGTACAACGAGCGCGAGAACGTGGCGAAGATCATCGAGGCCGTCCTGTCGCAGGACAGGCGACTCTCCGTGCTCATCGTCGATGACGGCTCGCCCGATGGGACCGGTGCCATCGTGGACGAGATCGCGGCGCGGAACGACCGTGTGCACGCACTCCATCGCGCGAAGAAGATGGGGCTTGGCACCGCCTACCTCGAGGGCTTCAAGTGGGCGCTGGCTCGGGACTATGCGTACGTGTTCGAGATGGACGCCGACTTCTCGCACGATCCGTCACACCTGCCCGAATTCCTCCGTGCTGTCGAGTCCGCCGACCTCGTCCTTGGATCGCGCTACCGGAACGGCAGGGTCACCGTCGTGAACTGGCCGATGTCGCGACTGTTGCTGAGCTATGCCGCGAACATCTACGCCCGAACTGTCACCGGGCTGCAGCTCTTCGACGCCACCGGCGGCTTCAAGTGCTTCCGGCGTTCCGTGCTCGAATCCATCGATCTCGACGACGTGCGCTCGAATGGCTACGCCTTCCAGATCGAGGTCAGCTTCCGTGCGTGGAAGCAGGGGTTCCGCATTGCCGAGATCCCGATCGTGTTCACCGACCGCACGGAGGGTGAGAGCAAGATGTCCAAGCGCATCGTGCGCGAGGCCATCTGGATGGTCTGGCGGCTCCGCTGGTGGTCGATCACAGGTCGCGTATGAGTCTGGGCGAGGGACGGTCGTTCTGGAAGATGACCGGCTCGGGGAACGACTTCGTGTTCCTCGACGTGCGCGCTCGTGGCGGGGCGCCAGACCCGCTGGAGACGACCGAAGGGATTGCCGCCCTGTGTGCGGCGCACCTCGGTGTGGGCGCCGATGGCGTGGTGTTCGTGGATGTGGCGGACGACGCGGCCTTCGCGATCCGGTACTACAACGCGGACGGCAGCCGAGCGACGCTGTGCGGAAATGCATCGCTTTGTGCGGCGCAAAGTGCTGTTCGGCTTGGACTTGCGAGCCGTGAACAGACGTTTCACTTCACCTCGGATGCCGGCCGGATCCGGGCGTCGATCGACCCGACGGGCGTGGCCTCGGTTCATCTGGCGCCGGTCACCGCGCTGGAGGCGGTCGCCGTCGAGGGCACGGCGCCTCGAGAGCAGCGCATCGGGTATGCGGTGGTGGGCGTGCCGCACCTGGTGGTGCTGGTGGGCGATGTCGGCGCGATCGACGTGGCCGGTCGCGGCCGGATTCTGCGTCAGTCGGTGAGCCGTCGGCCAGGCGGGGCGAACGTGAACTTCGTCAGTGCCGCGCCGGCGGGATCCGCGTGCGCGTGGCGGCTCCGCACGTATGAGCGCGGCGTCGAGGCGGAGACGTACGCCTGCGGCACGGGCGCGGTGGCCACATCGGCGCTGCTGACGGCGTGGGGGCTCGCAGGTCCCGACGCGCCCGTGACGCTCGAGACGGCGAGCGGTCGGGCGCTGACGGTGCGGCTGCCGCAGGCGGCGGATGCGGGGTGGAGCGAGCTGTCGGGTGAGGGGCGGATCGTCTTCGAGGGCGTGCTTCGCAGCCTCCGGTGAGCCGAGTTGACGCTCAAGCTGCGCAGGGCCATGAGGTTGCGCGGCGATCGACATACGCCGCCCTGTGCGAGGCGCGACCCGTCAGCGTGGTCGTGATGCGACCGTGACGCGAGCGGCGTGCCATTTGTGTGCAACCTGAGCGCCTTTCCACAGGGAACGCGATAAAGGCGTGGTTATCCACACTTTTCCACCGCATCAGGTTTACATAATACTTCTTATACGAAGTTTGGAGCGACCGCCGTGACGGGGAAAATCACCACTTTCCCCGCACCCGCACCCCCACATGACGACACCTGATCCCGACGTGCGCGGCGTCACCATCGCCGCGCCGACCACTCAGGGCTTCACGGCCAGTTCGCCCAGACGAACGTGCGCCTCGGCCGCCAGCGGACCGCGCTCGTCCTGCGCCAGCTCCGTCCAGAGGCGCGTGGCTTCCGCCTTGTTGCCGGCCGCCGCAAAGGCGCGGGCCGCGTCGGCCTGGCGCTGGACCTTCGCATCGCCGGTGCTCACCGCGGCCGCCGCCAGATACGCCGCCGCCGCATCCGCCGGCTTGTTCAGGCCCTCGTACGCCGCGGCCATCAACGTGTGCAACGTCGAACCCAACCGGCTCGCCCCGCCCGCCGACGAGAGCGCCTGGAGCTTCTTCAGCGCGTCTGCCGTCTTCCCCTGCGTCATCAGCGACTGCGCACTCAGCAGCGCCGCCCGGTCGCCGGCAGAGGTCCCGGCATACCGCGTCGCCACCTTCTCGAGCTCGGCAGCGGCCGAGGCCGGATTGGCCGCCGTCGCAGTCTGTGCCTGAAAGAACGCCCGCTCGGCGTTCTGGATCTTCGTCTCCGCCGACTTCTGCCACAGGAACACGCCAGCGACCACCACCACCACGCCGCCAACGGCGACCGAGACGACCTTCTGGTTGGTCTTGAACCAGGTGGCGAGCGAGTCCAGCCCGCTCTCTTCGAAATCCGACATTCTGACTGTTCTCGAGACGAGGAGCCCAGGAGCGCCCGGGCGGAAAACGCACCCCGCTTCAGGCGGGATGTTCACAGCCTGATAAGTTCGCAGATCAGGCGGCCGGCGACAAGCGGGTCACTCGAGCCTGCCCACCGGAGCGCACACGCTCGCCGACAGCAGGTGACCAGAGGCCGTCAGGGAGCGTCCACCCATTGGCTGCGGCCTGCAACGCTGGGCTGAGTACCCGGTCAGCATATGGCTCAGGTCGCGCCCGGAGTGCGGTGTCAGGATGACGCGGATCGAATACCCTTGTTCACATGTCCATGCCCACTGCTTCCGCCCGCATGATGCGCGGCCTCGTCATGATGCTCACCGCGATCGCGCTGATGCTCGGCGTGCCGACGAACGCCGCCGCGGAACGGCCCCGTGGCAAGCGTGCCACGGCGGCGGCCAGTCGGCCCCGCGTCAAGGCCAAGGTCAGCCGGCGCAGCGCCGCCCGTCCGGCGTTGCAGCGTACCGCGTCGGGCCGGAAGGCGCGCGCCGCAACCCGCGCGTCGTCCCGCAGCCGCCGGAATGCATCAGCCAGCCGCCGACGCGCGGCGCGCGGACACGTCGCGACTGGGCCACTCTACCCTGTCGTCGAGCCGGCATCGTTCGCATCCGACTCGGCAGATCGCCTCCGCGATTCGATCGTATCGCTGGCACGGCAGCAGATCGGCACACCGTACGTGTGGGGCGCCGAGACGCCCGGGTCTGCCTTCGACTGCAGTGGGCTGGTCAAGTACGTGATGTCCTGGTTGAACGTGAAGCTCCCCCGCACCGCCAACGAGCAGGCGTACACCGGCATTCGGATCGGTCGCAACCTCGATCGGATGAAGCCGGGCGACCTGCTGACATTCGGTGCCGGGAAGCGGATCACGCATATCGCCATCTACTCCGGCAATGGGCGCTACGTCCACGCCAGTCGGCCCGGCGTGGGTGTCGTGGAAAGCCTGCTCGACCCCACGGCACGCCGGTTCAAGGGTGCCATCCGACTCGTCGCAGACGCCGACACGGGTCTCATGCGGAGTCAGATCTTCCGCTGACCGTCACCGTCCGACGGCGTTGTATGCACGGCCCCCGGCACCACTGCCGGGGGCCGTTCGTTCACTGAGGTGACACAGGATGACAGCACGAAGTAAGTGCGGTTGTCGAGCCTGATATCTTCCAGCGCATTCCCTCGCAGCACGCGCCCGTCCCCAGCCCCCGCTCTGCATGCGCTTCCGCGTGCTCGTGACCGACGAAGTCGACCCCGATGGCCTCGCACTGCTCACCGCCGAGTCGCGGCTGGATGTCGATGAAGTGCCGACCCTGCCGCCCTCGGAATTGCTTGCACGCATTCATCAGTACGATGCGATCGTCGGCCGCAGCGCCACGCGCATCAGCGGTGAGCTCCTGCGTGCGGCCACGCGGTTGCGCGTCGTCGGACGCGCGGGTGTCGGGGTGGACAACGTCGACATGGCCACCGCCACCGAACGCGGCATCGCCGTCATCAATGCCCCTGCCGGCAATACGGTGGCCGTGGCCGAACTGCTCTTCGGTGCCCTGCTCGCCCTCTTCCGTCACATCGTCCGGGCCGACACCTCGATGCACGCCGGCAAGTGGGATCGCTCAACGCTGCTCGGCAGCGAACTGAAGGGGCGCACGCTCGCCATCGTCGGTGTCGGGCGGATCGGCTCCGAAGTGGCGCAGCGGGCGATCGCGTTCGGCATGGACGTCATCGGGTTCGATCCGTATGTCGGTGACGAGCGGTTCCGCGCCCTGCGCATTCGCCGTGCACCGTCACTCGAGGCGCTGCTCCCCGATGCCGACGTGCTGACCATCCACACACCGCTGACGCCGGAGACGACCGGCATGTTCGGCCGGCGCGAACTGGCCCGGCTGCCGGCAGGTGCGGTGCTCTGCAATCTGGCCCGGGGCGGCATCGTCGACGATGCGGCGCTGGCCATGGCGCTGCAGAGCGGCATCCTGCGAGGTGCCTGCATCGATGCGTTCGCGCAGGAGCCCCTGCCCACCGAACACCCGCTGCGCCAGTTGCCCAACGTCCTGCTCACACCGCACCTCGGGGCATCGACTGCGGAGGCGCAGCGCAACGTGGCCGTGGACGTCTGCGAGGCGGTGCGTGACGCGCTGTTGCACGGCGAGCTGACACGATCGCTGAACGTGGCAACGGTGTCGGGCACCGAGTGGCGCGAGTTGCAGCCGGCACTGCTGGTGGCGCAACGCGCCGCGGCAATTGCGCGCGCGCTCCTGCTGGATCAGGGCATCAGCATCATCCAGCGGGTTCGCTTGCGCGTGAGTCCTGACCTCGTTGGCGCCGGTTCGGCGTTGCTGGCTGCCGCGTGCGCCGGCATTCTCGAGGGCGTCATCGACGACGGCCGCCTCAACCTCATCAATGCACGCGCGATGGCGGAAGCGCGCGGGATCGAACTCTCGATCGGCGAGCTGCCCTCGACTGAACGCAGCGGCACCGTGGACATTTCCCTCGGCGGTGGTGTGCGTGAGATCGGCGTGGCGGCGATGGCACCGCCGAACGGCGCGGCACGCGTGACCCGTATCGGCGCATTCCACGTCGACGTGACGCCGCGACAGACGCTCATCGTGCTCACGAACAACGACGTGCCGGGCGTCATCGGTCGCGTCGGCACGGCGCTCGGTGATGCCCACGTGAACATCGCCGAGTACCATCAGGCGCGACTGGCACAGGGTGGCGAGGCGCTGGCGGCAATTTCGGTCGACGGCGTGGTCGCCCCAGAGTTGCGCGAGAGGCTGATGAAACTGCCTGATGTACGGACGGCCACCATCGTCCGGTTCGGCGGCAACACGGTGGCGCCGTCCACATGATCACCGGGCAGGTCACGACCGATGCTGACGTGCGCCAGAGCGTCAGTCGTGATGCGTCGGGGTTGGAACTCGTCCCGGAGGCTGTCGCCCGCCCGACCTCGGCCGCAGAGGTGATCGCGCTCCTCGCCGAGGCGCAGCGCGACCGGATGCCGGTCACTGCGGCAGGCGGGCAGACGAGCACCACCGCAGCATCGCTCACCGATGCCGGCTTGCTGCTGTCGCTGCGCGGCCTCGGAGGCATCCATGACATCGATCGTGCCGCAGCCACCGTGCGTGTTGCGCCAGGGGAGTTGCTCGGCCCGTTAAAGCGTCGGCTTGCCGCCGAAGGCTGGCTGCTCGCGCCCGATCCGACGAGCGAGGAAGACTGCACGGTGGGCGGTGCCGTCGCATGCAACGCCTCCGGCGCGCGCTCGCTTCGCTACGGCGCAACCCGTGCGCATGTCCGCGGGCTGACAGTGGCGTTGATGAATGGCGACGTGCTCGAACTGCGCCGTCCATCGCTCGAGAAGAACACGGTCGGCTACGCGCCGGTGCACGACCTCGTCGACTGGTTCGTCGGCAGCGAGGGCACGCTCGGCGTGATCCTCGAAGCGGAACTCGGGCTGCTGCCGCTGCCGGCATGGGTCATCGGCCTCGGCATCCCCTTCCCGACCGAGGCCGCGGCACTGGCATTCGTCGTGGCGGCCCGCGAGTCGCGCACCCTTTCGCCGCGATGCCTCGAGTTCCTGGACGCCGGCGCGTTCGCCATCGCGCGCACCGCCGCACAGGATCCCGGGTGGGCCCAGGCGGCGTCGGCACTCGTCTACACCGAACTGTCCGGCAACGAGGCTGACGAGCCGCCACTGGATGCGTGGCTTGAACTCGCGACGACGCACAGCGCGCTGGAGGACGATATCCGCGTCTACGAGGGCGAGGCGGCACTCCGCGACGCGCGGCGCATCCGTCACGCCGTACCCGCAACCATGCACGAGCGCGCCGCGCCGCACCGTCCCGCTGGCGGGCGGCGCATCTCCACCGACTGGGCGGTGCCGTACCACCGGCTCGGCGATGCGCTGGCCGCATCACGCCGCGCGGTGCAGGCGCGAGGACTCGAGCAGCCGGTCACCTTCGGGCATGCCGGCAACGGCCACCCGCACCAGAACTTCATCGCTCGAGACACGGCCGAGTTGGAACGCATCACCGATGCGGTGGGCGAGACGCTGCGCGAGGTGATCGCACTCGGCGGAACGGTTGCGGCGGAGCATGGCATCGGCAAGATCAAGGCCCGCTGGCTGCCGCTGCAGATGTCGGGCACGCAGCAGGCGATGATGCGTGCGATCAAGCGTGAGCTCGACCCGCACAACTTGCTGGCACGGGGCAACATCCTGTGACGGCGTTCCGGTCGGTCGTGCTCGACGTGGACTCCACGGTCTCGACGCTGGAGGGCATCGACTGGCTTGCCGAGCAGCGTGGGGCCGACGTCGCCGCGCTGGTGGCCACGCTCACGGCCGACGCGATGGAGGCCCGCGTGCCGATCGACGCCGTGTATGGCCGTCGCCTCGCGCTGATCAGGCCGACGCGTGACGAGATCACGCAACTCGCCCAGGCGTACATCGACACCGCAGTGCCCGGCGCGCGCGACGCCGTGCGCCAATGGCTGGACGCCGGGGTGCATGTCAGTCTCGTCAGCGGCGGGCTGCGCGACGCGCTCGTGCCACTCGCCACCTGGCTTGGCATCGGCGAGGCCGATCTGCACGCCGTGGGCGTCGACTATGACGACGACGTCGCACTGCACGTGCGGCAGCCGTCACCGCTCGCGATGCGCGGCGGCAAGCCGCGTGTGGTGTCGGCGCTGGCCCTGGCGAGGCCGCTGCTGGCCGTCGGCGACGGTGCGACCGACGCGGAGCTCATCCCCGTGGTGGATGTATTTCTCGCGTTCACCGGCGTGGCGCGGCGGACCGCCGTCGTGGCTGCGGCCGCCGGCGAGGTGTCGACGTTCGCGGCACTCACCCCAATCGTGTTCGGTGTGCAATGATCAGCAACGGCACCTTCTTCCTGCCCGGCCCGACCGAGGTGCGCGCAGAGATTCTTGCCCACCTCGCGCGTCCGATGCTGCCGCACCGCAGCGCGGAGTTCGAGCGGATCTACGCACACTGTGACGCCGGGATGCGCTCGATCTTTCGTACCGCACGTCCGGTGTACATCGCATCCGCATCGGCGACCGGGCTGATGGAGGCGGCGGTGCGCTGTGCGCCGGCGGGCGCGGTGCTGGCGCTCGTCAACGGCGCATTCTCCGAGCGGTTTGCACAGGTTGCGCTGAGTTGCGGACGCACGGTCGTGCGCGATGACGTGCCGCACGGCGAACACCACACCCCGGCGCAAGTGGACGCACTGCTGGCCGGCAGCGGTGCGCGCGTGGTCACGCTCACGCACAGCGAAACCTCCACCGGCGCGATGACCGACATCGAGGCGATCGCACGCGTCGTGCACGCGCATGGTGCGGTGATTCTCGTCGACAGTGTGACCGGGCTGGCCGGTGCGCCGCTCGAGATGGACGCGTGGGGGCTGGACTTCGCCTTTACCGGCTCGCAGAAGGCGCTGGCGCTGCCACCGGGGCTGGCGCTCGGTGTTGCGAGCCAGTCGTTCATCGACGCCGCGGCATCCAACGTCGATCGCGGTACCTACTTCGATCTGGTGGAGTTCGAGAAGTACGCCGTCAAGAGCCAGACGCCGAACACCCCGGCGATCTCGCTCTTCTTCGCCCTCGAGGCGCAGGTGGCGGCGATTGCCGCCGAGGGCATCGAGTCGCGCTGGGAGCGTCACCGCGTGATGCAGGCCATCACGCTCGCGTGGGTGGCGGCGATGGCCCACGATGTCGATCCGGCGTTCGGCGTGCTGGCACCTGCCTCGGGGCGGTCACCGACCGTGACGTGCGTCACGCTCCCGGCCGGGCTCTCAGGCGTTCAGGTGGCTGCGAGTGTTGCGGCACATGGATTCGTGATCGCTGCCGGCTATGGTCCGCTGCGAGACCGCACGATCCGCATCGGGCACATGGGTGATCATGCGCCCGACGCGCTGCGCCGGTGCCTCGCTGTCGTGCAGGACGTGCTCGTGCAGCAGCTCGCAGGCTGATCAGGGGCCGTACAGCGGGCGCAGGATCATCATGGCGTCGGTCCATGCCGATGCCATCGTCTCGAGAATGCGTGTCACGTCCGGCGGGCGCCGTGTCTCATGCACCAGCGCAAGGCGCTGGTGGAGTGTGCGCGCACCGCGGGACACTGCCTGCAGCGGTTCCACCGCCGCTGCCACCGGCTGCCCGTGACTGGCGAGCCAGCGGCAGGCGTCGCCGGCCAGCTCGAAGGCGGACCCGCACTGGTGCAGCGTGGCATGCGCCCACCGCTCGAAGTACGCCGCGTCGCCGGCCGACAGCCAACTCACATGCTCCCGCATCGACTCGGCAAAGGCGCGCACGGGATTCACGACCGGCATGCGCGTGCCGTGGAAGCGCGCCAGCGCGATCCCGATCTCACCCAGTTCGGTGCGGCCGCGCGCGACCATTCGATCGAGCTTCACCAGCCGGGCGACCGACGGCCTGAGCGCATCACCGGCAGCGCCGGTGACGATCGCATCCAGGTCGCGACCAGCCAGCATCCCGGTGTGGGATCCGTGGATGTACCGGATCTCGCGCGCCCGCTGCTGATAGCCCGTGACCGCGATCGTCGTGGTGGCGTGTTCGCGGAGATAGCCCGCGCCGATCATGTCGGGGAGGTGAAACTGATCGGCGTCGACGAGCATCGCGTGACCGCGGCTGAGCTGCTCGACGGCGTGTGCGAGCAATGGCCGCCAGACCTGCAGCTCCTCGACGGCGATGCCGTGGCAACTCCACAGGTCAGCCTCGGGCAGCCCCACCCTGGTCCACTGGTCTCCCTCGAAGTCGGCACACAGCGACGACATCAGGAGCGGCTCGGTCTCGAGACCGAGCGTGTGCAACAGCGAGAGCCACGTGTCGGCGCTGCCGTTGATCGTGCTCCAGATCCGCTCGCCGGACAGCCACGGGTGTGCCCCGCGCCACGCCAGTGCGGGAAGTCCGTCGCCTTCCCAGCGCAGTTCGACATCGGATCGCGCAGCCATGTGTCGGACCTCAATCCTGTATCCGCGCGGCGATGGCGCGGTGAATCAGCGGCAAAGGAGGCAGGCAGGCAGTCGCACCGTCGCGGCGCCGTGCGTGAGTGTCATCGAGGCCGAGGGGGACCGCAGAAGACCCAATATCATAAGAATCATCTAACACTGCAATCACGCGCACGCTATGCTTTGGTGGGGTTGGCTGAGCGTCAGACCGGCGCATTCAGCCCGGGTGCCCTGTTTCGAGCGCCGCTAGCCCAATGGCGAGATCGCGCGGCGCATAGAGGTGCAGGCCGCACGCGACGAAGCCTGCCGCGTGCATCCGTTTGCGGTACCACGCCGCCGATTTCGGGCGCATGGTCGTCACGTCGCCCTCGATCTCGTCGTCGCGCGTGAACAGTTCGATCCAGGCGAGGCCACTCGTGTGGAGGCGGAGTTCCTCGAGGGCGGAGCCGACGTCGCGGGCGGGCACGTAATTCAGCACGCCGCAGCAGATCACGAGGTCGAACCCCTCGGGATGTTCCTCGTGCAGTACCAGGTCCGACAGCCGCTCGATGGAGCCCAGACGCAGACCGCGCCGCCGGCCGAACCGCGTGACTGCGTATGCACTCGGTTCGACACCGATGTAGCGGAGTGATGGTCGCAGCGCCTGAAGCAGCGGCTGCCAATGCCCTTCGCCGGCACCGACGTCGAGCACCGTTCGCACCGGGCGGTCGAGCACGTACTCCGCCGCCGCCAGCGTGAACGCCACGATGCGACGGATCTGGGCGGGTGTCCGGACACGGTGGGTGCGGCTCCGGTACCACTTGTCGAAGTACGCCTTGTCGTACGACATCAGAGCGGGGGCCTGGGCATTGTGGTGGTCGCGGCGGTGCCGCAGATTCGCGCGCGTGACTGCCGCCAAAGCTCAAGCTGCTCACGAGGCGCTCCGCGCGCGACTGTCGGAACGGTTGCCGCGACGGTGGCGCACCCGGTTCGCGCCCGCGCCCACAGGGCACCTGCACCTGGGGCACGCGGTGAACGCCGTCTTCGTGTGGAGCCTCGCGCGTGCGTTCGACGGCACGGTGCTGCTGCGCATCGAAGATCACGACCGCGCCCGCGCCCGCGACGAGTACGTCCGCTCGATCGCGGAGGACCTCGCGTGGCTGGGACTCGCCCCCGACAACCTCCGCCTCGGTTTTCCCGCGCCGCTCACGCAGCGCGACGAGACGCCATATGCGGCGGCGCTCGAGATGCTGCACGCGCGGGGTGCGGTCTACCCCTGCCGGTGCTCGCGTCGTGAGATTGCCGCAGCAGGTGAGCGGGCTGGCGAGGTGCGGTATCCCGGCACCTGCCGAACGGCCATGGTGCCCCCTACGGAAACGATGGCACGGCGGCTCCGACTCCCCACGACCAGCGTACGCTTCGACGACCTGCGGCATGGTGCGCAGGAGCAGGTTCCGGCGACGCAGTGCGGCGACCTGCTCGTGCGCGACCGCCTCGGGCAGTGGACATACCAGTTCGCCGTCGTCGTCGATGACCTGCGCCAGGGGGTGGACGTCGTGATCCGGGGTGATGACCTGCTCGCCTCGACGGGCCGACAGGTCCTCCTCGCGTCGGCGCTGGGTCGCGAACAGCCGCCGCTCACGCTGCACCACCCGCTGCTCACGCATCCCGATGGCACGAAGCTGAGCAAGTCCAGGGGCGACACCGGACTTCGCGACCTTCGTGATGCCGGATGGAGCGCGCCGCGAGTGCTCGGCCACGCCGCCTTCCTCGCGGGGCTGCAGCCTAGCCCTGCCCCGCTCCCCGCGACCGATCTTGCGACGTTGTGGGCCGGCTCGGCATGACGCGTCGTGGTGTCGTGGCCGGTCGCCAGTGCGACCGCACCACGGTGCGGTCGTGGCAGTAGATTGGAGCATGCGCTCGAACGGCCGATGACAATGCCAGGCAGTACCGACCTGCAACAGCTCTTCGAGGTCTCTGGCACGGCGGACCTGGTGGCCGACGGTGAGCGCGCCTCGGCCACGGCACTGCACCATGGCGCGAATGACTGGTCACGGGCCCTGCGCCGGGCCGGCATCGCGCGGGGCGACCGCGTCGTCTGTGCGCTGCCGAATGGTCGCGCCTTCGCGCAGCTGCTCGTCGCCGCGCTGACCGACGGCGTGACGCTGGTGCCGGTGGCGGAGCATGAACCGATTATCCCGATGCTCGAGCTGGTCGATGCCCGGCTCGGTGTGGCCATGACGTCCACACATCCGGCCGTGGCGGTGCCATCGTCGTCGGGCGGGCCACCACCGGTGGCACTCAATCCGCGGCGCAGTGCCAGCCGCACGGACGGCATCCCGTTCCTGCTGCGCAGTTCGGGCACCACCGCCGCTCCGCAGTGGATCGCCCTGTCGGATGCGGGGGTCATGTCGGTGCTCGCGACGCACCTGCCGCTGATGGCCATGGATGGCGCGAGCGTGCTGGCGGTGCTGCCGTGGCATCATGCGTTCGGCCTGGTCCTGGGCCTGCTCCCGGCCCTGCTGCGCTCGCGCCGCATCGTCGCGACCGCACGGCTGCTGCGCACCGCCGACCCGATCGTGTCGGCAGCAGAGGCGCACGCGGTGTCGCACATCAGCATGGTGCCGGTCACGGCATCGCGGCTCGCACAGTCCCCGTCCGGACTCGCACTCCTGCAGCGGCTCGACGGCGGACTCGTCGGTGGTGCGGCGATCGACGCGACGCTCGCCGCGTCGCTGCGCGGAACGAGGCTTCGCGTCGGCTACGGTCAGACCGAAGCGAGTCCCGGAATCATGGTTGGCGAACCAGGCGAGTTCACGGATCGCCTGCTCGGACGTCCAGTGGGCTGCGAGGTTCGCATCGATGACGATGGCGTGCTCGCCTTCCGCGGCGCCAACGCCTTCGCCGGCTACTGGACGGATGGCAGCGTCACACTGCTCGAGCGTGGTCGCTGGCAGCGTACCGGCGACATCGTCGCCTCCCGCGACGGTGCGTTCCATTTCATCGGACGCATCGCCAGCACGTTCAAGCTGGCGAACGGTCGTGTGGTGGATGCGCCGCGCCTCGAACGCCTGTTGCAGCAGCAGCTCCTGACGCTCGACGACGTCGTGCTCACCACCATCGACACGCGCACCATCGACGTGCTGTACTCGACCCATGACGAGACACCGCTGCCCGTCGCGATGTTCGCCACTCAGCTCGGCCCGCTGAGTGGCCAGGTGAGCCGCGCGCGCATGGTGCCGCGCGACGCATGGGTGCGCACGCCCAAGGGCGACATCGACCGCCGGCAGCTTCCCCTCCTCCCCTGACCTTCGCCCGCGCCACATGCCCGCTGCCACGCTGCCCGTCGACCTGTACGGCTGGTTCGATACCCTCACCCCCGACGAGAACGCGCGCCGGCTGGCGCTGCGCACGGTGCTCGAGCGTGACATCGCGCCCGTCGCGGATGCACACTGGGATGCCGGCACCTTCTATCACGACGCGCTCGCCGGCTTTCACGCGCTCGATCCGCTCGCCCATCTCTTCGACGGCGCCGCCACCAATCGCGCGATGATCGACGGGCTGTCGTCGCTCGAGCTCGCGCGCGTGGACCCGTCGATGGCGAGCTACTTCGGCGTCCACGGTGGCCTCTGCGCCGGCTCGATCGCGCTGCTTGGCTCGGAGGCGCAACACGCGGAGTGGCTGCCACGACTGCGCGCATTCTCCGCGATCGGTTGCTTTGGACTGACGGAACCCGAGGTCGGCAGCGGCGTCGCGCGCGGCCTCACCACGCGCTGCCGCCGGGATGGTGACGGCTGGGTGCTGAACGGCGAAAAGAAGTGGATCGGGAACGCCACCTTTGCCGATATCGTGATCATCTGGGCGCGCGATGAGTCGGACGGCACCGTCAAGGGATTCATCGTGCGCACGGCAACGCCGGGCTACACAGCGCGCCTGATGACGGGGAAGATCTCGCAGCGTGCGCTGGCGTCGGGATGGATCACGCTGACGGAGATGCGGATCGCCGAGGCTGACCGGCTGCCGCTGGCACGCTCGTTTGCGGACACGGCGCGAGTACTCGGCGCAGCACGCATCGGTGTTGCGTTTCAGGCGGTGGGCTGTGCGATGGGCGCGTACGAACACGCGCTCCGCTATGCGCAATCACGTGAGCAGTTTGGTCGCCCTATCGCTGGCTTTCAGCTCGTTCAGATGATGCTCGTGCGCATGCTCGGCAACGTCACTGCGATGCTCGGCATGGCCCTTCGCGCCGCCCGGTTGCAGGATGCCGGTCAGGCGACCGATGCGCACACCTCGCTCGCCAAACAGTTCTGCGCCTTTCACTGCCGCGAAACGGTGCAGTTCGCCCGCGAGATGATGGGTGGCAACGGCGTGCTGCTCGAGTACGGTGCCGCCCGGCTCTTCGCCGATGCCGAGGCGATCTATTCGTACGAAGGCACCAACGAGATGACCGCGCTCGTCGTCGGGCGTGCCATCACGGGGCTCGGCGCGTTCGTCTGAGGAGCAGCCGCGCGGAGTCAGCGAGCCGTGCGTATCGGGATACGCATGAGGCCGCACCAATGCTCGGTGCGGCCTCATGCGCATTGTGCGACGAATGGCATTGCTCGGCAGTGCCCCCGGGGCGACTCGAACGCCCGGCCAACAGTTTAGGAAACTGCTGCTCTATCCACCTGAGCTACGGGGGCCAGCCTCAAATTTAGCATGACGGCCGCCGCCCGTCACGCCGGCCGTAGCATCGTCACGTGTGGAATGCCATCCTCGTCGTACGGCTCCGACGCCAGCACGAAACCAAGGCTGCCGTAAAATCGCTCGAGGTACCGCTGTGCACCGAGCCGGATCCCCGTGTCACCGTACATCGCGGTGCACGTCGCGATCGCCTGCTCCATCAGCGCGCGGCCTGTCCCGGTCCCGCGATGCTCCGGCGCCGACACCACACGCCCGATCGCCGGCTCGTCGTAGACGATACCGGGGGCGAGGATGCGCGCGGAGCAGGCCAGGTCGGATTCGCCTTCTCCTGCCCATCCCAGCAGGTGGTGCGCGATGGGATCGAGACCGTCGAGGTCGAGAAACACGCACTGCTGCTCCACCACGAACACCCGGCTGCGGAGCATCATCGTGGCGTACAGCGTATGCACGCTCAGTGCATCGAAGTGCGTGCACTCGAAGCGGAGACTCGCGGACATGTCAGTAGTCGAGCAGGGTCTCGATCCGCACATCGCCGAGCAGCCGGCGACCCGCCAGCGCCGGCAGCTCCAGTGCGAACGCGTACCCCGCCACGATGCCCTGCGCACTGCCGACGAGTTGGCCGGCTGCCCGCGCCGTTCCGCCGGTCGCCAGCACATCGTCCACGATCAGCACCCGTGCCCCCGGCGGCATGGCATCGGCGTGCATCTCGAGCGCGTCCGTGCCGTATTCGAGTGCGTACGCCTCGCGCAGCACGGTGGCTGGCAGCTTGCCCGGCTTGCGCATCGGGACGAATGCCGCTTCGAGGCCGAGCGCCACCGGCGCGCCAAAGATGAAACCGCGACTCTCGATGCCGACCACGTGCGTGATCGCCGCATCGCGCCAGGGCACGATCATGGACACTACCGCCAGCGCGAACGCCGCCGGATCGCCGAGCAGTGGCGTGATGTCACGAAACAGGATGCCGGGCTTCGGGAAGTTACGGACGTCGCGAATGAACGGCCGTAACTGTTCCTGAGCGGCAGGCGACGCAGGCATCAGCGGAGGATGATGAATGGATACGGCGTGTCGATGCGGCTATCCGGCGCCGGCGTGACGACCTGTGTGATCTGTGTCACCGAGGCTCCCTCCGGGCCGCGCTGAATCGCCTGCTCCAGGCCCGCGAGGAACTGCGCAATCCCCGACGCGCGCAGCTCCACGGTGCCGTCGGGCAGGTTCCGCACCCAGCCAGCCAGACCGAGCCGCCGTGCCTCGGTCCGCACGAACCAGCGGAAACCGACGCCCTGCACCCGGCCATGGACGATCACATGGACGATGGTCCCCGTCGGCGTGATCCGGCCAACCGGCTCACTCACGCGGGCGCCCCTCCCATCCAGCCGTGCGTGCCGAGCAGCGGCACGAAGCGCGCATCGGCGACGGCGACGGTCCGGATCCCGGTGAGTTCACGCGTGACCATGACCACCTCCTGTCGCTCACGGTCGCCAACGGGACAGAGCAGTCGCCCGCCGACAGCGAGCTGGTCCACGAGCGGCTGCGGGACGGTCGGCGAGCCTGCGCCGACGAGGATCGCATCGTAGGGGCCGTACTCGCGCCAGCCGATCGTCCCGTCGCCGACGAGGAACGACACGTTGTTCACGCCCATGCTTCGCAGCACCTCCTTGGCACGATCCATCAACACGGTCACGCGCTCGATCGTGAAGACCTGAGCGGCCAGGCGTGCCAGCAGCGCCGTCTGGAATCCGGAGCCCGTCCCGATCTCCAGCGCGCGCTCACGCCCGGTGAGCGCGAGGAGGTCGAGGTAGAGTGCATGGATGCTCGGTTGCGAGATCGTCTGGCCCGAGCCGATCGGCAGGGCGGAATCCTCGTAGGCGCGGTGCCGCACGCCGGTCGGAACGAACAGGTGCCGAGGCACTTCGTCGAATGCCCGAAGTACGGCGAGGTCACGAATACCGTTCGCCTGCAGCGCCTCGATCAGGCGACGCCGGGGTCCGCGGAGTTCGTGCACGGTCATCAGGGCGCTCGCCACCAGGTGTGCGACGCGTCGAGCATGGCGTGGTGTGTCAGGTCGAGGTGGAGGGGCGTCACGCTAATGTAACCGTCCTGTACGGCGTGGAAGTCGGAGTCGGCGTCGCCCTCCCACGAGATCGAGCCGCCGCCGATCCAGTAGATCGGCCGCCCCCATGGATCCTGCATCTTCGCCAGTGCATTCGAGTATGCGCGGCGACCGAGGCGTGTCAGGCGCACGCCCGCAACGTCGGTGCCGCGGCGCGGCGGCAGGTTGATGTTCAGCAGCGTGCCCTTGGGCATCTGAAGCGACATCAGGTGTGCGAGAAGCGAGGTCAGTGGCTCGACCAACTCGTCCAGCTTCGTCATGTCCGCCCGCAGGTCGCCGCCGGCGAAACTGAGGGCAATCGCCGGCACGCCGAGCGAGAGTCCCTCCATCGCTGCCGCAACCGTCCCGGAATAGAGCACGTCCTCACCCATGTTGTGGCCATGGTTGATGCCGCTGAGCACGAAGTCCGGCCGTTCCGGCATCAGCGCCTCGATCGCAAGCATGGCGCAGTCGGTCGGTGTGCCGTCCACCTGCCACCGTCGCTCCCCGCGCCGGACGGGCCGCAGAGGATGGTGCAGCGTCAGCGAGTGACTGGTCGCGCTCTGTTCGCGATCGGGGGCAACGACCGTCACCTCCCCCAGCGGTTCGGCGGCACGGACCAGGCAGTCGAGACCATGGGCGAGGATGCCGTCGTCGTTGGTGCAGAGAAGTCGCATGCGGGGGCGCGGGAGGGACGGTGGGACCAGATGGTGGCAACCACGCTGGCGGCGTCGCGCAGCGGCCGGAAATGACTGGCAGGGCCGTAACGCGTCGGGATATCGATCTCTGCGATGATAGCACCTGCGCGGGCCGCGCGGATGACGAACGCGGTTTCAGCTTCATAGCGCTCACCGACGTGTGGCACACGCTCCAGCAGGGTTCGCCGGATTCCGCGGAATCCGCACTGCGCATCGTGAATGCGCTGGCCCGCACACCAGGCGATCGCGCGCGTCGACAGGGCGTTCGCGACGAGCCGGTGGTACGGCATCGTGCTGCCACGCCGCCGTCGGCTGCCGATCACGAGGTCTGCGCCATTCTCCAGCGCAGCGAGCAGCGCCGGCAGGCAGGCACCGTCATGCTGGCCATCGGCATCCACCGTCACGACGGCATCCACCCGCGGCTCCATCAGGAAGGCATGACCGAAGCCGGTCACGAGCGCCGCCCCCTTCCCGCGATTCACGGCGTGCCGCAGCACCACGTCGGCGCCCGCAGCACGCGCGGCTTCAGACGTGCCATCGCGCGATCCGTCATCCACCACGATGACCGCCAGCGTGGGGCAATGGGCACGCACGTCGCGCACGACCGCGGCGATCGTCTCGGCGGCCTGATAGGCCGGGATGACGCACGCCGCTCGCGACATGTCAGGCGTCCGGGGCGACCGGCGTCGCGAGGTCGCGCAGGATCTCGCGCAACTCGGCCTCGATGCTCACCCAGGTCGACGCAGTCAGGGCACGCCGTGCCGACACGCGCAGCGACCCCTCCTTGCGCAGATCGTCGAGCCGCCGCTTCGCACCCTCGATCGTGTATTTCTCCGTGTACAGGAGATGCTTGACGAGCTGGATCAGCTCCACTTCCCGGCGCTGGTACACCCGGTTCCCGGACCGGTTCTTGGCGGGACTGAGGAAGCGGAACTGCCCCTCCCAGTAGCGCAGCACGTGCGGCTTCAATTCCGTCAGCGAGCAGACGTCGCCGATCGAGAAGAATTCCTGCACGGGTTCACGCGACGTCATGGCCATCAGTCGCTCTCTGCGCGCAACGCGCGCGCCATCAGTTCGGCAATGGCATCTCTCGGCGGCATCGCCTCGAAGAGGATGCGGTGCATCGTCCGTACGATCGGCATCTCCACGCCGCGCGCCGTCGCCAGCGCATGGGCGCTCTGCGTCGTGACCACGCCTTCGGCAACGGTCTCGCGGGCCCCCAGCACCTCGGCCACCGGCCGGCCCTGACCGATCTCGACGCCAACGGTTCGATTCCGGCTCAGCGAGCCGGTGCAGGTGAGCACGAGGTCACCCATCCCGGCCAGACCGGCGAAGGTCCGCGCCTCCGCGCCCAGCGCCACGCCGAGCCGCGTCATCTCGGCCAGCCCGCGGGTGATCAGCGCCGCGCGCGGGTTGAAGCCGAGCCCCAGACCGTCGAGCACACCCGTCGCCACCGCCATCACGTTCTTGAGCGCACCACCGAGTTCCACGCCCACGACGTCGCGCTGCGTGTAGACCCGGAATTCGGGCGACGAGAACAGCTGCTGCGTCCGCAGCGCCGCCGCATCGTCGCGACTGGCGGCCACCACCGCCGTCGGCTGGCGCTGCGCCACCTCGGCGGCGAAGCTCGGCCCGCTCAGCGCCACCACCGGCCGGCCAGGCAGCTCCTCGGCCACGATGTCGGTCATCAGCGCGAAGGTGTCGCGCTCGATTCCCTTCGTCGCCACGATGAGGATCGCGTCGTCACGCACCGCGTGCGCGGCGCTCCGGATCACGGTACGCAGCACGTGCGATGGTGCCACGAACGTGATCGTTGCCGCATCAGCCACCGCGCCGGCCAGATCGTCGGTTGCAGCGAGCGCCGGCGACAGCGCGGCGCCGGCGAGAAAACGCGAGTTGGCATGGTTCGCGTTGATGTCCGCCACCACGTCCGCTTCGCGTGCCCAGAGTGCAGCCGAATGACCGTTGCGCGCGATGAGATCCGCGAGAGCGGTCCCCCACGCGCCGGCGCCCACCACGACGGCGCGCGTCACGCCTGCGGCTCCTCTGACCCGACCACCGTCCGCGCCGACTTCCCGCGCTTGCCGAAGCGATGCTCGGTCCCGGCGCGCAACCGCTCGATGTTGGCGCGGTGCGTCCAGAACACGAACGCCGCCACCAGCGTCACGGTCGCCAGCAGTGGCATGCCACCCGAACCGCGGACGGCGACGGCCACCACCAGCACCACCGCCGAGATCAGCGAACCCAGCGAGACGTATCCCGAGGCAGCCACCACCGCGGCGAAGCTGAGCATCGAGAACAGCATCGCCATCGGTGCCAGCGCCAGGAACACGCCGGACGCGGTCGCCACGCCCTTTCCGCCACCCTTTCCAAGCAGGAAGATCGGCTTCACATGTCCGGCGATCGCGGCCACGCCGAATGCAATGCGCCACCCAATCTCGGTCGTGCCGGTCGCACCGGGCAGCAGCGCCACCGGCAGGAACCCCTTCAGGCAGTCGGCGATGTACACCGTGAGGCCGATCTGCCAGCCGAGCGTACGGAAGACGTTCGTCGCTCCGAGATTGCCGCTGCCGACCGTGCGCAGGTCCACGCCCTTCGCCTTGCCGGCGAGGAACGCGGAGGGAATGGAGCCCACCAGGTAGGCGATGACCAGGCCCACGGCTGGCGGCATCAGTCGCCCTTGCGCTTCATGAGGATGCGCAGCGGGTTCCCGGTGAACCCATACGCGGCGCGAAAGCCATTGTGCAGATAGCGCACGTAGTGCTCCTGAACGAGTTCCGGATGGTTGCCCCACACGCCGATCGCGGGTGGCGCGATCTCCACTTGCGTCGCGTACTTGAGCTTCACCTCGCGCCCCGCCGCCTGCGGTGGCTGACGGCGCGCCACCAGCTCCTCGAGCGTCTGGTTGATTTCGGACGTCGAGATCCGCTTCTGCCGCTCTGCCTCGACCTGCAGGATCAGGTCCAGGATCTTCGTCACGCGCTGGCCGGTGAGGGCCGACGTGAACACGAACGGCACGAACTTGAGGTAGGGGACCTTCTCGCCGGCGTCGCGCTGGAAGTGCGCGGCGGTCTTGTCACCCTTCTCTTCCTTCGCATCCCACTTGTTCACGACCACGATCAGACCACGGCCCGCTTCCTCGAAGGCCAGCGACGCGATCTTGAGGTCCTGGTTCTCGAGGCCGAGCGTGGCGTCGAGCACCAGCACACAGATTTCTGCCCGTTCGATCGCGCGGCGCGTGCGCAGCGTGGAGTAGAACTCGATGCCGTCATCCACGCGCGTGGGCCGTCGCAGGCCGGCGGTGTCGACGAAGATCAGGCGCCGACCGTGGTACGACATCGGGCTGTCGATCGCGTCGCGCGTGGTGCCGGGAACGTCGGTGACGACCAGCCGCTCCTCGCCGAGCAGACGGTTCACGATCGACGACTTGCCGACGTTCGGGCGGCCGATCACCGCCACGCGGAGCGCGTCGGGCTCCTCCTCCATGCCCTCGGGCAGGTTCTCGATCATCGCGTCGAGGAGGTCACCGATGCCGGCACTGTTCTGGGCCGACACCGCGAACGGATCGCCGGCGCCGAGTTGATAAAACTCGTAGTGCGCAATGGTGCCGAACTCGTCGCACTTGTTCGCGACGAGCAACCAGGGCTTGCCACTCGCGCGCATCAGGTCCGCCACCTTCACGTCGGACGGCACGAGCCCCAGCTTCGCGTCGGTGACGAACAGCAGCAGGTCCGCCTCGGCGATCGCTTCCTTCACCTGGCGCTTGATCTCGACGTCCATCGGGTCGAGCGTGTCCTCCGGCAGTCCGCCGGTGTCCACCAGCCAGAAGTCCTGACCATTCCACGTGGCGCGCCCGAAGTGCCGGTCGCGCGTGGTGCCAGCCACCTCGCTGACGATGGCGGCGTTCCTGTCGCCGATGATCCGATTGTACAACGCCGACTTGCCCACGTTTGGGCGGCCGACGAAGGCAACGATTGGGATACTCACGCAGCACTCCGCAATGACGAACCGACGGCTGGCTCCGCCTCCAGCACGTCGATGAAATCATAGGATGGATAGACCGGGAACGGAAACTCCTCGCGCAACGCGACGAAGGAGGTGTCGTCGAGGAAGACGCCGTTCTCGTTGATGCTCTCGGCCGGAATCAGCGCGAGGTCGAAATCGGTCCGGCCGGCCAGCGCACGACGGAAGTCGTCGCTCACCAGCAGGCCGGCGGTGGTGGTCGTGGCGCCGAACAGGGAGTTCTCCGCCACCAGCAGCTCGAAGCGCGCGCCGGTCGCCTCGGTGAGACGTGCCAGCAGCGGCGGCATGAGCGCGGCCATGCTGGTGCCGGTCACGACGGCAATCCGCCGCCCGTCGAGTCGCGGCAGTCGTGCAAGCCCGTCGGCGACGCGCTCGCGCAGCGACGTGACGGCGCCGACGCCATTCTCGATCTGCGGAAAGTCGCCGTAATGCTCCGCGCCCGGAAGCGGCTCCTCGGCCAGCAGGTACAGCTCGTCGGATCCGTACACCCACCGGTCGCCACGTTCGGCGAGGGCCTTGTCCTCCCACCGGCGCACGATGTCGAGCAGCGAACGCGACGCGTCACGGTCCATGCTCTTGCCGGTGTAGAGGTGCGAGAACTGCGTCACGCCGACCGGGACCAGCGCCACCGAGATCACGGCGTCGCCAAGGTTCCAGAGGTCCGTCAGCGACGCCTCCAGCACCGCGCCGTCATTGAGTCCCGGCACGATGACCATCTGTCCGTGGAACTGGATACCGCCGGCTGCGAGCCGCGTCAGCTGGTCGACGATGTTCGGCACCCGCGGGTTGTTGAGCAGCACCTTGCGCGCGTCCCACGGCGTGGCGTGCACCGAGACGTAGAGCGGTGACAGCCGGTACTCGATGATGCGCGCGATGTCGCGTTCCTTCACGTTCGAAAGCGTCGCGAAGTTTCCGTACGCGAACGAGAGGCGATAATCGTCGTCGCGGATGTAGAGGGGCTTGCGCAACCCTTTCGGAAGGCCCTCGATGAAGCAGAACTCGCAGCGATTGGCGCAACGACGGATCGTCGGCGGCTCGAGTTCGAGGCCGAGCGACGCGCCCTCCGGTCGGCGCACGTGCCAGGTGTGCTCGCTGCCATCGGGCTGCCGCACCTCGACCGTGAACGCTTCATCGGCGGTCAGGAACTCCCAGTCGAGGAAATCCTCGACCGCACGGCCATTGACCGTGCGCAGCTCCGTGCCACGCACCATGCCAAGCGTCGCTCCGAGCTTCCCGTCCTCGACGGCCGCCACACGCACCATGCACATCCTCCGTCGAACCGAGCTTGCCATGCCCAACCAATGCGAAACCGCGCCCCGCGGAGACCGGGGGCGCGGCTCATCAAGAGTACGACATGGAGTGCCGGAAGTCAATACGCGACAGCGACTTCCGGCACTTCATCCGACGTCGTGCGCTACTTCGCGACGCGATACTTGAAGGCCACGATGCCAGCCCCCTTCCCCTCGACGCTGATCTGGTCGAACCCGCCCGGCGTGATCTGCTTGGTCGTCACCGTCTGTGAGGTGACCACGCCACCGGTCGCATCGAGGAAGTCGACCACGATGGTGAACGCCGCGGCCGGCTTCTCGGCCGGCACCTGCACCACCGCCCCGAACGTCGCACCGGTCGGCGACGGCGAAAAACTCCGCACGTCGACGGTCGGGTTGAGGTTCTGCGCGAACTGCGTGTAGTACACGAGCGAATCGTTGATCGCCCTGATCTGGGCCTGCTGCGCCGGTGTCAGCATCACCGACTGGCCGGCGCGCGGACGGACGCCCTTGTTGGCGCGCGTCTGCACCGCAAGCTTGCGCGACTGCTGGACGTTGCGCGCCAGGCTGTAGACGCCGGCGTTGTTCGGGTCGATCAGCTTGAGCCGGTCGAAGTACGCGCGCACCTCGTCGAACCGCTCGAGGTTGTTGAGGGCAACGGCCGAGTTGTACAGGGCGTCGCGGCTGTTCGGGTTCTTCTTCAGTGCCGCCTCGAACAGGCGCAGGGCCGATGAGTAGAGCTGGTTCTTCGCCAGTTCATTCCCCGCGTCAGCGAGCTGGGCGTCAGTCACGGTCCCGACGTTCGCCAGCACCTCGTCCACGAACCGCGTTGCCCCCGCGCTGTCGAGCACCGTGCCCGACATGCGCATGATGCGCAGCTTGGTCGACACGTCGTTCGGGTAGAACTTCTGGTATCGCTGGTACGTCGCCACGGCCAGCTTGTTCAGCGAGTCGGCCCGTGCGCCGGTGGTCGCGCTGGCCATGCCGCCGTACAGCGACGCAAGGTTGTTCAGCATGCCGTCACGCACCTTCACCGCGTTCGTGTCGGTCAGCGCAGACGTCACCTCGATCGTCCGCGTGAACCATTTCACCATCGCGACCGTGTCTTCCTTCGTGATGGCGATGTTCGCCATGATGTTGTACGCATAGAACTGCGTGCTGTCGAACAGCATCGAGCGCTGCGCATAGAGCTCGGCCGAGTCGAGTGCCTGGGCGTTCGTGAACGTGGCCGCCTTGTTGATCAGCTGGCCCCAGAGTCCATTCGTGTACATTCGCAGCGAGTCGGAGCACTCGGGCTTGGCCGCCCGGATCGCGCGAATGGATGAATCGATCGCGGCCGCGAGGTCCACCTGACCGGTCGGGTTCGCGGTGTATCCGATCTTGCCACGCGCCTCGGAAATACCGGTGCCCGGCTGCTCGAGCCAGACGAGCAGCGCCTGTGCCAGCAGGAAGTTGCGTCCGGGCTGCGCCGGCGCCGGGAATCCCGTGACATCGTCGGTCAGCGCCTTGACGGTGCCGGCGAGGGCCTTGGCCTTGTCTTCCGGCTTGTTCGTCGGCCTGAAGACACTGTTGAACATCAGCCCGGCCGGCAGCAGCTTCGGCTGCGTCTGGATGGGGATGTCGCACTTTGGTGCCTGGGCACCGAGCGAGCCGGCAGTGGCGAGCAGCGTCAGCGTCCGACGCAGGCCGCTGCCAGTGGTCCAGAAAGCCATTCGTGAAATCTCCAGAATTCGGTATTGTCGGGCCCGGGCGTCCGGACGCGTCGTGCACTGCCTGCGGGCGCGTGACGGCGCCTGAGACGACCCCAACATACTCGCCGACATCGATGCGCCGGTCTCGTCAGCTGCGCCAGCGATAGCTCGCGCCACTGCCGGTGTTGAACAGCACCACTTCGCTGGCACGGCCCAGCGTCCCACGCTCCACCAGCACAGCCAGCGCCGCAAGGCCGCAGCCGCCCTCGGGAGCAGCATCGATACCCGTGGCGGCGGCCAAACGTGCCGTCTCGCGGCGCGTAACGGTGTCGTCCACGGCAACTGCCGCGCCATCACTCTCCCGCAGCGCGCGCAGGAGCAGCCGGTCGCCAAGCGGAGTCGGCACCCGGAGCCCGCTGGCATACGTCACGGGATCCACCCACGGTGCGGCACTCGTCTCCCCTGCCTCGAACGCGCGGACGATGGGTGCGCAGCCGGCTGCCTGCGCGACGACCACCTTGGGCCGCCGCATCGCAGGGTCGATCCACCCCGCACCCTGCATCTCACCGATGGCCTTCCAGATCCCGATCGTCCCTTCACCACCGCCGGTCGGATACACGAACGCGTCGGGCAGCCGCCAGCCGAGTTGCTCGGCCATCTCATAGCCCATCGTCTTCATTCCCTCGACGCGGTACGGCTCGCGCAGCGTGGCCACGTTGAACCACCCATGCTCGTCCGCGTAGGCCCGCGCCTCACGCCCGGCATCGCCGATGTGGCCATCGACGAGAATCAGTGTGGCACCAAACGCGAGCACCGTATCGAGGATGGGAGGCGGCGTCGTCCGCGGGGCGTAGATGCGCACGGGGAGGCCGGCGGCTGCGGCATACGCGGCCAGTGCCGCACCGGCGTTCCCCGCCGTCGGCACGGTCACGCCGGGCACGCCGAAGGCGCGGGCGCGCGTCATCGCCATCGCCATGCCCCGCGCCTTGAACGACGCGGTGGGATTCTGGCCTTCGTCCTTGATCCAGAGCCGCCCCACCCCGAGCGCACTGGCCAGGGCAGGCGACTCGATCATCGGCGTTCCACCCTCGCCGAGCGCCACCACGGGCTCGCCGGGGACGACCGGCAGCACGCTCCTGTATCGCCACAGCCCCTGTCCCGCTGGATCGATCGCCGCAGCTCGGTCGGGGGGAAGCGTGACGGCGGTGAGCCACGGCTGCCCGCAGCTGGGACAGAGCGCAGCGAGCGCCCCGCCGGTCTGGGTGGTGTCGCAGGCACTGCAGTAGAGACTCCAAGGCACTGCGCTGGCGATGCTCATTCAAGCCCTGACGAAGGTGGTGAGGAAGCGTCCGTGAAACCCGAAACTGGCGCGTGATCCGTCGCGGGAGATGCGTCGACCGCCCGCGCATCGACGACCGGCAGCGCGCTGCCGTCGGCCTCCGCAGCCGAGGCGCCGCCAGCCGCATCGACGGCTGTCTCGGGTGGCACATCGACTCCGAGCCCGGTCAGGACCTTGCGCGCCATCGCCGCCGAGAATCCCGGCACCGTGGCGATGGCCCCGAGACCGGCGTCCCGCACCCCCTGCACACTGCCGAACGCCTGCAGCAGCGCACGGCGGCGCGTCGGCCCGACCCCCGGAATCTCGAGCAGCTGCGACGTGACAGTACGCTTGGCGCGCCGCGCCCGCTGAAAGGTGACGGCAAACCGATGGGCCTCGTCGCGCGCCATCTGCAGCAGGCGCAGCCCCGGGGACCGGCGCGAGAGGCGCAGCGACTCGGTGCGACCCGGAAGGAAGACCTCCTCATCTTTTTTCGCGAGGCTCGCCAGCGGCTGTGCGCCGAGGCCGATCGCCGCCAGCGCGTCCTGCGCGGCGTGCAACTGCCCCTTGCCGCCGTCGATCACGCAGAGGTCCGGCAGCGGATGGCCCTCCGCGACGCGACGCGAGAAGTACCGCGTCACGACCTCGTTCATCGACGCGAAGTCGTCGTTCCCCCAGTCGCCCTCGACCTTGAACTTGCGATACTCGGCGCGCTTCGGGCGGCCATTCTCGAACCACACCATGCTCGCCACGACGTCGCGCCCCTGCGCGTGCGAGATGTCGAAGCAGACGAAACTCCGCGGCACGATGGCAAGGCCGAGCTCACGCTGCAGGTCGTAGACCGGATCGATGGCGCGCTCCTCGCTCTCGTCGGTCGTGAGCTTCATCTCCTCCAGCAGGTGTCGCGCGTTCTGCATTGCCAGGTCCATCAGTTCCCGCTTGGCACCACGCTGAGGTACCAGCAGCCGCGACGCGCCCAACGACGTCTCCACCAGCGACAGCTCCGCCAGCTCGAATGGCAGCAGCACCTCGCGCGCGCGCTCGGCCTGATGCTGGTAGTGCTGCAGCAGGTACGCGATCAGGATCGCATCGTCCGGCTCGCCCTCCACGTTGCCGAGATACCGGTGATCGCGGGCGAGCAGCTTGCCGCTGCGGATGCGGAGGATGGAGACGCAGGCATCGTCACCGTCGCGTGCGAAGCCGACGACATCGCGGTCGCCACCCTCGACCTGCATGACGGCCGTCGGCTCCTCGATCGTCTCCAGCTTCACCAGCGCGTCGCGCAACTCCGCGGCCCGCTCGAAATCCAGCTGCTCGGCCGCCGCCTCCATCATCTGTCGCACGCGCCGCGTGACCTCCTCGGGACGACCGTCGAGAAAGCGTACCACGTCGTCGATCATCACGCCGTAGTCCTCCTGCGACTGCAGCCCGATGCACGGCGCCTTGCAGCGCCCGATGTGCCAGTCGAGGCAGGCGCGCTCGGGCATTTCCGACGGCATGTCATAGCGGCAGGAACGCACGGTGAAGATGCGCTTCACCACGTGCAGCGCACGTCGCATCGCGCCCACGTCGGTGTACGGACCGAAATACCGTGCGCCATCGCTCTGGAAGCGCCGCGTCACGAACACGCGCGGATATGGCTCCTGTACCGTGACCTTGATGTACGGGTACGACTTGTCATCGCGCAGGGCGATGTTGAAGCGTGACCGGTACTCCTTGATCAGGTTGTTCTCGAGGATCAGCGCATGCGCTTCTGACGGCACGACGATCGTCTCCACATCCGCGATGAGGCGGACGAGATGACGCGTCTTGACACTCGTCTCGTGGTCGCTGGCGAAGTAGCTGCGCACCCGCGATCGCAGGCTCTTCGCCTTGCCGACGTACAGCACCTGCCCCTCGGCGTCCTTCCAGAGATAGACGCCAGGTGAATCGGGAAGATGTGCAAGCTTGCCGGCAACGATGTCGGGCATTCCAGGCATGCGGAAATCTACCCTGACCGGCGTCAGCGGATGCGCTGCGCGAGGCCACGGATGCGCGTCCACGTCGCCACGGCCTCCGGGACCCGCGCCAGCAGCGTCACGATCCCGTAGCTCGCCGCGAACACCGCCATCAGCAGCACTGCCTCGTGTCGCCGCGGCACGCCCGATCGCCCCAGCCAGGGCAGGCGCACGGCCCAGGTGCATGCCGCCGCGAGCAGTGCCGCCGCCCACAGTCTGCGCTGCAGCGCCGCCATCGGGGGCAGCGCGCCGATGCGCCCCCGGAGTCCGTGGCGCAGCAGCGCGAACTCGCTCCAGCCGGCAATGCCACTCGCGAGCGTGAGCCCTGCCGCGCCCCATCGCGCATCGATCTGGAGCCAACCCGGTGCACGCACGCCGAGGAGATACGCCAGGGCAATGCCCACCACGACACGCACGATCGCAAAGCGGAGCGGTGTGCGGGTGTCCTGCAGTGCGAAGAATGCCGAGCTGTAGAGCCGCGCCAGCCCGGCCGCGAGCAGGCCGAGCGACGCGCCTGCGAGGATGGTCCAGAGCCAGGTCGCGTCGGCGGCGGAGAATCGACCGGAGCGGTAGAGGGCCGCCGCCAGCGCATCGCCGATCGCGAGGAACGCCGCCGCCGACGGCACGAGGAAGTACGCGATGCGCTGCTGGTTCGCCCCGAGCCGCATGCGCAGCGCCTCGTGCCGCGCCGCCGTGTCCCCCGACACCGATGACATCGCCGGGAGCGCCGCTGCCGTGATCGCGGAGCCGAAGAGGGAGATCGGCAGCAGCGTGATGCCCTGCGCCAGCCCGAGCGCAGCCACCGCGCCGCTGGCGAGCATCGTCGCGAACTGCAGGTCCACGAAGCTGCTCACCTGCAGCACGCCACGGCTCATCAGCGCCGGGACGAAGTTGCGAATCACCGTGCGCACAGACGCATCCTGCACCGACGGCTGCAGCGACATGCCCCGCACGAGACTGAGCACGGCGGGCAGCTGCACGAGGAACTGCAGTGCGCTGCCGATGAGCGCGCCCCACGCGACGAGCCGCGCCGCATCCTCGAGCCCGGCACGCGGGCCGAACACGACGGCACCGATGATCGCGGCATTCCAGACCACCGGCGAGACGTACGAGAGGAAGAATCTCCGGTGGCTGTTGAGCACGCCCAGACACCACGCCGAGAGCACCAGCAGCCCCACGCCCGGGAACATGATGCGGACGAGCGATGCCGTCAGCGCACGCTTCGCCGGCGGAAAGCCCGGTGTCAGCAGCGCGACCAGTTCCGCAGACCAGAGCACGCCCGCCAGCACGATCACGGAGGACAGCAGGGCGAGCAGCGTGAACACCGCGCCGGCCACGCGCACCGCGTCGTCATCACGCCCCTCAGTGCGCAGGCGCGCGTACACCGGAATGAACGACGCCGAGAGCGCGCCCTCGCCGAAGAGGTTCTGCAGCAGGTTCGGGATGCGCAGCGCTGACCGCAGCGCATCGGCCGCAACCGTCGTGCCGAGGACATGTGCAATCACGGCGTCGCGTATGAAGCCGACCATCTTGCTGATCAGGATTCCTGCCCCCACCAGCGCGGCGCCTGAGCCACGGGCACCGGTTGCACGCACCGTCATCTGGTCAGGTGTCGCCATGCACCAGGGCGGCGGCGTCCTCCGCGCAGGCCGCGTGCAGCGCGTCGAGGAGCGGCGGCCCGTGGCGCGCGATCCACGGCAACGGGTTCACCACCCGCTCCTGTGGGCTTCGCTGCGGCCAGAGCAGCGACTGCGCCTTCTCCACGCGCAGCAGTTCCGACGTCGCGGTGCGCTTGGCCGCAGCAAGCAGGCGGCGTTCCAAACGGTTGGTCCGGTGCGTGAACTGCGCAATCGCGCCATCCAGGGCCGCCGGTTCCAGCGCTGAACCCGACGCACGTATGGTGCTCGCGGTCGTGTGGATCTGCGCCCGCAGCGCCGTCAGTGCGTCGAGCGCCGCGTCCGGCGTCGCGGCGGCGGCGACACCGCGCACCAGCTCGCGCGTGTCACGCAGTTCGTCCACCGTCGCGCCCAGCTTTGTCATCGCGGCCTGCACGTCGGGCGTGATCACGCGCACGCTGGTGCGCGGCATCGCCAGCGGCACCGCCACCCCCAGCGCCGACGCCACGGCTCCGACCTGCGCGAAATACGCCAGTTCGCCCGGCCCGGCCATGTACGCCACCGTCGGCAGCAGTGCTCGTTCGACGACGGGGCGCAACAGCACGTTGGGCGCGAGCAGGTCGTCCGACAGGCGCGGCAGCATGGCCGCCGCCCCCGAGATCCGTGCACGCTCCTTCACACCGTTTCGCACCACGAACACGAGGGAGCGATCGGACACCATCTCGACCTGTGGCGCCATCCCGTTGGCGCGCAACCATTCCGTCCGCTCGACGACGGCGGCGTCGATCATCGCCGCCTCCGCAAGGGCGCGGCGCAGCAGTGGTGCCGACTGGTGACGCACACTCGGATGCGCCGCATTCAGGACCGTGATGCCGAGCGGCATGAGCATTTCGCGCATCAGCTCCACGTACGCATTGCCCACCGTGACACCATCGTGGTACGCCGCGGCAGCCACCCGCACGAGTTCCGGCCAGGCCGCGCCGGACCCTGCGCGGCGCAGCGCGGCCGTCGCCTCGGCCGTGTCGCGCAGGAACGCGTGCGACAGCATCGTTCCCTCGGGGGGAGCACAGTGGATCCGGGCCTCCTGCAGGCCGCCGGAGGCCGGCAACCACGTCGCGGCGCCCTCGGCAAAGTCGGCGTCGTCCGTCGCGGCCCAGAACACTGGCGCGGCCGGTACCCCCGTCACCTGCTCGATGCGATCCGCCATCGCCAGCGCGCTGAGCGCCTTCACCAGCGTGTACATCGGGCCACCGAAGAGGCCGGGCTGCTGGCCGGTGGTCACGACCACGCCCTGTCCGCCGCTGACTCGCGCCAGACGAGCGGCCGCGGCGCCTGCGGGGCGCATGGCCTCACGCAGCGTCTCAGCCCACCCGAGGCCCATCATCGGCTGCCGGCTCAGCTCCACCTGCTCGCGCCATTCGCGTGCGGAGCGAGGGACCTCGGCGGTGCTGCCCGGCGGCAGCGTGCCATCACGCACCGCCGCGGCCAGCGGTGACATCGCCAGCGACAGTCGCTGCACCCGCGGCGTCACCGACATCGGGTAGCCTTCCCGCGCCCTGCGTCGCGCTCGCACGGCTGCGGTGTGTGGCGCAGCGCGCCGGTGGGCACTATCACGTCGAACCTCCGGACCACGCCATTGATCGGGCCCGGCGCATCATCGCGCCGCAGCCGCTGGACTGCGAAGATAGCGCCAACCGCCGCGGACGCACCGTGGCTCACTTGTGATACGGCTCGCCGCGCAGGATCGTCCCCGCGCGGTACAGCTGCTCGCTGAGCACCATGCGCGCCATCTCGTGCGGCAACGTCCAGGGTGCGACCGACAGCACCCGCGTCGCCCGGGCGCGTAGGGCCTCGTCCAGCCCGAACGCGCCACCGACGACGAACGACACGCTGCCAGCGGTGTCGCGAATGCGACTCAGCCATGCCGCGAACGCCTCGCTGGTCATGGTGGTGCCGCGCTCGTCGCACGCCACCACCTCGCCGCGCGGCGCGCACGCCGCCAGCAGTCGCTCCCCCTCCAGCCGACGCGTGACAGCCGGCGCCACGCTGCGGCCCCCCGCCTCCTTCACCTCCTTCACCACCAGCGGCCAGTACCGCGCCGCGCGTCGCTCGTACTCGGCGATGGCGGCACCGAGCGCCGCGTCGTGCGCACGGCCCACCACCGCCAGCACGAGCTCCATCGATCAGGCGTAGATGCCGCGCAGCTTGTGCACCGTGCTCACGCGCGTGATCGCGAGCATGTATGCCGCCGTGCGCATGTTCACCTTGTGCTGGCGCGCCAGCGCCCGCACGTCGCTGAAGCTGCGCACCATGATCTCCTCCAGCCGGGTGTTCACCGTCTCCTCGGTCCAGTAGTAGCCGCCGCGGTTCTGCACCCACTCGAAATACGAGACCGTCACGCCACCGGCGTTGCCGAGGATGTCGGGGATCACGAAGATGCCCTTCTCCTCCAGGATCGCATCGGCTGCCGCCGTCGTCGGGCCGTTCGCCCCCTCGCAGATGATCTTCGCCTGAAGCTTCGGCGCGTTCTTCGAGGTGATCACGTTCTCCATCGCGGCCGGCACCAGCACGTCGACCTCGAGCGTGAGGAGCTCGTCATTCGTGATCGGATCGCCGCCCGCAAAGCCCTCGAGGTCGCGGTTGCGGCGCACGTACTCGGCAGCCGCGGCGATGTCGATGCCCTGCGGATTGTGGACGCCACCGGTCCGGTCGCTGATCGCCGTGATGCGGCACCCCTCGCGCTCCAGCAACATGGCCGTCGTCGAGCCGACGTTGCCGAAGCCCTGCACCGCCACCGTCGTGCCGCGCACCGGCATGCCCAATTCCTTGAGCGCCTCACGCGTCACGATCATGCAGCCGCGCCCCGTCGCCTCCTTGCGCCCCGCCGATCCACCCAGCTCCAAGGGCTTGCCCGTCACCACCGCCGAGGCGGTGTGGCGCATGTGCATGGAGTAGGTGTCCATCACCCATGCCATCACCCGCTCGTTCGTGTTCACGTCCGGCGCAGGGACGTCGGAATCCGGGCCGAGGAGCGAGATGATGTTCGAGGTGTAGCGGCGTGTCAGCCGCTCCAGCTCACCGACGCTGAGCGTGGACGGGTCACAGATCACCCCGCCCTTCGAGCCGCCGAACGGCAGGTTCACCACCGCGCACTTCCACGTCATCCACGCGGCGAGCGCCTTCACTTCCTCGAGATTGACCTGCATGTCGAAGCGGATGCCGCCCTTGGCCGGTCCGCGTGAGGTGTTGTACAGCACGCGGAAACCCGTGAAAACCTCCACGTCGCCATTGTCCATGTGCACCGGGATCGACACGGTGAGCTGCTTCTCCGGGTTGCGGAGGATCTTGTAGATGCCGGGGTCCAGGTCCAGCAATTCCGCCGCGCGGTCAAATCGCGACATCATGGCCTCGAACGGATTGTGTTCGTCGAGGAATCGGTCCTTGTCGGGAAGGACGATGTTGGTCGTCGGCAGCCGGAGATCGGTCGCCATGGGTCAGCTCGTCAGCGTCAGGGGTTCGGAATGGGAACGGTTCCCCGTCGCGCCGCGAGCACCGACTGGACGACATCGTCCAGTACATCGGCACCGTCGCGAGGGACCACCGTCTGTGAAAGGTACCACAGGGGCACTGCCGAACTCGGCCATTGCAGGCCGAGTTTCACTGCGTCCTTCAGCGTGCAGATCACCGCGTCCATGCCGATCGCGCGCGCGGCGATCGCACGCACGGTCGCGGCATCGTAGGCGTGGTGATCGGGGAAAGCCATGGGCTCCGTCACGAGTCCTAGGTGCCGCAACTGCCGCTGGAAGGCCCGCGGATCACCGATGCCGCTGAGCGCCAGCACACGGCGCCCCCGCCAGCTGGCAGTATCGGCCACGGTGCCGTCAGGCACGCGCACGAATGACGCCGGGACGAGGTCCACGACCTGGGCCGGCGCATCGGTCGCGGCGCGCACTGCCGCCACCGCCGCCGCGATCTGAGCATCACTCGCCGCTTTCGCCGTCACGAGCACGAGGCTCGCACGCCGCAATGCGTGCAGCGGTTCGCGGAACGGCCCCGCCGGCAGGACGCGAACGGGGCCCCCGCTCCACCGATCGGCGCTCACGAGGACGACATCCGCCACACGTGCCGCACGACGGTGCTGGAATGCGTCGTCCAGCACCGCCACGTCCGCCCCCTGCGCCGCCGCGCGCGCCACCTGCACGGCGCGATCCGCACCGGCCAGCACCGGCACCGCCGGATTCAGCAGCCGGTGCACCGCCAGTTCGTCCTCGCCGTACCCGCGCAGCACCAGTGCCGGGTGCGCGCCGGCGGCGAGCAGGCGTCGTGCAAACCACGCGCTCACCGGTGTCTTTCCCGTGCCGCCGACGGACAGGTTGCCGATCGACAGCGCGGGGATCGGTCCGGCGATGGCCGGACGCGCATCGAAGCGCGCGTTGCGCCACGAGACGCCGGCGCCGAACAGGACACTGGCGGGCATGAGCAGGGTGCGCGTGGCACGGCTCATCGCGCCATCGCCATACCAGACCGCCGCTGCGACATCAGCCAGCGGCACGGGCGCCCACCACGGCCATGCGATCCGTGAAGAACGGCACGGCGTCGGCCGCGTCGCGGGCGCTCTCGCCGGGCACGCGCTGCGCCGCGTCGAAGACGACCGTGATGCGCGCGAACGGCTTCGGAATCATGAACCGGTCCCAGCTGGCCAGGTGCCACGCGCGCGTGGCATGCACTCCGAACGCCACCACCGGCGCGCCGGCCCGATGCGCCGCAACCAGCGCGCCCGGCGCGAACGAGCGATACGGCCCGCGCGGTCCATCCGGGGTGACGGCCACGGTGTCGCCGTCCTTCAACGCCCGCACGAGACCCAGGAGCGCGCGATCGGCACCGCGTGACGAACTGCCGCGGATCAACTTGCAGCCGAGGCGGCGCGCGATCTGCGCGATCAGTTCCCCGTCCTTGTGCGTGCTCACCAGCGCGGCCACGGACTGAAATCGCAGCACGTAGATCAGCGGCAGGATGTGCCCGTGCCAGAGCAGCAGCGCGACCGGGGTCCCATCGTGCCGCAACTGATCGATCGGCCCCACGTCGATGAGGCGGATGCGCCATGTCAGGCCGAGCAGCCGGATGACCCACGCGCCGACCATCGAGAGCCAGCGCGCCCGCCGCGCATCGGCGCGCGAGCGGGCCTCGCCCTGCGGCCCGTCGTCACTCATGCGACCAGCGCATCCGCCATTGCGGCCACGCGCACGGCGGCGCCAGGCGCACCCATCAGACGCCGGACGTCGGCGAGCGCCTCGAGCATGACGGCACGCTCCGGCGACATCTCGTCCAGCAGTGGCAGCAGCGCCGGCACCACCGTCTCGGCGCGCAGCGCATCCTGAATGAACTCCGGCACCACGCGACGCCCCGCGACGATGTTCACGAGTGCAATGTCGGGGAGCGTCACGAGGCGCCTGGCGATGGCGTAGGTCATCGCACTGGTGCGATAGGCCACCACCAGCGGACAGCCGAGGAGCGCCGCCTCGAGCGTGGTCGTGCCACTCTTGCACATCGCCGCCGTGGCAGCGCGGAGCACCGTATGGGAGGCATCGCGAATCACGCGGTACGAACAGATCGCCGGATCGATCGCCACGCTGGGTGGTGCGCTCACCACCACCTGCACGCCCGGCAGCCGGGCCTCGATGGCACGGCCCGTTGCCACGAAGTCCGCCAGGTGGCGCCCGATCTCGCCGGCGCGGCTCCCGGGAAAGAGCGCCAGCACCGGTCGCGACGCATCCAGCCCCAGGCTGGCGCACGCCTCCACCCGTGTCGGCAGCGACTGCGTGGCGTCGATCAGGGGCGAGCCGACGAACGTCGCATCCACGCCCGCATCGCGAAGCAGACGCTCCTCGAACGGCAGGATGACCGCAGCCTTCGTGACATCCTCGCGCAACTGACGCACACGCGATTTGTGCCAGGCCCACACTTGCGGCGTGATGTAGTACAGCACCGGGATGCCGCGCCGCTTTGCCTCGCGCGCGAGGCGCATGTTGAAGCCGGGATAGTCGATCAGCACCAGCAGCTTCACCCGGCCGGCGTCCATGCGCGCCTTGAGCGCCGTCATCAGGGTCCGCAGCACCGGCAGGTGCCTGAGCACCTCGACGAAGCCGACCACCGCGATCCGCTCGGCACGTTCCAGCAGTTCGACGCCCTCGGCCGCCAGCCTGCCGCCACCGACACCGACGAGGTGCAGGTCGGGACGTCGCGCACGCAGCGCGCGTACCATCACGGCCGCGTGCATGTCACCCGATGGTTCGCCGGCGACGATCATCACTTCCGGTGACGTCACGCCGGCCTCAGGGCACCACCGCGCAGGCGCAACGCATGCCGATCGATGTCGGTGACGATTCGCAGCGCGGTGGACAGTGCCTCGCGCCCCGCCGCGCCGCTCACCACCACTGCGTGGTCCCCTCGCACCGCCGCCACGAAACTCTCGAGCTCGAGACGCAGCGGCTCACCCTCCGGCGCGAGCAACGGCACTGGCTCGACGAATTGCTCGAGCGATGTCGCCTGTGCGGCAAGGTCGCGCGGATCCACGTCCTCGCGCATGCGGAAGAACATCCCGGCACCGGTGCCGAGATCGAGGGAGACGTACCCGCTGCGCTGGAAGATGCGGAGCTTGCGCGTCCGGTCGCGCGAGACGCGGCTCGCCGTGATCGTCGCCACGGCACCGCTGGCGAACTCGAGGCGTGCGTTGGCGATGTCGAGTGTGTCGGTGAGCACCGGCACACCAACCGCGCTCACGTCCACCACCGGGCTGCCGACGATCGTCGCAACGAGATCGATGTCGTGGATCATCAGGTCGAGCACCACGGCCACATCGGCGCCACGCGGCGTGTACGGCGCGAGGCGATCGCTCTGCACGAACAGGGGGTCGGCGAGGTAGGGCCACGCTGCACGCACGGCCCGGTTGAAGCGCTCGACATGCCCCACCTGCAGCATGACGCCGGCGCGCTCCGCCGCGTCGACGAGCGCATCGGCTTCGTCGAGCGTCGCCGCGATCGGCTTCTCGACGAAGAGGTGCCGACCCGCCGCCAGCACCGCCATGCCCACCTCGTGGTGCGCCAGCGTCGGCACGACGCAACTCACCGCATCGCTGGCCTCGATCAGCGCCTCGAGCGACGGATGTGATGCGACGCCAAGCTCCGCCGCCACGGCGGCGGCCCGCTCGACATTCGCATCGTGGAACCCGGCGAAGCGAACGCCCGGCAGGTCCCGCAGGATGCGCACATGATGAAACCCGAGCCCACCCGCGCCGGCAACCCCGATGCGGAGCGTCAGAAGCCGATCCCCCGCTCACTCTCCTCGATGAAGGTCAGGAACGCCATCACCTCCGGCAGTGACGGCAACTCGGCGCGCGCGCGGCTGAGCGCCTGCGTGACGTTCAACTCGGAGCGGAAGACCAGCCGATAGGCGCGCTTCAACTCGCGCACGATGGCCTCGTCGAACCCGCTGCGCTGCAGCCCCACCGAGTTCAGGCCGTACAGCTTCACCGGATTTCCGACGGCCTTGAGGTACGGCGGCACGTCCTTCGCCACGCGTGAGCAGCCGCCCACGAACGAGTGCCGTCCGATCCGTGCGAACTGGTGCACGGCCACGAGCCCCGACACGATGGCACGGTCGTCGATCATGACGTGTCCGGCGAGCTGGGTGCCGTTCCCGATGATCACGCCGTTGCCCACCCGACAATCGTGCGCGAGATGCACGTACGACATCAGGAATGAGCCGGCACCGACCGTCGTCTTGAGCGAGTGCGTGGTGCCGCGATTGATGGTCGCGTACTCGCGGATGACGGTGTTCTCCCCGACTTCCACCGTCGTGTGCTCACCGCGGTACTTGAGGTCCTGCGGGTCTCCGCCGAGCACCGACCCGATCCCGACCTTCACACCCGACGCCAGCGTCACGTTGCGCTCGAGCGTGGCGCGCATGGCGATCACGCACCCATCGCCGACCACGCAGCGCTCACCGATGTAGGCGTACGGTCCGATCGTCACGCCCTCCCCGATCACCGCATCATCGGCGATGATCGCGGTTGGGTGGATCCCGCTGGGCAGTGTCGTACTCATCGCGGGCGCACCATCGCTGCCATCTCCGCCTCGCAGACCACCTCCCCGTCCACGCGCGCCACGCCATGCATCTTGCACACGGCGCCTCGCACCTGCACCAGCTCGAGCTCCAGCCGCAGCTGGTCCCCCGGCTTCACCGGCCGCCGGAACTTCACGTTGTTGAGGCTCGTGAAGTACACCACCTGCGACTCGGGCTGCGGGATGCTGCCCAGCATCAGCATGCCGCCGACCTGCGCCATCGCCTCGACGATGAGCACGCCGGGCATGATTGGATGCCCCGGGAAGTGGCCCTGGAAGAACGGCTCGTTGATCGTCACGTTCTTGATGCCCACCACACGCTTCCCTTCCTCGAGCTCGAGGATGCGGTCGACGAGCAGGAACGGATAGCGGTGCGGCAGCACCTTCATGATCTCTTCGATACCCAGCACCGTGGTCTCCTCCTTCGCTGTCCGGAGCAGCTCGCGGACGAACAGGACCGTGCCCTTGTGGCTCGGTCGGTGAGCGCGGATGTGTCCGCGAACGCGGGCCCCGGCCAGCGCCAGGTCACCCACACAATCAAGCGCCTTGTGCCGGACGAACTCGTCGTCCCAGCGGAGCGTCGTGCCCACCACACCAGTGGCGTCCAGCACGACGGCGTTGGCCGTGCTTGCCCCCCGAATCAACCCGGCGGCGCGCAGTGACTCCACCTCGTGCACGAAGCCGAACGTGCGCGCCGCCGCCAGTTCGTGCCGAAAGCTGTCGCCGGTGACCCCGAGGCGGATCGACTGCGTGCCGACCAGCGGGTGCGGAAACGCAATCGACACATCAAGCTCCAGACGCGCCGATGGTGTCGCCTCGTAGACCGACTCGCCGTCGACCAGCCGGACGGGCGTCGTCACGACCAGGTAGCGGGCTGGACCGCCGTGCTCCATCACTCCTGCCGCGAGCAGTGCCTCGATGAACGGCAGGGCACTGCCGTCGCCGATCGGCGGTTCTGCGGCGTCCATCACGATGCGCAGGTCGTCCACCTGCAGCGCCGCCACCGCCGCCAGCACATGCTCCACGGTATGGAAGGCGTCCCCACCCTCACCCAGCTGCGTGCGCCGGTCGGCCAGCACCGCCACCGAAACGTGCGCCGGCACTGGTGCGGAATCCGGGCGGTCACCACGGACGAATGAGACGCCGGCATGCGGTGTGGCCGGCTCGAAGCGCAGCGTCACGGGCTGGCCCATGTGCAGCCCGACACCCTGCACGGACGCGCTCCCCCGGATCGTCTGGCGACGCATCGCGGTCACGTTCTCTCCCCCCCGTGGGTCCGCAGCTGCTTCAGCAGCGCCGGCAGCTTGGCGGCCGCTGCCTGCGTGCGGAGCGACTCGCGGTGCGGACGCGCCGGATAGCCGCTCCACGTCTCGCCGGCCGGCACATCACCGAAGACCCCCGCCTGCCCCGCAATCCGTGCGCCGGCTCCGATCGTGATGTGCCCGCTGAGGCCCGCCTGTCCGGCGATGATCACGCCGTCACCGATGCGGGTGGACCCGGAGATGCCCACCTG
The DNA here is from genome assembly GCA_031409715.1 of Gemmatimonadaceae bacterium. Lineage (GTDB taxonomy): Bacteria > Gemmatimonadota > Gemmatimonadetes > Gemmatimonadales > Gemmatimonadaceae > JACMLX01. The sequence continues at coordinate 16,772 of JANNXU010000017.1, read as the reverse complement.
CGACATCACGAGGCACAGGCGTCCCATCCGCACGTTGTGCCCCACCTGCACCAGATTGTCGATCTTGGTGCCGGCCCCGATCACGGTGTCGCCGACACTGCCACGATCGATCGTCGTGTTCGCGCCGATCTCCACGTCGGATTCGAGCACCGCGCGCCCGACATGCGGAATCTTCTGGTGCGCGCCGCCGGCGAACACGTACCCGAATCCATCGCCGCCGATCACCGCACCGGAATGCACGATCACCCGGTCGCCGATCACGCTGTTCGCGTAGATCGACACGTTCGGGTGAATCAGGCAGTCGGCGCCGATGGTCGTGCCGCTCCCGATGCTCACGCCAGCACCGATCTGGGACCGAGCGCCGATCGAGACTCCGTCGGCAATCACCGCCCGCGGCCCGACCGCGACATCGGGAGCGAGCTGCGCCTCACCGACGGTCGCCGACGGATGCACGCCGGCCGACGGCAGCGTCGCGGGATGCAGCATCGGCAACACGAGCAGCATCGCTTCCTGCGGCGCCGCCACGACGATTCGCGCGGGCACATGCATCACGCGAGAGGCGAGCTCGGGGGTGACGAGCAGCGCCCCCGCCTTCGTCGTGTCCGCCTCGGCGGCGTATTTCCGGCCATTGAAGAACGAAAGCGACGCAGCGTCGGCCGCATCCAGCGCGGCCACGTGCGTCACTTCCACCGTCCCATCCCCTTCGAGCCGGCCACCGACGGCCGCTGCCACCGCAGCGGCGGTGAGCGCAACCGATACCCCCGCGCCCCCCGCTGCCACCGTCACAGGCTTACGGACGCGGGCGCGTCACGCCGGCCGGCGCGGCCACGGGTCCGGTCGTGGGCGGACGAGCCGCCGCCGGCGCGGCCGCACCGGCGGCGGTCGGCGCTGGAAGCTTCGGTGCGCCGATCGAGCGCAGGCGGTCGATCACGCGCGTCGTGATGTCGAGATTCTTGTCGGCCGAGACAATGAACGGCACCTGCGCACCCGAGTCGAAGATGAACGCATAGCCATCCTCGGCGCGCACATCCTGAATCACCTTGTTCACCTGCTCCATGATCGGCGCCATCAGCTCTTCCTGACGCGCCTGTGCCCGCTGCTGGAGTTCCTGGGCACGCTGCTGGAACTCCTGCTGCTTCTGCGCAATCGAGGCCTCCTTGGCCGTGCGCTGCGCCGGCGTCAGTTGTGGCGCCGCCTTCTGGTACTCCGTGATGATCGCCTGCAACGAATCGCTCATCCGGCGAATCTGCACCTGCACCGGTGCCGTCTCCTTCTCGAACATCGCCAGCGCCTCGGCGCGACCCGGGGCCCCTTCGAGCACCTGGTTGGAATTCAGATACGCCACCTTCAGCACGCCCGCGGGCGCCGCCGCTGCACCGGTTGCCGGCGCTCCCTGCGCCCGGACCACACCACCAGCCACGACCATCAGCGCGACACCAGCAACGATCCGACTCACGACTCGCATTGCAGACTCCACAGGAAAAATGATCAGAACGATTGGCCGCCAAGGCGGAAATGCAGTTGCCACTTCGGCGCAGCGCGCCCGAACGCATCGACGCGGTCCATGCCGTATGCCCAGTCGAGGCCCAGCGGACCGAGCGGCGTCACCGTGGACAGGCCGATACCCGTGCCGCGGAAGAGGCGCGTCGGGTCGAACTGCTGCACCCGACGATACACATTGCCGGCATCAAAAAAGCCGTTGATGTAGAACATCGAGTTGAACCGGATGCCGATTTCCGCCGTGCTCGAGAAGAAGGCAGCACCCGGGTTGTTGAAGGCCTGCGCATTCGAGTTCGCGTCCGGAAGAAATCCGTCAGGCGTGATCGAGAACTCGGGATAGCCCCGCAGCGGCTCGCCAAACTGGACGCCGCCCATGTTGAACTGCTGCGTGAACCGGAATGCCCCGGCACTGCCGAGCACGGCGCCGGACTTGACCGTCAGGCCCGCCACCACTTTCAGCGGCTGCGATCCGGGCTTCGTCCCGCCGATCGTCGCGAGCGTCGCATAGTTGCGCAAGTCGAGCGAATACCGCTGGAATCGCGCCGTGCCGCCGAGTCCGTTGAACTGTGCCGTGAAGGTGCGCTGCGCACCCGCCGACGCGAACGGCAGGTCGATGCGCGTGTCGTAGCCGAGGGTTCCACCCACGTAGCTGCGCACGTTCGACCCACTGAATTGCGCCGCCTGCTCGCCCAGGAACCCTGAACTTCCGAAGCGGACGCTCTCGAGGCCGTATGTCAGGAACAGCCGCGTGAACGGCGACTGCGGCATCGGGAAGCCGAGCTGCACGCTGAAGCCGGTCTGGATCGGCTGGCCGAACCCGCCGTTGAAGTTCGAGAAGCCGCCGATGCCCTGATAGCGATTCTGCGTCCGATACGCGCTCAGCGTCCCGGACACTTGCGACAGGCGGATCTGCGGATCCGTATACGACATCTGGAAGTTGTTCTGGAAGCGCCCGAAGTTCCAGTTCAGCGATCCCGACTTGCATCGCCCGAACAGGTTCGGCTGCTGCAAACCGATGAACCCACCCACGCCGAGTCCCTGGCCCGCCGAGGCACCGAAGTTCACGTTGCCGGTCTGCTTTTCCTTGACGCGGAAGATGATGTCGACGTCGCCGCTCGAATCAGGACGTGTGTCCGGATTCGGCACCGGGGTCTCGAAGAATCCGAGGTTGCCGAGATTCTGGTAGGAGCGGATCAGGCGATCCTGGTTGAACACGTCACCCGGCAGCACCAGCAGGGCGTTCCGGATGCAGCTCTCCACCGTGTGATCGTTGCCAAGGATCTCGACGCGATTCACGATCGCCGGCTGTCCCTCTTCGATCTCCCAGCGCAGGTTGGCGCGGTGCTGCCCGCCGCTCGAGTCGCGCTCGACGATCGGTCGCACGCGCGCATAGATGTAGCCTTCGTTGCTGTAGGCCGTCTGGACCTTCTGCGTCCCTTCATCCCAGCGACTTGCGTCGAAGGTATTCGGCGGCAGTGACGGCCCCTTCTTGCGCAGGACCAGCCCCTTGGCGCGCTCGGTCAGCGAGATCGACTGCGGCTGGAAGGGATAGAGGCGCTGAATCTCCTCACTGGAAAAGCGGCGGTTGCCGAGTGCCTCGAAGCTCCCGAGCGTGTAGCGCGGCCCTTCCCGCACGGCGAGTTCGATCTCGCCCTTGCCGCGCTCACGGTCCACGATCAGCGTGTCGCGTTCGACGACACCGTCGATGAAGCCCTGACGACCCAGAAATGCCGGGATGCGCTCGGTGAGGTCGCCCGCGAAGTTGTCCTCGTCGAACTCACCCTTCCGGAACCAGAAGAATCCTTCCGGCTTCGTCTTCATCGTGGCGACGACATCGGCCGGCGCGAGCGTGCGCAGCCCCGTCACGCTCACGCCACTGACCGCGAGGCGTCGCCCCTCCGACACTCGGAAGGTCACCTTCGCGCGCTGGTCGGCGAGCATGGTCGTGTCCACCGTCACCCGCGCCAGGAAATAGCCGGCAGCATCGTAGATCGAGTCCAGTCGTTGCTTCGTGCGCGCCACCAGCGCAGCATCGACGGGCCGGCCGATCAGCAGGTCCACCTTGTCCTTCAGCGTGCGGTTCGAGACGCGATCACCACCGATGACGTCCACGTCGCCGAGGATGGGGCGCTCCCCCACCGTGATCACGATCGTCGCCAGCACCTCGGCACCATTCTCATGGACGCGGCAGCCGATCCGCACGTCGCTGAACTGCGCCGTGGCGTAGAGCTGGCGGATCGCCCGCTGGACTGCCTTGAAATTGAGGGCCAGCCCGGTTCCGATCTCCGCATCCGACAGGATCTGGTCGGTGGTGACACGGAGGTTGCCCTCCACCACGACCGAATCCGGGAGGGCGCAGGGACCCGGCCCCTCCTGTTGCGCTGCGGCGCGAGAGAAGGGCAGGCAGAGTACAGCGGCCACGATGGCAGCCGCGGAATGACGGAAAGCGGGCATAAGCTTGGAAAATGTAACGAGTCAGCCGACCGGGTCTACCCGCGACCCGGTCGGCTGTTTCACGGAATCCGAAGATCCCGGCTCGGACGCCGCCCTCAGGCGGCCGGCGTCGCGCTCGCGGAGACCCGGAACTGGAGCTTGGTCCCGTCTTCGGCCACGTCCACGTCGATCTCGTCACCCTTGGAGAACTCGCCAAGGAGGATCTTCTCCGAAAGCGGATCCTCGATGTACCGCTGGATCGCCCGCTTCAGCGGCCGGGCCCCGTACATCTCGTCGAAGCCGTGCTTGGCCAGGAACTCGCTGCCGGCGTCGGAGAGCTTGAGGGTCAGCTCCTCGTCCGACAGGCGCTTCTGGACTTCTCGCAGCATCACGCCGACGATCTTCGCGATGTGTTCCTTGCTCAGCTGGTGGAACACGATCACATCATCGAGGCGGTTCAGGAACTCGGGGTTGAACGTGTGCTGCAACTCCTCCTTCACCTTCTCCGAGATCCGCTCGAAGCTGCCGCGGCTGTCCATCGTGCCGAAGCCCAGCGACTTGCCTTTCGTGATCTCCTTCGCGCCGACGTTGCTGGTCATGATGACCACCGTGTTCTTGAAGTCGATCACCCGGCCATAGTTGTCCGTCAGGTGACCTTCATCCAGCACCTGCAGCAGGATGTTGAACACGTCCGGGTGCGCCTTCTCGATCTCGTCGAGCAGGATCACGCTGTACGGCTTGCGGCGGATCGCCTTCGTCAGCGTCCCGCTGTCTTCGTAGCCCACGTAGCCCGGCGGTGCACCGATCAGGCGCGACACCGAGAACTTCTCCATGTACTCGCTCATGTCGACGCGGATCAGCGCCGAGGCGTCGGCGAACAGGAACTTCGCGAGCTGGCGCGCCACTTCCGTCTTCCCGACGCCGGTCGGGCCGCAAAAGATGAAGCTGCCGATCGGACGGTTCGGATCCTTGAGGCCGGCACGGCTGCGACGGATGGAGCGGGCGAGCGACTTGATCGCCTCCTCCTGACCCACCACCTGCGCGTGCATCTCCTCCTCCATGCGGAGCAGGCGGGCCGTTTCGGCCTCCTGCAGGCGCGTGACGGGAATGCCCGTCCAGCGGCTCACGATGAAGGAGATCTCCTCCTCACCGAGGACCGGTCGGAACGACTGGCGGCGCTGTTCCCACTCCTCCTGACGCTGGCGGATCTCGGACTGCAGCTCCCGCTCGCGATCGCGCAGCGACGCCGCCTTCTCGAAATTCTGGTCCCGAACCGCCCCTTCCTTGTCCACGTTCACCTGGTCCAGCTGTGCCCGCAGATCGGCCACGTCGGCCGGCGGCACCTGTGCCGCCAGGCGCGCGCGCGCACCGGCCTCGTCGATCACGTCGATCGCCTTGTCCGGCAGGAAGCGATCGGTGATGTAGCGCTCCGACAGCTTCGCCGCAGCCACCAGCGTCGAGTCCGGGATCGTCACGCGGTGATGATCCTCGTACTTCTTGCGCAAGCCCTTCAGGATCTCGACCGTTTCGTCCACCGATGGCGGATCGACGATCACGGTCTGGAAGCGGCGCTCGAGTGCGCCGTCCTTCTCGATGTACTTGCGGTATTCGTTGAGGGTGGAGGCACCCACGCACTGGAGCTCACCGCGCGCGAGTGCCGGCTTGAGCATGTTGCTGGCGTCGATCGCTCCCTCGGCCGCACCGGCGCCCACCAGCGTGTGCAACTCGTCGATGAAGAGGATCACGTTCTTGTTCTGCGCGATCTCGTTCATCACAGCCTTCAGCCGCTCCTCGAACTGGCCGCGGTACTTCGTGCCGGCAATCACCGCCGCCATGTCCAGCGACAGCACGCGGTTGTCGCGCAGGTTGTCCGGGCAGTTGCCCCCCGAGATCAACTGCGCGAGTCCCTCGACGATCGCGGTCTTGCCGACCCCGGGCTCACCGATGAGCACCGGGTTGTTCTTCTTGCGGCGTGAGAGCACTTCCATCACCCGCTCGATCTCCTTCGCACGGCCGATGGTCGGGTCCAGCGCGCCCTCGGCGGCCAGCGCGGTCAGGTCACGGCAGAAGTGGTCGAGCGCAGGCGTCTTCGACTTCTTCTCCGCCTTCGAGCTGCCCGAGCCGGCCCCGCCACCACTCGGCGTGGCGCCACTGCTCGCCTGTGCCGTCGGCGCACCGCCCTGCGGCAATTCCGTGCCGAGCAGACGAAGCGTCTCGGCGCGCGCGGCGTCGAGGTTGACGCCACTCTCGGTCAGCACCTGCGCCGCAATGCCCTTCTCCTCACGGAGCAGGCCCAGCAGCAGATGCTCCGTGCCCACATAGCTGTGATTCAGCTCGCGCGCCTCACTCATCGCCAGCTCCAGCACCTTCTTGGCCCGCGAGGTATACGGCAGGTCCGGGCCGGTGGCTTGCGCCGCCTTCCCCTTCTTCACCGTGTCCTCGATCTTCTGCTGGATCTCGTCGAGGTCGACGTTCAGGCTCTGCAGCACGGCGGCCGCGACCCCTTCGCCCTCGCGAATCAAGCCGAGAAGGATATGCTCGGTGCCGACGTACTCGTGGTGCAGGCGCGCCGCTTCTTCACGCGCCATGGCGAGCACCTTTCGTACGCGCTCGGTGAAGTTGTACCCGTTCATGCTGACCTCTGGTTCGGCAGTCGGTGGCCGATCATCCGTGCAATCCTACGTCGGCAGCGAGTGCATCCCGGACAAACCGTGCACGCGCCACGCTGGCATCACCATCCGACAACGTGGCACGACCGTCATACTGCGCCACGTGCGCCGCCTGGCAATGAATCAGGAGCTTGTTGAGCGTATAGACACTCGGGGAACTCAGGAGTTTCAGGCTCAACGCGAGCCGGACCCCACTGAGGTAGTTCATCGCCTCGTCGAACGTCAGGCTCCGCGCGTAGCGCAGTGTCCCGTACGCCCGCCAGAGCTTGTCCTCAATGATATAACCTGCATCGCGCAGCAGTACATGCCGCGCCTCCTCCTCGCGCTCCACCACGTGGCGCACCACACGGGAGAGCTGCTCGAGCAATTCGGCCTCACTCTTCCCGAGTGTCGTCTGGTTGCTGATCTGGAAGTAGTTTCCGACGACTTCGCTGCCCTCGCCGTACAAACCCCGATAGGTCAGCCCCATCGTCTGGAGCCCAGCGAGCACCTTCGAGATCTCCTTCGTCAGGACCAGGCCCGGCAGGTGAATCAGCACCGACGCCCGCAGTCCGGTCCCGGTATTGGTCGGACAGGCGGTGAGGAAGCCGAACTCGCCGTGCCACGCGTACGGCACATGACGACCGAGATCCTCGTCCAGCGCCGTGGCCGCCCCGAACGCGCCGTGCGGGTCGAAACCGGAGCGCATCGCCTGCAGACGCAGGTGATCCTCCTCGTTCACCATCACGCTAACCTCGTCCGCCAGCAGCAAAGCCGCACCCGTCCGAACGGCCAGCGAACCGTCGAGCCCGGCAAGCTCCTTGCTCACCAGGTGGCGCTCGTGCAGCAGTTGCCGATCGGGCGTGGCGAGCTCATCAACGCGAAGAATCACCCCGCCTCGCAGTGACGCCACCTTCGGCATCGCATCCCGAAGCTGGCCCAGCACACGCAGCCGCTCCCCGTCACGGGCGCGACTGGTGAACGCGAACCCATCGACGTTGCGCGCCAGGCGGACCCGGGTCGACAGCACCACTTCCGGATGCTCGCCACTGCCGTCGAGCCAGCGCGTCCCGCCGTCGGGCAGCAGAGTGAAGTCGATCATTCAGCCACCTCCTTGAGCTGGTCGCGCAGCTTGGCCGCCTGTTCGAACTGTTCGAGCTCGATCGCTCGGCGGAGCTGCTCGCGCAGCTCGAGGACCGTCGAGGCACGCTGCAGCTGGTCGGGCGCCGGGGGGCCATAGAGGCGCCCCGTGTGCCGCGTCGCGCCGTGCACCCGCTGCAGCAGGTCGCGCAGCTGCGTTTCGAACGTCGCGTAGCACCGTGCACACCCGAGTCGCCCCGACGCGCGGAAATCCTTGTAGGTCGCCTGACAGAAGCTGCACCGCGCCTGATCCGACTGACCGGTGGCCATCTGCTGCTGCACCGTCTGCAACAGCGACGTAAGCGGCGTTTTCGGCGCCGCCACGGTCGTCTCGACACCCTTGTCCGCCGCGCATTTCTCACACAGGTGCACCTGCGTCACCGCACCGTCGACCACCTGCGTCAGGTGCACGATCGCATCCCGCTCCTGACATGAATCGCAGACCATCAGCCCACCTCCTCCGCCATCGCTGACGATTCGACCACGCGACCCGCATCCAGCAGCAGGACCCGGTTCGCCCGGGCCGCCAGGGCACGATTGTGCGTCACCACCACCACTCCTACACCATGACTCGACGCCAGTGTCGAGAAAAGCTCGTGCAATCGCTCGGCGTTCCCTCGATCGAGGTTGCCGGACGGTTCGTCAGCCAGCAGCAGCGCCGGGGTCGGGGCCAGTGCCCGCGCCACCGCCACACGTTGCTGCTCGCCGCCGGAGAGCGCGGACGGCAGATGGTCCGCACGGCGCGAGAGTCCGACCGAGGCCAGCAGCGACAGCGCATGCGGCCGAACTTCGTCCGCAGGGCGCCCGGCGATCAGCAGCGGCATCATCACGTTCTCCACCGCGCTGAACTCGCGCAGCAAGTGGTGAAACTGGAAGACGAAGCCGATGGAGCGGTTGCGGACCGCCGCCAGCTCCTGCTCCGTCCCGCTCTCGACCGGTCGACCCGCGATCCGCACCGAGCCGGACGTCGGCTGGTCGAGCGCCCCGAGGATGTGCAGCAGCGTACTCTTGCCGGCACCACTCTCGCCGATGATGGCCACCATTTCGCCGCGCTGGATCGTCAGCGACGCACCGTCGAGGATGCGCAGCGTCGTCCCATCGCCGCCGACATACTCCTTGACGAGATCCACGGCCTCGAGCGCCGGTGCCAGCAACGGCTCACTCATGCCGGATCGCCTCGACGGGGAAAAGCCGCGCCGCCTGCCGCGCCGGCCAGAGCGTCGCGAGCATCGCAATGGAAAGGCTCGCAACCACGATCAGCGCCACATCGCCGAGTTCCACCTGGATCGGCAGCTTGTCGATGAAGTACACCGACGGATCGAGCTCGATCAGCCGGAAGTGCGAAAGCGCCCACGCGGCACCAAGGCCGAGCGCCACACCGAGCATGGTGCCGACGAAGCCGATGGCGGCGCCCTGCCACAGGAAGATGCGTCGAATCGAGGGCGCGCCCATGCCCATCGCCTTGAGGATGCCGATCTCGCGCGTCTTGTCGGTCACCACCATCGTCAGCGTGCTCACGATGTTGAAGGCCGCCACCAGTACGATCAGCAGCAGGATCACACCCATCGCGAGCTTCTCGAGCTTCAGCGCGGAGAACAGCGACCGGTTCTGCTCCTGCCAGTCCATCGCACGGTAGGGGAAGCCAAGCAGGTCGGCGAGTTCCTGCGCGAGCTGCGGGGCCCGCCAGCGGTCCGGCGTCCGCACATCGATACCCGTCACGCGTGCACCGAGTCCGGCGAGGTCCTGCGCCGCCGCGAGTTCCATGTAGGCATACCCGCTGTCGTACTCGTACATGCCGGTTTCGAACACGCCGGTCACGACGAAGCGCCGCACCACCGGCACGAAGCCGCCAAGCGCGTTCGACAACTGGATCCGCCCCGGCAGGGTCAACAACACCACCTCCTGCCCCGGCCAGACGTTCAGCCGCTCCGCGAGTTTCTGCCCGATCACGATCGCCCGCAGGCTGTCGATCGGACTGCGGAAGGAGAAATCGCCGCTGCGGGCATATTTGCGGATGTCCGTCACGTCCGGCTCGCCGCTCACCGACGACGACATCCCGACGACCTTCATCGGTTCGCCGTACTCGCCATTCTTCGTGATCAGCGCGTCCTTGATCACGAACGGCGCCGCTGACACGACGCCAGCGTGGGCGCGCACCTTCCGCAGCGTGCCCTGCCAGTCGGTCATCGTCATGTCGTCGCCGACGGTGAGCACGCGCAGGTCGGGGCTGCCGATCAGGATCTTCTCGCGCAGGTCCTGCTGCAGTCCGTTCATCACCCCGAGCACGAGGATCAGCGCGCTCACGCCCACCACCACACCGCCCATCGCGATGATGCTGATGAGGCTCAGCAACTGCGATCCGCGACGGCTGCGAAGGTAGCGCCATGCGATGCCGATCTCGAGACGGATCATTCAGGCCGCATGGCGGGGAACAGGATGACGTCCCGGATGTGCGCCGTGCCGGTGAGGTACATGAGCAGGCGATCGATGCCGATACCGACACCGCCGGTCGGTGGCATGCCGTATTCCATGGCGCGGAGGTAATCCTCGTCCACACCCGTGGCTTCGTCGTCGCCGGCCGCCTTCAGGCGCGCCTGCGCCTCGAACCGCTGGCGCTGGTCGATCGGATCGTTCAGCTCGGAAAAGGCATTGGCCATCTCCCGTCCATCGGCAAACAGCTCGAAACGCTCCGTCAGCGCCGGATTGCCGCGCTTTGGCTTGGCCAGCGGTGAGAGTTCCACCGGATAGTCGATGACGAAGGTCGGCGTGGTGATGGTGCTTTCGACGAGCGCCTGAAAGAGCTCGTCCATCAGCTTCGGCCGGCTCAGCGTCTGCGGTGTCTCGACGCCCTGCGCCTTCGCCGCCTGCACCAGTTCCGCGTCCGTCATCGCCAGCACGTCGCGCCCGAGACCGGCGCTCAGCGACGGCACCCACTCGATCCGGCGAAATGGTGTCGCGAACACCGGCACGGTATCAGGGTCGATACCGGGGGTGCCGCGCACCGCGCCCGCTGCCGCCACGATGAGGTGCTCCACGCGGTCCATCATCATCGTGTAATCCGCATACGACTCGTAGAACTCCAGCATCGTGAACTCCGGATTGTGCGTCCGGTCGATGCCCTCGTTGCGGAAGTCGTGCCCGATCTCGTACACGCGATCAAATCCACCGACGATGAGGCGCTTGAGATACAGCTCGTCCGCGATCCGCAGGAAGAGCGGCATGTCGAGCGCATTGTGATGCGTCGTGAACGGGCGTGCCGCGGCACCGCCGTAGAGCGGTTGCAGGACCGGCGTCTCCACCTCCAGATACCCGAGCCCATCGAGAAAGTGCCGGATCGCCGTCGTCATGCGCGCGCGCGCATAAAAATTTGCACGTACTTCGGGGTGCACCGCGAGGTCCGCGTAGCGCTGGCGATAGCGCTGCTCGGGATCGGCGAAGCCGGAGTAGCGCTTCACGTCGCCGTCCACCACCTGCTCCTTCGCGAACGGCAGCGGACGCAGCGTCTTTGCGAGCAACGTCAGGGCCGTGCACTGCACCGTGACCTCGCCGGTGCGCGTACGCATGAGCGTGCCGGCGACACCCACGATGTCGCCGAGGTGCAGCTCCTCGAATACCGCCCATTCCGCGGCGGGCATGTCATCCTTCCGGAAGTACACCTGCAGCTTGCCGCTCGCATCGCTGACGTGGGCAAAGGCCGTCTTGCCCTTCGAGCGAAGGGACACCAACCGGCCCGCAACGCGCACGGCAGGACCGGTGTCCGCGCCGTCAGGCAGCAGCGCGCGCGCGTCCATCGCCAGGTGCGTGCGATCGTACGAATAGGCGAACGGAGACACCCCGCTGGCGACCAGACGCTCGAGGGAGGCGCGCCGGTCGAGCATCACCTGGCTCAGGTCTTCGTGGTTCACGTTGCGTGGGGACGGTGGATCGGTGGGGGTCACTTCGGTGCCGGCTCGCCGGCCATCTTGAGGTACGCCTCGATGAACGGATCGAGTGACCCATCCATCACCTTCGCGACGTCCGCGATCTTCAGCTCGGTGCGGTGGTCGTTGACCATCGTGTACGGCTGGAAGACATAGCTCCGAATCTGGCTGCCGAACGAGACGTCCATCTTGCCGGCATCGAGCGCCGCCTTGGCGGCTGCCTGCTTGTCGGCCTCGATCTGGTAGAGCCGGTTCTTCAGCTGCTTCATCGCCGTCGCCTTGTTCTTGAACTGCGACCGCTCCGCCTGCGAGGACGTGACCACTCCACTGGGCAGGTGCGTGATGCGCACCGCCGACGACGTCTTGTTGACGTGCTGGCCACCGGCCCCCGAAGCCCGGAACACGTCGATCCGCAGGTCCTCATCGCGGATCTCGATGTTGATCTCGTCGTCGACCACCGGGTAGACGAAGACCGACGCGAAACTCGTGTGACGCCGCGCCTGCGAATCGAAGGGCGAGATGCGCACGAGACGGTGCACGCCCGCCTCCGGACGGAGAAAGCCGAACGCATACTCGCCGGTGATCTCCATCACGCAGCCCTTAATGCCTGCCTCCTCACCCTCGCTGAGGTCGAGCATCTCGATGTCGTAGCCCTTCCGCTCTGCCCAGCGCGTGTACATGCGCATCAGCATCTGCGCCCAGTCCTGCGCTTCGGTGCCGCCGGCGCCGGCCGAGATCTCCAGCTGGGCCGCCCGATGGTCATCCGGGCCACGCAGCAGCGACCGCAACTCGTAGGCGGCGATCTGCTCCCGCACGAGTTCCGCATCGCGCACCACCTCGGCGGCCATCGCATCGTCGGGCTCGAGCTCGAGGAGCTCGAGCAGCTCCCGCGCATCGGCGACACGCTGCACCAGGCGGTCGAACGGCTCGACCCACTGCTTGTACGTCTTGACCTGCTGCACCACACCCTTGGCGCGTTCCTGATTGTCCCAGAACGTCGGCTGCGCCATCTGGGCCTCGAGCGCCGTCAGGCGTTCCCGCTGGCTCTCGATGTCAAAGATACCTCCGCAACTCGTCGAGCCGTTCGGCATCGGTGGCGAGCTGAGTGGTGAGCTGAGCGAGATCTGCCATATATGTGACGGATGGGACCGGGAGAAAACGAGAGCCGCCCTCCCGAGGGTCGGGAGGACGGCTCGGTGCGCCGGAGCGCATGGCCGAAAGTTAGCCGCGCGCGGGCATGTTCTCCATGCCCGATCGCCCGGCGACCGCTCAGAACACCCGCTGTCCGTCGGCAAGCACCTCGTTCAGCGCCTCCTGAAAGAAGGCCGTCGATTCGGCAACATCCCGGCCGACCTGCTCGACGTACTCATCGTAGCTCTTCCGGATCTCGTCACGGAACAGCTGCTTCAGCGTACCGTTGGTCAGGCCGTCGGCTCGCTTGGCGGGCTGGTACGCCACCATGTCCGACACGAGCGCACGTGCCAGACGCCGGGCGCGGGTCATCGGGTCACTGCGCAAGAATGGATTGATGACGCGCCGCGCGTCCCCGCCCGGGGCCGCAGGAGCAGGCGGCTGACCAGCCGGCGCGACGGGCGCCGGGGCGTTCGCGATCATCTGGCCAGGTGACGGCGGTGGCGGAGGAACGAGCGGGCGCTGCACGCCAACGACAGCAGGCGCGGGCACTGCGGGCGCAGGCGGCACTGACATCGGCGGCACGGGCGTATGCGGTTCCAGCACTGGTGGCAGCACGGGGACCGACTCCTCGCGTGCACCGTGGGGTGACTCGGCCGGTGAGGCGATCGCGTGCGCCGGTGACTCGATCGCGTCGATCACGTCGGGCGCAAGCGCGGCCTGTGGCTCGACGACCGGATCCTGCGACGATACCTCCGCTGAAGGCGTGTGCGTCTCCAGCGTGTGCATCTCTACCGTGTGCGTCGCTACCGTGTGCGTCTCTACCGTGTGCGTCTCTACCGTCTGGAACTCGACCGGCGCCTGCACACTCGACAGCTCGGCCGGCGGTTCGGAGGTTTCCTCCACCACCGCGTGGTGACCGACCAGTGTCGGCGGGTTGGGTACCGCCTCCTGCGGCGTCACTGGCGTCGCCATCGACAGCATGGGAAGCTGCTCCGGCACTCCCGTCTGATCGTGCACGGTCTCGCGCGCCGTGACGGGTGCGACGACTGGCATGACCGACGGCGTGCCGCGGCCGAACGGCAACGGTGGATAGCTGACGGCCGGCGCGGGCGTGGCCGGCGGTATGGGCGACAGGCCTGGGGGCATGCCCCCCGCGAGGCTGCCGTATGTCGGCACTGTTTGCGTGCCCAATGCCGGCGTCGGACGCCGAATGCCCGGGATCGCGGACGGCGTCGTCGCACCGGTCGTTGGCACGCCAAGTGGCGTGTGCGAACGCGGAGTCAGCGCCGGGTTGGTGAGCGGGGTTGCCGCCCCGACGCTGATCCGGATGATGGCACCACAGACGCTGCAGCGCGCCCGCACTCCGTTCGGCGGTACCTTCGCCGGATCAACCCGAAAGACGGACCGGCAGTCCTGACACGTCACGTTCACTGATGCTTCTCCTCATGTGGAATGACCGGATCGGTGTCCGATCGCCGATCAAGAGCCCAGACCGATCCGGGCAATGTCTTGGCATATGTCTTCATCTCCGTCGCCAACTCGCTCACCTGCGCTGCACTGGCAAACTGCCGGCGCTCGTTGGTGACGACGCCGATCGACAGTGTCATCAAGGGTACGCGATCCAGGCGGCCGCGACGATCCTTGCCGAAAAAGTAGCCCGCTTGCCGGTCATGTGCAGAGTACCGATCCGGGAGTGTCAGGTCGGCGCGCTGCACCAGCGCACTGCAGACAGTGTCGACATCTTCGAGCGGAACCACGAACAGAAAGTCGTCGCCGCCGATATGTCCCACGAAACCGCGCGTCCCGGACACCTCGTGGACCGTTTCGACGAGGACGCTGGCAATGGTCCGGATCACGTCATCACCCATCGAATACCCGTACCGATCGTTGAACTCCTTAAAATGGTCGAGGTCGGCATAGCAGGCGCCAAATAACTCACCACGCTGGATGCGCAGCGCGATCGCTCGCGCAATCGCGTCCGAACCAGCCAGACGCGTGGACGGGTGCACCTCGACGTCCCGCTCGGCGCGGCGGATGGCGGCACTGAGCCGAGCACGGATCTCATCTTTCGGAAGTTCACCATGGATCGTGTCGTCGGCTCCGGCGTCGAGCCATGCGGCAGCGCTGGCAGCGTCCACGGCGGCGATCGCGGGGACCGTCTGCAGGCGACCGTCCTGCTTCAGCGTTGCGAGACAGGCGCGCGCGTCGCAGCTGGCGTCTTCCGTCGAGAGCACCACCAACCGTGGCGTGATCCGCCCTCGCACTGCGCGCTCGAGGTCCTGCCGCGTGGCGGCGACGAGATGCAGGCCGCTGCTCATGATCCATCGCTCCAGCACCGCCAGAACCTCGCTCGGCAACCGGCCCACCGTCAGCACGGCAGCCGAGTTGGTCAGGTTCTGGGAAAGCGGGAGTGACGTCATGGTCCGGAAAAGACGACTCAAACGTTCTGAGGCAAGCGTACTCGACCAGTCAGAAGGCCAGCGCCTGGTCGATCAGCATGATCGGAATGCCCTCGCGGATTGCATAGCGCAGCCGGCACTGCGGGCAGGAGAGCGCCGACCCATCGCCGTCGAGTCGCAGGTGCCCCTTGCACTTGGGGCAGCGGAGCAGTTCCAGCAGTTCGGGCGGAAGCGGAGCGGAGTCTCGCATGGCGCGCAGTTGGTCACGGGTCATTCGTTCGGGACGCTGAATCCGAAGCGCCGCAGCGCGCCGGCATCCCTTCTCCAGTCCGGCATCACCTTCACCCACAGGTCGAGGTACACCGGCGCTTCGACGAGGCGCTCGATGAGCCCCCTTGCCGCGGTGCCGATCTCGCGGATCGTCTTGCCCTTCGCACCAAGGACGATCCCCTTTTGGCTGTCCCGTTCCACGTACACGATGGCGCGAATGTAGATCGGTGACTTGTTCTCGCGGAACTCCTCGATGTCGACAAAGATGCCGTATGGTACCTCCTCGTGCAGGATGCCGAGGGCGCACTCACGGATAGCCTCGGCGGCGAAGAATCGCACCGGTTGTGTGCTCAGTTCGTCCGCAGGGTAGAGAAATGGCGAGACCGGCAGGTGCGAGGCGACGGCGGTGAGGAGGGTGTCGATGCCCTCGCCCGATTCAGCGCTGCCCACGATCACGTCGGGCAGTGCTGCGAGGCTGTCGCGATTGCCGGGGTTGAGGAGGTCAGCCTTGTTGGCCCAGGTGAGGAGCGTTCGCGGCAGCGGGGTCCCTGGAGGAAGGAGCGACGCGAGTCGTGGCGGCGGGCCGTTGGTGGCGTCGTGCACGTAGACCGCAACGTCGGCCTCGCGGAGGGCGCTGATCGCGCTCGCCAGCATGCTGCGCTGGAGGGTGTAGCTGGGATCGAGGAGGCCAGGCGTATCGAAGAGCACCATCTGGTACTGCTCGCTGCTGACGATACCGACGGCGGAGATCCGCGTGGATTGCGGTTTGGGGCTGGTGATGGCCAGCTTGAGTCCGAGGAGCCGGTTGAGGAGCGTGGACTTGCCGGCGTTGGGTTTGCCGACGAGTGCGACGTGACCGGCTCGCGTGCTGCTGTCGTCGGAGGTGGTGGTCATGCGGTGGATGGGAGGTGGAGGAGTGGAGGGAATGATAGTACGCACGAAACCCCCGGTTGCGTGAAGCAACCGGGGGTTTCGACAAGGTGCCGGCGACGGCCTACTCTCCCGCGACCTCGCGGCCGGAGTACCATCGGCGCTGTCGGGCTTAACGATCGTGTTCGGAATGGGAACGAGTGTGGCCCCGACGCTCTAGTCGCCAGCGAAAAACAGCAAGTGATGAAGGCAGATGATCGTGGGTAATGAAACCACGTCGCAGATTTCGCGATTGGCGACGCAACCGAGTTGCGTAAGTGACCAGTCTTTTGCGGTGCTGGTCACAGTGTTGGGAGTCAAGCCGCACGGGCGATTAGGACCGCTGCGCTCGGAATGGATTGCTCCACGTCCACGGGCGGCCTATCGACGGAGTCGTCTCCTCCGGCCCTTCAGGGTGC
>JANNXU010000016.1:0-37866 GCA_031409715.1 Gemmatimonadaceae bacterium | reverse complement strand
GGCGGGCGGCGGCGGCGCGCCGCCCGCGGCGCCACCTGCGGCGCCACCGGTGGCGGCACCGCCGGCGGCTGGTGGTGGCGGCGGTGGTGGTGCGCCTCCACCGGTGGCGATGGGTCCTGATGCGATCGCCAGCGCTGCGGGTGCGGAGTTGGCCGTGCTGCTCAACGCCCGCGGCCGTGACCTCTGTCGCAACATGGAGCGCATCCTGCGCAAGTTCCCGTTCGACCCGGATGCGGGTGACGCCGATCTGCGTGACGTGAACGCGATGCTGGCGCCGGGCACCGGTGAGCTGTGGCGCTTCTACGATGATCGCCTGACGCCGCTGCTGCCGCTCGAGAACGGGAACTTCACGCCGAAGCCTGCCGGTGGCGTCACGCTCTCGCCGCAGTTCGTCTCGTTCTTCCGGCGCATGGCGCGGGCATCGGTCACGCTCTACAGAGATGGTGGCCAGACGCCGCGGATGCCGCTGTCGGTGAAGGTGATTCCGTCGCCCGAGGTCAGCATCGTGACGCTGGTCAATGGCGATCGCACGCTGCGCTGGCCCGGCACCGACGTGCAGGCGGTGTCGTGGCCATCGGGCGGGAACGTCGCGCGCCTGCTGGCGACGAGCGGAGGCCGCGAACAGGAGCTGGCCAAGGGAGAAGGGCCGTGGGCGCTGTTCCGGCTGATGGCGCGCGGCATTCCCGAGGGGCGCGGCACGACGGTGCGTGTCACGTTCAACGGGGCGTCGCCGGTGACGCTCGAGCTCAGTGGTCCTGGGGCAGGACCGGTGGTGCAGCGTGGCGGGCTGGCGGGGCAGGCCTGTGTGGCGCAGGTGACGCAGTAACGCAGGGCAGGGCGGTGCGCGTGTCCGGGGCTGATCGACGGTCGCAGCCGATGCCGTGGTTGATGCGCGTCGACTCTTCGCGTGGGCCGCTGCGACAATCGTGCGACCGAGCCGCACATCGGTGCCCGATCAGCGCGTGTCGAGCCGACTGAACGGTTCCTTGCGGCTCCCCAGCTTGTCGTACACGCGCCGCGCCGCCTCGCGTGTTCCCGGCGCGCGTCGCACTGCCCAGATGCGATCGCGCGCGGACCGCATGGCCTGCAGGTTGTCCACGATCGGGGCAGGATAGGTCACGCCGATCTCCACGCCATACATCTGCTGAAGCATCGCCGGCAACGTGTGTGGCTCGGCCAGTGCGCTGGCGGGGAGGTCGGCCAGTTCCGGCACCCATTGGCGGATGAAGGTGCCGTCAGGGTCCTGCTCGAGCGCCTGCCTGACGGGATTGTAGATGCGAATGGCGTTGATGCCCGTCACGCCGCTCTGCATCTGACATTGGCTGTAGTGGATGCCCGGCTCGAAGTCGAGAAAGTGGCGGGCGAGCAGCACCCCTGAATGGCGCCAGTGCAGCCAGAGGTGGTAGCTCGCGAACGACATAACCATCGCGCGCATGCGGAACGGCAGCCATCCGGTCGCACGGACCGATCGCATGCAGGCATCGATCAGCGGATAGCCGGTGCGGCCCTCGTACCACGCGTCGAGCGACTGGTGGTCAACGTGCGACTCGTCACGGACTCCGACGTACGCATCACACATCGTCTCGAACTCCAGCGTCGGCTGGTCCTCCAGCTTCTGCATGAAGTGACAGTGCCAGCGCAGCCGCGATCGAAAGCTCGAGATGCTGCCAAGCCAGCGCGGATCGACCGCCTCGCCCGAAGCGGCTTCCGCGTGCAATTGCTGCAGTCGCGCCCGCGCGGCGTGCTCGCAGGTGCGCACGCTGATCGCGCCCGTGCTGAGCCAGGCGCTGAGCCGGCTGCAGGCGTTCGGCGCGGTGACCGGGCTCGACATCGCGCGGCGGTAGTCCAGGCCACGCTCGCGCAGGAAGCTGCGAAGTGTCGCGCGTGCGATCCGCTCGCCACCATGCTGCACGGCGATGCGGGCGATGTTCGCCCCCGGCAGCGACGATGGTGCGAACGCGTACCCGCGCTGCGTCAGCGAGACACCCTCGATGCGGCGCGGCGCCGGCAGTGGCGGTGCCGCCATCCGCGCCGCCCAGGCGGTCGCCCATCCATCCCGCGACGCCAGACGCCGCACCACCCCGGACTGCGGCAGCTCTCGCAGCGCGATCCCTGATTCGCGGCACCAGCCGCGCACCGCACGATCGCGCTGGTATGCCGTCCAGCCAGTTGTCTCCTCGGTGGCCCAGATCGTCGCAATGCGCGCGGGCTCCGGCAGCGCGGCCAGCTCGGACTGCAGCGCCGCGAATACGACAGCCACTTCGCCGGTACGCCGGTGCAGCACCACGGAACGCTCCGCGAGCGACTGCTCGAGATCGTCGAGGCACTCGTTCACGAATGCGAGGTGCATCGCGTCGTGATCGGGTGCGTTCAGCAGGTCGGGCTCGTAGATGTACAGGCACAGCACCGGACCGTGGGCAGCCGCGGCCGTCAGCGCCGGGTGGTCACGAATGCGAAGGTCGCGCTTGAACCAGACGAGATGGATATCACGCATGCCGGGGTCAACGCGCTAGCCGCGGCGAATGATCCGCGTCATGCCTCGTGTTCTTGTGGCCGCCACGGCGCGTGGTGCCAGCACCCCGCCAGGTGGATCACGTCGCGCCAGACCTGCCATCAGCCGGGGACAGCTCGCGTCGGCGCGACACATCCCCGACATTGCGGTAGCGCTCCGAGACACTGGGGCAGGGCTGCACTGGCGTGCGGCCATCAGCAATCATCCACGCCGATCCACCATGCGCCCTCGGTCTCCGTACCTCAAGCTCTGCCACCTCCTGCTCGTGCTCCTGCCCGCCGCCCAGCTCCGCGCGCAGCCACGTGTGGCCAGATACGACATCCTGATCACCCGCGGCACGCTGATCGATGGCACCGGCGCCGCACGTCGGATTGCCGACGTCGCGATCCGGGGCGGACGCGTGGTGCAGGTGTCGGCGACACCGCTGTCGCCAGCGCGCGCCACCCGCGTGATCGATGCCCGCGGGCTGATCGTCGCGCCGGGTTTCATCGACCTGCACGCGCATCTCGAGCCGATCCTCGCCATGCCCGACGCGCAGAGTCACGTGCGGCAGGGCGTGACGCTCGCGCTGGGCGGGCCGGATGGTGGCGGGCCATGGCCGTTCGGTGCCTACATCGACTCGGTGCGCACCCGCGCGCTCGGCATGAACGTCGCCTTCCTCGCGGGGCACAACTCGATCCGGCGCGCCGTGATGGGGACCGAGAACCGTGCCCCGACGGCTGCCGAGCTGGCGCGCATGGAGTCGATGATCGCGCAGTCCATGCACGACGGTGCCTTCGGGATCAGCACGGGCCTGCGCTACGTGCCCGGCACCTACTCGAAGACCGACGAAGTCGTCGCACTGTCGCGCATCGCAGCCGACAGCGGCGGTATCTACACCTCCCACCTCCGCGAGGAGGGTGTGGGCCTGATCGAGGGGGTGGCCGAGGCGATCGAGATCGGGCGGCAGGCGCGCATCCCGATCGTGCTCACGCACCACAAGGTCGTCGGTCGCCTGATGTGGGGCCGCAGTGTGCAGACGCTCGCCATGGTGGACTCGGCACGACGCGCAGGCATCGACGTGATGCTCGACCAGTATCCGTACACGGCGAGCTATACGTCGCTCTCGGTGCTGGTGCCCAGCTGGGCGCTCGCGGGCGGCACGACGGCGCTGCAGGCGCGTCTCGATGACCGCGTGCTGCGCGACAGCATCGTGCGGGGTATCCTCGAGCTCCTGCGCAATGATCGTGGCGGCGGTGACCTGCAGCGCGTGCAGTTCTCGCGTGTGACCTGGGACCCGTCGCTGAATGGCAGGACGATGCGCGACCTGCTGGTGATGCGCGGCGTGGAGCCCACGCTCGAGAACGCACCGCCATTCATCCTCGACGGCGTGCTGCGCGGGGACGCGGGGATGGTCTATCACGTCATGGACGAGGGCGACGTGCGCCGGATCATGGCGCACCCGCAGACGATGATCGCCAGCGACGGCCGCATCACGAAGCTGGGTGACGAGGTGCCGCACCCGCGCAACTTCGGGACCTTCCCGCGCGTGCTGGGTCGCTACGTGCGTGACGAGCATGTGCTCACGCTCGAGCAGGCCGTGCGCAAGATGACTGCGATGCCGGCGGCGCGTCTGGCGCTGCGTGATCGCGGGTGTCTCCGCGTCGGGTGCGTTGGCGATGTGGTGCTGTTCGATGCCGCCACCGTCCGTGACGTCGGCACGTTCGAGGATCCGCACCACTACCCCGAGGGCATTCCCTACGTGCTGGTTGCCGGTGTGCCGGTGGTGGACGCGAACGTCTTCACCGCGGCGCGTCCGGGGAGTGTGATCCTGCGTCCACAGGGCACGAGGCGCGCCGCGCGCACACCATCACGCCGCAGGGGATGACGCGATGCACATCGGCCTGATCGGCGGCATCGGCCCTGCCGCCACCATCAGCTATTACCAGCGCCTGAGCACCCGCATGCGCGAGCTGCAGTCACCGCTCGAGCTCACCATCGTGAATGCGGACGTGCAGGTGCTGATCCGGAACAACCTCGCCGACCTTCGCCATGAGCAGGCCACCGTCTACGCGACGCTGCTCGAACGGCTGCATGCCGCCGGCGCCGAGTGCGCCGCGATCACGTCACTCGGTGGTCACTTCTGCTTCGACGAGACCGTGCCCCTGTCGCCGGTGCCGCTCGTCTCCGGCGTTGCGCCGCTCGATGCCCACTTCGCGGCCGCTGGCATCCGACGCGTCGGACTGCTCGGCACACGCGTCGTGATGCGCACGCGGCTCTATGGTCAGCTCAGGCGTACCGAGGCGGTGGCCTGCGACGACGACATTGATCGCATCGGCCAGGCCTATCAGGATCTGGCGGTGCGCGGCACGTGCAGCGACGAGGAGCGCACGCTGATGTTCGAGGCGGGACGGAGGATGGTGACGGAGCAGGGCGCCGATGCGATCGTGCTGGCGGGGACGGACCTCAACCTCGCGTTCGACGGGCGCGACGATCCCGGGTTTCCGGTGATCGATGCGCTCGACGTGCATGTGGCGTTGCTGGCGGAGCTGGCGTCGGGCCGGCGTGGGTTGGAGGGTGTGGCGTCGGTGCGGTGAGCTGCGCGTCGGTGCCGTGCCATGTGACCGATGCGCCGCGCACCGTGCATCTGGCATGATCAGCCGTCGAGGAATCCACGCTCCCGGAGCACCTGTACGACTCGCGCGCTCGCCATGCTTTCCGGCGATTCGTTCCACTGGTTGAACGACGCTGCACGTGTTGCGCCGGCATCGAGGAGCAGGTGCACGACGGCGGCATGGTCCACCTCGCCGCCACCGTCGCAGGCGTGCGACCCATGCGCCGCCCACGCGAGCGGCGAGCTGCCGTAGCACGTGTCGCGCGCGTTCACCGGCGCGCCGCGCTCCAGCAGCACTCGCACGATGTTCGAGCGACCATGCCACGCTGCCCAGTGCAGTGGCGTTCCGCCCCACTCGCCTTCGTCGGTCAGCGGCCACCCGATCGCGCACATCACGCGCACCACGTCCGCGCGACCGTCCCCCGCCGCGCGTGACAAGGCGTCGCGGTCGTCACGGTCGAGCCCGGCGATCAGGTCCGGCTCGGCAGCGACGAGGGCACATGCCGCACCGTCGTCGCCACGGTGACAGGCGTCGAGGAGTTTGTCGATCGTGGTGACCGTGGTGTCGGCGCCAAGCGCGGCAAGCGCGGCTGCGGTGCTGGCGTGACCGCCACGCACGGCAAGCCGGTAGGCAGTGGCTCCGTCGTCACGCTGCGCATTCACCGGAGCGCCGTGCGCGACGAGTGCACGCAGGATCGCGGCGTCGTGGCCGACCGCAGCGACGCGATGCAGTGGTGTCTCGCCGGCCTGCGGGTGTCCCGTGCGCCCGTGATGACTCGTCACCGCCGGATCGGCGCCGTGCTCGAGCAGCCACGCCATCCCGCGCAGTACCGAGGCGCTGATGCTGTTCTGCGGTGTGTGCGACGCGAGAAAGTGCAATGGAGTGTTACCCTCGATGGTCGGACCGTGGCTGAGGTCGGCCCCGAAGTCGTGGAGCAGCGTGAGACACTCGCGCTGATCGTGCTGCGCGGCGTGATAGATGCTCTCGCCATCCGTGGCTTGGGCGCCCCGCTCAAGCAGCAGCCTGGCGACATCGGCATTGCCGCTCACGCACGGAAAGAAGAGCGCCGGAATCGTGTCCGACCCGTCCGGCAGCGGCGCCGTCGAATTCGCATCGGCACCGGCATCGAGCAGGAGGCGCACTGTGGTGACGTGCGCGTCGCGGCTCACGCCAAGTTCGCGCTTGAGCTCCTCGTCGACTGCGTAGAGCAACGGTTGGAGTCCGCTGCCTGGCAGTGGTTGCGTGGCGAGTGCCGGATTCGTCGCCAGAAATGCGCGCACGGACTCGACATCGGCGACGGCGGCTGCCGCGTGGATGCTGTCGGACGTGATGGACGGCGTCTCCAGAAGCAACCGGTGAGCGGTGCCGGTATCGCCATGCTGCAGCGCCTCGAGAAAGGCGGCGGAGGGGGACTGCGTCATAGGGTCACCGGCGATGCGCCGCATCGAGTCAGAGATGTGCGTGACGGGCAACACGCTAACCGGTTGCCGTGACGCCGGTCAATGTGCCACCTTCGCCGTGAATGCCCGGGAGACGAGCGTCGCCATCACGGTCGGGTCGACGTCAGCCATCCGGGTGACGTCGAGGCATGACTTCGCGCGTGTCTGTTTGCCGAGCCTGGCCAGCAGCGCGTCAGCGCCACGGTGCCCGTCAGCCCGCGGTCGACTCGGCGAGTGCGACGGCCTCCTTGCCGGGCTGTGCCGCGGGAGGCATGCTCCCCCGCACCAACTCCACCCATCGCTCTCAGTCCTTCGTCGCCCTGCGCCTGATGACTCTCCAGTCGAACGTGCTCCGTCGCCGCGCGCTCACCGCGCTCTTCGCCGCTGCCATGCCATGGCCGATGCTCGCCCAGGGCACGCGCGTCGCAGCCGGCGGGCCAGCGGACGTCACTGCCATCGCCGACTCGCTCCGTGCGGTGCGACAGCCGGCGTCGCGTCTGGGTGTGCCCGACTACAGCGTCGAGGCCCTCGCCAGCCGGCGCCGTGCGCTGGACGGCCTCAGTCGTCGTCACGCGGGCCTCGCCACGCAGGCGTGGCCGATTGCCGACCGTGTCGATCACGCTGTCGTCGGCACACAGCTCGCGAGTCTCGACTTCGAGATGCGTGTGTCGAAGCCGTGGGCCCGCGACGCGGGGCACTGGGTGGAGCTGATCGCGCGTGTTCCATACGCCGAGCTGCCGGTGGCGGATGCGACGCAGCGTGCTCGGCTCGTGCTGCAGCTGCAATCGGTGCCGCGCACTCTCACCGAGGCCCGCCGGCGCCTCAGCACCCCGTCGGCCGAACTCGCGGGGATGGCGCTGTTCGCGCTGGAGCACTCGGACGAGATCAATCAGGGCGAACCTCGTCGCCCGCGGCCTCCGGCGGGCGTGATCGGCTGGTACGAGGACCTGCTCACGCGCGCCCGCACGAGCGATGCCGCGCTCGTGCCGGACATCACTGCCGCCCTCGCCGCCGTGCGGGAGTATCGCGACTGGCTGCGTCGTACGCAGCCCACGATGAAAGCGCCGGCGTACGTGGGCCTCGCCAACTACGAGTGGTACCTGCGCCATGTGCGACTCGTGCCGTGGACCGTGGAGCAGGTCCGTCTCATCGGCGAGCGCGAGCTGGCGCGTGCGCGGACGCTGCTCGCCATCGAGCGCAATCGCAACCGAAACCTGCCGCAGCTCGAGCCGGCATCGACCGCCGCCGAGCACGAACGTCGCACGCGTGAGGCGGAGAGCTGGATCCGCACCTTCACGGCGCGTGAGGGGCTGATGACGATCCCCGCTGACATTCCGCCGCAGTACGACACTGACGCGTTCTTCATCGATCGCTCGCCGTGGGGAGGGCATCGGCACTTCTGGGATGAGATCACCTACCGCGACCCGCTCAACAACCACATCCACGCGTCGATTCCCGGTCACCGGTTCGACGGTGCGGTACAGCGCAGGAACCCGCGGGCGATTCGTCGTGGGAGCAGTGATGGGACGCGTGCCGAAGGGTGGGCGTTCTGGATCGAGGAGATGTACCTGCAGGCCGGCCTGCTGCAGGACCGTCCGCGCACGCGCGAGCTGTTCTACATCGCGCAGCTCAAGCGCGCCGCGCGCATCCATGCCGAGCTGCGCATGCAGACGGGCGAATGGTCGCTGGCCGAGGCGATCCGGTACCTGAATGCCGAGGTCCCGCTGATGGAGGAGAACCTCGCACGGTATGATCTCGCGATCTACCTGCGGCGGCCGGCGTACGGGATGAACTACACCATCGGCAAGGCGCAGATGGAGCAGGTGCTGGCAGACCGGCAACGGCAGCTTGGCGATCGGTTCGCGCTGGGCGCGTTCACCGACGAGTTCCTGTCCAGGGGGAGCATCCCGATCTCGCTGATCCGGTGGGAGATGACGGGGCTGGACGACGAGATGCGGGTGCTGGGGATCGTGCGCTGAGACGCCTGACATAGCTGAGCCGGTGCCCCGCGTCGCGGAGCACCGGCTCAGGTGCCGTGGTCACTCCGGCGCGCTGCCAGAGGGTGTGTGGGCCGTCATCCGGACCTCATGTGTCGCGTGCTGCCCTCACGCAGACTTCATGATCTGCACCGGCGTGGGTGCCGGCCAGCCAGCGTCCTTCGCCACCCGGAGGATCGCGGCGTTCGTGTCGAAGTACACCTGCCAGTAGTGGTCGGTGTTGCAGTACGGCCGGATTGCGATCACCGTGCCCACCAGATTGATCTCCGCCACGGAGATTTCCGGTGCGGGATCGGTCGCCACGTTCGGGATCGCGCGCACGGCGGTGCGATAGCGTTCGATGGCATCGAGCGTGTCCACCCCTGCGGCCAGCTGCGCCGTGAGTTCCACGCGACGTGTGGGACGGGCGGAGTAGTTCATGATGCTGTTGCCGAAGATCGCACCATTGCCGATGAGGGTCTGCACGTTGTCGGGCGTGATCAGTGTGGCGCCGAACAGGCCCAGCTCGTGCACGGTGCCGGTGACGCCGGCCACCTGCACGAAATCACCGACCTTGAACGGCCGCAGCACCAGCATGAACGCGCCGGCCGCGAAATTCCCGAGCATCCCGCTCCACGCGGCACCGATGGCCACCCCGGCACCGGCCAGCATTGCCGCGAACGAGGTCGTCTCGATGCCGAAGTAGCCGAGGATACCCATCACGAGCGCGATGTTCAGCGCCACGTTCACGATCGAGCCCAGATACTTCGTGAGCGTGGCATCGACCGCGTTGCGACCCATCGTCGACTGCATCAGGCCGATCACCTTGCCGATGACCCAGCGGCCGACGATCCAGAAGGCGACGGCCGCGGCGACCTTGACGGCGAGTGCCACGACGGTGGTCGTCAGGAATGTTTGGATCGAGTCGAGGTTCATGGACGGCGGTTCCTCATGGGGGGATCAGGCAGCGCGCCAGACGGGATGCGGCAGATAAGCCAAGACTAATATGGCCTCGCCGGGAATGCCGTGCGACGCGACGCTGGCGGCGGGTTGCATCGCGCGGGTCTCGGTCAGGCCGGTTTGGCGGAGTGGCACGCGCGCTGTCTGAGCGGCATGGTGGCGGTGTGCATCGCGCCGACGTGTGGCTTTCCCGTGTACGACAGAGGGGGCGGACGGTTGATCACCGTCCGCCCCCTGCGATCATGCCTCGTGCCTGCGATCGACTACTTGCAGAGCAGCTTCGCGACCACGCCGGTTTCCTCGTGACCCGGGTTCGGTGCGTACCCACCATCGCGGTTGACCAGCAGGATCTCCTTGATGGTGCCACTGATGTTCGGGCCGGACTTGCCGACGGTGGTCGTGACCACGATCAGCACCTGCGGTCCGAGCACGTCCGGTGGATTGGAGCTGTTGCCGGGCCTGGAGGCCCACCCACCGCCACAGACGTTGTCGCTGGACGTCGCGTATCCCTTGAACGAGGCGACGCCGTTCGCGACGCTGCCGCTCATCGGGTTGTTCTTCCACCACTGCGCGCCCCAGAAGTAGATGTTCGCGCCAAGGGCGTGCGCCTGCAGGTCCCCGATCACGAACACGGCCAAAGGCGGCGGCGGCGGGGCCTTTGCATCCGCGACGACCGACCACATGTAGTCGTTGTTGTCCCTGTCGGTCTGGTCCTCTGCACCAACGAGGTAGGCATTTGGATCGCTGGACTTGCTGAACAACGCGAAGCGCTGCTGCGTCGGCGACACCGCATTCGAGAACGCGAACGCGCCGCCGTTCACCTGAATGCAGAAGCCCCAATCCTCACCGACGCCGACGCCAACCACCGAGTTGATGTTGACGTTCGGGAAGGCCAGGCACACCGAGGGATCGGACTTGAGGAAACGGCCGACGACGCTGGATGTGGCGATGTAGGAACCCTTGAGCGTGATCGAGTAGCTCCGCGCTCCCGAGAACAGGAATGATGCGGCCTTCTTTGGATCCGCCTGTGAGCCCCAGTACTTGTCGTAGCCGCCGCCCTTGTTGGCGTCGGACGCCGCTGCCCTCGCCGCATTGCCGCCGCTGGTGCAGCCGGTCGAGGTGCCGAGCGCGTAATACCCCATGTTGCAGAGGGTGCCATCTTCGGACGTGTTGTCCCAATACGCGCCGCTCGCGTTCGTGGGCGCAATGGAGTTCGTGAACGCACCGTTGTCCGTGCCCTGCACGACGGCGTCGTTGATCACCGCCAGCGCAACCGCGGGGTTGACCTGAGGCGCCGGCTGCGGCTGCGTACTGGACGCGTCACCGCAGGCCGTGAGCACGGATGCCGAGAGCAGGCCTGCGGCGGCCATGCAAAGTCTCGTTGTGTGTTTCGGCATGTTGAATCCTCCCAGCGAGTGATTTGACCTGCGAGTGAAAAAATACGATCGCGTCGAGTGCTCATTTTCGCCAGAGCTGAATCGAGTCGTTCTCGTGTCCACTTCGCTAGTCCCGTCGCGCGGGACAGTTGGGCGCATCTAGGATGAATGTATGGGTTCGTCATCGATCATCCGCTCCGAAGCATCACGCACGCGGTCGCTGGCCAGCACGATTGCGTCATCCCACAGCGGACTTTGGCGTCAGCGGGCAGGACCGCAGACGTAGCCGGTCAGATGCTGCCGTGCAGGGGGGGCTGATGGCGCTCATTGCCTCCAGCTCCCGAACGCCTTGCCGAAGTCCGTCTGATTCGTCTGCATGAAGCCATCGCCGCCACGAATCGTGACGAAGATGTGATTGCCGATTGCGGCCGCTGCGGGCGCCACATTCGTCTGCCCCCGTCCCTGTACCTCGAACCACCCGCTGAATGCGCGGCCGAGCGGAGCCTGATCGAGCTGGAGCGTACCGTTCAGCGCCTTGGCAAACACGAGGACGCTGCCTCCAACGGATGCCAGTCCGGGCGCTGCATCGCTCGTGAAGTTCAAGGACTGCCACCCTGAATACGCGCTACCCAGCTCGGCCTGATTGAGTTGCACGAGTCCGTTGAGACCCGTGATGCCGACGAACAGATGGGTTCCCACGGCGGCGGCGCTGGGCGCGAGGTTCGTTTGCCCATGTCCCTGCAGTTCGAACCATGGACTGAACGGCTGACCCATCACGGCTTGCGTTGCGAAGATCCGTTTGTCGCGCGACACCGCGAACACGACGACGCGATTGCGCACAGTTGCGACGGCCGGCGCGACATCCGTCTGAAAGCGCAGCGGCACCCACTGGCCGAAGTGCCGCCCCTCGTCGGCCTGATTGAGCATCACCTCGCCATCCAACCCCCGCACGGCGACGAACACGTGCGCGCCGATCGCGGCCGCCGACGGGGCGGCGCTCGTCTTGATGCCTCCGTCCACTTCAGCCCAGCCGCGCCCTCCCTGACCCATCACTGCGGTGTTGTAGAACACCCGGCCGTCGGCACGCTTGCCGAAGAGATACATGGTGTTGCCGACGCCTGCGATCCCCGGTGCTGCGTCAGTCATGAAGCGCGACGGTGCGTTGGGGCCAGTGCTGCTGAATGCGGCAAAGTGGGCGCGCAGGAATTCCCAGTCCCACGTGTTGTAACTGGTTTGGTCATTCGGGCACCCGCACACCGCCTGATGCATGACGTCATGCACCTGCGCGGGAAATGCGCGGTTCACCTGAATATCGAAGCCGAGGTCGGTCGCAGCGGCGTCGATCAGATCATCCTTCGAGTGTCCCGCCTGCAGTGTCGGATCGAAATGAGGATCATTCTTCGGCTCCAGTCCGAAGACGTGACCCGTCTCCTGGGCAAATCCGGGCGCGAGTGGCCCGGACATCACGATGGACGCCCAGCCCACACTCTGACCGGAGCAGAAGTTCGGCGCAATGCCGCCAAAGTCTTCGCGCGGATCCGTGAATCGGTATCCGATCGCGAGGTTGATGTTGTCGACTCCTCCAGTTCTGTGCTGGCGCGATGCGAAGAATGGGCACACCTGACAGTCCGAGTGTTTCGGATTGCCGTCGCATCCGTATGGCTGTGGCTTGTTCTGGATTTCGAATCGCAGGCCTGCGGTGCGATCCCCGTCGATCGTGGAGACTCCATCGCGAATGGGCCAGATGGCGCCCAGCCGTGCCATCGCATCCCGGGCGGCCTGCAGCTCGGCCGCACTTCCCGGGTTGACGGCGTCGGCATGGACGCGATCGATGGCGACGATGATGTCTTTCGTCGGAAGGAGTTGAAACTGCTCGATGACGAACGTTGCCAGTCGAGCGCCACTCGCCGCGAGCGCAGTCGCCGAGAGATGATAGCTGCCGATCCATGGCAGGTCAGCACCTCGAACGAGCACGACGACGCTGGGTCCCGCTCGGCTGCTCCCGATGGACGTGAACTCGGGCTTCGTCCACGACTTCGCGAGGGCCGAACCATCCGGTCGCTGAATCGACACGTCGATCCGACTGACCGATGCGAAGAGCGCCGCCGTCGTGAAGAAGCGAAATGCGGTGCTCTTTCCTGCGACGAGTGTGTTTCCCTGAAGGCCCTGCACGGCGATCGCATCGCCGGCTGACTGCGCGCGTGCAACAGAGAAACCGGCGCACACACCGCTCGCGATGATACCTGAGACCAGCATCCGTACGGTCATGGTCTGCCTCCGATGCGTGTGGGGACGACGATCCTGGATCCTTCGATGGCGGCGAATGGCGTTGCGACTGTCGCGCGCGCGCGCTCGACGGCGGTTGGGCAGTACGCTCCGGGGAGGATGATTCGCACCCCTGCCGTCGCACGAGGCATCGCCCGAAACAACGCTTCGCGGTGCGTCGCGCTGGATGTCGAACGGTACATTGACGAACGTCGTCAGCGTACTCGACGCTGAATCCTCGGAGTGACGTGCTGCGCAGTGTGGTTTGTGTCGGTCTGCCGAAAGAATCGCGCGTGCTGCCCTGCCGTGCCGCGCTTCGAGGAGCGCGAGGTCGGACGGCTGCGCGGGGCAGGGCATGTGCAGCGTCGGCGGGTCAGGGAGCGAGCAGACTGATGCGCGACGCGTGACTGGCTGGCACTGCCATACCTGCACACCACAATTCGTGGCGCAGGTGCCGTACCTGCGAGGCGTGCAGACGATCGTCAGGTGGCTGGGCGCCTGGATGCTGGCCTGGCTGGCGCCGGGCGGCCTCATCGGTGCCTGCGGTTTCCGGCAACGGTATGCACGGCGCGCTGGCGTCCTCGACGGCACCTCGCCCTGTTCACGCGCGCGACCAGCCCCTATCGTGGTGCCGCGGTTCCGCCCGGGCCTGTCGCGAGCGCGTCACCGGACGTCGTTCGCGTCGTGAATCCTCACTGCGTTCCACACGGAGGCGGTATGTCGTCAGATGCTGTGCTCGAACCCCGCAGAGAATTCCTCGCGCTGGCCGGCGCCGGCGCACTGGCGATGGCCACGGGCAATGCCACGATGTACGCTGGGGCACGCGCCTCCTCAGCCCCCGATCCGTGGCTCGGACCGCTGTCCGGCAAGCACAAGATGTACTTCGACGCGACGAGCGCCACGGGCGGATGGGGGCTCGTCTACGCGATGAACTGGCTCGCCAGCGCGCCCGGCGCGTATGGCGAACGGGAATCGGACTTCTCGGCCGTCGTCGGTGCGCGTCACTTCAGCGCGGTGATGGCGCTCAATGACAGCATCTGGGCCAAGTATCCCATCGCCGCCATGGTGAACGTGATCGATCCGCAAACCAAGGCGCCGGCAAAGCGCAACATCTTCTTCAAGAGTCAGCCCGGCGACCTGATGTTCGCCGATTCGGCGATCGACAAACTCCTGGCGCGCGGTGTGGTGGTCGTCGCCTGCGGCCTCGCGCTCGGCGTCGTCTCCGGTCTGGCGGGCAGTCAGGTCGGTGTCTCGGAAGCGCAGGCCAAGGCCGAGTTCCTGGCGAACCTGCTGCCGGGAGTGAAGGCGGTGCCCTCCGGCGTGTTCGCGCTGGCGCATGCGCAGGAAAAGGGGTGCTCGTATTGTTATGCGGGGTAGGTGTCGTGGGAGTTGCTGCGCGAGACCGTGCGGCCATCGATCACATCGATGGTCCGATCGCAGCGTGCCGCGAGGAGGGGATTGTGCGTCACGAAGAGGATCGTCGTGCCTTCCTCGACATTCACCTTCCGCAGGAGCGCGAAGACGGCGTCCGCGCTCACCGTGTCGAGATTGCCCGTCGGTTCGTCGGCCAGCAGCAACGTGGGGTTCATCGCCAGCGCCCGGGCCACCGCCACCCGCTGCTCCTGCCCACCGGACAACTGCGCCACGGGCTGATCCCGCCACGGTGTGAGCCCGACGGTGTCGATGAGCGCTGCGGCCCGTGATGCCATCGCCTCGTCCGCAAACCCCGTGTTGCCGAGCATCGGCATCATGACGTTCTCGAGCGCAGTGAATGCCGTGAGCAGGTGATGATACTGAAAGACGAAACCGATGCTCGTTCCACGCAGACGCGTCAGGGTCGCGTCGTCGAGCAGCGTGGTTTCCTGTCCGCCGATCGCAATCGTGCCTGACGTGGGATGGTCGAGCAGGCCAATGAGATGCAGCAACGTACTCTTGCCGGATCCTGAGGGGCCCATCACGGCGCAGAATTCGCCCCGCTGCACCACGAGATCGATGCCGTGCAAGACCTCGGTCTCGTTCGGGAGCCCGATCGCGTACGACTTTCGCACGTCGTGCATTTCGACGACGGAGCCACTGCCGGCTGCGGTCCGCATGGCGCTAGCCATTGATCGCGACGACGGGATCGAGCCGTGCGGCGCGGATGGCCGGCACGACGGACGCCACCAGTCCGGTGAGCGTTGCCAGCGCCAGCGTCCAGCCAAACAGTGACGTCGACAGCACGAGTGTGAAGAGCGAGGTGCCGTCGGCGGCGCGTGTCAGTGCCATCCAGGCCGTGAGACCGACATACCCGAGGGCTGATCCGGCGAGCGCACCGCCGACGCCGAGCAGGCCACCCTGCAGCAGGAAGATGCGAAGCACCTGCCCCCGTGTGATCCCCATCGCCCGCAGGATCCCGATCTCGCGTGACTTCTGCACGACCGACACGACCAGCACGCTCGCGATGCCGAATGCGACCGACAATCCGACGAAGAAGCGTATCGCAGTCATCGAGATCGTCTGCGCCGTGATGGCGGTGAAGAACTGCGCGTTGCTCGTGATCCAGCTGTCGGCCTGCACATCGGCTACAGCCATGATGTGTCGGGCGATGGTGTCGGCGGCATACACATCGTGCACCGTGACGAAGATGCTCGTCACGCCGCCTGGAAGCGCCATCAGGGACTGGGCCGTGCGCAACAGGATGAAGGTGCTGCGTCCGTTCACGAACTTGTTCCCGAGGTCGAAAATGCCGGTGATCGTCAGTACGCTCGCCGCGCCGCCGGTGCCCAGCACGGTGAGCTTGTCGCCGACGGTGACGCCGAGGTCTGCGGCCAGCTCGGTGCCGATCAGGATTCCAGTGCCATCGAGCTGCGGCGATCCCTTCACGACCTTGTCCGGGAGTGCGACGACGCGGTAGTAGAGCTCCGGGTTCATGCCGGTGATGCCGATCACGCGGGACACGCCGGCTCGCATGACGATGGCCGAGCCCGTGACCACTGGCGACGCCACGCTGACGTTCGGCATGGCCGCGACCTGCGCAACGATGTGTTGCCACTGATCGATGCCCGTCACCCGCTGACGTGGCGCCTGCATGATGACACCCTCGCGCACGTTGCCGCTCGTGTCGCGCAGTTGGCGCACGACGGCCTTCCGCGGTGTCAGTTCGATATGCGGGACGCCCGTCAGGACGCGCTCGATCAGGCTGGATTGCAGTCCCCTGATGAGCGCGGACATGAACACGATGACGGCGACCCCGATGGCGACGCCGCCAATGATGAACGTCGTCTGCACGCGACCTTCGCGCAGGAACCGCACCGCGACGATCCATTCGAACGGCAGCCACCCCGCGAACACCTTCGGTCGGCCCGCGCTGAGCGCTTCCGGCTGTGAGGGCGTGCCGGCTTTGGACACGGGGAGGGTCACGGCGTCACGACTGGAAGCACGCCGCGCACCCGATCGCCGTCACGCACTGCCGTCGCGGATGCCGCGACCACCCGATCGCCAGGCAGCAGCCCGGCCACCACTTCGGAGACGCCGCCACTGCGGAGCCCGAGCGTCACCAGCCGCTTGCGCGCCCGGCCGCCGTCGATCCGGTATACCCATGGCGCGGCGCGGTCTCCATCATGCAGCGCGCTCGCCGGGACGAGGATCGCACTGTCGCGCCGCGCGATCTGAATATCCACGGAGGCGGTCATGTCCTGCATCAGGTACGCCGGCGGCGCCGCGACCTGCAGCGTGACCTTGACCGCGCCCCGTAACGCGTCGACGCCCGGTGTGATCTCCGAGACGACGGCCGCGAATCGCTGCGTTGGATACGCATCCGCCGAGGCCAGTGCCGTCTGGCCTCGGCGGAGCAAGCTCAGGTTCTTCTCGTCGATCTGAACGATCAGGTGCGTTTCGCCGGCCGGTGACAGCACGAGCAACGTGCGACCAGGCTGAACCACGTCGCCGGGCTCCACATCGCGCGTGATCAGCGTCCCGGTCCTCACGGCGCGCACCGAGGCATACGACAGTCTCGCACGCGCGAGCTGGACCGCTGCCTGCGCTTGTGCGACGCCCGCGGTCGCGACCGTCGCATCGCTGCCCGAGGGCGCGACGCTGGCGGCCTGCTGTTCGGCAACGCGGAGCTGTGCAAGGGCGGTCTGCTCGGCACGCACGGCAGCGTCACGCGCGGCTTCACCGATGGCACCGCCACGCAGGAGCGCGTCGCTGCGCATCCGCTCCTCGCGCGCGGCCTCGTGCGCGAGTCGCGCCTGCTGCACGGCCTGTGATGCGTTCGGCGCCTGCACATCGCGCACCTGCCGCGACCTCGCGACTGCCGCGGCCAACGCGGACTCCGTCTGTGCCAGCGCTGCACGCAGTTCGGAAGCGTCAAGTTCCAGCACGGTCGCGCCGGCCGCGATCACCTGACCCTCCGTCACCGGCACGCGCACGACCGTACCCGTCATCTGGACGCCGACATTCACGCGATGTGGCGACTCGACCCGTCCACTCGCCACGACCGATTGCACGAGGGTGTGTCGCTCCACCAACTCGACCGGGACCACGGGACCGAGCACGAGCCGAGGACCATACGCAACGGCGATGAGCAGTGCGACCGTCACGAGCAGAGTGCGCCAGCGGTGAGCGCGCAGCGCTGTCAGCGCACGACGCAGGGGGGGCGCGGCCGGCGTGGCTGATGCCTCGCGTCCTGGAGTGGTGGCGCCTGCCGCCGTGCCGCGGATGACGCTGCTCATGCGGCGATGTGTCGCGCTGGAGTGGTGAATGGCACGGGGCCGATGGTCAGGGGGATGGAGGTTCGTCAGGTGCTGTGCGGGTCCGTGCCGGTGTCGTACCGCAAGACTCGCGGTCGGTTTGAGAGCGATGGTGAGCGGCCCACATGCGCCGCAGAATGAACAGCCCCATGCCGTGCAGCGATCGGTATGCAGCCTACCACGCAATGTGCAGCACGCGCCGTCCGCCGCCTGTAGGGTTTTCGCGAAGTGAACGGTCACGCTCCACATCGCTGACTGTGTCGTATTGTCGAGCTTGCAGGGCTACAGGCGTTCATCCCGCAGCAGCGCGGAGGTCGCAACGACGCGCGTCACCACCGCCGGGTCTGCCAGTGCCACGCCACTGTAGTTCGACCCGACGCTTCGTGCCGCTCGCAGCGCGTTGCATATCCTCGTTCACCCACTCAGAATGACGTTGCGGCATCAACGACACCCAGACCGAGGTCTTCCGTGGCCCGACGCATCACGTCATTCCGCAAGCAGGCAGCGCCGCAGTCGTGCACGGCGTTGGCCATCAAGTGCACGCTCCATGAGTTCGGCTTGGGCACTTATTCTGGCGTCGCCGGGGGCGAATTGACCCTCTGGAACGAGCTCAAACGCGGCAGCACGGCCGGCGAGGAGGAGATCCTGCCGCATGCCGCGATCGCCTGCCTCCGGAGTAGAGGCTGCACGGTCGAGCTGATTCAGGATCCGGCGCGGGTCAAGCCGCTCAAGCTGCACGCTCCGAAGGACTACAGTGACTACAAGTCGGGATTGGCCAGCAAGGGGATCGTGCCGCGCAAGCGCCCGCTGGATCTGGACGCTGATTTCGCCGACGATGCACGTGTGTTCATGATCGTTGGATTCATCTCTCTCGCGCTCAGGAAGCTTGCAACGCACACGATCCTGTGCCGCAGGGAAGGGGCCGAATATTGGGCCCTCAACCCGGACGGGGCGACGGACAAAGCATACACGAGGATCGAGATGGAGAGCTTCCTCGCCCATGCCAATCCGCTCTTGACCGGTCCCGAGTTCGCGTCGAAGGACATCTACGTCTACACCGGCATCGCCTTCCGGGTGGTCAAGTAGCGGCTGCGTGCCGCGCGGACCCGGTCAGCGACCCGGGGCTCGCGCGCTCGTCTGCAGCGTGCGGATCGCCGCGGTCATGCCGCCGGCGGTGTGCAGCAGCTCGCGCGCCAGCATGCCGTTGGTCTGGATGATCTGCGCAATGCAGCCGGTCCAGCCGGTCTGATGACTGGCACCGACGCCGGCGCCGGTATCGCCGTGGAAGTACTCCGAGAACAGCAGCAGGTCGCGCCAGTGCGGGTCGTCACGGAAGATCGGCGCGCCGCCGTGCGCCGGTCGTGCGCCCCGCGCGTCACGCGTGAAGAGTCGGCACAGGCGCTCGCCGAGTTCCACCGCTACCTCCAGCAGCGTCATCTCGGTGCCTGATCCCGTCGGGCACTCGATCAGGAAGTCGTCACCGTAGTACGCGTAGAGCCGCAACAGGGCACCGTAAAGCAGGTAGTTGATCGGCATCCAGACCGGTCCGCGCCAGTTGGAGTTGCCACCGAACATGCCGCTGTCGGAGTCACCTGGCACGTAGCTCACGCGGTGCGCCTTGCCCTCGTGCTCGAACACGTACGGATGCGCGTGATGATGCCGCGAAAGCGCGCGGATGCCGTGCGGCGAGAAGAACTCCTCCTCATCCAGCATTCGGGAAAGGATGCGGCGCAGCTTCGACTCGTCCACGATCGAGAGCATCCGGCGACCGGCCACACCGGGGCGGTCGGGGAGATGCAGGTTGGCGATCAGCTCGGGATGGCGCTGCGTGAACTGCCGGCTGCGCTCGCGGAAGAGGGGCAGTCGATCGAGAATGTCGTCCTCGAACACCGCCACCGCCGCCAGTGGCAGCAGGCCCACGATGGAGCGCACCTTGAGTCGGGTCGCGGTGCCGTCCGGCAGGCGGAGCACATCGTAGAAGAAGCCGTCCTCCTCGTCCCACATCTCATCCTCGTGCTCACCCACGCGATCCATCGCGCCGGCAATGCGGAGCGTATGCTGGTAGAACGTCTCGACGAACTCCTGGTAGCGCGGTTCGTGCAGCGCCAGCTCCACCGCGATGCGCAGCATCTGCTGGCTGTAGAAGACCATCCACGCGGTGCCGTCGGCCTGGTCGATGTTGCCACCGGTCGGCAGCGGTGATGACCGGTCGAAGACGCCGATGTTGTCGAGGCCGAGGAATCCACCCTCGAAGATGCTGGCGCCCGAGCGGTCGGTGCGGTTGATCCACCAGGTGAAGTTCACCAGCAACTTCGAGAACGTGAACTTGAGGAACTCAAGGTCACCCCGTCCTTCGTTGCGTTCCTTCTCAAGCAGGTAGAGTTGCAACGTGGCCCAGGCATGCACCGGCGGATTCACGTCGCTGAAGTTCCACTCGCAGGCGGGCAGCTGGCCGTTGGGGTGCAGGTAGTCGTTGCGCAGCAGCAGGTCCAACTGCTCCTTGGCGAAGTCGAGATCCACGATCGACAGCGGAATGGCGTGAAAGGCCAGGTCCCATGCGGCAAACCAGGGATACTCCCAGGTGTCGGGCATCGAGATGATGTCGTCGCAATACATGTGTGACCAGTCGGCGTTACGCTGCGCGCCGGCTCGCGCCGGCGCATGGCGGCGATGGTCGAGGTCCACGTGGTAGTACTGCTTCGACCAGAGCATGCCGGCCAGCGCCTGCCGCATCACGTTGGCCCGATCAGGGTCGCTGCGCACCGCGAGTGGCGTGATCGCATCATAGAACGCATCCGCTTCGCGCACGCGGGTGGAGACGAGGTCGGTGAAGTCGGCGAAGGGGTGGGGCAGCGCTGCCGGCGCGCGCGTGGCGAGGCGCAGCCGGATCACCCGATACCCACCCGCCTCCACGGTCACGTCGTGCAGCGCGGCAGCCTTGGTGCCGATCTGCGCCGGGTTGACGGCATCCGCATCGCCGTTGACCACGTACGCATGGAAGCCGTCCTTCACATGTGGTGTGCCATTCGGCGTGCCGCGCAGGCGGGCGGTGTTGGTCTCGTTCTCGGTGAAGAGCAGCGGGACGTCAGCCTCGCAGTAGAGATAGTAGTCGTCCAGCCCTGCACGCGACGCGGTGGCCGGTGTGTGCGCGTGGATCGTGGCCAGCGGGGCGTCGGGCAGACGCCGCAGCAGCGGCCGCGCCTCGCGCGGGTCGTCCTGCCAGGTGTTGCGGTACCAGAGCGTGGGCAGCACGCGCAGGCGCGCCGCATCGGGGCCACGATTGCAGATCGTGATCGTGACGAGCATGTCGTCGGCCGCAGCCTTCGCGTACTCCACGAAGACGTCGAAGTAACGCCGCTCGTCGAAGATCCCGGTGTCGAGCAGTTCGTACTCCGGGTCGTCACGCGTGCGCCGCCGCGTGGTGTCCAGCAGGTCGCGATAGGGATACGCCGCCTGCGGATACTTGTACAGGTACTTCATGTACGAGTGCGTCGGCGTGGAGTCGAGGTAGAAGTAGTACTCCTTCACGTCCTCGCCGTGGTTGCCTTCGTTGTTGTCCAGCCCGAACGCCCGCTCCTTGAGGATCGGGTCACGCCCGTTCCAGAGCGCCAGCGCGAAGCAGAGGCGCTGGCGGTCGTC
Organism: Gemmatimonadaceae bacterium; assembly: GCA_031409715.1. GTDB lineage: Bacteria > Gemmatimonadota > Gemmatimonadetes > Gemmatimonadales > Gemmatimonadaceae > JACMLX01. Next base: position 16,375 of record JANNXU010000016.1, on the reverse strand, counting down.
GCTGATGCCGCCCAGTCCATCCTCGCCGCGGCGGTAGGCGCGCGAGCGGGCCTGGTCGTGCGTGAAGTCGTTCCACGCATCGCCGGTGGCGCCGGTGTCCTCGCGCACCGTGCCCCACTGCCGCTCGCTCAGGTACGGACCCCACTGCTTCCACGCGACGCGACCCTCGCCGGCGGCCTGCAGTCGCAACGACTCGGCGTCGGTGCTCATCCCTGTCGTTCGGCGTGTGTCGTCATGACGGCTCGTGCCCGGTTGCGAGAGACGCTGCGAGGGCGGGAAGGGAACGGACCGGCCGCTCCCGCTTGGCGGCAGGATGCCGGTGCCGTGATGGGAGTTTCGATCGGGGGCACGGGAAGTATGTGGCCTGCGACGGCAACCGGGCAGGCGTGCCCCGTGGGGCATGGACTCGGACCCGATGGCGCTGGTATCCTCCCGGTCGGGACAGGCGCTCGCACCGGAGGAGATATGGCGACGGATCCACTCGCACGGCTGCGCGCGCTCTGCCTCGGCTTCCCCGGGGCAGTGGAGAAGGAGGCGTGGGGTGAGCCGACGTTTCGGGCGCCGAAGATATTCGCCATGTACGCCAGTGCCGCCACGCACCATGGCGCGGGCCGGCCGGCGGTCTGGATCAAGGCGAGGCCGGCGAACCAGTCACTCGTGATCGACTCCGACCCATCCCGCTACTTCAAGCCGCCGTATGTCGGCGCCGCGGGATGGCTCGGTGTCTGGCTCGACCGCCGCCCACCGTGGAAGACGATCGCCGAACTGCTCGAGGATGGCTACCGGCAGGTCGCGCCCCGAACGACGGCTCGCACAGCGCGAGCACGCGTCGGGGGCAACGACCCGGGGTAGGCCGACTCAGAACCGCGTGCCGATGGAGAAGAACAGCAGGCGCCGCGCGCCGGTCAGCATGGTCTGCGTGTCGCCGCGGAGTGTCATGCCGTTCGTGCCGAGCGTGCCGATGTAATTCTCGTCGGTCAGGTTCAGTGCGTTGGCACGAAACGTGAGCTCGCGCAGGCCGGGCACGGTGCGCAGCGTGTACTCGATGTTGGCATCGAGCGTGGTGTAGCTCGGCACCTTCCCGTCAGCCGTGTTGAGAATCGAGAAGTAGCGTTCGGCGACATGTCGGCCACTGAGCTGCGCCGTGAAGCCGCTGTGGGAGTAGCGCAGCTGCGCATTGCCGAGCAGCCGAGGCGTATCGACGACACGCTTCCCCTTCGAGAGGACCGTGTCCTTCGCGCCGCTGACGTAGTTGTCGTTGATCGTGGCATCGGTGAACGCGGCGCTGGTCGTGAACGCCCAGCCCTTTGCCAGCGCGATGGACAGCAGGCCTTCCGCACCGCGCGAGCTGACGCCGCCGACGTTCGCGAACGAGCTGACGCAGGTCGCCGTGAGCGGGCAGACCGACACGCCGATCAGCCGATTGCGATACGCCACATTGAACAGCGTGAGTGACGCCTCGACCGGTCCGCGACGGGTGCGATATCCGGCCTCGATCGTGGTCGCGCGCTCCGGCTTCGTGTTGTCCTTGAAGAACTGGAATGCCGACGCATTGGTGTTGTAGACACCCGACTGCGGGCTGTACGGCAGCGCGTTCACGTTCTCGGAGACGTTGGCGAAGACCTCATCATTCGTTGATGCACTGAACACCAGCCCGGCCTGCGGCAGGAAGCCGGCCGTGGTCGGGATCGAGAAGCCGGGGCGTGCCGAGTCAGGCAGAGTCTTCGCACTCGCGATCGTCCGGCCATTGTTCCGGAAGTCCGCGCCGATGCGCAGTGCCTTGAAGCCGTAGGACAGCTTCAGGCGACCGTCCAGCAGGCGGTTCGTGTTCTGCACATAGCCGAGCGTCGTGTTGTACGTCCCGGTCCGATCGAAGAACAGCCGCAGCACGTTGCTGAAGTCCACCGCGGGGCCAGACGAGAAGTTCTGCAGACGCCAGCCGACGCGACGGATGTTCGATTCGTTGCGTTCGAACCACCCACCAACCTCCAGCTCATTGCCTGGCAGCTCGAAGGTCAGCTTCGCATTGCTGCCGTAGCGCTGACTGGAATACTGTGTCTGGCGGAAGTAGATCGGATCGAGGTTCCAGCTGGCACCATACGTCGGCGCCGTCCAGTCGCCGGCACCACGATTCGTGTGCAGGTATGGCTGCACCTCCAGCCGCGTCCTCTCGGCGAGGCGGAACATTCCCTTCACGTAGCCGAGGTGATCACGGCGCGCGCCCTGTGCCGTGTTGTAGTACGCCTCGTCAGGCGTGGCGCTCTGCGCTGCGGCGACCGCGGTCGGCCAGCTGGAATACTGATCCCAGTCACGACCACTCGAGCGCCAACGCGCGAGCGACAGATCGGCGTAGTCGTTCTCCTTGCGATCCGACAGGCCGTAGAAACCGATGATCTGGTTGGCGCCGGCAAAGTACTGCACCTTGGCATTGAGCTGGTCCTGCCACGTCTGCCCGACGCCGAACAGGCCACCGCGCGATCCGATCAGCACGTCGGCCGCCGGCGAGGCGCGCGTGCCGGTGCCCTTCCACTTGTCGTTGTCGATGCGCGACAGGCTGAAGAACGCCTTGATGCCGCTGCTGGCCCCGAACTGCAGCAGCCCGCTGTCGAAGCGGCCCGCGGTGCGCCGCGTGTTCGCTTCGCCGACCATCTGTGAGAGCGAGATCGTCCGCTTCGCGAACGGATCTGCCGACGTGTATTGCACCACGCCGCCAAGATTGTTGCTCGACGACGTGCCGAGCGCGCCGCTGCCCTGCTGCACGGTTGCGCCGCCGAGATTGTCCGGGTCGATGGCGCGGCCGATGCCCAGGCCATTGAAGTTGCCGTACGACATGTCGCCGAGCGTGATGCCGTCGAACGTCTGACCGATCTGCTGCGTCTGGAAGCCCCGCATCGTGATGCGGTTGGACCACTCGTACGTGCCGAACGGATCGGCACTCTGCATGTTCACGCCCGGCAGGCGCTCCACGACTTTCAGTGCACTGGTCCCGATCGGTGCCAGGTGCAGGTCGATGGGGTCCACCGCGCTGCCGGCGCGAGCCTTCCCGCGACCGACGCGTGACGCGACGACTTCGACGGTTCTCAGCCGCTGAATGGAATCGCGCGTGGCGGCCGCGCGACGACCGCCGTCCTGGGCATGCATCGCGCTTGTGCAGATGGCACTCATGACAGTGGCGGCCAGCATGACCCGCAGCGCCGCTGTCGACTGACGTGGAAATGACATGAAGCGAACCTCGTGGAGTGGAGTGACGCAGGCAGTTCGTGTCCAGCACCTGTCAGTCTCCGGGGTTCCTGCACCAATCGAGTGTTTGTCTGCGCTACAGACATGTCACGATCGCCTGCATGGTTTGGTGATGATGCCACTGCGCGCCCGACGAGGGCTGGGCGAGCGCGGCCATTCCGGCTGCCCGCACGCACGTCGATCGGAATGGACGCCGGCAGCACGAGGAACCAGTTCGTGATGCGACGCCATCGTCCGCTGACCTCGCTGGCAGGCACCTCGACAAACCGAGGATCTCGACATCTCTTTGCGGTTGTCCCCTGGCACGCCGGATCACGCGCATCACACCACGGTGCCGCGTCACGTCGCCCGCGTGCAACCATCCGTCGGGAGCGTCACATGCCACCGTTCACCGTCAATCCCTCGCGCGTCGATCCCTACAAGAACTTCAAGTTCCGGGTGAAATGGGACGGCCGGTACGTCGCCGGCGTGAGCAGGGTGTCACCGCTTCGTCGCACGACGGAGGTCATCGAGCATCGCGACGGCGGCGACCCGTCGACGGTGCGGAAAACACCGGGTCGCACGAGCTACGACGCCATCACACTCGAACGTGGCGTGACGCATGACCTGGAGTTCGAGCGCTGGGCCAACAAGACCACGCGATCAGGCGCGGGCGCGGGGGCCGAGGTCTCGCTGAGGGATTTCCGGAAGGATCTGGTCATCGAGCTCTACAACGAAAGCGGACAGCTCGTCATCGCCTACCGTGTGTTTCGTGCCTGGGTCTCGGAGTACCAGGCACTTCCGGAGCTGGATGCGAATTCGAGCAGCGTCGCGCTGCAATCGATCACACTGCAGATCGAAGGGTGGGAGCGCGACGTGGATGTCGTGGAGCCGGCAGAACAGAGCACCGACGAGTCATGAGCCCCGCGCTTGCGATGGCGGGCGTCTCCGGGGCGCTCAGGACGATCCTCGCGCGCGGGCTTGCCGAGCATCGCACCGGAGATGTGCTCGGCACCGTCCCGACGGTTCTCCTCATGCCACCTCGTCCCGAACACGACGCCAACGGGCCTGCGCTCAGCCTGTTTCTGTATCGTGTGGCCGAGAACGGTGCACTGCGCAACATCGCACGGCCGCCACGCGGTGACGACGATCGTGTCTGGCAGAATCCGCCGATCGCGCTGGATCTGCATTACCTGATCACTGCGCTCGGTGCCAGCGACCTGCAGACCGAGGTGCTACTCGGCTCGACCGTACTGACGCTGCATGCGACGCCCGTGCTGCGGCGTGAGGTGTTAGGTGCCGCGCTGACCGATGCGTTCGGGACGGGTGCACCCGCGTGGCAGTCCGACGCGCCGAGGATCGCGCTCACCAATCTGCGGCACGATGAAGTGACGCAGCTGTGGAGCGCGTTGCAGACGCCGTTGCGGGCGAGCGTGACGTGTCAGGTGTCTGCGGTGATGATGGACGAGGCGGGTGGTGAACCCGTGCATCCCGGCGGCTGAGCCGGCGCCCACGCCTCGTCTGGGCAGCGTCTGGGCAGAGTCAGGCGTGCTGCTGGCGCTCTGGCCGGTGCAGCGCCATCGACGGCTGCCTGGGGTTACAGGCGCTGACGATGCAACCGGAGCCGCGCCGGAAGCCGTGAGCACAGCGCGGCGTCGCAGGCGCGGCAGACCCGTCGTCGGTCTGCCGCGCCTGAGATCACGTCATTTCGCGCCGATCGGCTTCGGCTGGGCGTTCTTGACGTACAGGTCCAGCCACGCCGTCCAGCGCGCCCACTGGTCGAGCAGGTTCTCGCGCGCCACCGGGCCGTGGTCCTCGTACGGATACATGAACAGCGCGGACACCTTCCCCTCGCTCCGCAGTGCCTGCATCATGCGGATCGAGCTGGTGATGTTGGTGCCGACGTTCTGGTCCTCCATCGAGTGGTAGAGCAGCAGCGCGCCCTGCATCTTGTCGGCGTAGAGCATCGGCGACATCTCGAGATACATCTTCTGCCCGTCCCAGAGGTCACGACGCTCGCTCTGGAAGCCCGTCGGCGTCAACGTGCGGTTGTACATGCCGTCGCCCGCGATGCCGGCCTTGAAGAACGGGGTGTGCACCAGTGCGTTCACGGTGCTGAAGCCGCCGTACGAGTGCCCGCCAATGCCGAGCCGGTCACGATCGATGATTGCCGCCTTGTCGAGCGCCTCGATCACCGCATACAGGTTCATGCGCAGGTCGGAGATGTAGTTGTCGTTCATCTTGCCGGCCTCACCGATGATCGGCGGGTCGAAATTCGCGACGGCGTAGCCCTGCGTGGCGAGGAACTCGATGGTGCGCGCGCCGGACGTCGGGAAGCGATTCACGTTCTCCGCGCGCAGCGTGCGGTCGTAGCCCGCCTGGTCGGTGTACTCGTACGGATAGAACCAGAACATGCCCGGCAGGCGCGTGCCCTCGCGATAGCCCGCCGGCAACGTCACCTTCACCACGAACGTGATGCCGTCGGCCCGCGTCACCGTCACGCGCTTGCGCACCAGCGAGGTGAACGTCGGCGTGCGGTCCACGTTGGTCGTGAGCTGCGTGAGGGTCGTGCCCTGACGCCGGTAGCTGTCCGGCACCTGCGTCAGTGATTCCCGCGTCACGATGATCGAGCTGGCCGCCGCATCCACGATCCCCACCAGCGACTCGGCCACATCGGTCGGTGACTCGTACTTGCGCGACTTCTTGCCATCGGCGATCACGATCTCGTCGAGGAAGTCGCGTGGCGGCGCGAGCAGGTAGTCACGCTGGTACTGCGTTCCCCGCATGTACACCGAACCCGTGGGTGACACGACGGCCACTTCGGCACCGCGCGCACTGCGGCGCGTCATCATCATCCCGGGGTTCGTGTAGAACGTGGAGTCGTCGGCGCCACCGCGACCGCCGCCACCACCACCGAATCCAGGGCCACCACGCCCACCACCCACGAACCCCGGCGTCCAGCCGCGCTGGCGCATGATCGTCATGCGCTTCGCCGGTTCGGCGAACTTCACCGCGAACAGTTCACCCACACCGGCCGTCGTCGTCGCGACGAACGCCGTCGTCGCGTCCTCGGTCATGACGGCCGTCGTGATCGGGCCCGTGTGCTGATAGAGGACCTTCACATCCGTTGCACCGTACGGCGGCAGCCACTGCACGATCCGCTCGGCCCGGCCGTTGGCAGTGCCACCGGCCCGTCCCGCAGCGCCGTTGCCCGGCGCGGCACGCGGTGCACCGGCCGGAGCGCCGGCAGAGTCGCTGCGCGCTGCGGAATCGCTGGCGATGAAGTACAGCCCCGCGCCCGACGGCATCCAGGCCAGCCCCTTCTTCATGCCGGGTGCCTGCGCCGTGTCACCGGTGTAGCGAACGCCACGCTTGCTCACCTCGGCCAACTCCTTGCCCGTCGCGTCCCAGAGCGCTTCGCGCTGCGGGAAACTCTGCCACTGCACCACATACGAGAACGGCTTGTCGAGGGTGGTCACGCGGAAGTAGTCACCCTCGGGCGACGCATCGACGCTGGTGATCATCGCCGGCGCGCCGATCTTCTGCACCGCACGCGTCTTCACGTTCAGCAGTGCCAGCTGGCCCGTCACATGCCAGGCCAGCTGCTCCGCCTGCCACGGCTCCTCGAGCAGCGACCACCAGTTGCGCTCCGGCGCCTTCTTGCCCGCCTCCGTCCAGAGGCGCACCTGCGGCCCCGTCGCGACCGCAGGCGTGGCCGGCATTGCCGGGCGGTTGTCGGGGATCAGCACCGCCACCAGGCGGGTGCCGTCGGCCGTCCAATCCAGTGACGTGACCGCGGTGGCGAGCAGCGGCGCACGGCTCACCTGCGTGCTCCGACCCGTCGCGAGCTCGGCGACGTAGGCGTAGGTCGCTGCGTCGAAGTTCGCGATGTAAGCGATGCGCGTGCCATCCGGCGACCACACCGCCCCGCTCACGAGCGCGCCCACCGGCGTCGCGAGCGTGGTCGTCGCGCCGGTCATCACATCCACCACCTGCAGCCCCGTCGCGCCGCGCGTGCTGAGCTGGCGCGACCGGTTGGCCTTCGGATCCACCTGCAACCCCGCGTAGTAGACGTGCGGGCGACCCATCTGCGCCACGGTCGGCGCGCCGTCGGTCTGCTCCTTGACGTATTTCGTCCGATCCGGACTCGGGTTGGTGAGCGTCACGTTGAGATGCCTGGGTGCCATCACGAGCGCCGCGATCTCGGCGGGCGGCGTGATGTAGCCCTCCTGCGCGAGGCTCGTGCGCAGGGCGCGCGTGCGGTCGTCCTCGGGTGGCTTGGTCGCGCTGGGACGCTGCGCGGCGAGGGGGAATGCCAGGCAGAGCAGCGCGGCCGTGCGGGCGGCACGGCCGCGAGTGAAGAGCAGGGGCATGCAGTCGCTCGTCGAGAGGGTGGGGCGGGTGATGGTGAGCTCTACAGGATACGGACGGGAGGGCGGCGGCGCTGGGGGTGAACCCCTCCCCGGCGCCCCATGGCGTTCATCCGCCGCCCCCTCGTCCCCGCGGCGCCGCGGCGTAGCTTGCGCCATGTGCCCCTCGACCCTGCCGGTCGTGCCCTATCCCCTCTGGCTCGCCCGTGGAACATCTCGACGTCCTGATCATCGGCGCCGGACTCTCCGGCATCAGTGCCGCCTGGCACCTCCAGACGGCCTGCCCCGGGCTGTCGTACGCCATCGTCGAAGGCCGCGAGCGGATGGGCGGGACCTGGGACCTGTTTCGCTATCCCGGCATCCGCTCCGACTCCGACATGTACACGCTCGGCTATCGCTTCCGGCCGTGGCGGAATGCCAAGGCGATTGCCGATGGTCCGTCGATCAAGGCGTACATCGAGGAAACTGCGCGCGAGTTCGGCATCGACCGTCGCATCCGTTACCAGCATCGGCTGGTGCGCGCCGCATGGTCGTCGTCGGAGGCGCGCTGGACGATCGACCTCGACGTCGGCGCTGAACGGACGCCACGACGCCTCACCTGCACCTTTCTCTACAGCTGTGCAGGCTACTACGACTACGCGCAGGGGTACACGCCGGAGTGGCCCGGTCTGGACACGTTCACGGGGCGCCTGTTGCATCCGCAGCAGTGGCCGGCGGATCTCGACTATCGCGGTGCGCGCGTCGTCGTGATCGGCAGCGGGGCGACCGCCGTCACGATCGTGCCGGCGATGACGATGGGCGCCGGCGCTGCCGCACATGTGACGATGCTGCAGCGTTCACCGACGTACATCGCCACCCTCCCGTCGGTCGACATCATCGCCAACATCCTTCGTCGAGTCTTGCCGGCCGGGCTGGCCTACGCAATCTCGCGCTGGAAGAATGTGATGCGCAGCATGTTCTACTATTACCTCGCGCGGGCGCATCCGGCGCTGTTCAAGAAGGCACTGCGCAAGGAGGCGCAGGAGCAGCTTGGCGCGAACTTCCCGATCGACGTGCACTTCACTCCGCGCTACGAGCCGTGGGATGAGCGACTCTGCATGGTGCCCGACGGCGATCTCTTCACCGTGCTGCGCGAGGGGCGCGCCTCGATCGTGACCGATCAGATCGATCACTTCGATGCCACCGGCGTCGTGCTGACGTCTGGCGCGCGACTCGAGGCGGACATCGTGGTGGCGGCGACAGGGCTGCGCATGTCGCTGCTCACCGGTGTGACGCTGCTCGTGGACGGCGTCGTCGTGGAGCTGGGGCAGACGATGATCTACAAGGGGATGATGTTGAGCGATGTGCCGAACATGGCCGCGGCGGTGGGCTACACGAACGCGTCGTGGACGCTCAAGTGCGACCTCATTGCGCAGCACGTCTGCCGGTTGCTCAATCACATGCGCGAACATGCGTATGTGCAGGTCACGCCGCGTCGCGATCCGACCATGGAGGAGACACCGGTGTTCGACTTCACGTCGGGCTACGTGCAGCGCGCGCTGGCGCGCTTGCCAAAACAGGGCAGCCGGGCGCCGTGGCGCCTCTATCAGAACTATGTGAAAGATCTGTTCGCCCTGCGTCATGGTCGCGTGGACGACCCGGCGCTCGAGTTTCGCCGGGCCCCGTCGGTGATGTCCACCGGGCTTCCCACGTGAGTACCATCGTCGTCGCACTCGCCGTCGGCGTGCTGTTGCTGCTCGCCGGTCTCGTGCTCTTCACGGCCAGCACCGCCCGTCGTGTGGAGCGCGCACTGCCACCGGCGGGCGCATTCGTCGATGTCGATGGCGCGCGCATTCACTACATCGATCGTGGGCAGGGTCCCGTCACGCTGCTGATGGTGCACGGACTTGCCGGCAACACCATGCACTTCACTCACTCCGTCGTCGATCGTCTGGCGCGTGACTTCCGCGTGGTGGTCATGGACCGACCTGGCTCGGGCTATTCGACGCGCGACGCCCGTTCCGCCGCTGGACCGGTCGCGCAGGCCGAGACCGTAGCGGCATTCATCCGCGTGCTCGGTCTCGATCGACCGGTGCTGGTGGGACACTCGCTGGGCGGTGCCGTCGCGCTCGCGGTGGCAGTGTCGCATCCCACACTGGTGCGTGCGCTGGCGCTGATCGCGCCGCTCAGCATGCTGCAGGCTGAAACACCGGCCGTCTTCAAGGGGCTGCGGGTCCGCGGTCCGCTCATGCGATCGGCGATTGGCTGGACACTCGCCACCCCCCTCTCGATGGCGCGACGTGCTGAGACGCTCGATGTGGTCTTCGGCCCCGAGGCGGTGCCGGCCGACTTCGCGATTGCAGGCGGCGGGATGCTGGGCATGCGTCCCTCGGCCTTCGTGTCGGCTTCCACCGACATGATGGCGGTGCCGGAGGACATGCCAGGGTTGATGCAACGATACGCCGAGCTGCGCATGCCCATCTCGGTGCTGTACGGCACGCAGGACCGCATTCTGGATCCTGCGCTGCATGGCGAGGAACTCAGGGCGCTGCTGCCGCAGGTACACCTCGAGTATGTCGAGGGGGCGGGGCACATGTTGCCGCTGACGGTTCCGGAGCGTGTGGTGAGCTTCGTGCGCGGTGTGGTCGACCGCGCAGGCTGAGTCGCGTGTGGCGCGGTCCACGTTCAAGGAGTCCGTTCAAGGGGTCAGAGTCCTTGACTCTTTTTTAGGACATGAGCTCGATCAAGGGGTCCGATCCGATCAAGGGGTCAGAGTCCTTGATCCCTTTTGAGGACAAGGACTGTGACCCCATGCACCGGCCAGACCTGGCACCGACGCCCATGCATGCAAGAGTCGACGTGAATATCGAGACTTATGGAAAATCGTATATATAGGAGGAACCATGGCGATCAGCATCAAGGATCCCGAAACGGACCGACTCGCACGCAAGCTGGCGGCTGCCACTGGCGAAACCATTACCGACGCCATCCGAAACGCGCTGCGTGACCGGCTGCAACGTCAGCAGCTCCACACCGTGCCAAGTGTGGCCGTGCAGGTGCGCCGTATACAGGAGCGCATCGCTCGGCTCCCTCTGCTTGACCCGCGCACCGCAGATGAGATCGTCGGGTATGGCGACGACGGCGCGCCCAGGTGATCGATGGTCATTGATACGTCGGCGCTGGTCGCGATCCTGACGCGCGAGCCGTCGGCGGAGCGACTCGTCGCAGCGATCGACTCTGATCCCCGTCGCCTGATTTCGGCAGCCACGGTGGTGGAACTCTCGCTCGTGATGCTGGGACGATACGGCGAGGTGGGCGATGGGCAGATCGATCGGCTGCTTGCCGGAATTGGTGCGACCGTGGTCCCTGTCGGCGAGGCTCAGGTGCGTCTCGCACGCGATGCGGCGTTGCATTTTGGGCGTGGCCGGCATCCCGCAGCCTTGAACTTCGCGGACTGCTTCGGCTATGCGCTCTCCATCGAGAGCGGAGAAGCGCTGCTCTGCGTCGGCAACGACTTCACGCAAACCGACGTGGCCGTGTGTCCGTGGTGACGAACGACGACACTGGCTGAGCAGCATTCACGTTCGCTGCGGCGGCAAATGACGTTTCCACCGTCGAAGCCTGAGTTGTCGACGGCTCGGGGCGTGCGAGTCGACCATCAAGAGGTCGGGCAGTTCAAGGGGACAGAGTCCTTGACCCTTTTTGAGGACAAGGAGTCAGAGTTCTTGTCCAATTTTGAGGACAAGGACTCTGACCCCTTGAACGGACCCCTTGAACGGAACCCCTTCAACGAACCCCTTGAACCCTTGACCCATCAACCGCTCCTGCACGCGGATCGCCTCGCGCCACCCACGTCTCTCACCCCGTCGCCGCTCGACGCGTCTGCCGGTACACCCACCAGACGAGCCCCGCAAACAGCGCCAGCCCACCCCACAGCGCCACCGGCTCGAACCCGGCACCCACCACCGCCAGCGGTGAATCCTTGCCGGTCGCAGCAACGATCCCGGCGAACGCCACGCCGAACAGGCTCTCACCCACGATCAATCCGGTCGCCGCCAGTACGCCAAACCGCCGCGCCGTCTCGGGATCACGCTGCCGATCAGCCCACGCATCGTAGCGCGTGCCGAGCACCGCACCCACGACGATCAGCGCCGTCAGCGACATGGGGAGATAGACGCCCATGCCCACGCCCAGCGGAGGGAGACGCAGCTTCCTGGCGCGGCCCAGCGATTCGTCGACGATGATGATCACCACGCCGATCAGCGCGCCCAGTCCGAGCAGCGGCCACTCGAGATCCCCGCCGAGCACACCCTTCGCCAGCGCCGAGATGAGCAACGCCTGCGGTGCCGCGAGCGCCTGTTCGCGTGCACCCACCGCGCCGGCAAAGCCGAAGGCGTTGTTCAGCAGGTCGAGCACACCGGGAATCGCAAGGCTGCCGAAGAGCACACCGATCACCAGCGCCACCTGCTGACGCCATGGGGTCGCCCCGACGATCTCGCCGGTCTTGAGATCCTGCAGGTTGTCGTTCGAGATGGTCGCGATGCCGAACACGATCGCCGTCGCGAACAGCGCGTACGCCACCATCGCCTCGGTCTGTGCAGGCACCGTGCTGCGGCCGAGGAAGGCGATCATCATCAGTGACACGCCCACCACCGCCAGGATGCCGACGCCGGAGATGGGGCTGTTCGATGCACCGATCAGGCCCGCCATGTAGCCGCAGACCGATGCGATGATGATGCCGGCCAGCAGGATGTAGACGATCGTGATCGAGATGAGCACGCCGGCGTGCGCGGCGAGCGGGCCATCCGCAATGAACTGCCAGAGCAGGAACGCGATCGGAATCATCGTCACCACGATGACGGCCGCCACCTGCTTGATCGGAAGGTCTCGTTCCGTGAGGGGCAGCGTCTCGCCGGTGCCGCGCGCTGCCGATGCGGCCAGTGCGGAGCGAATGCCACCGATGATGGGACCGATGATCTTGAGCAGCGTCCAGATGGCCGCGATCCCGATCGTGCCGGCACCGATGAAGCGCGCCTTGGCGCGGAACACTCCGCTCGCGATGGCGACGGCGTCGGCACCCGGCGCGCCGGCGCTGAAGTACGGCACCAGTCCGCCCCACGTGATGAAGATTCCGGTGAGCATCGCCATGCCGACCGACAACCCGACCAGATGCCCCACACCGATCAGCGCGAAACTGAGCGAGGTCGCAGCGCCGGTGGCGCCAGTGCCGACGCGAACGTATTTGCCGATCTCGCCGACCATCAGCTTCATCGCGATCAGCAGTGACACGCCCGACGACGCCAGCGACGTCATGACGATCGTCCGCAGCCCCTTCCGGTTCTCCTCGGCGCCACTGGCATCGGCCGATCCGATCCGGAGCACCTCGGCAGCCGCCATCCCCTCGGGATATGGCAGGTCGGAGCCGGTGACCAGCGCACGGCGCAGCGGCACCGAGAACATCACACCGAGGATGCCACCCGTGGCGCACACGGCCGCCGTCGTCACGAACGGGAAGCCCTGCCAGTAGCCGAGGATCACGAGACCCGGCAGTACGAAGATGATCGCCGACAGCGTGCCGGCCGCGGAGGCGATCGTCTGGACGATGTTGTTCTCGAGGATCGTGCCGCCGGGCAGCAGCCGGAGGATCGCCATCGAGATGACCGCCGCCGGGATCGAGGTGGCGAAGGTGAGGCCGACCTTCAGGCCGAGGTAAACGTTTGCGGCGGTGAAGAGCAGGGTGAGCAGCCCGCCGAGGATGACCGACCGCAGTGTGAGTTCGCGCATACCCGGGAAGATGGGGACCGCCGCAGCCGGGGCAAAGGTCGGACCGCGCCAACCGGGTTGGGCGGATGCTCGGCGCTCCGCAGATCCGCTGCCATGCCTGATCCGGTGCGTTCGGGCGCGTTCGCTATGCTCCGGCGGCAGCCGTCTCCAGATCGGCGATGACGATCTTCTTCATTTCGAACATTGCCTGGGTCACGCGGCCGGCCTTTTCACGGTCCGGGTCGGCCAGTAGTTCCATCAGTCTGGGCGGCGTGACCTGCCACGACACGCCGAACTTGTCGGCCAACCATCCACAGGGCATCTGTTCGCCGCCCTCGCTCAACTTCTCATAGAAATAATCGATCTCGTCCTGCGACTCGGCGCGGATCATGAAGGACACGCCTTGCGAGAACACGAAGTTCGGGTGCGGACCCGCGTTGTAGCAGTTGAACCGTTGGCCTTCGATCTCAAACGTGCCGCCCATGACCGTGCCGTCAGGACCGGGCATCGTGCTCACGATCTGCGAGTCCTTGAAGACGGAGGTGTAAAATTCCATCGCCGCGGCGGCCTGGTCATTGAACATCAGGAACGTAAGTATCTTTTGCATCCCAATTGCTCCTCTGCATGAAGTTCTTTCCCGACATGGCGGCAGAGAAAGCCAGGCAGAGCGCAAGGCCTGATACTGCCGACGAAATGATCGATTCTGAACTTTGCCTGTTTGGAGGACGTTGATACCCCGCGCTGCTGCGCAGCATTCATCAATCTCACCAGCAATTCGGGCGACTCTCCAGGCTTTTCCCTCACCGCAACTTTCCGTCAACCAACCACGTCGCTTCCGCGCGATCATATCTCGTCGAACTCACCACATAACGCCCATTCACTCACGCGGCGCCCCAACGCACCCGCCCCCCGAGAGCATCTGCTCCCAGGGGGCGAATCTCCATCACACCCGGCACCACGACCTACGGCTTCGCCCCGCCACTCTCCGGCACCGGCGCCGTCCCCAACGGCACCGCAGTCGGCACACGAGGCCCCGCCGTATCCTGCTGCGTCCCCAGGATCGCCGCCTCCCCACCAAACCAATTCAGCGTCCGGCTGGCCACCGCGATGTTCTTCGCCGTCTCCACCACCGCGCGCGCCTCGTTCGCCCGCCCCGTCGCCCGCAACGCATCCGCCAGCACGACACCGGCGCTGACGTAGAGCGCAGGAATGCCAGCCGACGGCTTGTCCACCCAATCCCCGCGCCCGATGATGCTCTGCTGCCCGACGAACACGGTATTCCACAACGCCATGCTCCGCTGCACATCCACGAAGCCCTCACCTGAAATCGCCACCGTATCCGTCGACATCCCGGGCGGTGTCGGCAACAGCTTCCGCGCCAGCCCCTGCGTCAGCAGATACTGCCCAAGCCCGAGCGACACCCCGTAATTCCCGCTCGTCCGCGAGAAGTACACAGGTCGCTTCCCCCAGTTGTCGCGAATCATCATCAGCGTCAGGATGTCCGCCCGCTCCAGCACACCCTGCGCCAGGTACTTGGGATCGATCACGGTCTCGATCTTCCCCAGCGCAAAGCCCTGCGCCGAGTCGAGCTGCACGTACAACGGCACCGAGTCGGCCTGCGCCAGCGTCAGCATCAACGCCTTGGTATCGGGCTTCGCCCACGTACCGCTGCGATACACTGCCGGACCGGCCGCCGCATCGTAGGCGTAGATCGGACGGCGGATCATCTGCCGCGTGTACCAGTCGGTGTTCATCAGCGACGTGTTCGCCACCAGCACGTCCTTGCGGATGCCCTCCACTTCCTGCGCGTACCAGAGCGGGAAGGTGTCGTTGTCACCGACGGTGATCAAAATGCCGTACGGCTCGACGCTGTTGAGAAGGTCGTACGCGAAGTCGCGCGTGTCGCGCTGTCCGGCGCGGCTGGCCTGCGTCCAGTTGCCGATCATCGGGATCAGCGCCAGGCCCAGCACCGGCGCACTCACGCGCCAGGCACGCTGGTTCGGTGACGAGAACCGCGCCTTGCCAAGCTCGATCGTCTCCGTGCCCATGAAGCCGGCGACGGTCTCCCAGAGGAAGATCAAGCCGAGCGCTGCCCACACGCTCCACGCGCTGAAGCTCCACAGGTAGAAGTAGTCGCGGTCGCGCACCTCGCGCGCCACGCTGTCGCCAAGGTCGGGCGATTGCGAATAGCCGTACTTGAAGTTCAGGTAGATGATCAGCCCGATGGTGAGCGTGCCGATCAGCGGCCCGAAGAAGAGGAACGATCTGAGATCCTTCTTATAGTGTACCCAGCCGCCGATCAGGCCGAGCCCCAGGAACACCACCGCCAGTGCGCTCTGCAGGCCCGGACGCTCGTTGTGCGCGTCACGCAGCCACTGCCACTTGAAGTACAGCCACCACATGCCCGCCTGCGCGCCGATCGGCGCCTGCCGCTCGGTGAGCTTGGGCTTGCCGTACTGGCCGCGGTCGAAGTTGTACTTGAAGGCCGTCCAGGTCCCCTTCGAGAACGTGCAGGAGACCTTGAGTCCATCGCGGCAGGCGGTCGGCTCCCCCTCGTTGATCGCGGGGAAGTGCGCGGCGCGGATGGGTTGCGTCGCGAAGGGAGTCACTCCGAGCGCGAGCAGGCCGTAGCACGCGAGGATCATCCGCCACTTGTGGAGGGGCTTGCCGACGAGGAAGCCGAGGCCGACGGCGATCACCACGATCACCACGCCGACGGCGCGGAGTTCCGGCTTCGTGAGGACCACGTACGCTCCAGCCGTCACCCCACCGGCCAGGATCAGGGTCCAGCGGATCGCGGCATCACGGACGAAGACCGCGATCGCCACGGCGGGTGCGGCAAGCACGCCGGCCATGTGGTTCGCGTAGCCGAGTCCAGTCAAGTACGCGATGATCATCAGCAGGCGATCGGACTTCGGCCCGTCGGGGTCGTCGCACCAGCGGACGGTGAGCCAGGCGCAGATCGCGAGTCCAGCGAGCGAGACGGTGTAGACCTTCTCGTTCACGACCGACTGGCTCCACACCGTGAAGGCCGTCGCGCCGAT